>JANSYS010000038.1 GCA_024742275.1 Alphaproteobacteria bacterium | reverse complement strand
TCGAAGGCCGTGCGGACGTCCGCTCCGGCGAGCAATTGATCAAGAACGGCATCGGCAATCACAGGCGCTTTGCGTCGGGGCATGGGGGATCTCCTTCATTCCCATCATGCTCCCCCGCACACGAAATTTCTGACAGTCCCCATGCCGGGATTGATCAATGTGACTGAATTACTCTTGAATCCGCCGCCCCTGAACGGCTTCGGGCCGGCATCGATCCGGGCGACGACATAGGTCCCCGGGGGCAGGTCGAAGGTTCTGACATGGCGACCCTCGATGGCGTCCGCCGGGCTCACGAACTCTTCCACCACCGCGTCGTCGCCTGAGGGCACGGCCTGTCCGTCCGCCAGTGTGACTGGGATCACGCCGAATCCGATGCGGGTGTCGGGCGCCTCGGCCTCGCGGCTCAGGACGATCATCACGCCGCCTGCGCGGGCACTGTCGATGTGGCTTTGGACATGCAAAGCCCCGTCCTGGCGACCGTCGCCGTCCGGACCGTCATTCACGTTGCTGTCTACGGACCCCGTCGGCCCGCTCGTCACGCATCCGCCGAGCCCTAGCGCGCTTGCCAGAGCCAGCCCCCCGAGCACGTGCCTCCGGTTCACTCCACCCCGCATCGTCTGCCGCCCCCCAGTCGATCACTACGACGCAACCAGAGAGGGTATGGCCCCTGATGTCAACGCGTCAGGGTGCCAACAGACAACCGCCGAGCACTATTATCGTTGCGACAGCGCTTCCGCCCAGGCGATCGCCTTCGCCATATAGCCCTCGGGGATGACATGCCCGCCCGGATGCAGGCAGAGCTGCATCTGCTTGCCCGAGGCGCAGCCGCGCCAGATCTCGCAGCGCAGCGAGCCGGTCTCGCTGACCTCGGCCGGTTCCGCCGGACAGCCGTTCGTCGCGCGCCAGGAGGCGATGCCGCGCAGGACGTCGCCCTGGTGGTAGACGTCGCGGATCGGCCGTCCCGCCATCGGCACCACGGTATCGGCGGTGCCGTGCACGTGCATGAGGTTGGCGGGTCCCGAGGGGCAGGTCTCGGGCTCCGGACGCCAGAACGCCCCCGCCGTCGGCAGGAACGCGGAAAACAGGTCGCCGCGGTAGCAGGCGAGATGCCAGGCCATGGAGCCGCCGATGGAGAAGCCGGACGCCCAGACGCGCGCGTCGTCCACCGGCCAGCGCCGCTTGGCGTCGCTCAATACGGCGGCGACAAAGGCGTCGTCGTCGCGGAGCCCCTCCCGCGCCGGGGCGCCCTGATGGGCCCAGCGTTTCTCCGCGCCGTCGGGGGCGATGACCAGCACGCCCTCCCGGTCGGCAAGCTCCATGAGTTCCGCATTGCCCATCACGACTCCGCCGGTCTGTCCGTAGCCGTGGAAGAACATCAGAAGCGGAAGGGGCGACGTCCCGTCCCAGGACGCGGGCTCGTGGACGCGGTAGGTGCCGGAACCAATATCGATCCTGTCGGCGCCCGAGGCGGTCGGCGCGCCTGCCAGCAAGACCAGGAAGGCTATGAGGAAGGACGGTCGACGCATCTGGTTTTCTCGTTCAGGGACGGACGCGACAGCCTGCGGACGGCGTTCCGCCGCGTCCAGTGACAAGCCGGTGACCGGATTCGCCGCCCGGATTTGCATCCGATGCTGCGGTGCGGTGGCGCGCCACCCCCCGGAAACCTTGGATTTCAGGCGACGGCTTGCCGACCGTGCCGGACCGCCCCACCCTTTACTCGGTGTTGAACCAACTGAAAGGAGGTGATCCGGTGTCTAGTGATCTTGCGATGCGGGGCGAGCTCGTGTGTATGGGCGCGATGTCGGAGCAGCCTTCGGCGGCCGTCTAAACACAATACCCCGAGTTCGAGCCGTATCGGCTCACGGAAAGGCCGTCCGCTTCGGGCGGCCTTTCTTCTTGCCGGACGCTCTTCGTCCCGACGCGACCGATCAGTAGTGGTCGGGAACGGCGTCGTCGGCGACGTAGTTGGTGAACTTCGTCGTCGAGCCGTCGAAGTGCAGGGTGACGACGCCGGTCGGACCGTGGCGCTGCTTGGAGATGATCACCTCGGCCTTGCCGTGGGCCTTCTCGCACCGTTCCTTCCACTGGTCGTAGCGGTCGTGGAACTTCTGGGCGTCTTCCTCCATCCGCTGGATCGGCTCCGCCTTCTGCAGATAGTAGTCCTCGCGGTAGATGAACATGACGATGTCGGCGTCCTGTTCGATCGAGCCCGATTCACGCAGGTCGGCGAGCACCGGCCGCTTGTCCTCGCGCTGCTCGACCGCGCGCGAGAGCTGTGACAGCGCCAGGACCGGCACGTCCAGTTCCTTGGCGATGGCCTTGAGGCCCTGGGAGATGGCGGAGATCTCCTGCACCCGATTGTCGATGCGGGCGCCGGGCGCCGGGCGCATGAGCTGCAGGTAGTCGACGACGATCAGGGCAAGACCGTGCTGGCGCTTCAGCCGCCGGGCGCGGGTGCGCAGGGTGGAGATTGGGATCGCCGGCGTGTCGTCGATGAACATCGGCGCCCGCTCCAGGTCCTGGCTGGCCTCGACCAGCTTCCCGAAATCCTCGTTGTTCAGCTGGCCTCGGCGAAGCTTCTCGGACGCGATGCCGGTTCGCTCGGAGAGGATACGGGTCGCGAGCTGCTCGGCCGACATTTCCAGCGAGAAGAACGCGACCGGCTGCGGCGCGTGGCCGGCTTCGCGCATCGACGCGGTGGCGATGTGGAAGGCGATGTTGGAGGCCAGCGTCGACTTTCCCATGGCGGGCCGGGCGGCGAGGATCAGCAGGTCGGAGGGGTGCAGGCCACCCAGCAGATTGTCGATATCGATGAGCCCGGTGGAATAGCCGGCGAGACCGCCGTCCCGTTTGAAGGCGGCTTCCGCCTGAGCGACGGACTCGACCAGCGCGAGTTTCAGTTCCTTTAGGCCGTTCTCGCCCTCTCCGGTCTCGGCCAGGGTGAAGAGGTGGTTCTCGGCCTTCTCGATCAGTTCCTGGGCGGCGGTGTCGAGATCGCGATCGAAGGCGTCGTTGACCACCGTTTCGCCGATATCGATCAACTCCCGGCGCAGATAGCAGTCGCGGATCTCCCGGCCGTAATCGGCGGCGTTGATGACCGTGACGACGGAGCCGGCGAGTTTGACCAGATACTGGGCGCCGCCCACATCCGCCAGCGCGTCGTCCTGGTCGAACAGTCCCTTGAGCGTGACCGGCGTGGCGATCTGGCCGCGGTCGATCAGTTTGCCGCAGGAGGCGAAGATGCGGCCGTGGACCGGATCGGCGAAGTGTTCCGGGCGGAGGAACTCGCTGACCCGCTCGTAGGCGCGGTTGTTGACGAGAATGGCGCCCAGCAGGGCCTGCTCCGCTTCCAGATTATGCGGCGGCTCACGGAAGGGCGCTTGCGACGCCGTCTCCGGCGTGGCGAAGCTGCCGACCGGACCGGGGAAGGGGGCGATGCTGGACTCGGGATCGGACATGGCTTGGCGACTCGGCTTTGCTCTTTGTTGTCCCCGTGGGCTGTAGTCTAACGCATAGCCCGCCTAGGCCCCGAAACGCGAGCGCGATGCACGGTCTGATGAAGAGAATCCAGGGGACGAAACAGCCATTCACCTGTGGATCGTTCGTTGGGGCGAAGGGCGGTAGGGAACTTGCGCGACTCGGCGCTTGTGAATGATACGCACGCGGAACGAGGGCGCTCGCTGAGCGGCCGCCCGGCGGATCTGCGACTGTCCACCAAGACGGCTCCGGCAGCTACGACCCATGCGATCCGCTCGCTCCGGGCTTTCCAAAAGCAAAGGGCCGCCCCGTGGGGCGGCCCTTCGACATGTGCCATGCGTTCAAGGATCAGGCCTCGGCCTTCTCTTCCGCCGTACCTTCCTCCTCGGCAAGGGCGGCGGCCGCTTCCGGCTCCAGCAATTCCTCGACGTCGGGGGCGGCCGCATCCTGACGCTCTTCCTCGTCCAGGATGCCGCGGTCGAGCGCACGCCCCAGGCGGGCCTGGGTCTCTGCCTCGTCCTCGGACCGGGCGATGTTCACGGTGACGTTGACCGCGACTTCCGGGTGGAGCTGGATACGAACCGGCTCCAGTCCGAGGGCCTTCAGGGCCTTGTCCAGCTTGACCTGGCTACGGCCGACGGTCACGCCGGCGGCGGTCACCGCGTCGGCGATGTCGCGGGCCGAAACCGAACCGTAGAGCTGGCCGCTCTCGCCGGCCGCGCGGACCAGCACGACCGTCAGGCCGTCCAGGGTCTTTGCGACCTGCTCCGCTTCGGACTTGCGCTCCAGGTTCTCGGCCTCGAGCTGGGCCCGACGCTCCTCGAACACCTTGCGGTTGCCGTCGTTGGCGCGCAGCGCCTTCTTCTGCGGCAGCAGATAGTTGCGGGCGTAACCCGGCTTGACCGAGACAACGTCGCCCATCTGGCCAAGGCTCTCGATCCGTTCCAGCAGGATGACTTCCATCGTCCTCACTCCTTCTCTTGCGGGCCTACGCCCCCCGGAACCATGTCCGGATTTCCTCATCAGGGCGGCGCCAAGGCGACCGCACGTCCATTACTCACTCATCGTCAGGCGGAGGAGGCCCCGCGCGACGGCGAAAGTCGAAAACCACATCCAGCATCCCGACCAGGACGACAACCGCTGCCGCTGCCCAACTGAAAACGACCAGCAGAGCATAGGTTCCGCCAAGCCAGAGCCCGCCACTGGCGCTCCGCCGGGCCAGGGTATGAATCACGCCCAATCCGGAGAAGAGAAACAGCAGCAGAACGACCGGCACCATGTTCCGGCCGGCAAAACCGATGCCGTCCGGCAGGTAGGAAACGACGAGCACCGCCGCCAAACCGATCGTGAACCAGCGCGCCGGCTTCAGGTCGGCGATATCCGGGGTCGGCAACGCCGCCCGGCCGAAGCGGCGCAGCAGCAGTTGTGCTACTCCGGCGCTGACAGCCGTTGTCATCATCCACCCTGCCGCCGCGAACGCCGGGAACACGGAGGCCAATTGCTCCAGCACCGCGTCCAGTTCGTCCATCGGCAGAGGAGCCTGGCCGGACTGTTCCGCGAAGTCCTTGAGCGCCTTCAATGTCTCCTGAAGCTCTGCCGCGATCGCCCCCTGCATCCCGCCCGGCTGCCCGGAGAAGAAGAGGGCCGCCAACGCGATCATCACGCAGGCGTAGGCGACCATGGTGAGCATCAGCACCGTCGGGTCGCTGCGGCTTCGTTCGGCCTGCCAAACGAGCAGACAGGCCGGCAGTCCGGTCATCGCCACATGGTAGGCGGCGATATCGAGCCCCAAAGCAAGCGACAGGGCAACGAAGGCTGCCGCCGCCGAGGCCAGTCCGAAAACCGACCCGAAGGCGAGGCCCACCAGGAACAACGGCAGCGAGGTCAGCGAAAGCTGCAGCATCGCGAAGAACGGCGACGGATAAACCGCCACCGTCATCAGCGCGCTCGCTGCCGCTGCAATTCCGACCAGAAGCCAACCGTTGTTCATACAAGGCCATCGTCTTTCCGAGGCTCGTCCGTGTGCCGCCGGATGCCGAATCCGGGGCTCAGCTCACCACGAACGGCAGGAGAGCGAGATTGCGGGCACGCTTGATCGCGCGGGCCAATTCACGCTGCTTCTTGGCGGAAACGGCGGTGATGCGGCTCGGCACGATCTTGCCGCGCTCCGAAATGAAGCGGGACAGGAGCTTTGTGTCCTTGTAGTCGATCTTCGGAGCACTCGCGCCGGAGAACGGGCAGGACTTGCGGCGGCGCATGAACGGCTTACGCACGGCCGCGCGAGCGATCTGCAACTGGCTCATTCTGCATCTCCCTTGCTGGCGTTATCACGCGGAGCACTGTCGCGCTCGCGCCGGTCGCCGCGGTCTCCACGATCACGGTGATCGCGATCGCCCCGGCCACCTTCGCGACCGCCGCGGCCGCGGTCGCGGTCCGACTTGGCCTGCATCATGATCGAGGGGCCGTCCTCGAGCTCGTCGACACGGATCGTCATGTAGCGCAGCACGTCTTCGTTCAGACGCATCAGACGCTCCATCTCGGTCACGGCGTCGGACGGCGCGTCGAGATTGAAGAGCACGTAGTGGCCCTTGCGGTTCTTGTTCACCTTGTAGGCGAGGTTCCGCAGACCCCAGTATTCGCGCTTCTTGACCTCGCCGCCGAGACCGGCGACGACTTCCGCGAACTGATCGGTCAGCTGTTCGACCTGGGTGGACGAGACGTCCTGGCGTGCGATGAACACGCTCTCGTAGTACGGCATTGCGCACTCCTTGTGGATGTTGCGCCCGGGGCATCACCCCTCGGGCAAAGCCGCATCGGTGCGTTTTCAGCGTATCGATACGGCAAGGAGCTATGATCGCCGGACGCCGACGGCGCCCGGAAGAGCGCGCACAATACGCAGAATTCCGCGCCGCGCAAGGGTTTTCCCCAGATGCTATGGTGCGATCGCAGTCGAAAGGAGATTGATCGGTGACGGCAGGAAAAAAGAGGCGAGCGCAAACATCGGGGCTGGCGGAGAACCCGGGCGTCGCGGCCAGCGCCGAGGCCCGCCATCATCAGGCCGAGATGCGCCATGATCCGTCGGTGTTGCGCCATCTCTTCGAGAGCGGCGACTTCCCGTACAAGACGCCGATGGAGCGCGATACATACGAAAAGCAAAAACGCGCGCTGCAAATCGAATTGCTGAAGGTCCAGCGCTGGGTCAAGGACACGGGCCAGCGGATCGTGATCGTCTTCGAGGGGAGGGACGCCGCCGGGAAGGGTGGGACCATCCGGCGGTTCATGGAGAACATGAACCCGCGCGGCGCCCGGGTGGTCGCCCTGGACAAACCCAACGACCGGGAGCGCGGTCAATGGTACTTCCAGCGCTACGTTGCCGAACTGCCGACCAAAGGGGAGATCGTCCTGTTCGATCGCTCCTGGTACAACCGTGCCGGCGTCGAGCGGGTCATGGGATTCTGCGACGACGACGAGTACCAGGAATTCATGCGCGAGGCCCCGGACCTGGAGCGGATGTGGGTTCGGTCCGGGATCAGGCTTTTCAAGTTCTGGTTCTCCGTAAACCGAGAGGAGCAGGCCAAGCGCTTGCGCGGTCGGGAACGCAATCCGCTCAAGCGCTGGAAGCTCTCACCGATCGACCGCGAGTCGGCACAGCGTTGGGACGCGTATACCGAGGCGAAGGAGGCGATGTTCTTTCATACCCACACCGCCGACGCGCCATGGACAATCATCAAGGCGTCGGACAAAAAACGGGCTCGGATCGGGGCCATCCGGCACTTCGTCCATTCTCTGGACTATCCGGGCAAGGACAGACGTGCCGCCAGGGCGCCAGACCCGTTGATCGTCGGGAGCTGGTAGGCCGCGGTCCGGTCGGCGGGTGCCTTGACAATCTGGCCGCACCGTCGCAAACGACGCCGCGCCATCGTCGCGAGGCAGCCTATGCAAGATCGCCGATGATAGGAAAAAAGACGTTATCGGGAGGAACCATCATGGCCGGCACCGCGCGGGCATTCGTGTTTCCGGGGCAGGGCAGTCAGACCGTTGGCATGGGTAAGGATCTGGCGGACGCCTATCCCGCCGCCGCCCAGGTTTTCGAACAGGTTGACGATGCTCTCGGCGAAGCGCTCTCGGCTTTGATCTTCAGCGGCCCCGAGGAAACGTTGACGCTGACCGCCAATGCTCAGCCGGCCCTGATGGCGGTCAGCCTTGCCGCAATTCGGGCCATCGAAGCCGAGAGCGGAAAGACCATCGACAGTCTTTGCGACTATGTCGCGGGTCATTCGCTCGGCGAATACTCCGCATTGGCTGCCGCCGGCACGCTCGACATCGCTACCGCCGCCCGACTGTTGCGCTTGCGCGGGCAGTCGATGCAGAAGGCGGTTCCGGTTGGCGAAGGCGCGATGGCCGCCCTGATCGGTGCGGATCTGGAAACCGCCGAGGCGATCGCGAACGCGGCGCGACCGGGACCCGAGGGCGACGAGATCTGCGACATCGCGAACGACAACGGCGGCGGCCAGGTTGTGTTGTCCGGACACGCCGCGGCCATCGATCGGGTGATTGCGCTGGCCGCGGACCATGGCGTGCGGCGGGCGGTGAAGCTGCCGGTGAGCGCGCCGTTCCACTGTTCTCTGATGGCGCCTGCCGCCGATGCCATGGCCGAGGCGCTTGCCGCGACGGATCTGCGCGCACCGCTGGTTCAGGTGATCGCGAACGTTTCCGCGACACCCACCGACGACCGAGACGTGATCCGTCGGCAACTGGTCGAGCAGGTGACCGGTCGGGTACGCTGGCGCGAAACCGTCGAGGGTCTTTCCGGGCTCGGAGTCTCCAGCGTTGCGGAGATCGGGGCCGGAAAGGTCCTGTCCGGTCTCGTGAAGCGCATCGACAAGTCGATCGACGCGCATGCGATCAACACGCCGGCCGACGTCGCCGGCTTTGTCGCCGCTCTCTGACGGCGCAGGAGGAGGCAGATATGTTCGACCTGAGCGGCAAGACCGCCCTGGTGACGGGCGCGACCGGCGGCATCGGCGCGGCAATCGCCGAGACGCTGCATGGGCAGGGTGCCCATGTGGTGCTGTCGGGAACCCGCGAGGCGGTGCTCGAGGAGAAGGCGGCCGCTCTCGGAGACCGCGTCTCGGTCGCGCCGTGCAATCTCGGCGACGCGGACGCGGTGGAAGCGCTTCCGAAGGCGGCGGAGGCCGCGGCTGGCGCGCCGGTCGACATTCTCGTGAACAATGCCGGCATCACCCGCGACCAGTTGCTGATGCGCATGAAGGACGACGACTGGGACCAGGTGATCGCGGTCAATCTGACGTCCGGCTTCCGGCTGTCCCGCGCCCTGGTCCGAGGCATGATGAAGAAGCGCTGGGGCCGCATCATCGGCATCTCGTCGATCGTCGGCGCCACCGGGAATGCGGGTCAGGCGAACTACGCCGCCGCCAAGGCCGGTATGGTCGGCTTCTCCAAGGCCCTCGCCGCCGAGGTGGCAAACCGCGGCATCACCGTCAATGTGGTCGCGCCCGGTTTCATCGCGACGGCGATGACGGACGCGCTGACCGATCCGCAGAAGGACAAGCTCCTGGAGAGCGTTCCGGCCGGCCGACTCGGCACGCCGGAGGACATCGCGGCCGCGGTGCTTTACCTTGCGAGCGAGGAGGCGGCCTACGTCACCGGCGCGACGATCCACGTCAATGGCGGGATGGCTATGCTTTGATGCCGGCGGACATCGGTCGGCGGCCAAAAGCGGCGGGGTGTGCTGGTCTTGGGAAAAGACTTGTGTTACAGCCCGCCGATCCAAATATCGCGGGTTCGCCGGAACACTGGCGGGCCGCGACAATTGGGACGCGAAAGCGCCCGCAGTCGAGAGAGAGAACAGAGGTTCAGGACAATGAGTGACGTTGCCGAGCGGGTTAAGAAGATCGTCGTCGAGCATCTCGGTGTCGACGAGGCCAAGGTGACCGAGGATGCCAGCTTCATCGACGATCTGGGCGCCGACAGCCTCGACACCGTCGAGCTCGTGATGGCGTTCGAGGAAGAGTTCTCCTGCGAGATCCCGGACGACGCGGCGGAGAAGATCCTGACCGTCAAGGACGCGATCGACTTCATCAAGAGCCAGGAAGGCTGAGCCGTCCGCCGGAGCTCCGGCTCCGGCGCCGTCTCGCTCCACGCAGCTGGAAATGGGTGACGTCATGCGACGCGTCGTCATCACCGGCCTCGGCATGGTCAGCCCGCTCGGATGCGGCGTTAAGGCCAACTGGGACCGTCTGATGGCCGGTAAGTCCGGCATCAGGACGATCGATACCTTCGATGTCTCTGACCTTCCGGCGAAGATCGCCGGAATCGTTCCCGAGGGATCGAAAGACGACGGGCTCTTCGATCCATCCGAATGGTTGGAGCCGAAAGAGCAGCGGAAGATCGACCGGTTCATTCTGCTTGGCATGGTTGCCGCGCAGCAGGCGGTCGAGGATTCCGGTTGGCTGCCGACGGAGGCAGAGGATCAGGAACGCAGTGGCGTTATGATCGGATCCGGGATCGGCGGTCTGACGACCATCGCCGAAGCCGCCGTTCTCCTTCAGGAACGCGGGCCGCGTCGCATCAGCCCGTTCTTCATTCCGTCGGCGTTGATCAACCTCGTCTCAGGCCAGGTTTCGATCAAATACGGCTTCAAGGGACCGAACCATTCGGCCGTTACCGCCTGCGCGACCGGCGCCCATGCCATTGGCGATGCGGCCCGACTGATTGCGTTGGACGATGCCGACGTGATGGTGGCCGGTGGGGCGGAAGCGGCGATCTGCCGTCTCGGCGTCGCCGGCTTCGCCGCCGCGCGGGCCCTATCCACCGGATACAACGAGACGCCCGAAGAGGCGTCGCGGCCCTGGGACGAGGGGCGCGACGGTTTCATCATGGGCGAAGGTGCCGGTGTGGTCGTGCTCGAGGAGTACGAGCACGCCAAGAAGCGCGGTGCGACGATCTATGCGGAGGTGGTCGGTTACGGCCTGTCAGGCGACGCTCACCACATCACCGCACCGGCCGATGACGGCGATGGCGGTTTCCGGGCGATGAAGGCAGCGCTGAAGCGTGCCGGCCTTTCGCCTGATCAGATCGACTACATCAACGCCCACGGCACGTCGACGCCGCTCGGCGACGCGATTGAATTCGGCGCCGTCAAACGCTTGTTCGGCAACGCCGCGGCAACCGTGTCCATGTCCTCGACCAAGTCGGCGATCGGGCATCTTCTCGGGGCGGCAGGCGCGGTCGAGGCGATCTACTCCGTTCTGGCGCTCCGCGATCAGGCGGTGCCGCCCACGCTGAATCTGAACAGTCCCTCGGAGGGGATCGAGGGTATCGATCTCGTACCCAATCAGGCGCGGGAGCGTCCGGTCCGCACGGCTCTGTCGAATTCCTTCGGCTTCGGCGGGACGAACGCCGCCCTGATCTTCTCCAAGGTCTCCTAACCGGAGTGGGCGGGATGGGGCGCTGGCTGCTCCGTCTGGTATCTCTGCTGCTGTCGCTGGCGGTGATCGCCGGATTTGCCGTGGCGTGGGGCTGGAACGAGTTCACCCGCCCCGGCCCGCTAGCGGATGAGACAACGGTCGTCATCCCGCGCGGTGCGGGCATGGAGGCGATCGCGCTGAAGTTGTTCGACGCCGGTGTCGTAGCAGACCCCCGAATTCTCGCCATAGGCGCCAAGGTCTCGGGACAGGCCCGTCGTCTGAAAGCCGGCGAGTTTGCCTTTCCGGCGGCGGTCAGTCCGCGCGAGGCGCTGGAAATTCTGGAGAGCGGGGTAACCGTCGTGCGTCGGGTGACCGTCGCCGAGGGCTTGTCGAGCGGCGAGGTCGTTGCGGTTGTGCGGTCCGCCGACGGGTTGGAGGGCGAGATCGACGTCGTCCCCGAAGAAGGCACTCTGCTGCCAGAGACGTACCACTACGCTCTCGGCGACTCCCGGTCAGATCTTCTTGCGCGCATGCGCCGAGCGATGGACGAAATGGTGAACGCTCTATGGGAGACGCGGGCGCCGGACCTGCCGATCCGCAGCCCGGAAGAGGCTGTGATCCTCGCGTCGATCGTGGAGAAGGAAACAGGGGTGGCCGCCGAAAGACCATTGGTGGCCAGCGTCTTCATCAACCGGCTGAACCGGGGGATGCGGCTGCAGTCGGACCCGACCGTGGCCTACGGCATTGCCGGCGGCGAGGGGCTCGACCGTCCCCTAACCCGATCCGATCTGCGCTCGCGGACGCCATACAATACCTACGTGATCGACCGACTTCCTCCCGGCCCCATCGCCAATCCCGGAGCCGCGTCCATTGCCGCGGTCCTGCAGCCGGCGGAGACCGACTTCTACTACTTCGTGGCCGACGGCACGGGCGGCCACGCTTTCTCGAAGACCTTGGCGGAGCACAATCGCAATGTCCGCGCCTGGCGCAGACATCAACGCACGAAGCAGATCGAATAGAGGGGCCGCTAGTCGGCGCCTTTCTTCGGCAGTCGGCGCAGCAGCGGATCGATCCAGGCAGGCGGAAGCGCTTGCAGCAGCCAGACGGACGCGGCCATCGGCCAGGGAAAACTGATCCTCGGCCGGTTCCGTTCCAGACCTCGGCGGATGATCCGCGCCGCCTTGTCGCCGTCCATAAGAAATGGCATCGGGAAGTCGTTCACGGCCGTCATCGGCGTCCGGACATAGCCGGGACAAATGACCGAGACCCGGATTCCCTTCGGGTGAAGATTGCCGCGTAGACCCTCTCCCAGGACCTTGACCGCCGCTTTCGACGCGCAGTAGCTCGGCGCGCCCGGGATACCGCGATAACCCGCCAAGGAGGCCACCAGGGCGATCTGGCCGCTCCCCCGCGCCTCCATCCGGCCGATTGCCGGCAGAATCGTGTTCAGAACCCCGTCCACGTTGGTGGCGAACACCGCGCGTACCTGCTCCTCCGGTTCCGCGCCGTCCCGTCCGGCCGTGCCGGCGGAGATCCCGGCATTGGCGATCACCAAGTCCAACTGAGCCGCCTCATCGCAGGCCTCGACCCATGCCCGCGTGGCTTCCGCGTCGCGCACATCGACGACGGCTGTATCGCAGACGGCGCCCAGGGCCCGTGCGCGCGTCGCCACCTCCTCAAGCCGCTCGGCGTTGCGCCCTGATAGGAAGAGGCGCTTGCCCGGACCGGCATAGGCTTCGGCCAGGGCGGCGCCCAGTCCGCTGGACCCGCCTGTGATCAGGATCGTGCTCGGTACCGGCATGTCGTTCCCTCTTGCTTGGCGCTCGGTGTGCCCATGGATATAAGGGCGCTGGATCTCGATGGTGGGAAGGATATCCCGTGACGGAAAAGAGTGCGTGCGTCAGCAGCATGACCGGTTTCGCCCGAACCGATGGCGGTGCCGCGTCGACGGCGCAAGATGGCGCCGCGACCGACTGGTCGTGGAGCTGGGAGATCCGGAGCGTAAATTCAAAGGGGCTGGACCTGCGCATGCGTCTGCCCTCGGTGGCGGAGGCCTGGGAACAGCAGGTCCGGGCACGGGTGGGGGCTGTGCTCCATCGGGGATCGGTCACCGTCAATTGGTCCCTCGAGCGCGCCGATCGGGCCACCGCGCCGGATCTTGTGGTGAACGAGGCGTTCCTCGAACTTGTTCTCGGGCTGCAACAGCGACTGGAGGACAAAGGGTTGGTCTTCCCGACGGCGCCGAGCCTCGACCGCCTGCTCGCCGTGCGCGGAGTCGTTGAGACGGTGGAACGGGTGGCGGACGCTGCCGTGATCGAGCAACTGGCGCCGACGGCCCTCGGCGATCTGGACGCCGCTCTGCTGTCGCTGGTCGATGCCAGACGGCGGGAGGGCGATAGGCTGCATACCTTCCTGCTCGGTCATCTCGACGAGATCGACGCTCTGACCGCCGCCGCGGCCAAGGTGGCCGAGGCGCAGCCGGCCGCGCTGCGGAAGAGACTGCAGGACCAGTTGGCGATGCTGCTGCAGGCATCTCCGCCGGTTTCGGAGGAGCGACTGGCTCAGGAAATTGCGTTGCTTGCCACCAAGGCGGATGTACGCGAGGAGACCGACCGCCTGACGGCGCATGTAGGTGCCTGCCGCGACCTGCTGAAGGCCGGCGGTGCCGTCGGTCGCAAGCTCGATTTCATCTGTCAGGAGTTGAACCGAGAGGCGAACACGCTGTGTTCCAAGGCGGTCGACCTCGACCTGACCAATATCGGGGTCGAATTGAAGACGCGGATCGAGCGGTTCCGCGAGCAGGTCCAGAACGTCGAATAAGCGCCGGAGACCAATTCCATGATCACCAGACGCGGCCTTATGCTTGTGCTGTCCTCCCCGTCGGGAGCCGGCAAGACCTCGATCTCGCGCAGACTGCTGGAGCAGGAGGACGACCTGTCGCTGTCGATCTCTGTTACCACCCGGCCGCGTCGCCCGGGCGAAGTGCATGGCCGCGACTATCTGTTCGTCGACGCCACCGAGTTCCAGCTCATGGTCAACCGGGGTGAGTTGCTGGAACACGCCAAGGTCTTCGGCAACTACTATGGCACGCCTCGGGGACCTGTGGAGGAGGCGCTAGCGTCCGGTCAGGACGTTCTCTTCGATATCGACTGGCAGGGTACCCAGCAACTTGAAGCGAACGCGTCGCGGGATCTGGTCAGCGTTTTCATCCTGCCACCCTCGACCCGCGAGCTGGAGCGCCGGCTGCGGAGCCGGGCTCAGGACAGCGACGAGGTGGTGGCCCAGCGCATGGCCAAGGCGGCGGACGAGATCAGCCACTATCCCGAGTACCAATACATCCTGTTGAACGACGACATGACCGCCAGCGTCGACCGCGTCCGCGCGATCCTTCATGCCGAACGCATCAAGCGCGAGCGTTTGGTAGGACTTCCAGACTTCGTGCGCGGCTTGCAGGACGGCAGCGGGGACTGATGCGCCGCTAGGCGGACGGCAGCCAGAGCTGATCCGCATGACCCACGGTGACGGCACGGGGCCTGTCGACCGCCGAGGCCCGCCACGAGGCGATGTCGGCAGAGCGTTCGCTGGCTATTTCCTTGGCCGCCGAAGCCCATCCGTCGACTAGAGCGGCGCGCATCGCCGCGTCTCCGGCCGCGACTTCCCAGTCGCTCCGTGCCACCTCAATGCCGGGAAGCAGGGACTTCAGCGCATCGGGCGCCCCAGGGCCGAGCGCCGGGCCCATGCCCTTGTCGCCATGCTGGTGCCGGTTGACCAGGGCGCGGATCTCCCGGTCGCCGGCGGTCTCCGTCTCCCAGGCGATACGGCCATCGTATGTCAGCACCACGAACAGCGCGCAGTTCAGCGCCAGCACGCGCTCGACGAGGCGTTGCAGCCACGTCTGCGGTACCAGATCGATCAGGGCCGACGCGGTGACGAGGTCGGTGCCCGTCGGTATCAGCGCCGCGAGGTCGTCGGCGAGATCGGCTTGGCGCACAGCTGCGTCCGGGTGCCGCCGCGCCGCTTCCGCCAGGAGGGCGGGGTCGGAGTCCAGCAGGGTCCAGCGTTGATCCACGCCGAGGCGCTGTTTCAGGTGGGCGAGGTTGTTTCCGGAGCCGGCGCCAAGATCGATCACCGACAGGGGACCCCGGTGCGCGCGGGCGGCCGCCCAATCGGCGAGCCGCGACTCCAAGGCTGTCGACCGGGCGGCCGAGTCGAACCTCGCTCGAAGCGCCAGCCAATCGTGAGAGAAGCTCATGCGGCCGCTCCGACAACGGTGGCAAAATCGGATCGCATATCGGCCCAACTCCTCAGTGTCGCGGCGGCTGACCGCGCTCCAGCGGCGAGCGCCGCACGGTGGTCCGCATCGTCCAGCAGCCGTTCGAGCGCCGACCGCAGCGCACCAACCTCGCCAGAGGGCACCAAGACCCGTGCCTCCGGGGGAACCGATTCCGGCAACGCGCCCGCGTCGCTGGTGATCACGGGTAAGCCCCAGCGGACCGCTTCCACCGGCGCGATGCCCCAACCTTCGTGTAGGCTGGGAAAGACGAAAGCGTCTGCCCGTCGCCAATGGTCTTCCAGCGTCTCGTCGCTGACGGCGCCCGCGAGCAGCACACGCGCCGACAGTCCCATCGTATTTATCGTTTCGCGCAATCGTTCGGCGTAGTCCGGATCGCGAGCGTCGCCGACGAGCTCGAGACGCCAATCCCGGCCGGCTAGGGGAGCAAGCGCCTCCAGCAGCAGGTGCTGCGCTTTGCGGGGGATGAGGGTGGCGACGCAGAGTAGTCGAAGCGGACCGGGCACCCGCGTCGTTCGGAAGGACAAATCCGGTGCCGGCTCCACGCCCGGTACGACTGCCGCGACCCGTGCCGTATCGATGCCCAGCGCGCCCAGACGGGTGCGGGTGGTGCGGCTGGTGACCACGATGTGCCGGGATAGGCTCAGTGCATGGACTTCGTCCGCCAGCCATCGCGTTCTTTCTTGGTCCGACAGCCCGGTCTCGTCGCCGAGCGGATGGTGGACCAGGGCCATCAGGCGGAGACGGTGGGCGTGGCGGGCGAGCACCGGGAAGAGCCCGGTATAGGCCAGTCCGTCGACGATGAGACGGTCGCCGGTCCGCAGCGCATCCAGGGCCGCCTCCGCGGCCGCCAGGGTCGCCGCGTCGCCTGCGGGGAAGGGACCGTCGATCTGGAGCGTTCCGGCCAGCAGTCCGGCGTCCCGCAACCCCTGGATCGCATGGCGGTCGTAAAGGAAACCGCCGGTCGGCGTCGCCGGGTCGCCAGGGATGAGGAAGTGGGTATCGGCGGCCGCCATGGGGCTCAGCACGGGGTTCAGAGGGTACCGTGGTAGCCGGCCGAGGCGACGTGGGATTCGTTGAAGACGACCTCGATGGAGGCCAGCTCACTGCCGGGCCGGCCGAGACTTCCCGAGCGCGCGACGGCGGCGATCTTGTCGAAGGCGGCTTTGGCGAGAAACTCCGTCGTGGTGTTCACGCCCTTGAACTCATCGAGGTCGTCCAGGTTCCGGTAGGCCCAGGGCTGCAGGGTCTCGGAAAGGGCTGCATGGGCCGCACCGATATCGACCACCACGCCGTTGGTATCCAGGGTCTCGGCGTTGATCTTGAGGTCGACGACATAGGTCGCGCCGTGAAGGCGTTGGGCGGGACCGAACAGATCGCCCTTGAACGAATGCGCGATCATGACGTGGTCGCGCACGGTGACGGTGAACATTCGCTCTTCCTTAGGACTCGTAGCGGATGCGATGACATAGGGCGGGGAGACTACCGTCGGCAAGGGCCGCCATGGTTTCTGGCAGGGACGTGAACGCGCTCTCGCCGTCGATAAGGCCGTCGAGTGCCGGATCGGCGAGCAGACCGAGCGCCTTGTCCAAGCGCCGCCCGTAGTCCCATCGCGGCCGGTGGCCGGGGGAAATCGCGCCGACCTGCGTCGACCGAAGGCTGAGCCGCCGACTGTGGAACGCTTCGCCGAGGGGCAGAGGAACCGACTGTCTACCGTGCCAACTCGCCTCCAGCACCGTCGCTTCCGTTCCGGCAAGTTCGAGGGCCGTCGCGGCGCCGACAGGAGTGCCGCTGGCATGGACCACGACATCGGCGTCGAATGCTTTCGGAGCCGCCGTCGAGAACGGGATGCCGAGAGAGCGGGCATTGTCAGCCCGGGCTGGGTTGGGGTCGATGCCGAGCAGGTCGACACCGGGAATTCTCGCAGCGAGATAGGCGATCAGCAGACCGACGACGCCCAGTCCCACCACCGCCACCCTGTCACCCGGCGCGATGCCGGAGTCCCAGAGCGCGTTGAGGGCGGTCTCCATGTTCGCCGCGAGCACCGCGCGCTCCGCCGGCACCTCGGGCGGTACCCGGCGGACGGCCCGGGAGGGCACGGTGAATCGGTCCTGGTGCGGGAAGAGGCAGAACACTACGGTCCCATCGTCCAAAGCGCCGACCGCGTTGTATCCGTACTTGACCGGCCCTGGAAAATCGCCCGCCTGGAACGGGCAGCGCATGACCGTGCGCTGGCTTTCCGGGACACGTCCATTGAACACCAGGGTCTCGGTGCCCCTGCTGACACCTGAGAAGAGCGTTCGGACGGCGACCTGGCCGGGGCCTGGCGGGGACAGCGTCTCCTGTCGGATCTCCCCGTGCCCTGGCCGCGTTACCCAGAATGCGCGTGCGCGGTCCATGTCTGCCTCACGACGTTGAGAGCCCAGGTGCCGGTTGCCGGTCTCCGCAAGCGACCTAGCTTCCCCGTACTAGCCCGGGGGGCGGTCGGCTGGAAGGAGGAATGGAGCATGTGGAGAGATATCCCGGCAATCCTGCGCCAGGCGGCGATTCCGGTTCTCGCGGCGGCGTGGCTCGCGGCGCCGGGCACGGTGCGCGCCCAACCCTACGACTATGTCATCGACCCCGAGCATACGGTAATCGCGTTCTCGGTGAGCCATTTGGGTTTCGCCGACGTGCATGCCTGGTTTCTCGAGACCGAGGGGTCGTTCACCTTCGACGAAGAGACGCGTGCGCTCTCCAACGTTCGCGCCGAAATTCAGGCGTCGAGCGTCTTCTCCGCCCACGATGCCCGCGACGATCACATCCGCAAGAAGGATTTCCTCTGGGCGGACGAGCATCCCGCGATCACCTTCGTCGGCACTGGTGCCGAGGCGACCGGAGAGCGGACCGGCAAGGTCTTCGGAGAGCTGACAATCCGGGGCGTCACCCAACCGGTGGTGCTTGACGTGACCTGGAACAAGAGCGGTCGCTATCCGTTCGGGACCAAGCATTACGCTATCGGTCTTTCCGCCCGGACCAGCGTGAACCGATCCGATTTCGGCATGACGTATGCCCTCCAGGGCGACATCGTCGGCGACACGGTCGACATTCTGCTGGAGTTCGAGGCGATCCGTCAGGAGTAGGGATCTTGTCCGGGTGCCCTGTCGGACGTCGTGTTATCGCTTGATCGCTTCGGCGAGAGCCGCGACGCTGCGCTGCGTCGGCAAAGCGGGAACGGGACCAGGACATGAGCGACGAGCCGGAACGGCGCGGACCGTGGATCGTGAATGCCAGCCGCCGGGCCTACGACAATCCCTGGATCGGTGTGTCCGAGCACGACGTGACGGATCCGGGCGGAAATCCCGGTCTCTATGGCGTCTGCCATATGAAATCGTTCGCCGTCGGCGTCGTTGCGGTTGATGCGGAAGGCTATACGTGGCTGGTCGGTCAGCACCGGTTCCCGCGCGACTACTACTCCTGGGAACTGCCGGAGGGGGCAGGGGACAAGGCGGTGGCGCCTGTCGAGTCCGCCAGACGCGAGCTGAAAGAGGAGACCGGGTTGATCGCCGCCGGTTGGCTGGAATTCGTGCAGACCGACTTCTCCAATGCGGTCACGGACGAGATCGGGTTCGGTTTTCTCGCCTGGGACATCACGGTGGGCGAACCTGACCCGGATCCCGACGAGAAGATCGAGATCCGGCGCCTGCCGTTCATCGAGGCGCTCGAGATGGCGATGAAGGCGGAGATCCGAGATGCTTTCTCCCAGATCATGCTGATGAAGGTCGACATTCTGGGGCGGCGAGGCGAGCTTCCGCCGGCGGTCGCACATGCGCTCGGTTATCCGAAACTGCCCTAGCGCGGCTCGAAGCGAACGCAGAGATTGCCGTCGCCACCCTGCCACCGGACGCTGGCGGCGACCAGCGCCTCTCGCAGCATCTCGGTATCGCCCTCTTCTTCCATCAGAATCATCCGCCAACGGTCCATGGGGAAGCAATCCAGCACTTCATCCAGGGAACCGTTGAACTTGCCGATCTCGGTGAGATGGATCTCCACGACAAAGATAGCGGCGCCCGTCTCCAAACTCCGTTTTGCGCCGCGTAGGGCCAGGATCTCGGCGCCTTCGATGTCAAGCTTGACGATCACCCTGTCGAACCCTTCCACGGTGCCCGCCGACAGCAAGCTGTCCAACGTGACGACGGGCACGATCTCGTGATTCAGGCTATGCATCGGATAGGAGGCCGCTTTGAACTGGCGGCTGGTTACCTGTTTGCCCGGCGTTGGATCCATCCGCTCGACCTGGGTGATGCCCGGTTCCGGGCCGATCGCGGCGCAAACCGTGTGAATACGCCAAAAATCGTTGAGGACGGCATTGGTCTCGATATTGGCGCAGAGGGTGCGCTGTAGCTCTATGGCCAGAACCGTCCCGCCGCGCGCTGCCGCGAGGCAACTGAAGTAGCCGAAATGGGCGCCGACATCGATTAGAAGGGTTCCGCGATCGACAGTGTCGTGCAGATAGCGCACGACGTGGGGTTCGTGAGCGAAACCCTCAGCCTTGTAGAGGTCCAGAGCGAAGCGGCTTATCGCCTTTTCGAACACCCCGAATTTGACCGTCGTCTGGCCGTAGTTCTTCGAGATCGTTACCTGAGGCTCGGGCGTCACGGCGGCGCGGGCGATCCGTCCGGCCATGGTGCGAAAGACGTCGCTTCGGATTCGCTGGTGTCGGTCGACAGGCAGATAGCACCCGAGCCATCGGGCGACCTTGGCGAGGCGCGCCGGTGCGAGTTCGGCGCAAACATCCTGCCAATCACGAGCGGCGATGCGCGATGGTTCCGCTAGGACGTCTCGTATCACGCTGTTCGCTGTACCGCTCACCGGGGCGGACCGAGTTCGTATGTGATTGCCCGGAGATGATCGATGAGATGTCGGCGATCCTTGAGATGAGCCAGATGATTGTATGGGATGGTGTCGCCGATGGTCAGGCCGATGTCCGAGCCGATCTTGTTCGCGACCTCCTTGAAGAGCAGGGCTTCCCGAAAGGTCTGACTGACGTTGCTCGCGAACTGGAAGAGCTTGCTGTTCTGGCCTTCGAAATAGACGGGTACGACGCTCGCCTTGGCCGAGACGATCAGCTTGGACGTAAAGGGCTTCCAGTCGGGGTCGACGGCCCGTCCGAAGGTCGAAGAAGCGGTGGAAACCGTTCCGCCCGGGAAGACAACGATGGCGCCTCCCTCCGCCAGTTCCTGCAGTGCCAGCCTCCTGGTTTCGATGTTGGTGGCGAGGGCCTCCCGGCTCTCTGCGAAATCGATCGGCAGCAGGAACGGCCGTACTTCCGGCGCTCGAAACAGAACCGAGTTGGTCAGTATCTTGAAGCGCGGGCGGATTCTCGACGTCAGGTAGCTGATCACGATTCCGTCGAGGACGCCGAACGGATGATTCGCAACAACAACCAGCGGTCCGTCTTTTGGAACGGCGTCCCATTTCTCTCGGTCATAGACCAGGTTGAGTTCGAGCTTGCGCACAGCGGCGGACCAGAAATCCTCGTCCGGCACCGGGTTCAGACGGTGTTCAAGGTAGAGTCGCTTGACGCGCGGCTGTCCGGTCATCCGTTCAACCGCCTGAATAATCAGCCGTTTGAGCAAAGGATGCTCTGCAGAGGCGTACGAGAAATACGGAAGCTCCGGGGGAACGGCGCCGCGGGCGGGCTTCAGGCGTCTCAACAGTTCGGCAGTCCGGCCTTTGACCATGGCACTTCCGGTCTGAGCTTATTGTTACGGTACCGGGACGTCCGAATGGTCGCCCGCCGGCCCGCATGCGGTCAAGCGGATGCGGGCCGTATTGGCAGCAGCGTCCCCCAGTCTCAGGTGTCGGCCCACATGCGCAGCAGGTTCAGACGGCTCTTCTCGACCATGCGCATCAGCTCCTCATCGCCCTTGGTGGAAACGAGCCGGTCCATCACAGCCGCCAGGTCGCCGATGATCTCGCGCCGGGCCGGATCCCTGACCATGCTCTCCATCCAGGTGACGATGGCCATGCGGCGCCCTTTCGTCACCGGGTTGACCCGATGGCGGTAGTGGGTCGGGTATAGGACGGCATCGCCTGCCTTGCCCTTGTAGACCTGCTCGCCGAAGTCGGTGATCAGAACAAGTTCTCCGCCTTCGTAGGCGCCCGGGTCGTTCAGGAAGATCGTGATCGACAGGTCGGTTCGCAGGCCCGGATAGGGGCCCATCAGGGCCGCGTCGACATGGTCGCCGTAGCGGTGGCCTTCGGTATAGGAGGCGAAGATCGGCGGGAGAATCCGGCGGGGAATGGCGGTGAGGGCCACAGTCTCGTTCTGCTTCAGGATCGACAGGACGAATTCCGCGAGCTCACGGTACTCCGGCGAGTTGGGCGCTACTTGGGTGTTCTTCTTGATCTCCTTGCCAAGCGGTCCGCCGCTCATGGACCCGTCCGCGAACTTGGCACTGAACAGCCTCTTGGCGATGCTCTGCACCTGCTCCTTGCTGAGCAGCCCTCCGATAACCGCTACCATAGTACTCTCCCGTTCGGCCCCATCGGCGGGGCCGTGTTGATGTTGACGCTGCCGCAATGCACCCCACCTTGCGGACTCAATCAAGTCACTGTGTGGCACATCTCTGCCTGAGCGAGGAACAGATGGGACAGCTTGTGAACGGCGTCTGGCAGTCCGGCGACGTGCGCGGCGCGCCCGGTGACGGCAACTTCAAGCGCAAGGACAGCGCATTCAGAGAATGGATACGGGACGATCCTTCCGCCCGGTTTCAGCCGGCGGCGGGCCGATATCATCTCTATGTGTCATACGCATGCCCCTGGGCGCATCGCGCGCTGATCTTCCGTAGTCTCAAGGGGCTCGAGAGCATGATCGGGGTTACCGTCGTGGACCCTCTCATGCTGGAGAACGGTTGGCACTTCACGGATCAACATCCGGACACCCTCCACGGCGCCGAGTACCTGCATCAGATCTATGCACGAGCCGATCCCGAATACACAGGCCGGGTCACGGTACCGGTGCTTTGGGACACCAAGGAAGGGACCATCGTCAACAACGAGTCGGCCGAGATCATCCGCATGTTCAACAGCGCGTTCGACCGTGTCGGCGCCAAGCCCGGCGACTACTACCCGGCGGATCTTGCCGACGAGATCGACACGGTCAACGCGCGGATCTATGAAACCGTCAACAACGGTGTCTACAAGGCGGGCTTCGCAACAAGGCAGGCGGCCTACGAAGACGCTTTTGACGCGTTGTTCGACACGTTGGACTGGTTGGAACAGCGGTTGTCGACGCAGCGCTATCTCCTCGGCGAACGCGTGACGGAGGCCGATTGGCGCCTGCTGCCGACGCTTCTGCGGTTCGACCCGGTCTACCACGGGCATTTCAAATGCAACCGCTGCCATATCGCCGATTTCCCGAACCTCTGGGGCTATACGCGCGAGTTGTACCAATGGCCGGGCGTCGCCGCGACGGTGCATCTCGACCACATCAAGAAGCACTACTATGCGAGCCACAGGTCGGTGAATCCGACGGGCATCGTGCCGAAGGGACCGCGCCTGGATTTTGCCGAGCCCCATGGACGAGAGCGGCTCCGGGCGCTGCCTTGAGCGGGACCGTCCATCGGAAAAGGTGCGGGACTCGGCGGGTTTCCTGAAACGGCACGGGTCTTGCTTTTCTCTTGGGGACGCATCGGATCGGCGGTCGGCCGCCGGTCGAGCCAAGGGAGAACAGAATGTCGCTTGCCGCCGCACTGAAGAAGGGCCTCGAGACCGCCGACACGATCGGCAACTGGGATCCTTTCGCCGAGGAGAGCAAGTCTGGCGCCGACGAGACGCGGTCGAAAGCGGTCGCGCCAAGTGGCCCGGCCAACACCAATGCCGCCGCGCGAACCCTTGCGCCCAGATCGAATCCCAAGAGCAACCCGATCGCCGCCGTGCGCGATGCCCCCAAGCAGACCCCGACCCGTATGTCGGCAGCTTCCGGGCCCGCAGCGGTGACGTCTTCGGCAGTGACCCGGCCGTCCGGCACTGCCCAGCAGCGCGTGGCCGCTCGTCAGGCCGGACAGGTTCACAAAGGTTCGGCGAAGCCGGCGCAGCGGGCCAACTGGCTGCACGACGCGGTTCCCGGCGGTCGGGTGAATGCCGCCCAATACGTACGCGAGCTGGACAGGTTTGCCGCCGAAGAGAACCGGCGCGCGGTCTCGGACGTCGTCATGGAAGTGAATCAGAGCGAGGTGGAAGGCGTGGTTCGCCACGCGGCCCGGATCAAGGGGCGCTACCTGGCCAAGCTGCTGGACGTCGGCAACAAGGCGAAGTCCGGCGTCATGGAGGCGGAGGTGAATGAACTCACCCGCTACCGTGAGACCTACGAAGAGCTTGCTCGCGGGCTCGACATTCTGAAGTCCGCGATCGAGTCCGGGGACATCTCTGTCTCCGGAACGGTTCGCCGCTGAGGGACAGCACCCCCGGGGGCGATTGCCCCGAGGGCCCGACGCGAAGAGCCAGATTTCCTACCCCGAGTATCGAGGGCCGCCTGAGGGCGGCTCTCTTTATGGAATGGCCCGCCCCTTTTCCCTGGCATCAGATAGGATGCCGGTGCTTGAGAAGGAAAGGAACGGACCGATGAATATTGTGATCCTTGGGGTTGATCTGGGCAAGAATGCTTGCAGTGTGGTCGGCGTCGATGC
>JANSYS010000008.1 GCA_024742275.1 Alphaproteobacteria bacterium | reverse complement strand
GTGCCGGCGTCTTTATTGTGGCTCCAGACGTGCGGATGTCCATCTTGGCCATGGGTTCAACCATGAGACCGTATACGTTGACGCAGACTGATCAGGGAATCTCAAAATCTAACTTGCAAACGGGGCGGGCCATACGTTTTTGGCGAAGGCTACGGCTGGCGGCACTCTCGACAAGCGTCACCGCGCCGCCGCCATGTGGGCTGTGTGCCAGCCGGAAAACGCCGAGGCGATCGGCACCCTTGCGGGAAGCTATCAGCAGTCGGGCCGAAACCAATTGGCGTTGGCGGCGGGACGTCGCGCTCTTGCCCTCGATCCGTCTCTGGTTTGGGTCCGGGCGAATCTTGCCGTTGTTCTCAGGGAGTAGGGAGCGTGAAGCAGCGGTCGCGGAGTTGCGGCGGTCGGCGCTGCTCGATCCGGCGGAAGGCCTCCCATGGCGCCGCCTCGGCGGTCTGCTCGAGGTGTTCTCCGATCTGGGGGCGGCTGAGCGCGCAGCACGACGGGCACTCCTTGTCGACGGCGCCGATCATGCAGCGTCGACTATCTTGGCGATAGTGGAGCGCCGTTTGGGGCGATTGCGGAACGCGCTCGACCGGCTGGAGGCTTTGCCGAAGCGTTTGGTCGGAGAGATCGGCAGGGATGCGGTGGAGTTCGAACTTGGCACGTTGCGGGATCGCCTAAATGATCCGGCCGTCGCCTATGAACATTTCACGCGCGCCAATGACATTGCCGTCGCCCGCGCGGCGCCCGGTGTCGCCGACCCGAGATCATACCTCGAGACAGTCGCCGGGTTCGAGAAGGCGATGGAACCCGAATGGCTCTCCCGCTGGGCCCCGATCACCGCTGCCGATGCGCCGGTCGTCTTCATGGTTGGCTTCCCGCGGTCGGGTACGACGCTACTGGACCAGATTCTCGATGCCCATCCGAACGTCCATGTGATCGAGGAGCAACCTGTTCTGGCGGGGCTCGGTGCGAGCTTTGCCGCTGCGCCGGGTGGAATACCGAAGCGGCTGGCAGAGCTCGACGATGTCAAGGCGCCGCGGCTCCGGGAGGGGTTGGAGAAGAGGCTGGCGCGCTGGGCCGGAGACCGTCTGCCCCGCGTGGTGATCGACAAGATGCCGCTGAACACCGTTTATCTGCCGCTGGCGTTACGTCTATATCCCAAAGCAAAGGTCATTCTATCGCTTCGCCATCCTTGCGATTGCTGTCTGAGTTGCTTCATGCAACCGATCCGTCTGAACCCGGCGATGGCGAGTTTCGCCTCTATGGACGGGGCCACAGCGCTCTATGCCCGGATTATGCGACTCTGGCAGCGGGTTGCCGAGACCCTCGCTCCGACGCATGAGATCGTCCGATACGAGGACCTGATCGGCGACGTCGAAGGCACCGCCCGGCGCGTTCTCGAGTTCCTGGATCTCGACTGGGATCCTTCCGTGCTAGATCACACGGGCCATGCCCGCGCCCGCGGTCTGATCCGAACGCCCAGTTTCCGCCAGGTGTCGGAACCGATCTACACCAGGGCGAAGGGGCGCTGGGAGCGATATCGGCCCCAGATGGACCCGTATCTGGACCGACTGCGCCCCTTCATTTCCAGCTTCGGTTACGACGACGCGCCTCAGGAGCAGACCCGGCCGGACTGACCCGCTTCATGATCCGGATAGGCGGGCCGACTTGCTTCTTGAACGGTGGTTTTGGACGTCTTCGCCCAAGCCCACGCAGTGACGCGACAACGTTCCCGGTGTTCAGGCCGCTCTATCTCTCCATGCAGTCCCGCAAGGTCTTGGCGATCTCGCGGACTAGGGCGACGTACATGGCCGGTCCGGCCTCCAGATGGCTGCCGAGAGGATCCAGGGTGGCGATGTGGGTCCCTGTTCCCTCGACGATCACCTCGGCGATCGCCGGGTTGAACTGAGGCTCGATAAAGACGCAGGCGAAGCCGTCTTCTTTAATCTCCGCCCGCAGTTCGGCGATCCGCTTGGCTCCGGGTTTCACTTCCGGATTGAGGCTGATCGCTTCTCCGGAGGAAAGGCCGAAGCGCTTCTCGAAATGCCCGAACGCGTCATGAAAGGTTAGGAAGGGTTTGAACCAGACCGGCTTCAAAATAGCCGACACCTCGTCCGTCAGGCTGCCCAGTTCCGCTTCAAGCTTGGCCCTGTTCGATGCGAATTTGTCTGCATGCTCCGGCATCGCGTCGGTCAATACGGCAGCAATCAATGCGACCATCGCTCGGGCGTTTTCCGGATCCAGCCAGATATGTGGGTCGTCCTCGCCGTGGTGGTCGTGACCGGCATGGTCGCCGTGATCCTTTTCATCCTTCTTGTGCTCTTCCTTGTGCCCGTGCGCGTCATCATGGCCATGCTCATGCCCGTCGGCGTACGCCCGATGGACGATCCCGGGAGCCCGCATCATCGTCTCGACCCGGCCTTCGTCGGCCAGGGTCTTCAGGGGAGCCTCCAACGCCGTCTCCAAATCCGGACCGATCCAGAAGACCACGCGGGCGTTCTCAAGTTTTCGCGCATCGGACGGCTTGAGGGTGAACGCATGCGGCGAGGTGGTGCCGGGGATCAGCAGCTCCGGGGTACCCACGCCAAGCATCACGCCGGCCACGAGCGAATGCAGGGGTTTGATCGTGGCGACAACCCGGTTCCCCTCGTTGGCCAAGGCTGAACTCGCCAAGATACCGGGGAGAGCGAGCAGGATGGCAGCGGTGGCAACGATAGTCCGCATCGGGCATCTCCGAAATGTTATATTATAACGTTGCGGATATTCATAGCCGCTGTCATATCTGAGTGCAAGAGACAACAGAGAGACGGAAGCATGACCGACGTCGTCGCCTCGGCGCCCGAGCCGGCAAGTGATCCGGGAGTCCCGCAGCATCGCTCGGGCGAACCGCTGGTCAGTCTTACAGGCGTGGGGGTCCACCGATCGGGCCGTTGGCTGACGCGTGGTGTGGACATCGATGTGCGCCCTGGCGAGATCGTCACCCTCATCGGACCGAATGGGTCCGGCAAGACGACGACCGCCAAGGTCGCCGCCGGTATCGTTCGGGCGGACGAGGGACGGGCGATCACGCGTGCGGGCGTGCGGATCGGCTATGTCCCGCAGAAGATCCAGATTGACTGGACGCTGCCCATGACCGTCCGCCGCATGATGACCCTGACCGGCCGGTACGGAGCGGCGGAAATCGACGCCGCGCTGGACGCGGTCGGGATCGCCCACCTGGCCGAGGCCGAGGCGCAGTCGCTGTCGGGCGGCGAGTTTCAGCGGGCGTTGTTGGCCCGTGCGATGGTTCGCCGTCCCGATCTTCTGATCCTGGACGAGCCGGTCCAGGGCGTCGACTTCACAGGCGAGGTCACGCTCTATGCGTTGATAAAGCAGATCCGAGACGAGACCGGGTGCGGCATTCTGCTGATCTCCCACGACCTGCATGTGGTCATGGCGGAGACCGATACGGTTGTCTGCCTGAACGGTCACGTCTGCTGCCGCGGGACTCCCCAGAGCGTGGCGGAGAACCCGGAGTACATGCGCCTTTTCGGCGGCCGGGCGGCGAGCACCCTTGCCGTGTACCGGCACCAGCATGACCACACCCATCTGCCGGACGGCCGTATCCGGCACGCCGATGGGACGGTCACGGACGGACACGAACATCATCACGACCACGACCACCACGACAGGCAACGATCCGGCCATGCTTGACGATTTCTTCGTACGGGCCCTCTTGGCGGGGATCGGTGTGGCGCTGACGGCCGGTCCGCTGGGTTGTTTCGTCGTTTGGCGACGCATGGCCTATTTCGGCGATACGATGGCCCATGCCGGTCTGCTCGGCGTGGCGCTCGCCCTGGTGCTTCAGATCGCGCCGGTCTTCGGCGTGTTCGCCGTTGCCGCGGCGATCGCCGGCGCCCTGCTTCTGCTCGATCGCCGGGGGGCGCTGTCGACCGACGCCCTGCTGGGTCTGCTGTCCCATGGAACGTTGGCCGTTGGGTTGGTTCTGGTCGCGCTGATGACATGGGTTCGGATCGACCTGACGGCCCTCCTGTTCGGCGATGTGCTGGCCGTCGGCGCCGACGATCTTGTGCTGATCTGGGCCGGAGGCGCGGTCGTTCTTGCAGGCCTCGCCTGGATCTGGCGGCCGCTCCTGGCCGACACCGTCCATCCCGACCTGGCGGCGGCGGAGGGCATGCGCCCCGGGCGCGCGCGCTTGGTTCTGATGCTGCTGATGGCCCTGGTGATCGCTGTTGCCATGAAGGTCGTCGGGGTCTTGCTGATCACCGCCCTGCTGATCATTCCGGCGGCCGCGGCGCGGCGCTTGTCCACAACCCCGGAAGCGATGGCGGGATTGGCCGCGGCCACCGGCGTTCTGGCGGTCGTGCTGGGGCTGTTTGCCTCGCTGCACTGGGACACACCCTCGGGTCCGTCCATCGTGGTGGCTGCGATCCTGCTGTTCGGTGTGAGCTTGGCGCTACCGACGGTGCGCCTTGGCCGGTGAGGGAGAGGATCGTGAAACCTACGAAACGAAACAGGCTTCCAGCCGGCCGGTATCCGCTTTTCTGTTGTCCTCGAATACGCCCTCTTTCTCGGCCGTTCCGCGCTGGGAGGTGAAGCGGGCGCGCACCTGGCCGTCGGCGATCTCGTCTGACGAGACAATGGTCGGCGAGAACCCGGCGGTGTCATCCAGGTCGATGGTGAAACCGAACTCCTCTCCCGGCTGGAACCGGCTGAAGGTCAGGTTCATCACCGTGTCCCCGTCCGTGACCTCGGATCGTCCCGAAGCCGCCGCCGTGCCGGACGCTTCTTGGTAGGGCTGGTACACGCTCAGGCCCGCGCCCCGCTCCGTCACGTCGAAGATGAGACGGCCACGGCTGCTGCTCAGGTCGATCTCGACCTCGGTGATCGCCCAGCCGGGGTCGCTTTTGTTGAAGAGGGTGAAGCGATCGGTCGGGGCGCCTTCGCTGAAGGTCACGACCAGCCGCGGACCGCAGGCATCCGCCAGGGCGGTACCGGGCAGCAGAAGCAGGGTCAAGGCAACGAGCAGACGCATCCGGGTCTCCAGATCACCCACCGCATCAGCGCGGCGGCGTCAGGGAAATGGATCGAGGACCGCGATCCGCAACCCGGATCGCGGCTTCCATAGGACCCGATCGCTACCGGCAGGTCTTACCCCTGCTGGCCTGGCGAGCCTCACGCGCCGAGCGCCTTGACCATGACGTCGGAAAAGCGACGGGTGAAGCTCTTCGGATCGCTCACCGGCTCGCCCTCCAGGATCCGCGCCTGCTCGAACAGCAGATGCGCGGCGTCGTCGATGCCGTCGGTCTTGCCGTTCTGGATCAGTTTCGCCAACCCCAGGATCAGCGGGTGTTCCGGGTTGACCTCCAGCACCCTGGGCGCCGCCTGGTCGAGCTGCTTGTGCTGACGCAGCATACGCTCGAGGTTCATGTCCATGTCGGTCTCGTCGGCGATCAGGCAGACCGGACTCTCGGACAGGCGGTCGGTGGTGCGGACATCCTTGACGGTGGTGCCCAGGGCCAGCTTGACCGAGGCGATCAGACCGTCGACCGAACCGGCATCCTTGTCCGCGTCGTCCTTCTTTGAGGCCGCCTCGGGAGAGTCCGCCTCGCTCGATTTGATGCCGGCGAGGTCCGCACCGCCGCGGGTGATGGACTTGAGCGGCTTTCCCTTGACCCCGTCGAACATGGTCTGGACCCAGAACTCGTCGATCGGGTCGGTCAGGAACAGAACCTCGACGCCCTTCTTCAGGAAGCCTTCAAGCTGCGGCGAGGCCTTGGCGGCGGCCTCGTCCTCGGCGGCGATGTAATAGATGGCCTCCTGACCCTCCTTCATCCGCTCGATATAGCCGTCCAGGCTTGCCAGGTCCTCACCGGCGCTGGAGCGGAACCGGACCAGATCGAGCAGCGCGTCCTTGTGCTCGGCCCCATCGGCGTAGAGCCCTTCCTTGAGCACCGCGCCGAAGTTCCGCCAGAAGGCGGCATACGCCTCGGGTTCCTTCTTCGCCTTCTTGGCGAGATCGCCCAGCACCCGCTTGGTCAGCGCCTTGGAGATCGTGGTCACGACCGGGTTGTGCTGCAGCATCTCGCGGCTGACGTTCAGCGGCAGATCCTCGCAATCGACCACGCCTTTGAGGAACCGCAGCCAGGTCGGCACCAGACCCTCGACCTCGTCGGTGATGAATACCCGTTTGACGTAGAGCTTCACATGGTGGCGGCGCTCCGGGTGGAAGAGGTCGAACGGACGCTGCGATGGGATGAACAGTAGGCCGTGATACTCAATGCGGCCTTCGGCTTTCCAGTGGACGGTCATCCACGGGTCGTCGAAGGCGTGGCCGACGTGGTGGTAGAACTCCTTGTAGTCGTCGTCCGATATCTCGCTCTTCGGCCGGGTCCAGAGGGCGGAAGCTTGGTTCAGGGTCTCCTCGTCCTCGCCGTCCACGAAGACCACGGGGAAGGGGATGTGGTCGGAGTAGGTGCGGACGATGGTCTGAATCCGCTGCTTTTCCAGGAATTCCTTTGCATCCTTCTTGAGGTGCAGGGTGATGATCGTCCCACGGGCCGCCTTCTCCGCGGGAGCCACCGTGTACTCGCCGAGACCGTCCGAGGTCCACAACCAGCCGGTGCTCTCGCCAGCCTTCCGGGTCAGCACCTCGACCTTGTCGGCGACCATGAAGGCGGAATAGAAACCGACGCCGAACTGGCCGATGAGGCTGGTGTCCTTCTTGGCGTCGCCGCTCATCTCGTCCACGAACGCCGACGTGCCCGACCGCGCGATCGTGCCGAGATTCTCGTGCAGTTCCGCCTCGGTCATGCCGACGCCGTTGTCGGAAATGGTGAGTGTCTTCGCCTTCTCGTCGGCGGCGATACGGATCCTGAAAGCGGCGTCGTCGGCAGTGAGGTCCGGGGTCGACAGCGCCAGGAATCGGAGCTTGTCGCAGGCATCTGCCGCATTGGAGATCAGCTCGCGCAGGAACACCTCGCGCTCGCTGTATAGAGCGTTCGCAACGATGTGCAGAAGTTTCGATACTTCGGCCTGAAAAGATCTGGTTTCGGCAGCCATGGCTATCTGTCCGTTGTTGCTATTGTGACTGTCGGGGCCGTTCCGAGATATGGCCGATGGAGGGCGCCTGCAAGACCTTCTCTCCGCAGCGCCGCTTATGTGTTATGCCGGGGGCTGTACTGAACGGACCGCGTCGTAAGTCTCGCCCATGGTTCTCGCCTCGCCTGCCGCGTCTGTCACGGCCGTTCTCGGTCCAACCAATACCGGCAAGACCCATCTCGCGATCGAGCGCATGCTCGGTCACCGCGATGGGGTGATCGGTTTCCCGTTGCGTCTTCTGGCACGGGAGAACTACGACAAGATCGTCGCGCGAAAGGGCCATAGAGCCGTCGCGCTGGTGACCGGCGAGGAAAAGATCGTCCCGCCCGACGCGCGGTACTTCGTCTGCACCGTGGAGTCGATGCCGGTGGATCGACGCTTCGAATTCCTGGCGGTCGACGAGGTCCAACTCGCCGGCGATCAGGAGCGGGGGCATATTTTCACCGATCGTCTGATGCACGCTCGCGGCCTGGAAGAGACCATGTTTCTGGGCTCCGAGACCATCCGTCCGCTGCTGAAGCGGCTTGTCCCGGACGCCCGGTTCGAGACCCGACCCCGCCTTTCCGATCTCAGCTACTCCGGCTTGTGCAAGATGACTCGGCTGCCGCGTCGCAGCGCCGTGGTCGCGTTCTCCGCCGCCGATGTCTATGCCATTGCCGAGGTGGTGCGCCGCCAGCGAGGCGGCGTAGCCGTGGTCATGGGGGCCCTCAGCCCACGCACGCGCAACGCGCAGGTCCAGATGTATCAGGAGGGCGAGGTCGATTACCTGGTGGCGACCGACGCCATCGGCATGGGCCTGAACATGGACATCGACCATGTCTTCTTCGCCGCCGACCGAAAGTTCGACGGCCGCTTCCCGCGTCGGCTTCGGGCGGCCGAACTTGCGCAGATAGCGGGTCGCGCCGGCCGTCACATGAACGACGGAACGTTCGGGGTTACGGGGAACTGCGCCCCGCTCGACGACGAGGCCGTGATGGCGATCGAGAGCCACACATTCGATGCTCTCAAGCAACTCGCCTGGCGCAACAACCGGCTCGACTTCTCGACGATCCGCGATCTCAAGCGCTCGCTCGAGCAGTGGCCCGACCACGACTTTCTCTCCCGCAAGCGGGACGGCGAAGATCAGGAGGCGCTCGAAGCGCTGTCCCGCATGGAAGACGTCGCGGTTCGCGCCAGTTCCCAGTCGCGGATCCGGCTGCTCTGGGAAGTCTGCCAGATTCCGGACTTCCAGAAGCATCTGACGGAAAGTCATGCGCGTCTCCTCGCGCAGGTGTATCTTTACCTGACAGATGCCGAGGAGAAGCTACCGAGCGATTGGGTCAACGGCCAGATGAGCCGTTTCGACAGGACCGAGGGCGATATCGATACCCTGATGGGACGTATCGCACATATCCGCACTTGGACCTACATTACTCACCGAGGGGACTGGATCGACGACGCCGGACACTGGCAGTCTACGGCTCGCGCGATCGAGGATCGGTTATCGGATGCGTTGCACCAACAGCTCACCCTCAGGTTCGTCGACCGACGGTCGGCAACTCTGGCGAGGAAGCTGAAGGGCGGTAAGGAGGAGATATTGGCGGGCGTATCCGGCGACGGAACGGTAACGGTCGAGGGGCATCGTGTCGGGCATCTGGAGGGATTTTCCTTCGTTCCCGATGCCGCGAATACCGAAGAAGAGAAGCAGGTGATGACGGCGGCGCGCCGGGTCCTGCCGGACGAGATCGGGCGCCGCGTGTCGCGGCTGGAGAGCGACCTGGACGAGGTCTTCAGGCTGGACGGGCACGGCGTGTTCTTCTGGCGGGGTCATCCGGTTGCGGATCTTGTGGCCGGGGACGTGCCGCTGCGTCCGGGCGTGCGCGTGCGCGAGAGCGACATGCTTGAGCCGGCGCAGCGCGAACGGATCGAGAAGCGCCTCCGAACCTGGACCGAGACGCATCTGGAGGCCGTCGTGCCCCAGCTCACGCAACTCGACCGCTCGGACCTCTCGGGCGGGGCGCGCGGGATCGTCTTTCAGGTTCTGGAAGGCCTTGGCAACGCGCCGGCCGAGGGGTTGCGGGCGATGGTCAAGGAACTGGACGACCAGGGGCGCAAGGATCTCGCCCGTGTCGGCATTCGACTGGGAACGGAGAACCTGTATATCCCGCAGCTCCTGAAGCCCAAGGCGGTCGCCCTGCGCGGCCTTCTGTGGTCGGTTCATCATGGCCGATTCCCCGAGGAGGGCACGCCGCCGGAAGGTCGAGTACAGATCGAACGGCGTCCGGAAACGCCGAAGGAATACGACCTGGCCCTCGGCTACCAGAGGCTGGGCGGCCGGGCGATCCGCATCGACATGGTGGAGCGTATCGCCGCCCTGATCCGCCAGGCGGCACGGAATGGTCCATTCGCGATCAACCCCGACATGCTGTCGCTTGCCGGCGTCGACCACGAGACCTTCGCGGCCATCCTCAACGACCTCGGCTATCGCAAGGTCGGGGAGCGCCCGGCTGAGACGCCGCAGACCGCGTCGGCGACGGTCGATGCCCAGCCCGCCGAGAGTGAGCTTTCCGGGAATGAGCCCGCTCATAGCCTGCCGGTCGGTGTTCCGCAGGCTGAACCCGATGCAGGATCTGAAGCGACAGCCGTCCAGGACACGGCTGCCGCGACAGACACCGAGATGCCGCAGGCGCCGACAGAAACGGTGTCGCCGGTAGAGCCGTCGAGCGAAGGCGACAGGCCGGAAGTTTCCATATCGGGCGCGGATCCGAGCGGTGAGGTCGTGTCCTCTGCGGACCCGGGAATGGCGACGGCGTCCGACGGCGCCGCCCCGCCGCCAGTCGAGGCATCGGCCGACGCACTGGCTGAGGCACCCGCCGATATCCCCGTCGAAGCGGCTGCCCCAGACGGTCCGGTCGATGCCGCAGGGGCGGAGGCGCCGGTTGAAGGCGGTTCCGCGGAGGCCGAAGCGACGGCGCCTGTCGTGATGGTCCCGCTCTTCGCCCGCCGTCGGCGGGAAGAGGGACGCCGCCCCCGCGCCAATCGGGGAAAGCGCCCGGCGGAGGCGAAGGGCGAGCAACGAGCCGAGGCCGCGGCGACGGGCGACACTCGCCGTCAAGGAAAGCCGGCCAACAGCGCCAAGGGCGGTCCGGGCGCTGCCGGGCAGGGCAAGCCGACGCAAGGTCGTCCTGGCCAGGGCGACGGCGACGGTCAGCGCTCCGACCGGCGACGCGGCAAGGGCGGGCCGAAGCGGCGGGATCGGGACGATCGGCGCGGGCGGGACGATCGGCCCCGGGTTCATACGGCGGAGCCTGAGCGCAAGGGTGAGATCGATCCGGGTTCGCCGTTCGCGGCCCTGGCCGGTTTGCGCGATGCGATGCGCAAGAAGGACGGATGAGCTTAGCCAAGCGGGTTGGGCAAGAGAGCGCCGAGGACGAGAATGGCTCGCAGACCCAGCGTCTCGACAAGTGGCTGTGGTGTGCCAGGTTCTTCAAGTCGCGCACGCTGGCCAACGCGCTGTTGTCGGCAGGGCGCCTCCGTATGGACGGAAGCGTGGTCGCCAAGGCGCACCAGAAGGTGCGGACGGGCGCCGTGCTGACGTTTCCGCAAGGCCCGCATCTGCGCGTGGTCAGGGTCTTGTTCCTGGCGACCCGCCGGGGTCCAGCCCCCGAGGCCCAGGCGCTTTATGAGGATCTGGCACCGCTCCCCGACCGGACGGCGGATCGAGCCGCTCCGAATGCGTCGGCGCTCCGGGCGCCCGCCGAGCGCGAGAAGGGATCGGGCCGTCCGACCAAGCGAGACCGCCGGGCGATCGACCGGCTGTTGGACGACGACGGTTTGGGGGGGTAGCCTCCGCGCGTCTGCGCGATAGGGAGGCTGCAATGTCCAATCACACCGGCTCGATCGATGTCGTCCGCGCGCGTGCCGAGACGCGGGGCTGCGAGAGCATCGTTCATCTCAATCACGCCGGTTCTTCGCTGATGCCGGCGCCTGTCGCCGACGCCTTGATCGGCTGGCAACGGGAAGAAGAATTCCGGGGTGGCTACGAGACCGTCGACCGGTATCGCGACAGGCTCGAGAACTTCTATGACGCGACCGCCCGTCTGCTGAACTGCGGCCGCGACGAGGTGGCTTTCGTCGAGAACGCGACCCGCGCTTGGGACATGGCTTTCTACGCCCTCGATCTGGGGCCCGGAGACCGGATCCTGACAACCGAATCCGAATATGGCTCGAACATGATCGCCTATCTGCACCGGGCGAAGCGCACCGGATGCGAGGTCGCCATCGTGCCGAACGACGCCGTTGGCCAGATCGACGTCAATGCCCTCGACCGCATGGTTGACGGACGCACGAAGCTGATTTCCATCAGCCATGTGCCGACCGGCGGCGGTCTGGTCAATCCGGCCGCGGCGGTTGGAGCGGTGGCACGTCGGCACGGCGTTCCGTACTTGCTCGACGCGTGTCAGTCGGCCGGGCAGATTCCGCTCGATGTCCGGGAGATCGGCTGCGATTTCCTGTCCGCAACCGGGCGCAAGTATCTCCGGGGCCCGCGCGGCACCGGCTTTCTCTTCGTCCGCGCCGATTGGATCGAGCGGTTGGATCCGCCGCTGCTGGATCAGCACGCCGCAGAACTGGTGAATGAGCGCGAGTATAGTGTGCGCGGCGACGCCCGGCGCTTCGAGAACTGGGAATGCCATTTCGCCGGCAAGGCCGCGCTTGGTGTGGCGATCGACTACGCGCTGGGATGGGGGCTCGAGGCGATCCGCGAGCGAGTGCAGACGGTGGCCCAGAGCCTGCGGGACAAGCTCGCCGCGATCGATGGGGTCGAGGTGCTGGACGACGGCGTTGAGAAGTGTGGGATCGTTACCTTTCGCAAGAAGGACGAAGACCCGCAGGAGATCAAACGCCGCCTGAAGACGCACGGTATCCATGTCAGCGTTGCCGGCGACAGCGGAGCGCGTGTCGGCTACGACCGCCGGGGCATCTCCTCGGCGGTCAGGGCCAGCGTCCACTACATCACAGTGGAGCAGGAGATCGATCGTCTTGTCGAGATGATCCGCGCTTAGTCGCGGTGGGCGGGGTTCATTGTCGACGGCTATCGTCGGAGTACGACGGACAGGTTGTTTGCGGGCATCTCGTGTATGGCAGCGATGGAAAGGCCCGCTGCCCCTGCGGCCGGGACAATCTCCCGCTCCAGGTCGCGTATGCCCCATTGCGGATTCTGCGCCCGCAGCTCCGCATCGAAGCGGCTGTTCCCGGGGCTGGTGTGACGGCCGTCGCGGTGAAACGGCCCGTAGAGAATCAGAGGGGCACCTGGCGGGAGCCACCGGGCCGCGCCCGCCAGAATCCCATACCCGACGCTCCAGGGCGCGATATGGATCACATTGGCGCTGACGAAGCCTGCCAGCGACGAGATATCCTCCAGCGGCCAGGTCTCTGCTGGCGCGGCCGCGTCCAGGCGGCGGCCGGGCAAGGGTCTGGGGCTTTCTGCCGGCAACAGCGCGGCCCAGGCCGCGATGCTGTCGAGCCGTTCCGGATCGGTCTCGGTCGGGAGCCAATGGCGTGGATGCATGGCGGGGGCGAACGCGGCCGCGTGCTGCCCTGTGCCCGCGCCGATTTCGACGACGGTCCCGGTGGCGGGCAGTTCCGTTTCCAGGACCCGGAGCAGCGCGATGGCGTTGCGCCGCGCCGCGGGGGCGTCCAGCGCTCCGGGTGGGGCGGCAGCGGCGATAACGGAATGCAGGCCGCTCGTGGCCGATGTCCGGTCCATAGGCGCGCGCAGTGGAATGGGGGCTGACGGATCCATCATCGGGACCTATCTACTCATGGCTTCCGAGCTTTGCCAAGCGACGGCGGCCGAACTGATGACCGGATACTCACATTGAACGACAACGGGGTAGCTCAATGCTCGCGCGACTGAAGGCCTTCATGAACCGTCTCGAGGCGGGCGGCGGGCCGTCCGCAGCACCGAAGGACGAACTGGCGACGACGGTTGCGGTGCTTCTGGCGCGCGCGGCGACGTTGGACGGGAGCTTCGAGGCGGAGGAACGCGCGGTGATCGCGGATCACCTGTGCAATCGGTTTGCGGTTCCCCGCGAGGAGATCGAGCAGACCCTGGACGAGGCAGTGACCTCCGCCGACGAGATGGTCGACCTGTATGGCCTGACACGCACGGCGAAAAACGGCCTCGACGAAGAAGGGCGGATCGAGTTGCTCGAAGCGCTCTGGGAAGTGGTCTACGCGGACGGGGTTCTCCACGACTATGAAGCCCAGTTGATGCGCCGTCTCGCCGGGCTGCTTTATGTGAGCGATCGTGAAAGCGGGGAGGCCAGAAAACGCGCCTTGACCAAGCTCGGCCTTGAAGTGGGCTGACAGGCTACGCTAAAGAGTCGTCAACCGCGCGCCGGAGACCCGAATGACCTACATCGTCAACGAGAACTGCATCAAGTGTAAGTACACCGACTGCGTAGAGGTCTGCCCCGTAGACTGTTTCTACGAGGGCGAGAACATGTTGGTCATTCATCCGGACGAATGCATCGACTGCGGCGTCTGCGAGCCGGAATGCCCGCCGGAGGCGATCCTGCCGGACACCGAGCCGGAGGCGGAGAAATGGCTGGCCATCAATGCCGAGTACGCGGACGCGTGGCCGAACATCACTCGGAAGATCGATCCGATGCCCGATGCCGATAAGCTTCAGGGTGAGTCCGGAAAGTACGATAAGTACTTTTCCCCGAACCCGGGCGAGGGGAGCTGAGCCGACGCAGTTCTGATCGCGGCTCGGGACCTTATTTAGCTCCCGACTTTAAGACTCTTGTCACAAATATCTGATCTAATGGACTCCCTGATCAGGGTAGCCTACCCGTGTTCCGTTTCCGCCTCATAGCTACCATTCTCCTCGATTTTGTGGTATGGTTCACACCATAGCGGCGGCCGTCGAACTGTGGGCGACCGGCGTATCCCCGCAAAACGTGGGACCATCGACGAAACGGCTCAAAGTTTCGAGCCATCTCGTGTTGTTGATGCCGAAAGGTGTGTTGGTGAACCGTTCGGCGCTGGCGGCAATCAAAGGTTGCCGGCTCGCTGCGCTGTTTAGGGGGCTTTGGTCGAGAGGGCGGAATGGTAGAGGACGTGGAAAAATCACCCATGACGAAAAAGAACGAGTTCAATACTGGTGACTTTGTCGTGTACCCGACGCACGGTGTCGGCCTGATCAAGGGTACGGAAACCCAGACCATCGCCGGGACCGAACTCGAACTTCTGGTGATTGATTTCGAGCAGGATCGCATGACGTTGCGTATCCCGCTGACCAAAGCGAAGACCAGCGGTCTGCGTCGCCTGAGCAGCCGCAAGCAGATGGACGCCGCCATCGCGAAGTTGAAGGGGCGCGCACGCGTGCGCCGGACGATGTGGAGCCGCCGTGCTCAGGAGTACGAGGCGAAGATCAATTCGGGCGACCCGGTCTCTATCGCTGAAGTGGTCCGCGATCTGCGCCGCTCCAGCAATCAGGCGGAGCAGTCCTACAGCGAACGGCAGATGTACCAGGCGGCGATTGACCGGCTGGCGCGTGAGTTCGCCAAGATCGAAAAGATCGACGAAGAGGCGGCGATCGACCGTCTCGAGAAACTGATGGACGCTGCCTAAGGGTCTGTTCTAGGCGCGAATCGGTCGGATATTGGAACGGGCGATCTTCGGGTCGCCCGTTTCGCGTTGGCCCGAGCGTCTGTCTGGAATTGTCGGGTCGACAGCAACAAATCCCGCGATATCCGGGGTTTAGCGGGAATGCCGCGAATCGTCCAGCGCGACTCGGGCGACTCGAACGAGGACGCCCGTTGACGGCCGAGTCGGACATGGTATTGCGGTGGGATGACTCGTTTCACCGAGCGCGAGGCCAGACGGCCGTGATCCCTAACGCTCCTCCCGTTTCCGACCGGTTCGCTTCCGATCAAGCGGTGTCTGACCGCGCCGTCTCCGATCGTTATGTCGAATTCGTCGGTGCCCGTCGGATCTGGGCGATCGGTGCGGTTTTCGGCGAAGCGGCTCTGCTCAGCGACCTGCACGATCTGATTGGTGCGCGGTTCGAACCGGGTGACCGGATCGTCTATCTGGGCAACATGCTCGGAGGTGGTGACGTCCGCGGCACTCTCACGGAGTTCATGCGCTTCCGGGCGGCGGTGATGGCCCAGCCGCCGTTATACCTGCCGCAGGACATCGTGTGCCTGCGCGGCGCACAGGAGGAAATGTGGCATAAGCTGCTGCAGATCCACTTCGCACCCAAGCCGAAGGAACTTCTCGGATGGATGCTGCGGCGGGGCGTGCGCTCGACGCTTGAAGCCTATGGTGGCGACGCGGACCAGGGTTTCGCAGCCGCCGAGGAGGGTATGGTCGCGCTTACCCGGTGGACTGGGCGGCTCAAATCGGTGGTCCAGGCGTCTTCCGGACATCAGGCCTGGTTCAACCAGCTTCGGCGATACGCCCAAACCGGCATGCACGGCGTCCTTTTCGTTAATACGGGTGTCGAGCCGTCGAGGGGGCTGCACGATCAGCGCGATGCGTTCTGGTGGAATGCCTCGGGATTCGACGCGGTGCGGGAAACAGGGTTCGAGGGATTCCGAAAGGTCGTCCGCGGCTTCGATCCTACGGGCGGCGGCGCGACAGAGAGTGAACGCGTTCTCTGCGTCGACAGCGGCTGCGGCCGCGGCGGAGCGTTGAGCGCGGCTTGTCTCGCCCCGGATGGAACGCTCCTGGATTGGGTCGAGGCTGTGCCGAACGATCGGGTGGTCCCGATGCGCGCGGCGCGCTGAACGTCCGCCCGGTCTTATCGAGCCTCGCCAAGGTCCGATTTAAACGGTTCCCGTCCCTGGTAAAAAACCAAGCAAAGTCGGACGCCTGGGTCCGGCGCTGTTTTCAGGTTGCCTACGGCGGGTCGTGCGGTGGCGGCATCGCTTCAGCGTCTGTCATTCTATTCTATCTAGTTGTTTTAGAGAACAATTCACCGACCACGCTGGGTCGCTCTGTGGGTCAGTATGGTCGGATTCGGCTGAAGCCGCCTCACGCTTTGTCTCGACACGTCCGGGAAGGGAGTCGGGTTTTCGGCTTCGGTCCTCTGCGATTCCATCCGGTTGAGGGACGGTGTTCGCTGAGGCTGTATTTTCGTGATCAACGGACCTTGACGATGATCCGATTAATTTCGTCGCGCGTAGGAAGGCTAAAAGAACCGCAAACCGGAACGATCCGACAGCGGGTGCCAACCAGATAGGGGGCGGCAATGGCCTACATCGACGACCCGGAAACACAGCGCGCGAACGTGGCCTTCATCAAAGCTTCGATGAAAGAGCCTCTTCTCGAGCGTGAGCATGAGTTCGATCTGGCCCGCCGCTGGCGTGAGAACGGCGACGAACGGGCGCTGCATGAGCTGGTCCGTTCCTATACGCGTCTTGTGGTGTCGACGGCGAGCAAGTTCCGCAACTACGGCCTCCCGGTCGGCGATCTCGTCCAGGAAGGCAATGTCGGCTTGATGCAGGCCGCCGCCCGGTTCGAGCCGGAGCGCGAGGTTCGGTTCTCGACCTACGCCGGGTGGTGGATCCGCTCGGCGATCCAGGATTACATCCTGAGGAACTGGTCGATCGTCCGCACCGGAACCACGGCGGCGCAGAAATCCCTCTTCTTCAATCTCCGCAGGCTGCGCGCTCGCATCAACAGTTCCGTGAACGGCGGTATGACCGATGAGGGCCGGGCCTATGTCGCCCAGCAGCTCAACGTGAACCGCCGCGAAGTCGAGGCGATGGAAATGCGCCTGTCCGGCCACGACCAATCCCTCAATGCGCCGATTTCCGAGGCGGGAGAGGACGATTGGCAGGACTTCCTAGCTGATGAACGGCCAAGCCCGGAAGCGGTGGTCACCGGCATGAGGGATGCGTCCACGCGCTCCAAGTGGCTGGCCGAAGCGCTGTCCGAACTGTCGCCGCGCGAACGCACGATCATCGACCAGCGTCGGCTGAGGGACGAAGGGGCAACGCTCGAGGAACTCGGCCGGGAGTTGGGAGTCTCGAAGGAGCGGGTTCGGCAGCTTGAGCATCGGGCGCTGATGAAGTTGCGGGATCGGCTGGCCGATCGTGTCGAGCGGACCAGCGACCTGCTTCTTGAAGCGTGACGGTTCATTTGAGCGACCGCTTCCCCGGATAGGACTGAGACCAAGGAGCGCCGTTCGGCGCCCCTTTTCGGTCGCCCGACCGAATTGCGCCGGGTCAGTCGCCGACGATCTTGACGAGCATGCCGGGCTCAAGGCGTGCGCCTTCCGCGAGTCCATTGAGAACCATGAACCGTGCCCGCTTCTCGGGGCCTTCCGGCATGCGTGCCGCAAGAGTGTCCACGGTGTCTCCTGGCTGGACTTGAACCACCCTGAGACGATGAGGCTGATAGGTTGCCGCCTCGCCCTCTCCGATCCGTTCGAAGCTGTACGTCGTTCGTCGCAGCTCCTCCCCGCTCGCGGCGAGGGCGTTCGGCGCTCCGAGAAAGACAAAACGATAGACTTGATCGGGCCCGGCTCGGATCGCGATGAGCCGATAGCCGAGCGTGCCGCGCTGCGTCCGAACGGTCGCGCCTGCGGTCGCCGCGTTCATGCCGTTGACGGTGAAGCCCTGCAAGTCGAACAGGTCAAGGTCACGGGTCCAGGGTCCGGTCGCGAGGTACCTCTCCATCGACATCCCGGAGGGCTCCCGGACGCTGTCGAAGATCATTCCAAGCCCGTTTGGACCGATGCCCTCGACGCGATCCGAGGAGTTGACGAGCCGGAATCCCGGAGGAGCGGTGAACCGGAACCTCAAGAGGGGATGAATGAAAGTCCGGTCGCGGATAAAGCCTTCCTCCGGATCGTCGCCGTAGAGCATACCGTCGATCCGTCGCAGATAGAGATCGCGCTCGAGGCGGCCCGGGGCCAGGGTTCCGGTCGCCTGCTGAGCTTCGCGGACCCGGTCGACCGTGCGCGGGTGGGTCGACAGCAGGTTGAACGAATCCGGATCCGCGTCGGATGCCCTGAGCCGTGCCTGAAGGGCGGTCTCGGCTCTCAGGCTCAGGAGGAAATCCGCGACGGCTGCCGGGTCGTAGCCAAGCCTGGTCATGTAGCGCAGGCCGAGGGAGTCCGCTTCGAACTCGTTCTCCCGGCTGTAGCTGCGCAGGTACAGTCCGCCACCCAGATTGGCGAGATCGGCGATCGACCGCTGCCCTGTCACGGCACCGAGAATGCCCGCGCCGAGATTGACGACGACCGATCGACTGTAGCGCTCGGCGCTGTGACGGGCGGTGACATGGGCGATCTCGTGCCCGAGAACGCCGGCAACCTCGGCCTCGTTGTTGGCCAGGGCGAGCAGGCCGCGGCTGACATAGACATAGCCGCCGGGAAGCGCGAAGGCGTTGACGACTGGGCTGTCGAGGACGGTGAAGGTGAAATTCAAATCGGGCCTGTCCGAAACGGCCGCGAGCCGCGCGCCGAGTGTCGCGACATACGCTCCGAGCTCCGGATCGTCGTAGGAGCCGCCGAACTTTTTCAGAATCTGAGGGTGTTGCTCCGCTCCAATCCTGCTCTCGTCCTGAGGGGACATGAAGGCGGTGAAGCTCTGCTCCCCGGTCGCGGGATTTGTCGAGCAGGCGCCCAGAGCTATCGCAGCCGCGCAAGCCACGAGCGCAAGACCGCGTTTCAATAGGGGAGCAATCATGTGTTCAGCCTACGCACTATCGTGGCGACGATATGGCAGGCACAGAGCGCTTCCAAGATCGTTGTGCCGAACGGTCAGTCCTCGAGAACCTCCAACTGTGCTGGATGGGTCAAATCGATCATCGGCCCGTTCGTCGGGTAGACCCAGCCACGGCCGCGAACGCGCAGACCCGTCAGTCCGACCGGATCGATACCGGCGCGCTTGAAGGCACGGCGTGCGTCGCTCTCGATCCGAAACGTGAAATCGGTGCGCCAGTCGAGGCCGAAATTCAGGTACCCGGTGCCTCGGATCACGGCCGCATCGACCACGCGTCCCTCGACGATCTGCCAACTGTCCAGGTCGCCCCAGGTCTCGTCCGGATTGCGGATCCGGTAGAAACGTTCACTCCAGATGCCGCGCCGGTTGGCCCGAGCCGTTCTTTCCAGATCGAGCATGTCCCGCGACCCGGTCGCGGCCCGAGGCCACGTATAAACCCGAGCGAAGCCGTCCCGGAGCAGGTGCCCCTGGAGCCAGTCGCCGTCCTCGGTGACGACGTGAGCAAGAGCTCGCCGCCAGCGGTCTCGACGGTCTTCCCCATAGTGGAGCGTGACCGACTTGCCGAGGCACGCCATCCCCGTGGCCATGGCCGCCTCGACGGCCAGAGGCCAGGCCGAGCGCCCGGCACCGGCCGTCGCCGGACCTTGGATGCCCGCGAACCGCACTCTTTGGCCGGTCTCCAGGTCGACCGTGTCGGCTGAATGAATGGCCGTGACCCTGCCCGTTTCGCCCTGGGCCAGCCCCGCCGGCAGGGTGGGGCCCGGTCGGACGGCCCCGGCTGGATCTACCGGCAACGCCGACCCGATCACGCCTGCCGTGCACGCTGTACCGACGGCCAGGGCCGACCGGAGGAGCGTGCGCCGGGTCGGGAAACAACGGATCTCCTCGGCCGCCATATGGGCCCGATCAGGCTTTCAGGCTGCGCAGCATCCACGCATGCTTGTCGTGGATGGTCAGACGGGCCGTGAGCATGTCTGCCGTTGCGGGATCTCGAGCCTCTTCGGCGGCCGCGACGCCGTCTCTCAACGTCTCACCCATCGTCTCATGGCTCGCCGCTAGATCGTCGATCATGGTCGTGGCGTCGGTGTTCTGCTTGGCGTCGGCGATCTTTGTGGTGTCCATGAAAACCTGGAAACCGCCCGGTGCCGGTGCGCCGAGGGCGCGAATGCGTTCCGCGAGTTCATCGACCGCCGTATGGGCGTCGGTGTACTGTTCCTCGAAAAGATTGTGCAGGCCGAAGAAGTTCGGGCCCTCCACGTTCCAGTGGTAGTTCTGGGTTTTCAACGCCAGCGCATAAGTATCTGCCAGCGCCTGTTCCAGCGCGGCGATCACGGGGGTACTGTTGGTGGACATTGTCCGTCCCTCCTTTTCTCATTCATTAGTAGAGCATGACTGCCCCGATCTGGGGCTTCCAAACACATGGGGAGGGGGCACATAATGGCCCAATCGATAAATGATACGGACGTGATAGTTATACGCTATGACACTGCACGGGCTTAGCCTGCGGGATCTCGAGTATCTGGTCGCCGTCGCCGAACATGGACATTTCGGCCGGGCTGCCGATGCCTGCCATGTCAGCCAGCCGTCGCTCTCCGCGGGAGTGCGGAAGGTAGAGGAGATGCTGGGGTTTCGGGTGTTCGAGCGAACCAGCCGAAAGGTGCTGCTGACCCAGCGCGGCGCCGCGGCGATCGGCCGGGCTCACCGCGTGATCGAGGCGGCAGAATTGTTCCTCGCTCCGGTGCCGGCGGGCGGCGATCCTTTGTCCGGCCGCTTCGTCCTGGGCGCGATCGCGACGATCGGTCCCTATCTCTTCCGCCATGTCCTTGCGCCGTTGCGCGATGCCCATCCCCATCTCGACCTGATCATCGAGGAGGGGCTGACGGGCAACCTGATCGACCGGCTCCGCGACGGGACGTTGGATGCGGTGATCCTGTCGCCGCCGGTCACCGATGACGGGTTGAGGATCGAAGCGTGCTACCGCGAGCGATTTCAACTCGCCGAGGCGGCGAAGGCTGCGCGGGAGTCGGGACCCGTGGAACTGGGCGAACTCGACATGCAGAACGCGGTTCTGCTGGAGGACGGGCACTGCCTGCGCGACCAGACGCTGTCGGTGTGCGCGACCGCCGGAATCCGTCCGCGTCAGACGGCCATGAGTCTCGAAACCCTTAAGGCTATGGTGGCGGCAGGCGCCGGGTTCAGCCTGATACCGGAGACCGCGGTTGGCGACACGCTGGGCGGTCTGATCCGTTACCGCAGCTTCCGCGATCCGCGGATCGGACGGACGGTGGCATTGGCTTGGCGGCGCAGCCGCACGGAGGACGCGGACGTTCGTGCACTGCTCAACCTGCTGCGCCGCGTACCGCCGCCGGGAGCGATGCGGATCGACGGCGGCGGATCCGATTGACATGTGGTCTTCCGGCGTGGCGGTGAGACGTTTTGACAAGCCGGGGCCGGCGGCGGATAACCGGAACTGCTGAAACAGCCAGCCAGACGAGGGGAGCCGCCGTGATCCGGGATGATCTGTTTCCAGAAATCGCGAGTCGTCGGAACGGTTATCTCGATGTGGGCGACGGACATTCGATCTACTGGGAGGAGAGCGGCGCGCGCGACGGTATTCCCGTTGTTTTTCTGCACGGAGGACCCGGATCCGGTGTTTCCCCGGCACAGCGACGGTTTTTCGACCCGCGAGCTTATCGCATCGTGCTGCTGGACCAGCGCGGCGCGGGCCGGTCGACGCCCCGCGCTTCGACCGAAGCCAATACAACCCCGCATCTGATCGCCGATCTGGAACGTCTTCGTCGCCATCTGGACATCGACGCGTGGCTGCTGTTCGGCGGTTCCTGGGGATCGACGCTGGCGCTCGCCTACGGCCAGGCGCACCCGGAGAGTTGTCTAGGTTTCGTACTGCGGGGCGTTTTTCTCGGCCGCCCGAGCGAGATCGCATGGTTCATGACCGGAATGCGCGGTTTCTTTCCCGAAGTCTGGCGCGCGTTCGCGGAGTTCATTCCGGAGAGCGAGCGCGGCGATCTGCTGAACGCATACCATCGACGGCTGACGGACCCGGATCCGCAACGGCATCTGCCGGCCGCCCGGCAATGGGCGCGCTACGAGAAGGCGTGCTCCTCGTTGTTGCCCGAGCCCGAGCAAATATGGCCGGCAGAGGATCACAGGCATGCCCTGAGCCTGGCGAGAATCGAGGCGCATTACTTCGTGAACGACCTCTTCCTGCCCGCCGGAGGTCTGCTGGCCGGTATGGACCATATCCGCCACCTGCCGGCGACCATCGTTCAGGGCCGGTACGACGTGATCTGCCCGCCGGAAAGCGCCGACGCTCTCGTCCAAGCGTGGCCTGGTGCCGAACTGGTCTACGTGCCCGATGCCGGCCACGCCGCTCTTGAACCGGGTGTGCGCCGAGCTCTGGTCCGGGCGACCGAACGTTTCAAGGCGACGTTGCCCCGCCCGGCGAGCGTGGGATACGGCGATGTGGACGGCGTCGGCTTCATCGCTTGAAGCGGCGCGCGTCGCCTCTATGATGCAGCCCCTGAACGCGTATTCACCGCTTTCGGCGACCCCCCGGCAACCTGGGAGACGATCGTTGCGCCAGCCCCTTATTTCCGCCCTGATCCTAGCCGCCGGCGTCGTGCTCGCGTCCCTGGCGCCGGCCCGTGCCGAGGAGCCGGACTTCGTGACCTTCGGTGCCGGCTACTACGATCTGTTCGACGATCAGGCTGCGGCCGAAGCGCGGTTCGAATACCGGTTCTCCGAGCAGAACAAGCTCCTGTGGTTCACGCCCTTCGTCGGCTTCACCGCGACGTCCGACGCCGCGACCTACGGATATGCGGGCATCGCCCTCGATGTCTTCTTCGGCAATCGCTGGGTGGCGACCCCGACCTTCGCTGCGGGGCTGTACGGCAACGGCGACGGCAAGGATCTGGGGCACGCGATCGAGTTCCGCTCGGGTCTGGAACTCGCCTATCGCTTCGACGACTACTCGCGCCTCGGCCTGTCCTTCACCCATATCTCGAACGCAGGTATCGGCGAACGCAATCCGGGGGTGGAGTCGCTGATTCTGTTTTATTCCCTGCCGTTCGACTCTCTGTTCGCCGACTGACCGGGCGCCGAGATCGGCAGCGGGTATGCCCGATCCCATTCCCTTTCGCCCGAGACAGGCCCCGCCGGGGCAGGGAGCGCCGGGCCGGCCGCCGTCCGGCCGACGCCTTCCCGTCGCGACCGTCCTGATCGGTCTGGTCCTCGTCGCCGGCTATCTGTGGCAGTCTGGTTTGGGCGTTTATGGCGAAGCCGCCGTGGTCCGTGCCTACGGACTCATTCCGGCCGAGCTGTTCGGTCTGCGGTCGGGCAATCCGGCTTTCGACGGGCCGCCGCCGATCGCAACCCTTGTCACTGCCCAGTTCCTGCACGGTGGCATGCTTCATCTGCTCGGCAACGTGGTGGCGATCCTCCTGGCCGGAATCCTGGTGGAGCGTCGCGCCGGATCGCTGCGCTCGCTCCTCGTCTTCTTTGGCGCCGGTATCGTGGGCTTGGCGGTGGAGGCGGCGGCCGAGCCTGGGTCATCAGCCCCGATCATCGGCGCGAGCGCGGGAGCGGCCGGCCTGATCGGTGCCGTCCTGCGCCTCGATCCGCGCGGCCACGTATCCATACCCTGGCTGCGCGGCGGCGGGATCAAGCTCGCGTCCGTCGCCGTCATGCCGCTGATCGTCGTCTGGTTGATCCTCCAGGTGGCGGGAATCGCCTTCGGAGCCGGGGAACCGGTGGCCTTCCTCGCGCATGGGGCCGGTTTCGTCGCCGGTGTGCTGCTCGCGGGCGGAGCGCGCCGAGCGGCCTGAGAGCCGCTACATGATGGTCGACGGCGCGGAATGCTCGAGCTTGAGCAGTTTCTCCAGACCGGGCGCCAGATCGGACTGCACGAACTCCGCCCGTTTGTGCGGGCTTCCCGTCCGGTGCGGGAACTTGGTCTCCCACGCGTCCAGCTTGACCGTCAGGCCGCAGAGAACCCCGCCGATGGTCTCGTGATGGCTCATGATCAACGCATGGAGCTTCTGGAAGTTTTCCATAGAAATGTTGTCCCAGAAGCTCTGCGAGTTCCGGTCGAAGGACTCGAAACGCCCGGTGACCGACCCCAGGAGTTCGTTCAGTCCGCTGTGAACCAGATCGCACCGCTCCATGAGCTGTCGGTTTTCCCGCAGCATGGTCGCCCTCATCTCGTCCATCCATTCCGTCAGCTGGTCGAACTTCGGCACCATCTCGTCGAGGCAGCGCCGGAAATAAGAGAGCGACAGGTAGACATCTCCGTATTTCTCCAGGAAATCGGGAATGTCCGCGACGGTGATGTTCATCATGGCCGCGATCTTCTGCATGTTCTGAAGCGCAACTTTGCGGTCGACGTTGGTGAACATCTCGATGATCTGGCCCGAGTTCGACACATTGTCGGTGTGAGCCCCGAAGACGTTTTTGACCAGCGGACGGGTGAACGATTTCATGTAGTCCGTGAGCCGTTCCTCCATCGCCGAAGACAGGTTCAGATCCGTCACCTGGCGGACATCGATCTTCAGGTCCCGCAGAGAGTTTCTCAGCGAGAAGACGTCGAAGCTGTTGAGCTCGGCCAACTCGTAAAGCACATCCATGTCGGCCCGAACGTCCGCTTCTTCGGCGCCGACGAAATCGGGAAGGTCCTTAACCTTGATCAGGCCGGATCCAGTAGCGCCGTCATGGAAGAGTTCGAGTTCCGAGTTGAGCTGGGCGGTCTTGATCAATCGGGCCCGCGCCAACGCCGGCAGGCGTAACGGCACAATGCGTAGGGGCATTATGTGCAGGGAGTCGCGGTCGATCTCTGAAAGGTCGTCGAAAATGGCTGATCTCTGGGGTTTGGCTTCGGCGCTTGAACCATGATCCGCTACTTCCGATTGCTCAAGCCGAAAAACGCAAACGGCATTCCCTAAGTGAAGCGATATGGCTCAAGCGCCTTGAAAACCGATAGTCGAGCGGCTTTTCGAGTTCCAAGAATGCCTACGATCTTATTCAATCCGACCGCCTCGGTTGCGGTCATCTCTCGGGGAGCCGCGATGTTCAGGGCCGGCCCTTGCCCCGAGGTCGTCCTTGGCCAAATATGTCTGGTTAGCTCCAACCGTTTTCGCCAACCAGGCAGTGCCATGAAGATCATTGAACCTAAGTTTCCGATCGGCGCGGTCGTGAAGCACCGCCATTTCGAGTTCCGTGGGGTGGTGTTCGACGTCGATCCAGAGTTTTCGAATACGGAGGAATGGTACAACTCCATTCCCGAGGATCGGCGTCCTCGGCGCGATCAGCCGTTCTACCACCTGTTCGCTGAGAACCCGCAGAGCTACTACATCGCGTATGTCTCAGAGCAGAACCTCATCGACGACGCCTCCAACGGCCCGGTTGATCATCCGCAGATTCCGGAGATGTTCAGCACGAGTGGCGACGGCAAGTACGTGATGCGCCAGATCAACGCCTGATGGCGCGCGGCCGTCAGCTCAGCCCGTAGATCGGCGCGCCGGCTACGGGCAAATCCGCCGCCAGGATCGACCCCGTTTCGCTCTCGGTGATGAACAAGGTCCGCCGGTCCCTGCCTCCGAAGGCGATGTTTGTGGTTCCGAGCCCTTCGGGCGCGCGAATCCTGTGCAGTGGCTCGCCCAGGGGAGAGAAATGCCAGACCGAGCCGAGACCAAAATGGGCGACCACCAGTCCCCCGGTCTCGTCGATCGCCAGCCCGTCGGGGCCATGGCCGCCGGAAAGCTGGATGAATTGCCCGACTTTCGATACGTGACCGTCGGGCATAAGGGGCAGGCGCCAGATCGCGTTGGCCCTGGTCATGGCAACGTAGAGCCAGTTCTCCTGCGGGGTGAGTACCAGACCGTTGGGTGACGGTCCGTTGTCCAACAGCGTGTCCAGGCGCCCGCTGGCGGACAGCCGGAATACCCGCCCCCGCGGGTCGTGGAGGCCCGTCTGTCCCTGGTCGGTGAAGTACAGGTCGCCGTTCGAGGCGAAATGCAGATCGTTTACCCCGATCAGCCCCTCGGAGTAGCGGTCGCCCACAACCGTCTCGACGGTCCCACGCGCCGGGTCGAGCGCCAGAATGCCTTTGCGGTAATCGGCAATGAAGGCACGTCCGTCCGCGTGGAACTTCAGTCCGTTCGGCCAACCGTCGTATTCTGCAGCCACGTCCCAGTTTCTGCCGTCCGCCGACAGCCGCAGGATTCGACCGTTCGGGATGTCGACGAGCCAGAGATTGCCCTCTCGATCGAAGCTGGGGCCTTCCAGGAAGCAGTCTGTAGGCATACCCGGCCGGTTGCCCTTCGCCCAGCGCGAACCGCTGTCCTTTCGGAGGCTGTCTGGAAGTCGGGCGAACAGACGGGCGTCGATATCGACAGGGGGGGCGAACAGGCTCATGACCGAAAGGCTAATGCAGATCCCGGTCGCGGGAAAACCCGGATCGACGGAGACGGCGCCGTGAAGGTCCGCCTCCGTTCTATACCTGCAGCTTCTGTGGAATCTCCGGCCGCTTCTCTTCCTTTGCCAGCGTCTCGTCCGGCACGAAGGTCTTGGCGCGGTCCTTCGTCTTGGGTGCCGTATCGAGCGGCTTGGCCTTGGTCGGCCCTTTGGCCTTCACGCCGCCGCTGAGCGTGGCGACTTCCAGCAGCCGTTCGCACTGCTTCTTGAAGTCGGGCGGCGCTTTGTACTTCACGGCGCCGCTCAGGCTCTCGCGCGCCCTTTTGATCATCGCGCTTCGCTTCTCGGCGTCGTCCGCCTTTCCGGCATCGATCGCGCCTTTGCAGGCCAATGCCGTAGCCTTCATGTAGGCATGCAGAAGAAACGCATCGATCGCGTTTCGACGGTCCTTGGCGTAGGGGCCCGGCAACTTCTGATTCTTCAGCGACTCGACGATCCGTTTCGCGGCAGCCTCGCTGCGCTCGGTGTTGCCCGCCTCAGCCAGATGACGAAGGTGCTCGAATGCGGAATCGATCGACACCATGGTCGCTTCGATCTTACGTTTCTCCGCCTCTTCCTTCTCGGCGTCTTTGTCTTTCTTACCCATGCCGAACACGGCCAGGTTTCCTCCTGCTAGCCCCGTCCGGTTTGCGTACCGGACTTGAGGAGGTCATGGTTCAGACTCATGACCCTAGGCTGGAGAATAGGCGTTAATATTCGGTTAGCGTGACGAAAATGTCGATGGTGATTGCTTCAACGGTTTCAATAAAATTCGTCACGTAGTCGATCAGAGTATTTACAATTTTATTAAAGAAAAAGGGGAAAGCGTGAGCCTTCCCCTTCTCGCGTCTTGGCGGGGTGTATCAGCTACAGCCGCTGGTGCCGCCGCAGGTGTCGCATTTCAGGCAGGTGCCGTTGCGCACCAGCGTGAAGTTGCCGCATTCGCCGCAGCTTTCGCCCTCGTAGCCCTTGATCCGCGCCTCGCGGATCGCGGACAGCTTCGCGTCCACCGCGTCCTTGACGGCGGAACTCACCGTCGTCGTCTTGGTCGATACCGTCCGCTCCGCGACCGCGACGCCGCCACCGGAGACCGACGCCGAAGACGACTGAACGGTTGCGGTCGTCTGAGCCATCGCTGCGGTCGGCGCGCCCATGTCCGTCCCGGTGGCCCGCAGCTCGTTCAGGCCGCCGGTGATCACCTCGAGGTTGGCCCGCACGTCGGTCCGGGCGAAGCCGCGGCTGGCGAACCCGCTGACCTTTTCCAGGATCGCGTTGGCGGCGGCGGCATTATGCTCCTCGCCCTGGCCGTCACCGACGGTATCGGGCATCAGGTCCTCCTGCTCGACATGGGCCAGATCGTGCCGGTCGAGATAGGAGATCGCGAGTTCGCGGAACAGGTAGTCGAGGATCGACGTGGCCATCTTGATGGTGTCGTTGCCCTGGACCAGTCCCTGCGGTTCGAAGCGCGTGAAGGTGAAGGCGTCGACATATTCCTCGAGCGGCACGCCGTATTGCAGGCCGATGGACACCGCGATCGCGAAGTTGTTCATCAGCGATCGGAAGGCGGCACCCTCCTTGTGCATGTCGATGAAGATCTCGCCGAGCTTGCCGTCGTCGTACTCGCCGGTGCGCAGGTAGACTTTGTGACCGCCAACGACCGCCTTCTGGGTGTAGCCCTTACGGCGCTGGGGCAGGCGCTCGCGCTCGGCCCGCTTTTCGACGATCTTCTCGACCACTTTCTCGATGACCCGCTCGGCCACCACTTCGACCTTCTGGGCGGTCGGCTGGGCGGCGAAGTCGTCGGCCTCGTCCTCGTCCTCGAACTCGAAGACCGAGGCCGAGAGCGGCTGGCTCAACTTGGAGCCGTCTCGATACAGGGCGTTGGCCTTCAGACCGAGGCGCCAGGACATCATGTAGGCGTTCTTGCAGTCCTCGACGGTCGCGTCGTTCGGCATGTTGATGGTCTTGGAGATCGCCCCGGAGATGAACGGCTGAGCCGCCGCCATCATCCGGATGTGGCTCTCCGCCGACAGGTAGCGCTTGCCGATACGGCCGCACGGGTTTGCGCAGTCGAACACCGGCAGGTGCTCCGTCTTGAGGTGCGGCGCGCCTTCCAGCGTCATCGCCCCGCAGACATAGGTGTTCGCTGCTTCGATCTCGCTCCGGGAGAACCCGAGTTCGCTCAGCATGTCGAACGAGATATCGTTCAGCTGGGCGTCGGTCAGGCCGAGCACCTCCTTGCAGAAGTCCTCGCCAAGGGTCCACTTGTTGAAGGCGAACTTGATGTCGAAGGCGGAGACCACCGCCTGCTCGAGCGCGGTGATCTGCTCGGCGCCGAAGCCCTTGGCACTGAGTGCCTCGTGACCCAGGGCCGGCGCACCCTTGAGGGTGCCATGGCCGACCGCGTAGCGCACGATCTCTTCGATCTGCGACGTTTCGTAGCCAAGCGTGCGCAGGGCTTCCGGAACCACGCGGTTGATGATCTTGAAGTATCCGCCGCCGGCCAGTTTCTTGAACTTCACGATCGCGAAGTCGGGTTCGATGCCGGTCGTGTCGCAATCCATGACCAGACCGATCGTGCCGGTCGGCGCGATGACGGTCGCTTGGGCGTTGCGGTAGCCGTGCTGCTCGCCGAGGGTCAGGGCCTCAGTCCAGGCCGCCTGAGCGGCGGAGACCAGGTCGGCCTGCGGGCAGTTGGCGGCATCGAGAGCGACAGGAGCGATCGACAGCTCCTCGTATCCAGCCGTCTCCCCAAGGGCCGCCCGCCGGTGGTTGCGGATCACACGCAGCATGTTTTCGGCGTTGGCCGCGTAGCCCGGGAACGTACCCAACTCGCCGGCCATCTCCGCCGACGTGGCGTAGGAAACGCCGGTCATCAGCGCGGTGATGGCGCCGCAGAGCGCGCGGCCGGCGTCGCTGTCATACGGCAGGCCCATGCCCATCAGCAGACCGCCGATGTTTGCGTAGCCGAGGCCGAGAGTCCGGTAGTCGTAGGAGAGTTGGGCGATCTCCTTCGACGGGAATTGCGCCATCAGCACCGAAATTTCCAAGGTGATCGTCCACAGCCGGGAGGCATGGGTGAAAGCGTCGACGTTGAACGTGCCGTCGGCGTTCTGGAACTGCATCAGATTCATCGACGCCAGATTGCAGGCGGTGTCGTCGAGGAACATGTACTCGGAGCACGGATTGGACGCGTTGATGCGGCCGCCGGCCGGGCAGGTGTGCCAGTCGTTGATCGTGGTGTCGTACTGCAGACCCGGGTCGGCGCTCTGCCAAGCCGCTTCCGCGATCTTCTCCCACAGGTCACGGGCGTTCAGCGTGGCGCTGATCTGTCCGTCGGTCCGGCGGATCAGGTTCCACTCGTCGTCTTCCTCGACCGCCCGCAGGAATTCGTCGCTGACCCGGACGGAGTTGTTCGAGTTTTGGCCGGAAACCGTGAGGTAAGCCTCACTGTCCCAATCGGTGTCGTAGGTGCGGAACTCGATCTCGGTGAAGCCCTGGCGCGCGAACTGAATCACACGCTGAACATAGCTCAGCGGGATCATCGCCTTCTTGGCTGCCTTGATCGCGGCCTTCAGCTCGGGGTTGGCGGTGGGCTCGAAGGCGTCGTCGCCGAGCGTCTCCCGGGCGTCGACGCAGGCCGCCATGATGCCCTTCATGGTTCGAGCGGCGAGCTTCGATCCGGCGACCAGGGCCGCGACCTTCTGCTCCTCGATCGCCTTCCATTCGATGTACTGGACGATGTCCGGATGGTCGATGTCGACGGTCACCATCTTCGCCGCCCGGCGGGTGGTACCGCCCGACTTGATCGCACCGGCCGCCCGGTCGCCGATCTTCAGAAAGCTCATCAGGCCCGAGGATTTGCCGCCGCCGGCGAGCGGCTCGCTCTCGCCGCGCAGACGGGAGAAATTCGAACCGGTGCCAGAACCGTATTTGAACAGACGCGCCTCACGGACCCAAAGATCCATGATCCCACCGTCGTTGACGAGGTCGTCCTGAACGCCCTGGATGAAGCATGCATGGGGCTGCGGGTGCTCGTAGGCGGACTTCGACCGGGTCAGCTTGCCGGTCTTGAAGTCGACATAGTGATGCCCCTGGGCCGGACCGTCGATCCCATAGGCCCAATGCAAGCCGGTGTTGAACCATTGCGGCGAGTTCGGCGCGGCCATCTGACGGGCGAGCATCGCGCACATCTCGTCGTAATACGCGCGGGCGTCTTCCTCTGTGTCGAAGTAGCCGCCCTTCCAGCCCCAGTAGGTCCAGGTTCCGGCAAGACGGTTGAACACCTGCTTGGCGCTGTTCTCGCCGACGGTCCGCTCTTCCTTGGGCAGTGCGGCGATCTTCTCCTCGTCGGGGGTCTCGCGCCACAGCCAGGCGGGAACGTCCTTTTCCTTAACCTTTTTGCGCACTGCCGGGATGCCGGCCTTGCGGAAATACTTCTGGGCCAGAATGTCGCTGGCGACCTGGGACCAGTCGCTCGGCACTTCCATGTCGTCGCGGCGGAACACGATCGAGCCGTCCGGATTGCGGATCTCGCTGGTCGTCGTCCGGAAATCGATGCCGTCGAAAGCGTCCTTGCCCGCCGTCGTGAAGCGCCGTTCGATCTTCATGCCTAATGCTCCCTGCCTCTGGGTGTCCTCGTGCCGGATTGTCGCGCCGGGCCCTTGCCAAAAGAGCGTCCCCCGCCCGTGTCGATCTACATATTGTGGGTCGACGCAGGGAAGCTACTCTATTTTGCGCTCAACGGGCAACGAGAAAAAAGAAGATTGGATGGGTTTCTTTACGCTGTTGCCGAGGTGCAACAAGTGCTCGTCTAGTAAAAACGACCTCGTCAAAAGTCTTTTCCAAGACTTTTGCTGCAACCGCTTTCGATGTTCTTGGGAGGCGGCGTCCGTGCCCAGATCCGTCTCCAGTCGGCCGCTGACACCAAGTCTCCGTCCCGGTCGTCATCGGCAACACCAAGGATGGGGGAGCCGGCTCGGCGGTGCAATAGATTTTGTAGGAAAGATTATTGCGAAATCTAGATGTGGTGGACACCTGACGGTTATCCACAAGGGCAGGCAGCGGCCGTCCCCTGTTGTCCGTTCGGGGTCTACGACCTCGGCGTCTCGCCTTGCGGAGTGCTTCCGGCGGCCCATAGGATGTTCCGGCGAGCGATCCCGCAAACACCTAGCTAGCTGGAGGAGACCATGGCGATCCTGCGCCGGTCGATGACCTATACGCCTCTCGACGCGGCGACGCTGCAGCGCTGGAAGGCTGTGCCTCCGGCGGTGGCGGGAGACTGCATGAATCGAGACCGCTGCATGGACAGCACGGTGTCGCCCCTGGGGGAGGGCATGGTGATGGTCGGTCATGCCCGTACGGTTTCGGTGATGGCTGGAGACAACAGCGCGGTCCACGCCGTGTTGCCGCTGCTTCAGCCGGGCGAGGTCCTGGTGATCACGGCCGGCGGGGCCGGCGAGGTGGCGATCATCGGCGAGATCATCGCCGAATGTGCCATGGCCCGGGGCTGTGCCGGAATCGTCCTTGATGGGGCTGTTCGCGACGTTGGATCGCTGCGCGCCATGTCGATGCCGATCTATGCGACCGGGGCCACGCCGCGCGGTCCGCACAAAGGCTTCGGGGGCGAGATCGATGCGCCGATCGCCTGCGGCGGCGTCGTGGTCGAGCCTGGCGATCTTGTGCTGGGTGACGACGACGGAATCTGCGTGGTGCCGGCGGCCCGACTTGCGGAGGTGCTGGTCCAGGGAGAGGCTCAGGTCGCTAAGGAGGCCGACATCATCGCCAAAGTACGCTCTGGGGTCACAACGGCGGAACTCAGCGGGATGGCCGTCCCCGAACCGACCGACGCGGCGGGATAACCGGTCATCCGGCCGATCGGCGGATGCGCTCTGCCTGCATGAGCAAGATGCCGGCGATCACGACGGCGGCGCCCAGCATCTGGTAGGGGCCGAGTACCTGGCCAAGCAGCAGACCTGCGGTCAGCACGCTGATCACCGGTTCCATGTTGCCGACCGCGGCCACCCGAACGGAGCCGAGCCGAGCGATGGCGCCGTACAGTGAGGACAGGCCGACCACGTAGCACAGCACGTTGACGCCGAAACCAAGCCAAGGCAGTGCTCCTGTCGGCAGCTTCAGGCCCTCGACCCAGGTCGCCGCGGTGAAGATCACCAGGCAACCCGTCGTGACGATCGCTGTGATGTGCATTGGTCCCAGGCTGCTTGAGAGCTGCCGGGTCAGCAGAAAGCTGATTGCCACGCAGGTCCCCGCGCCGAAGGCGAGTGCAACTCCGATCGGGTCGGCGCCGCGGAGATCTGCGCCGAGCAGAATCGCGAGACCGGAGAAGCCGATCGCGAGCGCGATCAGCCGGAGCGGCGTCAGCCGTTCGTGTCCCGCGAGATGGGACAGCGGTCCGACCATTAGCGGAAAGACGAAGAAGGTCAGGCTGGCGAGCGGCACGGGGACGAACGCGACGCTCGTCATGTAGCCGAAGGAGGCCAGAGCCGTACAAGTCACGAGGGCGGCGAGAAGCGGCCACAGTCGACGGGGCACGGGGCGGACGAGCCCGCGCCCGACCACGATGGCCCAGAGGACGAAGACCGCCAGAAGGAATCGACCGAATTGCAGTGTCACCGGTCCGGCGCCGCCGTCGAAGGCGAGCTTGGCGAAGCTCGGCGCGATGCCGAAGAAGATGGCGACCAGCGCGACCAGCACATAGCCTGTCGCGGGCGACTCGATCGGCGGCGGTGAGGGGGCGTCGGAAGCGGACGTCATGGTCGGCTGATACGCTTCGACCGCATACTGCGCAATGACAGATAGCGACACTCGGTTGAGGGGAGACGGGGATGATCGGATGCAGGTTTCTCGCGTCTTGGGCGGCGATCCTCTTCCTGGCCGCCTTGACCGGGCCTGCGCTGGGGCAGGCCCCGCGCTACGTCGTCTACTACAATTCAGAGGCGACTCCGCTCTCCAAGGTCGGTGGCGCCGACTACACCCATGTGATGCTCTCGTTCCTGACCGTGGCGGAAACGGGGGGCGCCGCGCCCCTTTCCTTGGTGACGCCGACGCCCCTGGCGAACCAACTTGGCGATGTCGCGGCACTGAAGCGGGCCGGCAAGATCGTCCTCGCGTCGTTCGGCGGCGGGGCGATGACGGAAGGATCATGGGCGCGGGTCGCCGGCCGGGAAGCGGAAACCGCGGCGCTTCTGGCTGAGTTCGCAACCTCCCATGGACTCGCGGGGGTCGGCATCGATTTCGAGATATCCTCAGCGTTGCATCAGGCGAGCGAGAATCGCCCCTTCGACGGACGCTCCCTTCTTGTCGCGCTGACGCGCCATCTCCGGGCGGCGCTTCCGGCCGGCGCCCTGATCAGCCACGCGCCGCAGCCGCCGTATCTCGATCCCCGCTGGGAGGGTGGCCCCTATCTTGACATTCTTCGCCAGGCGGGCGGTGCCATCGATTGGATCGCCGTGCAGTACTACAATAACCGCGGCTACGACGCGCCGGCCGCCGTGCATGTTGTCGGCGATCCCCATAAGCCGTTCGTCACGTCGGTCGCGGGGCTGGTCGGCGGGGTGAACGGTTTCCGTTGGCCGGTCGAGAAGATCGTGGTGGGCAAGCCGATCTACCGTGACGATGCCGCCAGCGGGCACCTGCCGCCGAAGCGAGTCCGCGACGAGATTCTCGCGCCGCTGGTCAGCCGCTACGGCAACCGTTTCGGCGGGCTCATGGGATGGCAGTTCTCCGATCTGACCTCCGACCATCGGTTCTGGAATACCAGCATGACGCCCGGTCTTCTGGAAACCGGCCGTTAGAACGTGGTAACAGCCTTCCGGGTGCTGCGGTCGGACTGGACGATCCGCGGCGCCGATGACATAGTCAGCGCGCGATTCAGCAGTCTCTTCGGGGTCGGAGAATGGACGTCGGTACAAGGCTTTTTACCTGGATGAACGGCAAGCTCGTTGGCGAGGACGCCTACGGCAACAAGTACTACGTTCACAAGAAGGGCGTCCTGCGCGACGGCCACGAGATGCGGTGGTGCATGTACAAGGGCCTCGTCGAAGCGTCGAAGGTCCCGCCCGAATGGCATCACTGGCTGCATCACGGCACCGACCAAGTGCCCGATGGCAAGGATCCGCGTCAGTTCGCCTGGCAGAAAGAGCACCAGCCGAACCTCACCGGCACGCCCTATGCCTACCGCCCGCCCGGCCACGTGCTGGAAGGCGGAAAGCGCGACAAGGCGACCGGTGATTATGAACCCTGGACGCCGGCTTGATCCGAAACGTGCGAGGCTGCTTTGAATAGAGGTGTGATCGAGACGCTGCTGGGCGCTTTGGTCTTGGCTGTTGCCGGGGTCTTCCTGTTCTACGCGTATTCGTCGTCCGATATCGGCAAGGGCGGAGGCTATGAGGTGACCGCCCGGTTCACTACGGTCGGCGGATTGAAAACCGGCAGCGACGTACGCATGTCCGGCATCAAGGTGGGTACGGTCGCAGATCAGAGACTCGATCCGACATCCTACTTGGCGGAGGTCACTCTCAGCATCGACGACTCGATACAGCTTCCCATCGATTCGAGCGCAGCAATCGCCAGCGAGGGTCTGCTCGGCGGGAATTTCGTAGATCTGGTTCCGGGGGCCGACGACAAGATGCTGAAGCCCGGCGAGCGGATCGAACTGACTCAGGACGCGGTCGACTTCATCCAACTTCTGAGCCGGTTCATGTTCCAGGCGGGCTCGTCGTCCGCATCGCCCGATTCCGGCACGAACTGATCGTTGCGCCGCGCCGCTTCCCGGACATATTTCAACGATACTACCGGGAACCGATGTCATCAGCCATGGTGCCGACAATGACCCGGTCGACTGCGTTCCGCTCCTTCCGACCCTGGGCCGCACGGATACGGGCCGGTGCCTGTCTGCTCGCCGCAGCGGCCATCGCGTCCCCGGTCTACGCCCAGGCACCGTCGCCGGAGGACTGGCGCCAGCAGCCGGTCGCCGTCATGCAGGGCCTCGACAAGGTCACCGCGCGGATCTCCCGGTTCAGCGTTCCGATCGGTGAGACCTATCGGTTCGGCACGTTCAATATCCGGGTGGAGACCTGCCAGGATCTGCCGCCGACTCTGCCGCCGGAAAGCGCGGCGTTCGTCAGGATCGAGGACCAGCCACCGGACGAACCTGGACGCGAGGTATTCAGCGGCTGGATGTTCGCCTCGAGCCCTGGCCTGAACGCGGTCGAGCATCCGGTCTATGACGTTTGGGTCAGCTCCTGCAGCAACCCCTCCACCGAGGGCCAGTCGTCCTCTGCCACGTCGAACTGAACCGGCGCGGCGATCGCTTCGTTCAGCATCCGCCGATAGTCGTCGCGGGGGATCTCCACCGCACCGAAGCGCGTGAGATGGTCGGTGATGAACTGGGTGTCGAGCAGGATGAAGCCGCCGGCCTTCAGTTTTGCCACAAGATGGACCAGAGCCACCTTCGACGCATCGGTGGCCCGGCTGAACATGCTCTCGCCGAAAAACGCGCCGCCAAGCCGAACGCCGTAGAGCCCCCCGACCAGTAGACCGTCCCGCCGGACTTCAACCGAATGGGCATGACCGCGGGCGTGAAGGGCGAGGTACAGACGTCGGATTTCGGGATTGATCCAGGTGTCCGGGCGACGTTCGGTTGCCTCGGCGCAGCCGTTGAGAACCGCTTCGAAGTCCCGATCCCAAACAACATCGAAAATGCGCCTGCGGACGGTCTTGCGCAGACTGCGCGGGATGTGAAACCCGTCGAGCGGGAGAATGCCGCGCTTGTCGGGATCGACGAAGAAAAGTCGCGGGTCGTCCCGCCCCTCGGCCATCGGAAAGACCCCGACGGCATAGGCCTGTAGCAGCAGTTCCGGCGGCAGCTCGGACATCCGCTCCACCCGTGTCGCCAGTCAGGCGGAAATCGTAGCACTCCCGCCCATGTCGGCAATGGGGAGATCAGGACGTCAGGTATTCCGTTTCCAGCCAGCGAATATGGTAGTCGCCGCTGCGGAAGGCGGGAGCGCGCATCAGGTCGATGTGAAGGGGAATCGTCGTCGGTATGCCGCCGATGACGTACTCCCCGAGCGCCCGTTCGACCCGCATGAGGCATTCCTCCCGGGTGGTCCCATGCACCACCAGCTTGGCCACCAGGCTGTCGTAGTGCGGCGGCACGCTGTATCCGGCATAGAGCGCGCTGTCGACGCGGACACCAAGTCCGCCCGGCTGGTGGTAGTCGTCGATGCGTCCCGGCCGGGGCTGGAAGGTGCGGGGGTCCTCGGCGGTGATGCGGCACTCGATGGCATGGCCGTTGAAGGTGACGTCCTTCTGCTCGATGCCGAGCGCGCGGCCGGCGGCGATCTCGATTTGGAGACGGACGAGGTCGATCCCGGTGATCGCCTCGGTAATCGGATGCTCGACCTGCAAACGGGTGTTCATCTCGATAAAGAAGAACTCGCCGTTCTCGTAAAGGAACTCCAACGTGCCGAGACTGCGGTAGCCCATCTTCTGGATGGCATCGACCGCTCGAGCGCCGATTGCCTCGCGCTCGGTCTGAGTGAGGGCGGGCGAGGGCGCTTCCTCGACGACCTTCTGGTGGCGCCGCTGGATGGAACAGTCGCGCTCGCCGAGGTGGATGACGTTGCCATGGCTGTCCGCGGCGATCTGGATCTCGATGTGGCGCGGGCGGCCGAGGTAGCGCTCCATGTAGACGGCATCGTTGCCGAAGGCCGCGGCGCTCTCGCGTCGTGCCATCGTGTAAGCCTCTTCGAGGTTCTCTGCCGTCTCGGCGACCTTCATGCCGCGTCCGCCGCCGCCGGCCGCCGCCTTGATCAGAACCGGGTAGCCGATGCGCTCAGCCTCAGCGCGGGCGGCGTCAACGCCCTCCACCGGCCCTTCGGATCCGGGCACACAGGGAATGCCGAGCTCGATCATCGTTCGCTTGGCAGTGATCTTATCGCCCATCGCCTGGATGTGGGCCGGCGACGGGCCGATGAACGTGATGCCGTGCGCCTCCACGATCTCGGCGAAGGCGGCGTTCTCCGACAGAAACCCGACGCCGGGATGGATCGCGTCTGCATGGGTGACCGCCGCAGCCGAGAGGATCGCCGGGATGTTCAGATAGCTGTCGCGGGCCGGAGGCGGACCGATACACACGCTCTCGTCGGCGAGACGCACATGCATCGCGTCGGCGTCGGCGGTGGAATGCACCGCCACCGTCTTGATGCCCATCTCCCGACAGGCGCGATGAATACGCAGCGCCACGTCGCCGCGGTTGGCAATCAGGACCTTTTCGAACACGCCGGACCCCTCTTCGCGCCGAACGGGCGGATCATTCGAGGACCAGCAGGGGCTGGCCGTACTCGACGGGTTGTCCGTTCTCGACATGGACGGACTTGATCTTGCCGTCGCGTGGGGCCGGGATCGGATTCATCGTCTTCATCGCTTCGACGATCATGATCGTCTGTCCCTTGCGGACGCTGGCGCCGACCGGCGCGAAGGCCGCGGCTCCCGGTTCGGGCGCCACATAGGCGGTGCCGACCATGGGCGAAGGCACGACTTCTCCGTCCTCCGGCGGTGCGGCGGCCGGTGTTGCGGGCGCCGTCGCCACCGAAGCAGGGGCCGGGGTCGGCGCGGCGGCATAGGTTGCGTTGACGGTCGGTTTGGCGATCCGGATGCGCAGGTCACCCGTCGCATACTCGATTTCGCCAAGGCCGGTTTCTTCAAGCAGGTCGGCCAGTTTGCGGACCAGCGCTTCGTCCAGATCCTTGCTCACGGCAGTCGTTCCTTATTCGTCGGCCCCGATCAGGCCCGCCATGGCCTCGATCGCGAGCACATAACCACGCGCGCCGAAGCCGGCGATGATGCCGTCCACCACGCCGGACAGATAGGAATGGTGGCGGAATTCCTCTCGCCGGTGGGTGTTCGACAGGTGAAGTTCGATCGCCGGCAGTTCCGCCACGGACAGTGCGTCCCTAAGGGCGACCGAGGTGTGGGTGTACGCACCGGCGTTCAGGATGATCCCATGGTGACTGTCGCGCGCCTGCTGGATCATGGTCACCAGCTCGCCCTCGAAATTCGATTGCCGGAAGTCGACGCCGAGCCCGAGGGCCTCGCCGCGTTCCTGGCACATCGCCTCGATATCGGCCAGCGTGTCGCTGCCGTAGATAGTGGGCTCGCGCACGCCGAGCATGTTGAGGTTCGGTCCGTTCAAGACCAGGATGTCGGGCCGGTCAGCCACCGAAAACGCCTCTCGTTAACTTGGAGGCGGGTTATACCATGGCGCAAACCGTGCGCAACGATACCGCCCTCACCCCCGGCTGGAGCCATGACCAGGATCACTCTCGACACCGTGCGCGCTCTCGACTCCGATGATCCGCTCGCCGGATTCCGGGATCGCTTCGTTCTGCCCGAGGGGCTTGTCTATCTCGACGGCAACTCGCTCGGCGCCATGCCCAAGACGGTTCCGGACCGGGTCTCGGCCATGCTGCACGACGAATGGGGCCGTCATCTGATCGGCGGCTGGCTGAAGGACCGCTGGATGGAGAAGCCGTTGGCCCTGGGCGACCGTTTGGCGCGGCTGGTCGGCGCGGGAAGCGGAGAGGTGGTGGTGGTCGATACCACGTCGATCAACCTCTTCAAGCTGTTGTCGGCGGCGCTGGCTATGCGGCCGGACCGCCGGGTCATCCTGTCCAACCCCGAGAATTTTCCGACCGATCTTTATATGGCGCAGGGTTTGATCGACCAGTTGGGCGGCCGCCACGAGCTCCGTCTGGTTACGGAAGAGGAGGTCGCCGGCGCGGTCGACGAGGACGTCGCCGTGGTCATGCTGACGGAAACCAACTTCAAGAGCGGCGCCGTCTTCGACATGGCGGCGGTGACCCGAGCCGCCCATGCGGCGGGGGCGCTGACGCTCTGGGATCTCGCCCATTCCGCCGGAGCCTTTCCGGTGGATCTGAATGGCGCGGGCGCGGATTTCGCCGTCGGCTGCTCCTACAAATACCTCAACGCCGGGCCGGGCGGTCCCGCCTGGATGTTTGTGGCCTCCCGACATCAGGAGGCGGCGCACCAACCGCTCACCGGATGGCTCGGCCATGACCGTCCGTTCGATTTCGACCTCGCCTACCGGCCGGCGGAGGGAATCCGCCGCCATGTCTGTTCGTCGCCCGGCATTCTCGGTCTCGTGGCGTTCGACGCGGCTCTCGACATCATGCTCGAGGCCGATATGGGGGCGATCCGACGGAAGTCGGTGGCGCTTGGCGATCTCTTCATTGCGCTGGTTGAACAGGAGTGCGGCGAGGCCGGTTTCACGCTCGCGTCGCCGCGAGAGGCGGGGTTGACGCCGCCCTGGCGGCGGGGCAGCCAGGTGTCCTTCGCCCATCCGGACGGCTACGGCATCGTGCAGGCGCTTATCGCGCGGGGCGTGATCGGTGACTTCCGCGACCCAGACATCATGCGCTTCGGCTTTGCGCCGTTGTATCAGCGCTACGAGGATGTTTGGCAGGCGGTCGCGGAGCTGCGGGCGGTGCTGGACGGCGGCGAGCACACGGCCGACGCCTATCGTGAGCGGGCCTCCGTCACCTAATCTGTCGAAGCCGAAGACTCTGCTTCCGCTCGGGCAAGCACGCGATACATGCTGCGCAGAACCGGTTTCTCGATCAGCTTGCCGTCGATCACGACAAGGCCGCTGTCGCCCTGCTCGAACGCGTCGACGATGCGCCGGGCGTGGGCGATCTCCGCTTCGCTCGGACTGAAGACTTCGTTCAGCAGCGGCACCTGCTTGGGGTGGATCGAGCCTTTGCCGCAGAAACCGAGTGCCCGCGCGGCCTCTGCCTCGCGTCGCATGCCTTCCATGTCGTTCAAATCGAGGAACGGCACGTCGATCACGTCGACTCCGGCACCCGCTGCCGCGTGGACTACCCGGGAGCGGGCGTAGAGCAACGCCTCCCAGGTATAGGCGCAGCGCAGGTCGGCCGCCATGTCCACGCCGCCAAAGAACATCGCGTCGATGCGGGCGCTACAACGGGCGATATCCCAGGCTGCCTCAAGGGCCTCGTTGGTCTCGATGATGACCTGCAGCCGGGTTCCGATCTTGAACTCGTCGAACAGTTCGTCCAAGGCGACCACCTCGGCCGGGGACTTGACCTTTGCCAGCATCAGCGCGGGCGGCTCCTTGGACGCGTCGAGGATCGCCTGAACGTCCTTCATCCCGTCCGGGGTGCGCGGCGGATTGATTCGAACCATGCACTCCACTGCGTCGTCCAAGTTGGCCGTCGCGAACCAATCGATCGTCGCGCGCCGCGCCTGCTCCTTATGCTGAGGTGCAATCGCGTCTTCCAGGTCGATGCACATGATGTCCGACCCGGTGGCCATGGCTTTTGGGAACATGTCCGGCTTGTTGCCCGGTGCGAATATGAAGCTGCGGCGAGGGCGGATCTTGGTCATGGAGACATCTCCGACAACGGGTTCGGGGCTAGGCGGCGCCGCTTCAGCGCGAAGTTCATCACCAGAGCGGCGATCACGATGGCGCCGCCCAGCAGCGCGAAGTCGCTCGGTCTCTCCCCGATGACCAGCCACACCCAAAGAGGGCCGAGCACGGTCTCCAGCAGAACCACAAGGCCGACCTCCGCCGCCGAAAGGTAGATCGGCGCTGCCGTCAGTAGACCGAAAGACACCGGGAGGATGAGCAGGCCGAGCAGGGCCATCCAACCGAACTGAACCGGGGAAAGGACGAGACTGTCGGCGGCGATCACCGCCACCGCGGCAACCAGCAGACCCGACAGACCGACGGCCGGCATCATGTCGACGGGGCGGGCGGCGCGGACCAGCACGAAGTGCGCGCCGAGCGCGACCGCGGCCGCCAGCGCCACCAGATCGCCAATCCAGGTGCCGGCGGACAGTCCGTCCCCAACAATGACCAGAATCCCGGCCATTGCGAGAAGGATGGCGAACCAGGTCCGGAGCGGCGGTCGTTCTCCAAGCGCGACCCTCCCGATCACCGCCGCGAACAGCGGGGCGGCGGACATGATGACCAGGGTGTTTGCGACGGTCGTGCTCGCCACGGCGACGACGAACAAGATCGTGTTCAAGGCGAACAGCGCGCAGACGAGGACCCCGTGGCTGCCGATTCCAAGGATGGCGCCCGGGAATCGGCGGCCGTAGCGGATCGCCAGCAGAGCGACATACCCGATGGTCACGAACAGGCCCCGCCAGAATAGAATGGTCCACGCATCGGCGCCGACCATCCGCATCAGCAGGGTGTCCGGCGTCAGAATGAGGACGCCGAGAACCGCGAAGCTCAGGCCCTTGATCTGATCGGAAGCCTGATAATCTGCGGTCGGCATGTGGGCGTGTCCAGCGTAACGGTTGTGATCATGGTGATGCATCGTCCACAATCCACCCGTAACGTTGGGCCACGAGCGAGGCAAGAACCATCGTCATACCCTGGCACATAAAGCTGCGCGCTTGGTGGGAAGGCTACGACACGCAGGAATACGTCGAGTGGCGTGAACGTGCGGACTCCGACGGCTCGGAGGACGATGAGTCGTCGCTGCCGCCCTCCATCGCGCTGCCGAAGATGATGAGTTTCGACGACCTCATGGAGGGCGGCGATTCTAGCGGGGAGAGTGGCGATTTCGAGGAAGAGGCGGCCCCAGACCCTGTGTGGCCGCGAGCGAAGATCGCCATCAGTCAACGGGTGTTCGGTCGCGGCTTCGTCGCGCCGGGCGGGGCTGATACCGCAGTGGAGATGGTGAAGTCGCTTGGACTGGATCCGGTGCAGTCGGTTCTGGACCTGACCATGGGAGCCGGCGGCTTCAGTGCGGCACTTGCGTCTCGCTATGGCGTCTGGATCACGGGATACGAGCGCAATCCGGCTTTGTTCGATCAGGCCGCCGTCGAGTTGCCCGCCATCAAATCGGGGGATCAGGTACGCGCGAACTTCTACGACCCCGAAACCGTCGAACTGCCGCGGAAAAAATTCGACGTGGTGCTGTTTGTCGACGAGATGCACCGGATACAGGATCGGGTTGGCATGATCGAAAAGATCCACCAGTCGATGAAGGATTGGGGCCAGTTTCTTCTCGGCGACTACGTCATCCCGGACGACAGTCCGCCGTCGAAACGACTGGAAGCCTGGCTGCAGAGTCGCGGCGAACCCGTGACGCTCTGGACCCGCTCGCAGTATGAAACAGCCCTGTCGAACCAAGGCTTCGACGTCCGGGTCATCCGGGACGTTTCACAGAACCAGGTGGAGCTGATCCGGCGCGACTTCGCCGAGTTCTTTGCCGCTCTGAACGCCGACAGACAGGTTACCGAGACGCGGGTCGGCCGGGAGGCGCTGATGTCTCTGGCGGAGGACTGGTCGCGTCTGGCGTCGCTGTTGCAGGCCGGCGAATTGCAGCTCATGCGCTTCGTGTCGATGAAACCGGAAGAGAGCTGAAAACCGCCGTATATCGCGGTTGACAGGCTCCGGGGTTCTCAGTAGGTTCCGCGCTCTTCGAAATTCGATGACCACCGGAGACGACAGATGCGTGTCGCCAACTCGCTGAAGACGCTGAAGAAGCGGCACAAGGCTTGCCGCGTTATCCGCCGCAAGGGTCGCGTCTACGTGATCAACAAGTCCAACCCGCGCTTCAAGGCGCGCCAGGGCTAACCTCGGCTCGACCGACGACGGGCGCCGATTTTATCCGCGGTCGTCCATATCCGCTTTCAGGCGGCCGACGGAAACGTCGAGCCGCCTTTTCGCGTTCGACGGTCGTTGCGCCGGGTATGTCGCGGCACGGCTTGAATTTCCTTCCCAACCCGGCAAGTTAAGCCCCAAGGTAATCGCCAAGACCTGATGAACAGGCGGGGAGACTTGCCATGCAGATGCCTGAGCCGGATAGGGACGTCCTGGCCCGCCGCTCGGAGATCGTCGCCGCCCTGCGCGAGATCGTGCCGGGCGAGGGGGTAATCGCCGACGAGCGCGGGATGAAGCCGTACGAGAGCGACGGCCTCACCGCCTACCGAACCCTGCCGATGATCGTCGTTCTGCCGGAGACGGTCGAGCAGGTTGCGGCGGTCCTGAAATACTGCCACGCCAACGGCGTCAAAGTCGTGCCGCGCGGATCGGGCACGTCGCTTTCAGGTGGCGCGCTGCCGCTGGCCGACGGGGTGCTTCTCGGCCTCGGCAAGTTCAATCGCATCCTCGACATCGATTTCGACAACCGGACAGTGACGGCGCAGCCGGGCGTGACCAACCTCGGGATCACGACGGCGGTCCAGCACGAAGGTTTCTATTACGCCCCGGACCCGTCATCGCAGATCGCCTGCTCGATCGGCGGCAACGTGGCGGAGAACTCGGGCGGGGTTCACTGCCTGAAATACGGCCTGACCACCAATAACATCCTCGGGCTCGAGATCGTGACGGTCGAGGGTGAGGTCATGCGGCTCGGCGGCAAGCATCTCGACTCCGAGGGCTACGACCTGATGGGCCTGCTCACCGGATCGGAGGGGCTGCTCGCTGTCGTCACCGAGGTCACGGTCCGCATCCTGAAGAAACCGGCCTCCCTGCGCGCCCTGCTGCTCGGCTTCCCGACCAGCGAGGAGGCGGGGGCCTGCGTGGCCGCCATCATCGGCGCCGGCATCATCCCGGGCGGCATGGAGATGATGGACAATCCGGCGATCAACGCCGCCGAGGACTTCGTGAACGCTGGTTATCCCCGCGACGCCGGCGCTCTTCTGATCGTCGAGCTGGACGGTCCGGAGGTCGAGGTCGATACCCTGATCGATCGGGTGCGCGAAATCGCCGAGGCCAATGGCTCCACCAACCTGCGGGTTTCCGAGAGCGAGGAGGAGCGCAACGCCTTCTGGGCCGGGCGCAAGGCCGCATTCCCGGCGGTCGGCCGGATCTCGCCCGACTACATGTGCATGGACGGCACCATCCCGCGCCGCCAGCTGCCGGAGATCCTCACCCGCATGACCCGAATGAGCGAGAAGTACGGCTTGCGCGTCGCCAACGTGTTCCATGCCGGCGACGGCAACCTGCACCCGCTGATCCTGTTCGACGCCAACCAGCCGGGCGAGTTGGATCGGGCGGAGGCGTTCGGCGCCGACATCCTGAAAGCCTGCGTCGAGCTCGGCGGCGTACTGACCGGCGAGCATGGGGTCGGCGTCGAGAAACGCGACCTGATGCCGGAGATGTTCAGCGAAATAGACCTGAACCAGCAGATGCGCGTGAAATGCGCCTGGGATCCGAAGGGGCTGCTCAATCCCGGCAAGGTCTTCCCGACCCTGCACCGCTGTGCGGAGCTTGGCCGCATGCACGTCCACCGCGGCCAATTGCCGTTCCCCGACATCCCGCGGTTCTAGGATCCCGCCATGGCCGACACGTTCAAGCCCGAGACGCCCGAGCAGGTGCGCGACGCGATCGCCTGGGCGGTGTCCGAGGAAGCGCCGCTGGAGATCGTCGCCCGCGCCACCAAACGCGCGATCGGACGGCCGATGCAGACCGCAAACACCCTCGACCTGTCCGGCCTCAGCGGGATCGGCCTGTACGAGGCGGAGGAACTGATCTGCCAGGCCGGACCCGGGACGCCGCTCGCCGACATTGAGGCGGTGTTGAAGGCGCAGAACCAGCGCCTCGCCTTCGAGCCGATGGATCTGGGCGTCCTGCTCGGCGGCGGGGAGGGGCGGCAGTCGATTGCCGGGGTCTTCGCCTGCAACCTCGCCGGCCCGCGGCGGATCAAGGACGGGGCGGCCCGAGACCATCTGCTCGGTTTCACCGCCGTCACCGGCCGGGGAGAGATCGTGAAGTCCGGCGGCCGGGTGGTGAAGAACGTCACCGGCTACGACCTGTCCAAGCTTGTCTGCGGCTCCTGGGGGACGCTGGCGGCGCTGACCGATCTGACTTTCAAGGTTCTCCCCGCGCCCGAGACCGAGACCACGGTTCTGCTGCACGGCCTCGACGACGCCATGGCGGCGACGGCGATGATTGCCGCCATGGGCTCGGCCCATGACGTGTCCTCGGCCGCCCACCTGCCCGCCGGGATTGCCGCCGGTGGGGTGAGCGGGGGCGCCACGGTGTTGCGCGTCGAGGGTTTCGCGCCATCGGTCGTTGCCCGCGTCGATGCCCTCAAGAGCGAACTGGCCCGGTTCGGCGCCGGGATCGCGACGCTGGACGGCGAGGCGTCGCGCGCGCTCTGGCGCGACCTGCGCGACGCCCGCCCGCTCGCCGAACCACGCGACCGGGCGGTGTGGAAGCTCTCGGTCGCCCCCACGGCGGGGCCGGAGGTTATGGTGGCGATCCGCAACGCGGTGCCCGAGGCGGCCTGTTTCTACGACTGGGCCGGCGGCTTGGTCTGGCTCGGCGTTCCGCCGGGCGGCGACGCCCAGGCCGGGATCGTGCGGGCGGCGGTCGACCGGGTGGGCGGCCACGCCACCCTGATCCGCGCCGCCCCGGAAGTCCGGGCTTCGGTGGACAGCTTCCATCCGCAGCCCGGCCCGGTCGCCGCGCTGGCGAAGCGGGTCAAGGAGAGCTTCGATCCGAAAGGCGTGCTCAATCCGGGCCGCATGACGGCGGGGGTGTGAGGAAGACATGCAGACCAACTTCACCCTGGCCCAGCTCGCCGATCCGGAGATTTCCGTCGCCAACGAGATCCTGCGCAAATGCGTGCATTGCGGGTTCTGTACGGCGACCTGTCCGACCTATGTCCTGCTCGGCGACGAACTCGACAGCCCGCGCGGCCGGATCTACCTGATCAAGGACATGCTGGAGAACGACCGGCCGGCGGGAGACGAGGAGGTCAAGCATATCGACCGGTGCCTCTCCTGCCTGTCCTGCATGACCACCTGTCCGTCCGGCGTGCATTACATGCACCTGGTCGACCACGCGCGCACCCATATCGAGCGGACCTATACCCGCAAGCCCCTGGACCGTTGGCTGCGGGCGCTACTGTCGAACCTGATCCCCTATCCCAACCGGTTCCGTCTGGCGCTGGCCGGCGCATGGTTTGCGCGGCCGTTCGCGCCGCTGGCAGGGAACCTGTTCGGCGGGCGGCTGAGGGCGATGCTGGAACTGGCGCCGAAGGCGATCCCGCCGCGCTCGCCCCTGGATCGGCCGGGCGTCTTTCCGGCGGAGGGGGAGCGGCGCGGCCGCGTCGCGCTGCTGCTCGGCTGCGCCCAGCGGGTGCTGGAACCCGAAATCAACGACGCCACGATCCGCCTGCTGACCCGCCATGGCGTCGAGGTGGTGGTGCCGCCGAGTGCCGGCTGCTGCGGCTCGCTGACCCACCATATGGGCCGCGAGCACGAGGCCCATGCCAGCGTGAAGGCCAATGTGGACGCGTGGTGGGCCGAGACGGCCGAGGGCGGCGGCGCGGGACTGGACGCGGTGGTGATCAACGCGTCCGGCTGCGGGACGACGGTGAAGGATTACGGCTTCATGCTGCGCGAGGACGCGGCCTATGCCGAGAAGGCGGCGGCGGTCTCGGCGATGACCCGGGACGTGACGGAATACCTGGCGACCCTGGATCTGGCGACCCCTGACCTGGCGGCGGGAGCCGATGCCGGCCTGACCGTGGCCTATCACTCGGCCTGCTCGATGCAGCACGGCCAGAAGATCAAGACCCTCCCGGCGGAGCTGCTGAGCAAGGCGGGTTTCGCGGTGAAGGGCGTGCCGGAGGGGCATCTGTGCTGCGGGTCGGCGGGCACCTACAACATGATGCAGCCGCAGATCGCTCGAAAACTGCGTGACCGCAAGGTGGCCAATATCGAGAGCACCAAGCCGGACGTGATCGCCACCGGCAATATCGGCTGCATGACCCAGATCGGCGGCGGTACGGCAATCCCGGTGGTCCACACGGTCCAGCTTCTCGACTGGGCGACCGGCGGGCCGGTGCCGCCGGCGCTGCGCGACGTGGCGGCCTGACACTCCCGCCGTCGTCCTGAATTCAATTCAGGACCAAGCCCCCGGCGCCGGTGCACCGCAGGTCCTGATTTGCACCGGGATGACGGTTGCTTGTCGAGGACGCTTTCGCGTCAGTCCCGCAGCGCCATCTCCCCGCTCCCGCCGAACACCTCCTCGAATGCGCCTTTGAGGGCCGCGTCGACCTCGGTCATGCCGACGGGCACACCGAGATCGACCAGGCTGGTGACGCCGTGGCCGGCGATGCCGCAGGGGACGATGCCGTCGAAGTGCGACAAATCCGGCTCGACGTTGAGCGCGATGCCGTGGAACGTGACCCAGCGCCGCACCCGGACGCCGATGGCGGCGACCTTGTCCTCGCGCAGCGGCTCGCCCTGGTCGGTGCGGCGGACCCAGATGCCGACCCGGCCCTCGCGCCGCTCGCCCTCGACGCCGAGCCGGTCCAGGGCGCGGATCAGCCATTCCTCAAGGGCGTGGACATAGGCCCGCACGTCCTGACGCCGCCGCGAGAGATCGAGCATGACATAGGTTACCCGCTGCCCAGGCCCGTGGTAGGTGAACTCGCCGCCCCGGCCGGTCCGGTGGACGGGAAAGCGGTCCGGTTGCAGCAGGTCGGCGGTGTCGGCGCTGGTGCCGGCGGTGTAGAGCGGCGGATGCTCCAGCAGCCAGATGGTCTCCGGCTCCTCGCGTTTGTGGATGGCGCCCGCGAGGCGCTCCATTTCTGCCACGGCGGTTTCGTAGTCGACGGGGGCGTCAGAATGGCGCCAATCGACGGCGCTCCGAAACACGCGGTTCGCCTGGTCGGAAAGGGTGGCGAGAGACATATGTCGGTATCCGTTTCCGGTTCCGTGCTATAACCCGCTATCTCAGCTTGATTGGGCGGGCGGCTTTTGCTAATCCCTCACCCTCGCTGCGGGCCGGGGCTCGCAGCCAAGATAGTGCGGTCGTGGCGGAATTGGTAGACGCGCAGCGTTGAGGTCGCTGTCCGGTAACACGGGTGGAAGTTCGAGTCTTCTCGACCGCACCACTATCTCTCCTGGAAAGTCAGAGTTCGCTTGGAGCGGGCGGAGGCCCTGCGCTGTGGTTTGACGTGTCGTGGTGGCCCGACAGTCGATCGGCTCGCCATGGAAAACCTCTGCTCTCACCGGCATCGATGGGGTGCTGCGGGCTGCCAAACCGCCCGGCTTCTGGTTTATCTCCGGGAGCGGCCAAATGGATGAATGACTCTTCAGAGAACCCGCCGTCCCCCCTTGGGGCGCACCCCCCTCCCGTGTAAGGTCTCCTCCGCTCGATCGATGCCGAACTGGAGGATTGGAATGGCGGAGGATCTCAAGGACGCCGCGCTCTACTATCACGAGACCCCGGTCCCCGGAAAAATGGCCGTCGTGCCGACCAAGCCGATGGCCACTCAGCGCGACCTGTCCCTGGCCTACTCTCCCGGCGTCGCCTATGCGTGTACCGCCATCGTCGAGGATCCGTCGACCGCGGCGCGGTACACCGGCCGCCAGAATTTGGTGGGCGTGGTGACCAATGGCACCGCCGTGCTCGGCCTTGGCAATATCGGTCCGCTCGCCTCCAAACCGGTGATGGAGGGCAAGGCCGCGCTCTTCAAGAAGTTTGCCGATATCGACGTGTTCGACATCGAGGTCGCGGAACTGGACGTCGACCGCTTCGTCGATGTGGTCGCCGCGCTGGAGCCGACATTCGGCGGCATCAATCTGGAGGACATCAAGGCGCCGGAGTGCTTCGAGATCGAGCGCAAACTGCGCCAGCGGATGAACATTCCGGTGTTCCACGACGATCAGCACGGCACCGCGATTTGCGTTGGCGCTGCGATCTTCAACGCTCTGCGGCTGGTCGACAAACCGATGGAGACCGTGCGGCTTGTCACCTCGGGCGCCGGAGCCGCCGCCATGGCCTGCCTCGACCTCCTTGTGGCAATGGGGTTGAAGCCCGAGAACGTTATCATCACGGACATCGACGGCGTGGTTTACACCGGGCGGGAGCAGATGAATCCGGTGATCGCCCGCTACGCTACCGACACGCCGATGCGCAGCCTGGCGGAGGCGGTGGCCGGCGCCGATATCTTCCTCGGCCTGTCGGTGCCGGGCGTTTTGAAGCCGGAGATGGTCCGCACGATGGCCGACCGGCCGATCATCATGGCGCTCGCCAACCCGACGCCCGAGATCATGCCGGAGGAAGCGGTCGCGGTTCGCGATGACGCGATCATCGCGACGGGTCGCTCGGACTATCCCAATCAGGTCAACAACGTCCTGTGTTTCCCGTTCATCTTCCGCGGCGCCCTGGATGTCGGGGCGACGACAATCAACGAGGAAATGAAGATCGCCGCCGTAACCGCCATCGCCGACCTCGCGATGCAGGAGGCGTCGGATATCGTCGCCACCGCCTACAGCGGCCAGGAGTTGTCCTTCGGACCAGAGTATCTGATTCCGAAACCGTTCGACCCTCGCCTGATCATGGAGATCGCCCCCCGGGTGGCGCAGGCGGCCATGGATAGCGGCGTCGCGATGCGGCCGATCGAGGATTTCGACGCGTATCGCCAGAAACTGTCGCAGTTCGTCTACCGGTCCGGTCAGGTCATGCGACCGGTCTTCGCCAAGGCGCGAGAGGAGCCGAAGAAGGTCGTCTACGCCGAAGGCGAGGAGGAACGGGTGCTCCGGGCCGTCCAGTCTATCCTGGACGAGAAGCTGGCAAAGCCGATCCTGATCGGGCGTCCGGAGGTGATCGAGCGTCGCATCGAGCGGTTCGGCCTGCGGCTGAAGGTCGGTCGAGACGTGGATGTGGTCGATCCGACGAACGACGACCGGTACGAATTGTACTGGCGCACCTATCACGACCTGATGGAACGGCGCGGTGTTTCTCCGGATCGTGCGCGCGAGGTCGTGCGCACAAACGACACGGTCATCGCGGCGCTGATGATGCAACTCGGCGATGCGGATGCCGCGATCTGCGGATCGGTCGGCCGGTATTGGGACCATCTGCGCCACGTCCGGCAAGTGATCGGGCCACGACGCGGCGTGACTGAATTGTCCGCGGTCAGTCTGCTGATCCTGCCCCAAGGATCCTATTTCATGGTCGATACCCATGTGACCCCGAACCCGAGTGCCGAAGCTCTGGTCGAAATGGTCGAACTGGCGGCGATTGAAGTTCGGGCCTTCGGTCTGGAGCCGAAGGTCGCCTTCGTCTCGCACTCCCATTTCGGGACTTCCGACGAGCCATCGGCCCAGAAGATGCGCGAGGCCGTCGCGATCCTGGCGGCCAAGCATCCCGGGTTGGAAGTCGAGGGCGAGATGCACGCCGACAGCGCCGTCTCCGAAACCGTCCGCAACCGGACATTCCCCAACTCCCGCCTGACCGGATCGGCGAACCTGTTGGTCATGCCGACCCTGGATTCGGCGAATGTCGCGTTCAACCTTCTGAAATCCACAGGACAGGGACTATCGGTCGGTCCGATGCTGGTCGGAACCGCCAAGCCGATGCATATCCTTACCCAATCGGTGACGGTCCGGGGAATCATCAACATGACGGCGGTCGCCGTCGTCGACGCCCAAGCCCATGAGATCGCCCGCCGGCAGCCTGCGCGTTAGAATGCGGTGACCCATGACGCCTGACGATCGCCCCGACGACATCGACAACTCCGAACCCGGGGCGGCGCCGGAGGCGTCCAAGCGCAAGCCGAAGGTCAAGAAGCGGGAGCTAAAGGCCAAGATCCGGGCGCTCGAGGCCGAGATTGCGGAAACCCGCGAGAACGTGCCTGAGGAGCCGCTCTACGGCCTGACGCCGCGGCTGGAAGCCGCCGTCATGCGGGCGCTGGAGCAGGACCGCCTGCCGATTATTCCGCGTCTTCTCCGGCCGCTCCATCCGGCCGACCAAGCGGACCTGATCGAACGTTTGACGCCCGAGCAGCGTCTTGTGCTGATCTCAGCGATGGGCGCAACATTCGACGCCGACATCCTGGCCTACATCGACGATACCGTCCGCGATGAGCTGGTCGCCGCGCTCGGAGAGGACGATCTGGCCCGGTTCCTGTCGGCGCTCGATTCAGACGATGCAGTCGATCTGATCGGCGAACTCGACGAGGAGGATCAGGCGCGCATCCTGGCTGCGCTGCCAGCGAAGGACCGCATTTTCCTCGAAGAAGGTCTGAACTTCCCGGAGGATTCCGCCGGTCGACTGATGCAGCGCGAGATGGTCGTGGTGCCGTCGCACTGGACTGTCGGACAGACCATCGACTTCCTGCGGACGGTTCGCGACCTGCCGGACGACTTCTACGATATCTTCGTGGTGGATCCCGGTCATCGGCCGGTCGGCGAACTCGCCTTGTCGCACCTGCTGCGCGCCAAACGGCCGGTGAGGGTGTCCGACATCATGCGCCGGGATTTCCGCAAGATTCGGGCGGAGATGGACCAGGAGGAAGTCGCCCTCCTGTTCCGGCAGTACGGGCTGGTAGCGGCTCCGGTCGTCAGTGAGGACGAACGGCTGCTCGGCGTCATCACGGTCGACGACGTGGTCGACGTGATCGACGAAGAGGCCGAAGAGGATCTGATGCGGCTCGCTGGTCTTGGAGAGAGCGATCTCTACGGGTCGTTCTGGGGAACGGCGAAAACCCGGTTTCCGTGGCTGGCGATGAACCTGTTGACGGCGATCGCGGCCTCGCTGGTGATCGGCATGTTCGAGGCCACGATCGAGAAGGTGGTGGCCCTCGCCGTTCTCATGCCGATCGTGGCGTCGATGGGCGGGAATGCCGGTACTCAGACACTCACCGTTGCGGTGCGCGCGTTGGCGATGCGCGACATCGATACCCGAAACGCCATGAAGTTCATCGCCAAGGAGACCGTGGTCGGCTCTTTGAACGGTCTCGCCTTCGCGGTGCTGGCGGCTGGCGCGTCGATTCTCTGGTTCGGCGACTTTCAAATCGCCTGGATCATCGCCGCGGCGATGGTGCTGAATCTGCTGGTCGCCGGGCTTGTCGGTACGCTCATCCCGCTCGGACTTCAGCGTTTCAAGATCGACCCGGCGGTGGCCAGTGGCGTATTCCTCACAACCGTTACCGACGTGGTGGGGTTCTTCGCGTTCCTCGGGTTGGCGACGCTGTTCCTGCAATAGGCCCCGTCAAGGAGACGGTTGTCCGCGGTCTGGATTTCGGTTTGGTCGATCGCGGTTGTCGAGGGGCGCCGGAGATGACCGGCGCCCCGTCGCTCTAGCTCGTCAGGACGACGCGGCCGGTGACGCGGCCTGCTTTAAGGTCCTGAAGCGTGTCGTAGGCGGTCTCCAGCGGCCGGGTCTCCATCGGGATCGGCTTTACCTTGCCCGACTTAACCAGCTCCATCAGCTCCTTCAATTCGCCGAGCGAGCCGACATAGGACCCCATGATGGAGATCGCCCGCATGGGGATGGTCGGCAGGGAGATCGTCAGCTCGCCGCCGTAGAGTCCGACAATCACGTACCGGCCGCCCTTGCGGATCGCCGCCAATGCCGTCCCGGAGGTCGCCTCGCCGCCGACGGTGTCGACCACCGCGCGCAGCTCCCCGCCGGCGAGCTTCTGCAACTCGGCCACAGGGTTCTCGGCCGTCTTTGAGTTCAGCACGGCGTCGGCTCCGAGCGCCTTGGCGGCCTCCAGCTTCTCGTCGTCGATGTCGACGGAGATGACGTTCTTCACGCCCATTCCCTTGGCAATAGCGACGGCCGAAAGGCCGAGGCCGCCGGCGCCGAACACCGCAAGCCACTCTGTATCGAGCACCGGCACCGCTTTCTTGAGCGCCGAGTAGACGGTGACGCCGGAGCAGGAATAGGGCGTGGCGACCATCGGGTCCACGTCACCGATGTCGACCAGATACTTCGGATGCGGCACCAGGCAGTGGGTGGCATACCCGCCGTCCCGGAAAATACCGATAGAGCGCATGGTCGGGCAGTGGTTCTCCTGCTCCGCCTTGCAGGCCGAGCATTCGCCGCAACCGAGCCAGGGGTGAACCAGCATGGTCTTTCCGATCGGCGCATCCTTTGCGTCCGGGCCGGCTGCGATGACCTCGCCCAGCACCTCGTGGCCGAGCGTGACCGGAAGTTTCTGACCGCGGGCGATGATGTCGAGTTTCTTGCCGCCGCCGAGGTCGAAATAGCCGTCGGAGATATGGATGTCGGAATGGCAGACGCCGGCATGGGTCACACGGATCAACACTTCGGTTCCGGTCGGTGTCGGTTCCTCGCGCTGCACTTCCTCGAATGGCTTGCCGGGCGTGACCAGTTGATAGCTGCGCATGGTCTTTTCGCTCCCTTGAGACTTTGTTGGGCGACCGGTTGCCGGTCGGGTGGGTTTCAGCGGATCAGGCGGGTCGCGAAGTCCGCGCCCAAGCCATTGGCTTCGTAGTGCGCCTTGAACCTCTCGATGCGGGTGAAGACGTCGTCATAGCCGGTCTGGTTGCCCTCGGCGTCGACGAAAATCAATGGGCCGAAATTGTGGAACAGGCATTTCATGTGCCCGACTTCCGGGTCGACGACCAGGGTATGGGTCTCGCCCGCCGGCTCGAAGAGGAAGGAGCCGGGCGTGGCTGTCCAGTCGTGCTCCAGATAACCCCAGGCGCCTTCCAGCGTGTAGCCGGTGACGGGCGCGGGGTGGCGATGACGGCTCACGATGCCGGGCTTGTCGGCCTTGATGAGGGTCACCCAAGACCCCTGGACCGGGTTGAACAGCATTGGTCGGGCCATGATGCCGTCTCCAATGGGCATCCACACGCGCTCATCGTCCTCGTCAGTCGTGAAGAACAGTTCCTGTGCCGCGTGTTCCGGCAGCGGGATCCGCTTCATCGTCTCGTTCTTGTAAGCATCCAGGCGCGTGATTGCGCTCGACATGGTTTCCTCCGGTCGACCGTTGGCGGGGCAGTCTCTTGATTGCCTGGATTTAAGCGCATCCGCCGTGAACCGCGCAAACCCTCGAATTGCGGGCTGGTTAAATTACGAATTTGCCAATAAACGCCGAGGTGATGTAAGTTAAGTGTCAATATAGACGCCGCCGTAATGAGGACAGCATGTCAAAAATTTGGCATGTATTTGGGATTTCTCAGGTTAAATTGATTCTAATTGCAAGTTTTTTGCTCGGATCATTTTCCATGTCGTCCGGTGCGGCTGTAATAGATATTATTAATAGTATTTTTGATAATTTTATATTTAAATTTTTATTTGGCGTTTATGTGTTTTCAGGATGTTTGATGGTGCTCTTGGCGAATGCCTATCTGGTTTTCAGTGGATACGGATTGGTCCCGACACGCGGGAGCCTAGAGAAGGCACCCGCGGTAGTGCAGGTCTCCTACCGGTACTTCTACAGACCGATGGTCGTTGGACTGGCATTCCTGCTCGGCGGAGCTCTCGGAAGCGCTTTGCTTTGATTCAAGAGCGAGGTTGCCCCGCCGGAAAGCGACCCTCCCGACATCTAGGTCGGCAGGGCCACAATCGTCGTGGGATCATCCCACGGTGTGAATGACCAGATGAGGGGTGCCGTCGGAAGTCCTCTCCCTCGAGGAATGGCTGTCCGCTCCGAGGATGCAGGACACCCGTTGGCGGTAGGCGGAGAAACTCTCGAACCTGACCACATCCACCGGCTCTTCGAAGTGCAAGGTTATACGAACGGCATCCGCTCCGATCTGAGCGAGCCCGATGACGCGCCCGATGAAACGCTGGCCAAGATACCGGCCGCGAACGGTAGCGCCGATCGAGAGGTCCTGGATGGCGGGCGTGCCTTTTCGCGCCCTCAGTGTGTTCCAGTCGCGCGCCCCGTGCTGGTGGGCGACCAGTTCCAGCGACTGGGCATGGCTGACGGTCGTGCCCGCGGTCTCCTGCAGGGTGACGCGCAGACGTCTGGCCTGGGCCTTAAGGCCCGCGATACGGGATGGATCGGAAAATGTCATGGGTTCGTTCGCCTCGACACGCGAGCCTTCGCCGATCGGCGCCGGGACCCGCATTGCCGATGGCTCGCATCGCGATTGCGACGAAGAAGCTCAACCGAGCCGGATTTCACCATGCTTGCGCTGCGGGCGGCGGGTATCCGGAACCCGCAGGATCTTTAGGGCTCAGGCCGGCGCCGGTCAAGCGCCCTCGCTCATCCTGAGCCGGCCCGCACCCGCTCGCGCCACCAGACGTAGATCCCACTGGCGACGATGATCGCCGCGCCGACCACGGTCCACCGATCCGGCAGGTCGCCAAAGACCACGAAGCCGATCCCCGTCGCCCAGACAAGCAGAGTGTAGTTGAAGGGCTGCAGGACGCTGGCGGGCGCCGCCTCCAGCGCCTTGATGACGGTCGCGTGGCCGATGGCCCCGAGCAGGCCGGCAAGAACGAGCAAAGCCCAGCCGCGGGCATCCGGCCATTGCCAGTCGAACGGCCCGAATAGGCTCAACGCGGCAAACCCGACCCAACCGGTGTACAGCAGGATTGTCTCGGACGAGTCCGTGCGCGACAGAATCTTCGTCATCACCTGGTAGACGGCGAACATGATCGCGCCCGCCAGAGGCAGCAATGCGACGGTTTCGAACACCGCAAGGCCGGGCCGCAGGATCACCAGCATGCCGACGAAACCGATGGCGACAGCGGTCCAGCGCCGTATGCCGACCCGTTCGCCGAGCCATACCGCCGACAGGGCGGTGATGACCAGCGGAAATACCGCTCCGATGGAATGGGTCTCGGCAAGCTGCATGTAGCGGAAGGCGAGAACGAAGCAGCCGATCTCCGCGACGAGGAGAAGGGCGCGGGCGATCTGGAAGACGGGTCGGGTCGTCCGAAACTGGCCGATCAGACCCTCGCCGCCGTCCGCTCGGGCACGTCGCCAGGCGAACATCGTCGCAAATCCGGCGAAGAAGGCGAATCGTACCCAGAGAATCTGGGCTACCGAGTATTCCATGGTCAGTGTTTTCGACACCGCGTCCATGCCGGCGAAGCCGAGATTGGCGAGCAGAATGAGGAGGATGCCGGAGGCCGCCTGAGCGGGCGCGGCCGGACCGGGTTCGCTGCGCATGATCGGGTGACTCCGGAAAGGAGCCTCGCGCTTAGCATGCCCGCGCTTGCCTTAGAAGCCTCGTCGTGGCGATCAGTCGCCTCGGTTGTCGATGTGGAGCCCGTGGATGAGCCCGCCGACCCGTTCGCCGTAGCGCGAAACGGGGAGTTCGACGATCTTCATGCGGATGAACCCCCTGTTGACGAAAGCGACACGGCCAACGGTAAGGCCGATGCACCCGGTGTCCCGGATGGCCTGAAAATGGTCGCGCAACTGTAGCTCATAGAGCCGTGGTACGATCTGGCCGATGCGAAGTCCGTTCGCGGACGCTCCGCCGGTCGCGATCCACTCGTCGCCCGAGATCCGTATTTCAGGATCCGGTGTTTCGTCGCGGAACGCGGTGACGCAAAGCCGACTATGCCAGCCCCGGAAATGCGCGAAATCGAAGTCGTCCCAATGAGGAGGATTCTCGTCCGTGCGCCGGTTCGCCCAAACCTGGATCAGGTCGGTGAAAGGCGTATCCGCCGCCAGTGCTTCTTCGGCGGACATCCGGTACAGCACCATGGGATCGGCGTTCGGATCCTCCAAAAGCGGAAAGACTTCGGCCGCGCGCGGCTCTGTGCGGTTAGCTGATGCCATTCGCTTCTCCCGTCCGGCCCACGAATGATGGCTCCGAACCGCAGCCTGATGCAATCGGGGAGGCTGCTTCCGCCGATGCGAGACAACTGCGGCCTGCCGGGCCCGGATCGCCCTGGGTCGCAAGAGCGGTCGCTAGAGCGGCCGCAATACATCCCGCTGTGAAGCTCTCGAGGCCCGAGTCTGCATCATCCCAGCATGGGCTTTCGTTCGCTGGCATCGAACCTCGATACCGTTGAAACTCGTTCGATTTCTTGTCGTGGGGATTCTTTAGCTACCCGCTGGAGGCCATAGGGTCACGGCGCTGCATCGATGTGCAAACAATGAAGGAGTCCGCCTACCTTCTCTCCATTTCGCGACACCGGGAGTTCTAAAACTTCGGTCTTGCGAAGGCCAAACTCTATCGCGGCAACCGGTCCGAATGCATGGCCGATGAGAGCCTTGTCTCGAATCTCTCGGAAATGGTCGCGAAACTGATACTCGAACTGTTTGGGAAGCATCTTGCTGAACCTCATGCCGGCTAGGTTCTGCATTGCGATATCCCTCCAATTCTCACCCATGATTCGGAATTCGGGGTCGGGTTGATCGTCCGGAAATACCGAAACCTTGAGGCGGCTGTGCCATCCCCTGAAATCGGTGAAGTCGAAGTCTTCCCAGCGGGGCGGTCCGTCGTCGGTTCGGCGGCTGTTCCAGATCGCGTGGATTTCACGGAACGGCGAGTTCGGCTCCAGGGTGGCATCCAGAGGCAACCGGCGCGTCAGAAAGAGCCCGCTGTCTGGATCCTGGGGGATGAACACCGCTCCGCCATTCGCAGCGGTTTCAATGAACTCCTTCTTCAATGCCGTCTCCATACGCGCGTCGCAAGGTTGAGCGAAATTCCACGGATAATATTAATATTTCGTTCAAATTGATGAAATTGGATGTCGAGCACGAGACGCTCTTCATCACGGATCTGCGCGGGAGTGGTCTTGCGCGCGTTTACGCCACCCGCGACAATCGGGGACAAGGGAAGTCAAATGCCGCCCGGACAAGAGGCGGCAATCCGGGATGGAGGAAACGATGGCGGGACGGTGGGTGAACCGGCCTGATGGCTCCAATTGGGGCGATTTTGGGCCTGATGACCAGCTTGGACGGTTGAACCTTCTGACCCCCGAGCGGGTGGTCGAAGCGGTAAAGGAAGTCAAGACTGGGCAGCGGTTCTGTCTGTCGCTTCCGCTGGACCTGCCGGGCGGGCGCGTCCTGAATCCCCGGCGGTTTCCGCCGCGCCTGTTCGCGACGGAACGCAACAGCCTCGCGAACTACAACTTCGCGATGGAGCGCGAAGACCCGGAGCTGACGGATGTCATTTGCGACGATGCGGCTCTCATTTGTCTCCAGTACTCGTCCCAATGGGACAGCCTCACCCATGTTGGTTCGATGTTCGACGCGAACGGCGACGGTGTGCCGGAGGTCGTCTACTACAACGGTTGGAGCGGACAGGAACACAAGCTGGCCGGCGATCCCAACGACAAAGCCGATCCTCTGATGCGGTTCGAGGGCGTGCGCGCCAAGGCGCTCGGCATCGAGAACATGGCCGGCGCCTGCGTTCAGGGCCGCGGCGTGATGATCGACCTGCACCGCCATCTGGGCGACGAGCGAACGGTTGTCGACTTCCAGACCCTGTCGAAGATCATGGAGGAGGACGGCGTGACGGTGGAGGAGGGCGACATGGTGTGCCTCCACACCGGCTTCGCTCAGAAGATCATCGACATGCAGGGTGATCCGGATCCGGAGATGATGCACAACGGTTGCCCGGCGCTCGATGGCGGCGACCCCGATCTCCAGGATTGGGTTCGGGACAGCGGCCTGTCCGTGCTGATCGCCGACAACTACGCCGTCGAGCAGGCGCCCGGACGGGATCGGCGCAACGGTCCGAAGAAGGTCATGTTGCCGCTGCACGAGCTCTGTCTGTTCAAGCTCGGCGTCCATCTCGGCGAGATTTGGTATCTGACGGAACTGGCGACCTGGCTGCACGAGAACGGGCGCAACCGCTTCCTCCTGACCGCGCCGCCGTTGAACTTGCCGGGCGCGGTGGGATCGCCGGCAAACGCCATCGCCACCGTCTGAAGAATAGGCAGAGCATGAGCCAGGACAGACCCGACGTCGCCACCCTGACGCCGTTGATTGCACCCCGTTCCATCGCGGTCATCGGGGCTTCCGACGACCCCACGCGGATCGGCGGTCGACCGCTGGGATACATGATCCGAGCCGGGTTCTCCGGTCCGATCTGGCCGGTCAATCCGAAGCGCGAGATGGTGCAGGGGTTGCAGGCCTATGCCGAGGTCGCCGCCCTGCCGGCGGCTCCGGACGCCGCCATCGTCGCCGTTCCGGCCCCGATGGTCGCCGACACGCTCGAGGCGCTGGCGGACAAGGGCTGCAGGGGGGCGGTGGTGTTCTCGTCGGGCTTTGCGGAAATGGGCGAGGACGGCGCGAAGCTGCAGGATCGGGTGCGCTCGGTCGCCCGGGCCGGCGGTATCCGGGTTTTGGGGCCGAACTGCCTCGGCATCTTCAACGCGCGCTGCGACTGGCTCGCCACCTTTTCGTCGTCGGTCGACCACTTGCTGCCGAAGCCAGGCCCGGTCTCGATCGCCAGCCAGTCCGGCGCCTATGGCAGCCACGTCTTCCATCTGATGCGCCAAAAAGGGGTCGAGACGGGGATCTGGATCACCACAGGAAACGAGGCCGATGTCGACGTGGCGGACGCCATCGCCTATCTGGCGGCGGACGAAGAGACCAAGGTGATCGTCGCCTATGCGGAGGGGATCCGCGACGGGGACGCGACGCGGGCGGCGCTGGAAGCGGCGGCGGCGGCGGGCAAGCCGGTGATTTTCCAGAAGGTCGGCCGCTCCGAGATCGGCGCGGCGGCGGCGGCCTCGCACACGGCCGCTTTGGCCGGCTCCGATCGGATCTACGACGCGCTGTTCGCCCAGTACGGGGTGATGCGGGTCGATACCACCGACCAGATGATCGACGCCGCCTACATCTGTTCCCGCGGCGCCTTTCCCGACGGCAAGGCGATCGGTCTGATGACGATCTCCGGTGGTGTCGGCGTGCAGATGGCAGATGCGGCGGTCGACTACGGGCTCGACGTCAAGGAGATGCCGGCCGAGACGCAGAAGACACTGAAGGAACTCCTACCGTTCGCCGCGGTGCGCAACCCGGTCGACATCACCGCCCAGGCGTTCAACGATTTGTCGCTGATCACCACGAACATGCGGATGATGCTCGACGAAGGCGGCTACGACGTGGTGGTCGCGTTCTTCACCATGATTGCCGCCTCCCGATATATCGCCGACGATCTGATCAAGACGCTGGAAGACACGCGGGAGCGATTCCCGGACAAGTCGATCATTCTGTCGCTCATCGCGCCGCCGGAGATCGTGCGGCACTACGAGAACGGCGGTTATCCGGTGTTCGAGGACCCGACGAGGGCTGTCGCGGCGGCCGCCGCGATCAGCCGGTTCGGCCGGTTCTTCGCGCGCAAGAACGAGACGCCGCCCCCCTCCGTCCCCTCGAAAGCGGCAGCGGTCCCGGCCAGGCAGTTGGGCGAGAACGAGGCGTCGGACCTGCTTGAGAGTTGGGGCGTGCCGTTCGTGGAGCGCCGGCTCGTCACCAGCGCTCGCGAGGCGACGGAGGCCGTCCGAGCCGTCGGCGGCAAGGCGGTGCTGAAGATCGCGTCGCCCGACATTCTGCATAAGACCGAGGTCGGGGGCGTGATGGTCGGCGTCGGTGCCGATATGGCTGCCGCCGCCTATGACGGGCTGCTCGGCCGGGTGTCGGCTGCGGCGCCCGAGGCGAGGATCGACGGCGTGCTGGTCGCGGCGATGGCACCCGAGGGCGTCGAAACGGTGATCGGCGTGCAGAACGACCCGACCTTCGGCCCGGTAGTCATGGTCGGCCTGGGCGGCATTCTGGTCGAGGTATTGGAGGACGTATCTTTCCGCCTCGCGCCGTTCGGCGTCGACGAGGCGAGGCGCATGATCGCGGAGCTGAAGGGCGCCAAGATCTACGACGGCGTGCGCGGGGCGCCGGCCGCCGACCTGGACGCACTGGCGGAGCTTCTCGCCAAGGTCTCCGTCTTCGCCGCAAGCGAGGGCGAAAGGATCGAGAGCGTCGACCTGAACCCGGTCCGGGTGCTACCAAAAGGAGAGGGCTGCGTGGCGCTCGACGCGTTGATCGTACCCCGATGACGAAGAGCCTCGGTGCCGTGAGGGAGGAACGATGAGACCCCAGCGCTTCAAGACTCGGATCACGGAGTTGTTCGGGATAGACCACCCGATCGTCGCCGGCGGCCTGATGTGGTTGTCGGATGCTGCCTATGTCGCGGCGGTCGTGAACGCCGGAGGGATGGCGTACATCACCGCCAAGACCTTCCCCGGTCCCGGAGAGTTCGAGGCCGAACTCGACAAGGCCAAGGCCCTCACCGGCGGGAAGCCGTTCGGTGTGAATCTCTATCTCTCGGTCCACACCGACCACAACAAGGACCTGCCCGCCCAGCTCGAGGTCGCCCTGGACAAGGGGGTGCGCCATTTCGAAACGGCGGGGCTGCCGCCTGCCGATTTCGTCGAGCGGATCAAGGATGCCGGCGGCGTGGTGTTCCACAAGGTCGCCACGGTGAAGCATGCGGTCTCCGCCGCCTCCAAGCTGCCCGTGGATGCGATCGCCGTCGTCGGCGCGGAATGCGGCGGCCATCCGGGCCTCAACCTGGTCGGCTCCATCGTTCAGGCGCCGCTGGCTGTGGAGCGCATCGACAAACCGGTGCTGATCGGAGGCGGCATCGGCACGGGAGCGCAGGTCGCCGCGGTGCTCGCCATGGGCGCGGACGCTGCGCTGATCGGGACCCGATTCCTGGTGGCCAGCGAGATCTGGAGCCACGACGCCATTAAGCAGCGGGTGATCGATGCCCAAGAGACAGACACCGCCCTCGTGCTGGCTTCGATGCGCAACACGTTTCGGGGCATCGACAATGCGACCACCCGAGCCATCGCCGAGCTGGAGAAGCAGGGCGTGACGGATTTCGAAGCCTATCGACCCTACGTCATGGGGGTGGCGCAGAAGGAGGCCTACACGGCCGGCGACCCGGAGAAGGGTATTCTCTCCATGGGACAGGCCTGCGTGTTCGCCGACCGGATTGAGCCGGTGGAGGCGATCATCGACCGGCTGATCGACGAGGCTACGGCGGCGGCGGGGCGGATGGGCGCGATCTCGGTCGGCGGGGCGGCCGCGGCGGCGGAATGAACGGCCCGATTGGCCGCCGGCCGTGAGCGAGGCGCCCACTCTCTACTTCGTCACCCACGCGGATGTGGTGATCGACCCGAGTACGGCGATCACTGACTGGCCGCTTTCGGGAGTGGGACGCCAGCGAATGGCGGCCTTGGCGGCGGGGCCGTGGATATGGCGGCTTGAAGCGATCTATTGCAGCAGCGAGCGGAAGGCGCGGGACGGGGCGGCGGTCCTCGCCGGGCTGACAGGTTTGATGCCGATCGAGCGGCCTGATCTAGGAGAGAACGACCGGACCGCGACCGGATACCTCCCCCCGGCCGAGTTTCAGGCGACCGCAGATGCCTTCTTCGCCGAGCCGGATGCGTCCGTGCGGGGCTGGGCGCGGGCGGTGGACGAGCAGGCGCGCATTGTCGCGGCGCTGGAGGCGATTCTGGTCGAGTCGGCCGGCGACGTTGCGGTGGTCAGCCATGGTGCCGTGGGGGCGTTGGCGCTCGCCCACTACCTCGGAAGACCGATCTCCCGCGATCTCGATCAGCCCGGTGCCGCCGGCGGCAACTACTTCGCGCTTTCCATTGCGAGCCGCGCGATTCTGCATGGCTGGCGACCCGTCGATCCGGCCTGAAGGTCGGTCCTAGTACCTGCCACGCCTGATTGGAGGCGCTCAGGTCCCCGCCAACATTCCTTCGATCTTCTCCTGCACGCTGAGCGCGTCGTCCAAGGTGGCGAGCTTGGACGGTCGGCCCTGCAGCAGGTCGTCGAGCGCGTCGAGCTGGGCGCCGAGGCTTATCTTGCGCGGGTCCGCGGGTGGATCGAGTATCTCTGTCCACGGGCCCCCGTCGGACTGGAAAAGCCGGTAGAACTCGGCCACCAGGAAGCCGGTTTTCTCGAAATTCAGATACACTTCCTGGCGATCCGGCTGCGTGCCGCCGACCGAACCGAGGATCGACACCGGCACGCCGGCCTCGTTCTCCAGGCGCGCCAGAACCTGGGTTTCGCACAGCGCAGGGTCGGCCGGGTAGGAAGGCTTCGCCCAGACCAGCTTCGTGCGGCCAAGGATTCGCTCGGACAGGAAGACGAAGTGGGAGATGACCTCGCGGGTGTATCCGCCTTCGGCCCTAAAGCGCAGCCAGTCGGCATCGACCTGCCAGGCCCGCGGCCAGGCCGGGTAGGTGACGATGATGTTGATGTTGCTGATGGCCCCGGCTGTGCCCGAGGACATGGCGTCCTGCACCGTCGCCAGCGCTTTGCCCGCTGCCTGGGTGAAGTTGACGGCGGCCGGCACGCCGAACGCCTTCAGCTTCTCTACCAGATCGTGGCTTTCCTCGAGATCGACGCCGAGCGGTTTCTCCAGGAACACAGCTTTTCCGGCTGCCGCCGCTTGCAGCGCATAGGCCTTGCGCGGGGCTGGTGGGCAGGCGAGATAGACAACGTCCGCCGCGGCGATAGCCGCCTCTGCGCTGGCCACGATCGGTACGCCGGGCGCCTCCTCCGCAGCCTTCTTGCAGGCGGCCTCTGACGGATCCCAGAGCGCCACCGGCTCGAACGCGGCGTGTTCCAGAATTCGGCCGAGCAGCCGGCGGCCCATGATACCGAGGCCGATGATCGCGATCTTATGGGCCATGGCAGGCTCCCCCTCTCAAGACGCTCACGCCCCGGAGCTGTTCCGGGGCCTACGTTTCCGCGGATCGGACGCCGACCGCACTGCTGACAGCGCCCGTGCGACCGATCCGTGGGCCCCGGCACGGGGCCGGGAAGTGTTCCTCCTCAAACGCGCGGGGATCAGTACCCCAGCGCGCAGCCGTCCTTGCGGGGATCGGAGCCGGCGACGAGCACGCCGTTCTTCTCGTCGATCAGGACCGCCTGACCGCCGCCGATCGGCTTCGGCATGTGGGTGAGGGCGTGGCCCTTGGCCTCCAGCGCCGCGTAGGTTTCCGGCGCGAAGGTGCTCTCGACCTGCAGGGTGCCTTCGGTGGCGAAGCTCCGGCTGTCGTCCAGCGCCTCCTGCGGGTCCATGCCGCGCATCAGCATGTTGGACAGGAAGGTCGACTGCCCGGTCGACTGGTACTGGCCCCCCATGACGCCGAACGGGGCGACGGCGCTGCCGTCCTTCACCAGCATACCCGGGATAATAGTGTGCATCGGGCGCTTGTTCGGGGCGATGGCGTTCGGGTGGCCCTCGACCAGGTGGAACGACTTGCCGCGGTTGTGCAGCATGACGCCGGTGTTCTCGCTCATGATGCAGCTTCCGAAATCGGAAAAGATCGAGTTGATGAAGCTGATCGCGGTTCCGTCCTTGTCCACGCAGGACAGGTAGATCGTGTCCTTGTGCACCGGGAAGTCGCTCGGCTCGAAGACGCCGGCCCGGTTCGGGTCAATCATCGCGTCGAGCGCCGAGATGTGGGCGTCAGACAGCAGCCAGTCGACCGGCACGTCGACCTGACGCGGGTCGGCGACGTAGCGGTCGCGCTGGGCGTAGGCGAGCTTGGTGGCCTCGGCGATCAGGTGGACCCGGTCGGCCTCGCCCATGTTGGCGATGTCGTGGCGGTCCAGGATGCCCATGATCATCAGCGCACACACGCCCTGACCGTTCGGCGGGCACTCGTACACGTCATGGCCGGCGAACTTGCCCTTGATCGGGTCGACCCACTCGGGTGCGGCGTTGGCGAAGTCCTCCACTGTGTGCAGGCCGCCGAGCTTGTTCAGGCTGGCGACGATGTCTTCGGCCACGGCGCCGGTATAGAAGCCGTCCCGGCCCTTCTCGGCGATCACCTTCAGCGTCGCCGCTAGCTTCGGCTGGCTGTGGCGGGTGCCGATCGCCGGCGCCGACCCGTTCGGCAGCATCGCCGCCTTGGCCGCCGGGTTCTTCGAGAGCTTCTCGACCGCATCGGCCCAGTCGCTGCCGACGCGCGAGCTCACCGGATAGCCGTTCTCCGCGTACTGGATCGCCGGCTGCAGCAACTCGCCCAGGGTCTTGGTTCCGAAGCGCTCGAGCAGGGCCGACCAGGCGCCGACTGCGCCCGGAACGGTAACCGTGTGCGGATCGCCGGAGAGGCCGAGTTCGGTGATGCCCTTCTCCTGGAACCAGGAAAGCTCCGCCTTGGCCGGCGCGCGGCCGGAGCCGTTCATGGCGACCACGTCGCCGCTGCCCTTCGGCGCCACCAGCGCGAAGCAGTCTCCGCCGATGCCGGTCATGTGCGGCTCGACCACGCAAAGCACGGCGCAGGCGGCGACCGCCGCATCGACGGCGGTGCCGCCGGATTTCAGAACGTCGAGGCCGACCTGGCTCGCGAGCGGGTGGGACGTGGCGATGGCGGCGTTGGGTGCGTACACCGGCGAGCGGCCGGGAAGGTGCAGGTCGCGCATGGTCGAGTGTTTCCTCGCTTCGATCAATTTCCAGCGGTGTAGCCGGTGTATACAAAAGGGGCAAGGTGCGTGGACGCCGGGCGACCCCGAACCTATAGTCCGGCCCGGAAAGACAATCGTGCGGAAATGTAACCGTACGGATCAGGCAGATCGATATCAGGGAGGCTAGCGTGGCGCTCGACCAGGAGACGCTCAACCAGTTCGTGGACACCGTCCGCCGCTATGTGAACGAGCGGCTCATCCCGCTGGAGGAACAGGTCAGCCGGGACGATGCGATCCCCGAAGAGGTCTCCCAGGAAATGGCGGAGATGGGCCTCTACGGCCTGTCGATCCCGGAGGAGTATGGCGGGCTGGGCCTGTCCATGTCCGAGGAGGTCGTGATCGGCAACGAACTCGGCCACACGGCGCCGTGCTTCCGGTCGCTGATCGGCACCAATGTCGGCATCGGCAGCCAGGCGATCGTCATCGATGGGACCGAACAGCAGAAACGCGACTACCTGCCGAGGCTGGCGAGTGGCGAACTGGTCGGTTCGTTCTGCCTGACCGAGCCCGATGCCGGATCGGACGCCGCGTCCGTCCGGACCTCGGCAAGGAAGGACGGGAACGGCTACGTCCTCAACGGCACCAAGCGCTACATCACCAACTCGACCCGCGCCGGCGTATTCACCGTGATGGCCCGGACCGACCCGGACAACAAGGGGGCGGGCGGCATCTCCGCCTTTCTGGTCGACGCCAAGTCGCCGGGCATCTCCACCGGCAAGCCGTACCGCAAGATGGGGCAGCAGGGCACCCACGTGGCGGACGTGATCTTCGAGGATGTGAAGGTGCCGGGCGACGCGATCATCGGCGGCGTAGAGGGGCAGGGGTTCAAGACGGCGATGAAGGTCCTGGACCGGGGGCGCCTGCACCTGGCGTCCGTTTGCATCGGCATGGCGGACCGGCTGATCGGCGAGAGCCTGAACTACGCGACGGACCGCAAGCAGTTCGGCTCGGCCCTCAGCGACTTCCAACTCGTGCAGGCCATGTTGGCGGACAGCAAGACCGAAGCCTATGCGGCCGAGGCCATGGTGAAGGACGCGGCGGCGAAATACGACGCCGGCGAGAACACGGCCATGGTCGCCGCCTGCGCAAAATACTATGCGTCGGAGATGGTCGGCCGGGTCGCGGATCGCGCGGTACAGATTCACGGCGGCGCCGGCTATATCAACGAGTACGCGGTCGAGCGGTTCTATCGCGACGTCCGTCTGTTCCGGATCTACGAGGGCACGTCCCAGATCCAGCAGATCGTCATCGCCCGCAACATGCTGCGCGCGCACGCCGCGTCGCGCTGATCACGGTGACGGTCATGCAGGAAACGTGGGACGGGTCCCGTCCGGCGAAAGACGTCTTCGTCCGCATCGCAGACCCGATCGCCTGGTGGGCGGCACGCTTTCCCGGTCTCCCGGCCTTGGGGGAGGAAGATCGGGTCCTGAGCTATCGCGACGTCGACGCCCGGGCGGGGCGGTTGGCCGAGACGCTGGCGGATCGAGGGCTGGTCGAGGGCGACAGGTTGTTCATCGTCGGCGAGAACGGGCTGGCTATGGCGTTGTCGGTTCTGGCGGCGGCCAAACTGGGCGCCTGGGCCGTGCCGATCAACGCTCGGCTATCCCAGGGGGAGATCGACGCCATCCGCGATCATGCCCGACCCCGTCTTGCGGTCTACACCGATATCGTCTCCGATCACGCGGCGGAGCATGGTGTCCGCCACGGTGCGGTTGCGGTGCCGGAACTCCAGGATATGGGCGTGAGCCTTGCCGCGTTCGACGATGCCGGCGATCCGGTCGACGAGCGCGGCGACGACCCGACGGACAGGGTCGCCGTGATGATCTACACCTCCGGCACCACCGGTCAGCCCAAAGGGGTGATGCTGACGCACCGCAACCTGCTTTTCGTTGCCGCGCGGTCGGGCGAGTCCAGGAGGGTGGAACCGGGCGACCGGATATACGGCGTGTTGCCGATCAGTCACGTCTTCGGCCTCGCGTCGGTGTTTTTGGGTAACATGTACATGGGCGGCCGGGTTGACCTCGTATCCCGGTTTTCGGCCGAACGGGCGCTGCAGGCGATCGAGGGCGGATCCATCAGCCTGTTCAACGGCGTACCCCAGATGTATGCGCGACTCTTGGAACTTACGACTATCCGTGGGCGGCGGCTCGATCCGGGTCGTATCCGATATCTCTCCTCCGGTGGCGCTCCGCTGGACTTGGGGCTCAAGAAACGGGTCGAGGCGGCGTTCGGCGTTCCGTTGCACAATGGCTACGGAATGACGGAGACGGCGCCGACGATTGCGGTCACCGATATGGACCGCCCGCGCGATGACGATACGGTCGGTGAAATCGTTGCTGGTGTCGACGTGCGCGTCGTGGACGACCGTGGAACGGTCGTGCCGGCAGGCAGTGTCGGCGAGATTCAGGTCGCGGGTCCCCTCGTCATGAAGGGCTACTACAAGGCGCCCGAGGAGACGGCCGCGGTCCGGGACGGAGTCTGGTTCAGGACGGGCGATCTCGGCCGTCTCAGCGCTGACGGTCTCGTCTACGTGGTGGGTCGGAAGAAGGAATTGATCATCCGTTCAGGCTTCAACGTGTATCCGCCGGAAGTGGAGGCGGCGATCGCGCAGCATCCTGATGTCGCCCTGTGCGCCGTGGTCGGCCGCCCGGCGCAGGACGGCAACGAGGAGGTGGTGGCGTTCGTGCAGCCTATTCAAGGGAGGTCGCCAAGCGCCGGGGATCTGGCGGCTTTCGTCGCGGACCGCCTGTCACCCTACAAGCGCCCCGGGCGCTGGGAGATGCGCCAAAGCCTGCCGGCGACGGCCGCTGGCAAGATCCTGAAGCACAGACTGGACGGCTGAGGCCGACCGTCCCTCGCGCCGCCGGGATCGCTCTCCGGGGCGGTCCTCCGGCGCGCGGGTGAGGGCCGCTCCAACCGGGATGGGCGGCCTCTGCCGGTCCTGATGGTGGATGCGATGTCGACATCGGGACAGTCGCCCGGCTTTTCGTCGTTTTTTGACTAAACGCTCCAGTTCGTTAGATTAGCGTCGATCTGCGGCACCGAAACAGACGGTCCGCGTCGTCGGTCCCAAAGCCGGCGCCTTGGGGGTATGCGGGATATTGCGTTTGGAGGGCGGGCCACGGCCGCTCCGGAATTCGCCCTGCTTCCCGACCCTACCTGGAACCATTCGGACCGTGATGGGTTCGGATACGGAGCGCCTAACGGTCCTGCGGCCGATTGGTGCGCCCACCAAACTAAGCGAGAGGGAGTCATATGAGCGACCCGAGCGACCACGCAGTACAGCCGCCCGAAGGGCCGGCTGACCTGATCGAAACCGACTACGAGATCGGCCAGGACAACATCCAGAAGCAGCTTGGGCCCTTTGGGCTCGACATCCACAATCCGGTCTTCTTCGTCTCTGGGCTGGTGATCGTCGCCTTCACCTTCCTGACGCTGGCGCTTCAGGACCAGGCGGCGGAGATGTTCAACGCCCTGCGCGTGACCCTCACATCGACATTCGACTGGTTCTTCATCGGCGCGGCTAACGTGTTCGTGATCCTCTGCCTCGCGCTGATCGTTACACCCCTCGGCAGGGTTCGGATCGGCGGTCGCGACGCGACGCCCGACTACTCCTACCCTGGTTGGTTCGCCATGCTTTTTGCTGCCGGCATGGGCATCGGGCTGATGTTCTATGGCGTGTCCGAGCCGATTTCCCACTTCGCCTCCTCGGTGGCCGAGGGTGCGGGATCTCCGGATAGCTGGGCGCCTCTCTCAGGGGCGGCGGGAGATCCGGAGGCGGCGAAGGCCCTGGGAATGGCCGCGACCATCTTCCACTGGGGCCTGCACCCTTGGGCGATCTATGCCATCGTCGCCCTGGCGCTGGCGCTGTTCTCCTACAACAAGGGCCTTCCGCTAACCATGCGCTCGGTCTTCTATCCGATCTTCGGCGACCGGGTCTGGGGATGGACGGGGCACGTCATCGACATCCTGGCGGTGTTCGCCACGCTGTTCGGCTTGGCGACCTCGCTCGGTTTCGGCGCCGCGCAGGCCAATGCCGGGCTGGAGTTCCTGTTCGGCGTCCCGGTCAGCGATGCCTCGAAGGTTCTGCTGATCGTCGGCATCACCGGCGTCGCTCTGCTATCGGTCTTGGCCGGGCTAGATGCCGGGGTGAAGCGGCTGTCCGAGATCAACATGGTCCTGGCCTTCCTGCTCCTGTTGTTCGTGATCATCGTCCGACCGACCATGGCGATCATCACCGGGTTCTTCTCGAACCTGGTCTCCTACCTCGAGTATCTGCCGGCGCTGTCGAATCCGATCGGCCGTTCCGACGCGAACTTCAGCCAAGGCTGGACGTCGTTCTATTGGGCCTGGTGGATTTCCTGGTCGCCGTTCGTCGGCATGTTCATCGCCCGGGTGTCGCGCGGCAGGACGGTACGGGAGTTCATCATCTGCGTGCTCCTGATTCCGTCGCTCGTCTCGGTGCTTTGGATGACGGCGTTCGGTGGGACGGCGATCAGCTTCGTGGAGTCCGGTGTGACGGCAATCACCGAGGCCGGGCTGCCGCTCAAACTGTTCGTCATGCTCGATCAAATGCCGTTGGCGCAGATCACGTCCTTTATCGGCATCGTTCTTGTGATCGTGTTCTTCGTTACGTCTTCGGACTCGGGGTCTTTGGTGATCGACACGATCACTGCGGGCGGCAAGACCAACGCTCCGGTGTCCCAGCGGGTGTTCTGGGCTTGCTTCGAGGGCCTCGTGGCGATCGCCCTATTGCTGGGCGGCGGGCTCGCTGCCTTGCAGGCCATGGCGGTCTCCACCGGGTTCCCGTTCACCATCGTCCTCTTGCTGGCGTGTTTCGCCATTGTGAAAGGCCTGATGAGCGAGCCGAAGTCGGACTCCGGCTGAAACGCCGATACCAACAAAGAGAAAGGGGAGGCGTCGGCCTCCCCTTTTTTGTGCATGGCGGACGGTGGGGCCGGATCAGCCGGGAGCGAGGCGCCGCGTCAGCAAACCGAACCCGAGACCGACGGCGGCGATCACGACGCCGGCCATCGCCGCCTCCCAGTGGCCGATTCCGAGATCCTCGCTGCCCGGGAAGGCGAACATCAGGCCCCCGACGAACACGATAGCGCGGGCGACCAAGCCAGACGTTCCGTCTCCGAACGTTCCGAAGCCGACGAGGTAGCCCTGGGTCGACGATGCGATCAGCAGCACGCCGGCCAGGGCGCTGGCCAGAACCACAACGATCTGAAGCGGTGCTCCGTTCAGGATCAAGGCCGGCTCGAGCACGAAGAAGAACGGAATGAAGTAGATGATCGAACCGAGCCGCATGGCCGAGAAGCCCGCCCGCATCGGTGTCGCCCCCGAGATCGTGGCCGCCGCGAAGGCGCCGAGCGCGACCGGCGGGGTGATGAAGGAAAGCATTCCCCAGTAGAGAATGAAGAGATGTACCCCCATGGGGTCCAGACCCGAACTCACCAGGGACGGCGCCAGCACGATGGCCAGAAAGACATAGGCCGCCGTCACGGTCATGCCCATGCCGAGGACGAAGCTGGTGGCGGCCCCCATCAGCAGAAGGGCATAGACGTTGCCGCCCGCGAGCAGCACGAGGTCCGTCGCGATGGATCCGACCAGACCTGTCACCGACAGCGCGCCGATGATCAGACCGATGGCACCGAGGATCGCCATCAGCTCGGCCAGGACCTGGCCGGTCTCGTACAGGAAGTTCTTGACGTCGGACCATCCGAGCCGCTTGCCGAAGATTTGATTGGTGATCAGCAGAACGGCGGTCGCGTAGTACGGCGCCAGCGCTTCCTGTTTGAGATAGAGGAGCAGATAGACCAGCAGGAACAAGGCAAAGAGATAGTGCCAGCCCTGACGGAAAACGGCGCCGACCTTCGGCAGGGTCTCGCGCGGGAGTCCCTTGAGGCCACGTTTCGCCGCGTAGGCGTCGATCTGCAGGAACAGGCCGAGATAGTAGAGCAGAGACGGGATCACCGCGGCGACGGCGATCTCGATATAGGGAACGTTCAGGAACGAGGCCATGACGAAGGCGGTTGCCCCCATCACCGGCGGCATCAGCACGCCGCCCGTCGAGGCGCAGGCTTCGACCGCTGCCGCCGTTTCCTTGCCGAAACCTGTCCGTCGCATCGCCGGAATGGTCAGCCGGCCCGTCGTCAGCACGTTGGTGATCACGGAGCCGCTCATGGAGCCGAGCAGGCCCGACGAGAAGATCGCGACCTTCGCGCCGCCGCCGCGGACATGGCCGAGCAGAGCGAAGGCGAGATCGATAAAGAAGCGTCCGGCGCCGGTGTGCTGCAGCGCCACGCCGAAGATCACGAAGCCGATGACCAGCTTGCCGAAGGCCCGCATCGGGATGCCGAAGATCGCTTCGGAGGAGAACAGGTAATACTGGCTGACTTCCCAGAGCGATTGCTGCGCGCCCTGGAGCGGACCCGGCATGGACTCGGCGATCGGCGGGTAGAACGAGAAAATGAGAACGATGATCGTCAGGGCGAGACCGCCCGTGCGGCGCACCGCTTCGAGCATGAGCGCCCACAGCACGAAGCCCAGGATGCGGGCGTAGTCCGGCGCGAAATACTCCCATCCGCTCTCGACGGCCGGCACAGCGATCCAGGCAAGGAAGCATCCCAGTACGAAGGTGCCGAAGAACAGCGCGATGTCGTAGATCGGCGGCGATCGGCGGTCCTTGTCGGCGGCCCGCATCGGGAACACCAGGAAGACGACCGGGAGCAGAAGCGCCAGCATCAAGTCGAGATAGGCGAGGTCGAGGATGACCCAGCCGACCATCGAACCGATGTTGAAGAGCTGATAGACGGACAGCGCCACAGCGGCAGCCGTCATGACCATGATCAGCGCCGTCCATCCCGGACCGAGAGCGCGGTGACGGATCGTGTCCGTCACCGCGCCGTCCGTTGACGGGCCGTCAGGGATGGGCTCGCTCATGTGCGAGCCTTTCTCTGTTGGTTGAACCGCGGGTTAGCTGATCGAAGCGATCAGCGAATGACCGGATCGAGACCGGCCGCCTCGAGCGCTGCGACACGCGCTTTGCCCCACCCCTCGACAAAGGCGTCCTCGTCCGAGGGGGCGTCCTTCGTGAAGGCGGCCCACGCGTCGATCAGCACCTTCTGGCGCGCGACAAGCGCGTCGTTGTGGGCCTGCATGTCGGCGGTCCATACGCCAGCGTCCTTGAACGCGGCAATGGCGCCGTCGTGGTAGGGGACGGCCCATTCGAAGGTCTGGTTGGCCAGAGCCCAGCCGGCCGCGCCCGGTGCGCCGTCCTTGTAGAGGTCATAGGTCTCAAGCAGCGCGGCAGTGATCGCCTGGGCGACGTCGTTGGTCATATCGTCGCGAACGGTCAGGATCGGATACGGATAGGCCTGACCATCGATGCCTTCCTTCGGAACGTTCGTGCCCGCAGAGACTTTGTTCTTCGTGAAGTAGGGGGCGACGGCCATCATCCGCTCCCAGCCCTGCGCGTCGTCGAACGGCAACGGCGGCCAGACCAAGCCGCGCGGGCTGGAGGCAACCGCTTTGGTCGAACCGGACACGGTGATGGCGAACGCGGCATCTACCTGGTTGTTGGTCATGCCTTCCCAGGAGGCTCCGAAGCCGGCGAACTCGACCTTCTCGACATCGTCCCAGGTCAATCCGGCAAAGGCCAGGACCGCCGTGACGTTGTGATTGAGAGCCGGAGCGCTCTTCACCCAGGCCACCCGCTTGCCCTTGAGGTCCTTGAATTCCTTGACGCCGGTGTCTTCGGCCACGCCGACCATCAGACCGGCCTTGCCTTTTGACGACATGATGAGGCGCAGGGGTTGCGGGCCCCAATCGGGCTTGGCGAAGCCGAAAACGCCTTCCTGGGCGAAGTAGGTGCCGACGCCGTTGGCCACGGCATCCGCCTTGCCGACCTTCAGCGGGGTCAGGCGGGCGATATCGTTTTTGCCTGGGAGAACCCGCAGGTTCACGTCGTATTTTTCTTTAAAGGCCTTGCCGATCGCGACCGACTGGGCGTGGCCCGACGAACCGGTGTCATAGGCCGACCAGATCAGGGTGTTGGGCAGCTTCACCTCGGCCGATGCGGCACCGGCCAGGGTGAGCGCGGTCGCGCCGACAATAGCGGCCACCGCGCGGGAGCGCAGGGTCATCTCCATAGTTTCCTCCGTTTGTTCAAATTCAGGGCCGGGTTGTTTCCCGCCTCCACCTGGGGGGAGTATGCCCATTGAGAGATGGTATACAAGCGCCAGTATCAGAAGCGCGGGATCGGGAGGAAGTCGTGAACGAGAAGACGGTTATCACATGCGCGTTGACCGGGGGGTTCGATACCGTCGACAAGAATCCCGCGGTTCCCGTCACCCCGGAGCAGATCGCCAACTCGGCGCTGGAGGCCGAGCGGGCGGGGGCGGCGATCGCCCATATCCATGTCCGCGATCCGGCGACGGGCAAGGCGTCCATGGATCCGGCGCTCTATCGTGAGACGGTAGACCGAATCCGGTCAGCCGGCTCGAAGCTGGTACTGAATCTGACCACCGGACCCGGCGCGCGGTATATTCCCGGTACACAGGACCCGATGGTGCCGGCTCCCGGCACCACTCTGAAGACGCCGCAGGAGAGGGTCGAGCACGTCGATGAACTCCGCCCGGAAGTCTGCACCCTAGACATCGCCACCATGAATTTTGGCGAGCACGTCTTCATGAACACCCCGGCCCATCTGCGAGAGATGGCGGCGCGCATTCGCGACAGCGGTGTGAAGCCCGAACTGGAGGTTTTCGATGCCGGTCACGCCCGGCTGGCCGCTCAACTCGTCAAGGAAGGGCTGGTGGACGCGCCGCCGATGTTCCAGCTCTGCCTCGGCATCCCCTGGGGCGCACCGGCGACCGCGGAGACCATGAGTTACCTTGCCAGTCTGTTGCCGGCGGGCGCCGTGTGGTCGGGGTTCGGAATCAGCCGCATGCAGTTTCCGATGGCCGCCCAGGCGGTCATTCTGGGCGGGCATGTCAGGGTCGGCCTCGAGGACAATCTCTACATAGAACGCGGGGTTCTGGCCCCGTCCAACGCCGTGCTGGTCGAACGGGCGGTGACCATCGTCGAGGCGCTTGGCTCGACGGTCGCTACGCCGGACGAAGCGCGCGAGCTTTTCTCGATCAAAGGACATGGATGATGAAAGCCTGGCAGATCGTCTCCGACGGCGGCATCGACGCCCTCCACCTCGCCGACGTCGCGACGCCCGAACCCGGACCGGTCGAGGTGCGGGTGAGGATCGCCGCGTCCTCGATCAATTTCCGGGATCTCATGACCATCACGGATCCGGTTGCCCGGAACCTGCCCTATCCGCGCGTTCCGAATTCCGACGGCGCGGGGACCGTCACCGCCGTCGGCGCCGGAGTGACGGGTCTGAAGGTCGGTGACCGGGTGGCGTCCTGCTTCTTCCAGGATTGGCCGGCGGGACCGTGCTCCGTCGACGTGATGAACAGCGCGCTCGGCGGTGCGCTGGACGGTGTGCTGGCCGAGGAAGTGGTTCTGAAGGCCGGCGGCGTCATTCCGGTGCCCGACCATCTGTCGTTCGAGCAGGCGGCGACGCTCCCCTGTGCCGCTCTGACGGCATGGCACGCGCTGGTGGATGTCGGGCGGGTGACGGCGGGCGACACTGTTCTATTGCTCGGGACCGGCGGCGTGTCGATCTTCGCCCTGCAGTTCGCCAAGCTCATGGGCGCGCGGGTGATCCTGACCTCGTCGAGCGACGCCAAGCTCGAGCGCGCGAAGGCGATGGGCGCCGACGACACGGTCAACTACCGGACCACGCCGGAGTGGCAGGACGCCGTCGTGGAGCTCACGGGCGGCGTCGGCGCCGATGTGACGGTCGAAGTCGGTGGGGCCGGCACTTTGGCCAAATCGATCGCCGCCACCCGGGTGGGCGGCGCGATCGGCCTGATCGGCGTGCTGACCGGCGGCGAGATCAACCCGACCCTGATCATGCGCAAGTCGCTCACGGTCCAGGGGATCTATGTCGGCTCCTACCGCATGTTCGCCGAGATGAACGCGGCGATCTCCCTGCATCGGTTGGAGCCGGTGATCGACCAGAGCTTCGCGTTCGACGATGCGAAGTCGGCCTATCGCGCCATGGAGGCGGCCGGCCATTTCGGCAAAATCGTCATCACAGCCTGAACGGCCGGTCGATTGACCGGCCCTAGCCTGCATGGCACATCAGGTGCCCATAAGAAGACCCGCTCCCGGAGGAAACCATGACCGAAGCCTTCATCTGCGACGCCGTCCGCACCCCGATCGGACGGTACGGCGGCGCGCTCGCGCAGGTCCGCACCGACGACCTGGCGACCGTTCCGTTGAAGGCGTTGATGGAACGGAATCCCTCCGCCGACTGGGACGCGGTAGACGAGGTGTTCTATGGCTGCGTTAACCAGGCCGGTGAGGACAACCGCAACATCGCGCGCATGGCGCTTCTGTTGGCGGGGATACCGGCGAGCGTTCCGGGTGTCACCGTCAACCGGCTTTGCGCTTCCGGCATGATGGCGGTGGCGGATGCGGCGCGTCAGATCAAGACGGGCGAGGGCGACTTTGCCATCGCCGGAGGGGTCGAGAGCATGACCCGGGCGCCGTTCGTCATGGCGAAGGCCGGAACCGCCTTCGCGCGCAGCGCGGAGATGTACGACACCACGATCGGCTGGCGGTTCGTCAATCCGGAGATGGAGAAGCGCTTCGGAACCGACAGCATGCCGGAAACCGGCGAGAACGTTGCCGAGAAGTATCAGGTCCGTCGCGAGGACCAGGACCTGTTTGCCTACAACAGCCAGCGCAAGGCCGGCGAGGCGATGGCGCGCGGTCGCCTCGCCAAGGAGATCGTTCCGGTGGAAATCAAGGGCCGCCGGGGCGACGTTACCGTCGTCGATACGGACGAGCATCCGCGCCCGGACACCACGCTCGAAAAGCTGGCGAAGCTGCCGACACCGTTCCGTAAGGAGGGTGGTTCGGTGACCGCCGGCAACGCCAGCGGCGTCAACGATGGTTCTGCCGCCATGCTGGTCGCCAGCGAGAGGGCGGCCAAGAAGCACGGGCTGACGCCGCGCGCCCGGATCGTCGCCGCCGCTGCGGCGGGGGTCGAGCCGCGGATCATGGGGATCGGACCGGCACCGGCCTCGCAGAAGGCGCTGAAGATCGCCGGTCTCTCGATCGAGGACATGGATGTCCTGGAATTGAACGAGGCGTTCGCCAGCCAGGTGTTGGCCAGCCTCAGGGAACTCGGCGTCGCTGACGACGATCCGCGGGTCAACCCGAATGGCGGCGCCATCGCGCTGGGTCATCCGCTGGGCGCCAGCGGAACACGGTTGATCCAGACCGCGACCGAGACGCTGCACGAGACCGGCGGACGCTACGCGCTCTGCACCATGTGCGTCGGGGTCGGCCAGGGCATGGCCGTCATCATCGAGAAGGTCTGATCCATGGTGGATGCAACCTCCCCCGACCTCGTCATCGGCGTCGTCGGATGCGGCGCCATGGGCCAGGGGATAATTCAGGTCGCGTTGCAGGGCGGTATGAAGGTCATCGCCCATGACGCGATGGCCGGCGGCGCCGACGTCGGCACGCGGAAGGTGCTCGGCCGTCTCGACCGGCTGGTGGAAAAGGGCAAGCTGGACGCGGCCGACGCCGCCGCGATGAAGGAGAAGCTGGTCGTCTCCGGCGGCATCGAGGACCTGGCGCCCTGCGGCGTGGTGGTCGAGGCGGTGTTCGAGGACATCGACGTCAAGCGCGACCTGTTCACCGCGATCGAGGAGGTAGTGGCCGAGGACGCGATCATCGCCTCCAACACCTCGTCGCTGCCGATCGGCTCCATCGCCCGGGTCTGCAAGCGCCCGGAGCGGATCGCTGGTCTGCACTTCTTCAATCCGGTGCCGCTGATGCGTCTGGTGGAGATCATCCGGGGACCGGCCACCGACGCCGCGGTGATCGAGAAACTTGTCACCGTCGGCGAGCGCTTCGGCCGCACCCCCGTCGTGGTCAAGGACAGCCCCGGCTTCCTGGTCAATCTCGGCGGCCGCGCTTTCACTACCGAAGGGCTGCACCTGGCGCACGAGGCGGTGGCCACCCCGGCCCAGGTCGACGCGGTCATGCGCGACTGCGGCCACTTCCGCATGGGGCCTTTCCAGCTCATGGACCTGACCGGGATCGACGTGAACTACCCGGTCTCGATGATTGTGTTCGAGCAGTTCCTCAACGATCCACGGCTACGGACGACGCCGATGCATCGGGCGCTTTACGACGCCGGGCGGTTCGGGCGCAAAACCCAGCAGGGCCATTTCACCTACGACGAGAACGGCCACGTGATCGATCCGCCGAGTCCGGACCACGCGACGGACGCCGCCCCGGCGACGGCTGTCGCGGTCGCCACCGACAACGACGAGGCGCTCGCCGAGCTGCTGGAGCGGGCCGGCCTCAACGTCCGGACCGACGACGGCTCGATGCCAATCGTCGCCGCACTTTACGGCGAGGACGCGACCGGGTTCTCGGCGCGGACCGGGATCGATCACACCCGTCTGGTCGCGGTCGACACCACCGGCGATACCTCGAAGCGGGTGACGCTGATGACCGCACCGGCGGCGGACCTGGCGCACCGCAATGCTGTTGCGGCTGCCTTCGCCAAGGCCGGCATCGCACCGACGGTGATCCAGGACAGCCCCGGCTTCATCCTACAGCGGATGCGGGCCATGATCGCCAATCTCGGCTGCGAGATGGCGCAGATTGCCCTGGCGACCCCGGCGGATATCGATACCGCCATGAAGCTCGGCCTGAATTATCCGAAGGGGCCCCTGGAGATCGCGGAGGAGATGGGGGTCACGCGGACCTACGCGATCATCTCGGCGATCCACGAGGCGACTGGGGACCCGCGCTATCGCCCGTCGCTCTGGCTACGCCGGCGGGCGCTGCTTGGCTTGGGGGCGCATCAGACGGGTTGAGCCGGGAGAAACACGGCCGCCTAATTTTCCTTACAGTAAATAAGGGTATTGAGCCATCTCATTTATCTCTGCTACTCATGCATGATCTTTTCCCGCATGACGGCGTTTTGACCAACGCTGGTTCAGCAACCGTTGAGACAGTGTCTTGGGTAACTCGATTATCACCAATCCCGGTGTGTTCACCGCACTGCGCAACCTGAACACGGTGAACCGGAAAGCGGAGTCCATCCAAAATCAGGTTTCCACCGGTCTGCGGGTGACCGGTGCGGTCGACGACGCGTCGAACTTCGCGATAGCCCAAGGCGTTCGCGGTGAGATCAAGGCCTATATGGCCGTCAACCAGGGGCTGCGCGCGGCCTTGGGCGTCGTCAAGGTCGGGATCGCTGCCGCGACCGCGGTATCTGAGATCCTGACGGACATGCGGGCGAAATCGGTCGCGGGTCGCAACGCAGGTCTCACCGATCAGCAGAGAACGATCATTGCGGACGACTTCATCCAACTCCGCGATCAATTCGACAGTCTTGTGTCCGACGCGGTGTTCAACGGCAAGAACCTGATTGATCTCGCGTCGAGCCCGTTGACGGTGCTGAGCAACATCGAGGGGGGCACCCTCACCGTCGGCAACTATCGGCTTCGGGCCGTCAATCTGCAGTTCGGAAGCGCGGACGCCAACCTCCGCACCCTCGCCAATGCCGAGGCGGCCGACCGATATGTGGTCGAGGCGTTGCAGACCGTGGGCGAGGCGCTGGGCGGCCTGGGGGCCTCGGCGCGGGTGATCGAATCGCAGATCGTCTTCAACGAGGCCCTGATGGACGCGACCGAGGAAGGGCTCGGCAACATCGTCGACGCCGATATGGGGCGTAGTGCCGCTCTACTGACAGCGGTTCAGGTGCGGCAGGAGCTCTCCGTCCAGACCCTCGGGATCGCCAGCCAGCAGCCTCAGGCCCTGTTGGGCCTGTTCTCCTGAAGGCCCTTCCGCTTTAACCGCAAACCGATACAGCTCATTTGGCGACTTACCCTTTCCGGCCACGCCGTTAGGCTCGCGGGTGGGAGGAACCGATCATGCCAGTTTGGGCGATCATCGCCGCGCTCGCCGCCTTCGCGCAGACCGCGCGGAACGCCGGACAGAAACATCTGGCAGGATCCATGTCCGCCTGGAGCGCGAGCTGGGTGCGGTTCCTGTTCGGCGTGCCCTTCGCGCTCGGCTACATGGCCTACGCCCTGGCGCAGCGCACGACCCCGGCGCCGGATCTTCATCTCGAGTTCTTCGTCTGGTGCGCCGGTACGGCGGTGTCGCAGATCCTGGCGACCGTGCTGCTGGTCATGCTGTTCGGCCTTCGGAACTTCGCCGTCGGATCGTCCTACGCCCGGACCGAGACGATCCCGACCGCCGTCCTGGGCTCGACCCTGTTCGGCGAGGCGATCGACGGCGCAGGCTGGATCGCGATCCTGGTCAGCGGCGCCGGCGTGATGCTGATCAGCCTGGCCCGTCAAGGTGTCGGCATGGGCGCGCTGCTGGCGTCGGCCTTCAATCGCGCGGCGGGGATCGGCCTGCTTTCCGGGCTGTTCTTCGCGCTCGCGTCGCTGTTCCTGCGTCAGGCCAGTCTGTCGCTCGGCGACCCGGACGTGATGACCACAGCGTCGATGACGCTGTTCGCCGTCATCCTGCTGCAGACCGTCGGCCTCGGGGCCTTCGTCGTCGCCACCCGGGCGGGGGAAGTCGGCGCCATCGCGCGTGCGTGGAAGGCGGCAGTCTTCGTCGGCTTTACCAGCGCCCTCGGCTCGGCTGGCTGGTTCACCGCGATGACCATCGAGCGGGCGTCCTACGTCAAGGCGGTCGGGCAGGTGGAGTTCGTATTGGCGATCGCGGTGTCGATCATCGTCTTCAAGGAACGGCCGAGCCTGCGCGAGATGGTCGGCATGTGTCTTGTGGCCGTGGGCATCGTCGTACTACTGGTCTATGCGCGATGATCTGAGCTGGAGCAGCCGAATGACCGACGAGCAGACAGAGACCCCCACCTTCTGGCAACGCCCCGTCACCCGAGGCGTGGCCAACGGCATCGTCTTCGCCGGGCTTCTGATGGCCATGCAGGTCAACGGGATCTTCCAGGAGCCTCGACCGCTGAATCAGGACCTTATCGTCCAGGACGTCTTCGCCGGTGTGATCTTCGGCTTCATGATGTACGTGATCGAACTGTGGAAGCGCCAGCGGCGTATCAACGCTGAGAAAGCCGCCCGTCTCGCCGTCGAACGACGATTGGAGAACGAGGCGGACAACGAGGCCGAGAGGACGTCCGACGACGACCGCCCCCGGCAATGATCGCATCCGGTCCTGTGCCGGACACAGGCCGGGCCGACGGAGCGCGGATCCCGGCGCTCGGTGCGCGGGGAGAGGGACACCGGTTCGTGATATACGGCGATGCCTGCGCCGGTGAGCCGGGCGGGCGGCACGAGGCGACCTTCGCCCGGGTCAATGCCGTGGTGAGCCGGTTCGACCCGGCGCCCGAGTTCATCGTCTTTCCCGGCGACGAGATCATCGGCCTGACCCGAGACGAGGCGGAATTGCGCGCCCAGTGGCGGCACTGGTTCGAGGTCGAGATGGCGTGGCTGGACCGGGCGCGAATTCCGATCTTCCACACCACCGCCAACCACACGGCCTACGATCCGATGAGCGAACGGGTCTTCGCAGAGGTGATGGGCCATCTGCCGCGAAACGGGCCGCCGGGTCAGGAGGGACTGACCTACTTCGTGCGGCGCGGCGACCTGCTTATGGTCTTCGTCCACACGCTTTGGTCGGGACTCGGAGGCGAGGGTCACGTGGAGACCGAGTGGCTGGACTCGATTCTGCGGGCGCATGTGGATGCGCGCTACAAGCTGGTGGTGGGCCACCATCCGGTCTTCCCCGTAAACGGTTTCCAGGGCCCGTTTCAGCGGGAGATCGGTCCTCCGCATGCGGAGGAGTTCTGGCGCGTCCTCGTCAGGCACAACGTGCTGGCGTATCTTTGCAGCCACATTCTGGCCTTCGACGTACAAGTCCATGACGGGGTGCTGCAGGTGACAAGTGCGGGCGCCGGCACGGCTCACCGCATGCCCGAAGGCGTCGAGTACCTGCATGCGGTGCAGGCGGCGCTCGACGCGGACGAGTTCCGGATTCGGGTCATCGACGACGGGGGCGCGGTCCGCGAAGCACTCTCCTGGCCGCCCATTCTGCCGGCGGCTCGTGGATGGCGGCGGATGTCGTCAGAAACGGAAACCGAAACGCGGGTCGCCACCGGGCCGCTGGACGCCTCGCTCAGAGCCTGGCGGTTCAGCGGTCGCACCCCGGCCGGCGGGGGGGCGGCTCAGACCCTTGTCGAAGGCTCGGGTGCCGGCTCGGCCATGCCGTCGGTATGGATCGGACTGGCCGGTCCGGACCAGCGGCTGGTCGTCATGCTCGGCTCGGCTCCGGGACGCAGTCCGCATACTTGGTTCGGTCCGTCCCTACCACCGGGTGCCGCCTTCGACATTCAGGTCGCCGCTCACGGAGCGATGGGCCCCGGAGGCTTGCTCTGGCGCTGGAACGACGAGACTCCGTGGTCGTCGTTGCACGGTGCCTCCGCCCAGGGCATCGAACGTGGGCAGCCGGTCTCCGCATGGACGGTCGGCCACTCCGCCTTGGGGCCGCAGGACCGCCCGTTCATGGGGGCCGAACTTCGGGTCTGGACGGCCCATGCGGCGCAGGGTGAAATCTAGGCAACAGCCGGAGAGCCGATACTGCCTGGAGGAAACGGGATGATCAGCGAAGCGGATGCCGCATTCTATCGCGAGAACGGGTACCTCGTCGTCGAGAACGTCTATGCGCCGGAAGAGGTGCAGGCGATGCGCGACGCGCTTGCCGGTCTGATCGAGAAGGCGCGCGGACTCACCGATCACGACCCGATCTACGACCTCGAACCGGGTCATACCCCCGAATCTCCACGCGTCCGTCGTATCAAGAAGCCGTTCGAGGCGGATGCCGTCTTCCGCGACATGGTCGAGCATCCGAATCTGATTTCGGTGTTGTCGAAGATCGTCTCTCCGAACCTCCGGCTCCACGGTGGCAAAATCAACATCAAGGCGGCGGAGTACGGTTCGCCGGTGGAGTGGCATCAGGACTGGGCTTTCTATCCTCATACCAACGATGATGTGCTGGCGGTCGGCGTCCTGCTGGACGACACGTCCGAGGAGAACGGACCGCTGATGGTCATGCCCGGCAGCCACCAGGGCCCGACCTACGATCATCATGTGGACGGCCATTTCGCCGGGGCCATGGACCCGGACGCGTGTGATCTCGACTTCTCCAAGGCGGTGGCCCTGACCGGCAAGGCCGGCTCCTGCACCTTCCACCATGTGCGCGCGGTCCACGGCTCGGCCCAGAACACCTCCGGCCGAGACCGCCAGCTCCTGCTCTACCAGATCGCCGCCGCCGACGCCTGGGATCTGCGCGGCCTGCCGGCTTCCTGGGAGGAGAACGAGAGCCGGATGATTGCCGGCACGTCGACGCTGACGCCGCGGGTGGTCGACTGCCCGATCCGGCTACCCTATCCCAAGGCGAAGCGCGAGGGGTCGATCTACGAGAACCAGACTGCGCTGAAGAACCGTTACTTCGCCTTCGACCCAAAAGTGGGGACGGCAGCCGAATAGCGGCGGCGGGGAAAGGCGTCGTCTCGCCCGGTCTTTTCATCGCCGTACCCGCGGATTAGGGTCTCCTGCCAACCGGCGCCCAGGAGAGACCGTGATCCATATCTCGAGCCAGTTCGACGGCGGCAATATCGAGGTCGTCGACGTGCGCAGTCCGAACGATGTCCGGCTGAGCATCCGCAAGGACGGCAATTCCGACTTCTTTCAGTGGTTCTTCTTCCGGGTGTCCGGTGCGCGGGGCGTCCCGCTCACCATGACGATCGAGAACGCCGGGGCCTCAAGCTATCCGAAGGGTTGGCAGGACTACCGCGCCGTTGTCTCCGAGGACCGGACGTCCTGGTGGCGCACCGAGACGGATTACCAGGACGGAAAGCTCATCATCCGCCATACCCCGGAGAGCGACCTGTCTTGGTTCGCGTATTTCGCGCCGTACACGCTGGAGCAGCACGACGATCTCGTCGCGTTCGCTCAAGCGAGCGGGGCGGCGACGGCCGAGCGGCTCGGCGCGACCCTGGAGGGCCGCGACCTGGATCTGCTGACCTTCGGGTCCGGCGAAAAGCCGTTGTGGATCATCGCCCGCCAACATCCCGGCGAGAGCATGGCGGGATGGTTCGCCGAAGGGCTGGTCGAGAAGCTCTGCGACGCCCAGGACCCGGTCGCTCGCGCGCTGCTCTCGGCGGCGACAATCCGCCTCGTCCCGAACATGAACCCGGACGGTGTGTTCCGCGGCAACCTGCGGACGAACGCGGCCGGAACCAACCTGAACCGAGAGTGGAGGGAGCCGAGCCTGGAGAAGAGCCCGGAGGTCTTCCACGTCATCCGCCGGATGGAGGAGACCGGTGTCGCCATGTGCCTGGATGCCCATGGCGACGAGGGATTGCCTTACAATTTCATCGCCGGATACGAGGGTGTCCCTGACCTGACCGAGGCGCACCTGGCTCCACTCGACCGGTTCCGCGGCGAGCTGTCTCGCCTGACACCGGACTTCCAGACCAAGCACGGCTATCCGAAGGCCTCTCCCGGCAAAGGCAACCTGACGACGTCGACCGGACACATCGCCAATACTTTCCGCTGTCCGGCGATGACGCTGGAGATGCCGTTCAAAGACACGGCGAACAACCCGATGCCCGAAATCGGTTGGTCGCCAGATCGGTGCAAGCACCTCGCCGGACACTGCCTGGAAGCAATGCTGGTTATGGTAGACGACTGGGGGAGTGGACTGTGATCACCGTCTGGGGTCTGAAGAACTGCGATACCTGCAAAAAAGCGCGGGCCTGGCTCGAGGGAAAGGGAGCGACCTTCGCCTTCAAGGACGTTCGGGCCGACGGACTTGCAGCAGAGCAGGTCGGCGGCTGGCTTGCCGCTATCGGCGGCGATGTCCTGATCAATCGGCGCGGGACCACTTGGCGCGGCCTGCCGCCGGAAACGCAAGCCGCGGCCGAGAGCGACGACAGTGCCGTTGCCCTGCTGCTGGCCAACCCCGCCTTGATCAAGCGCCCGGTCTTCGAAATGAACGGTGGCGAGGTGATCGTCGGCTTCGCCAAGAAGCAACAGGACGCGCTCGAAGAGCGGCTATGAGGGCGGGATGACGAGGACCCGACGATGAAGGCATCGGCATGAGCGACGTCGCCGTCATCGGTGGGGGACTGGTCGGGGCCGCCGTCGCCTGGGGACTTGCCCGTGCCGGCGCGACAGTGACGGTCCTGGACGAGGGTGACGATGCGTTTCGGGCGAGCCGCGGCAATTTCGGCCTGGTCTGGGTTCAGGGCAAGGGCGACGGCATGCACGACTATGCGGGCTGGACCCGGCGGAGCGCCCAGCTCTGGCCGGAACTCGCCGCCGCCATTTCCGAAGAGGAGGGCGTGGATGTGGGCCTGCGCCAGCCGGGCGGCATCGAAGCTTGTATCGACGAGGCGGAGTACGCCGAAGCAGAGCTGTCCCTCAAGCGGATGCATAACCAGCCCGGCGTCGGCGCCAACGATGTTCGCATGATCTCGGCCGCCGAGGCCCGGGAGTTGGAGCCGGCATTGAGTCCGGAGATCGCCGGCGCGAGCTTCTGTCCGCATGATGGCCATGTCAGCCCGCTCTACCTGCTGCGCGGCCTGCACGCCGGGATGGCGCGGCACGGCGTCGATCATCGGCTCGATCACAAGGTGGAAAGCGTCCGCCATACCGCGGAGGGCTTCATTCTGGAGACGGCACGGGGACCGGTGGAAGCGGACAAGGTCGTCCTGGCGGCCGGGCTCGGCAACGGCCGGCTGGGGCCAATGGTCGGGCTCGATGTGCCGACCGCGCCCGATCACGGGCAGATCCTGGTAACCCAGAGGATGCCGAAACTGTTCAACCATCCCATGGCTAGGCTGCGACAGACCGAGGAGGGATCGGTCATGGTCGGGGCGAGCCACGCGCAGGTCGGCTACAGCACGGAGCTTGATATCGAGACCTCGGCGCGGCTTGCGGCACGGGCGCGGCGGATGGTGCCGGCACTGGGTCAGGCGCGGATCGTCCGGACTTGGGCGGCGCTGCGGATCATGTCGCCGGACGGATTCCCGATCTACGCGGAGAGCGAGACCTGTCCGGGCGCCTTCGTGGTGACCTGCCACAGCGGTGTCACCTTGGCGGCGGCCCACGCCCTGGATCTGGCGCCGACGATCCTGGACGGCAGCCTGGCGGATCGCTTCGCGCCCTTTCATTCCCGACGTTTCACCGCGCGAGGATAGCGGACATGCCGTCGCTCGATACCCTCGTCGTCTTCACCGTCGCCGCGGTGGTCCTGAATCTGTCGCCTGGACCCTCGAACCTCTACGTCATGGCCCGCAGCATGAGCCAGGGACCGCGCGCCGGGCTGGTGGCGGCCGCCGGGCTCTTCACGGGTGCGCTCGGCCACGTGGCGGCGGCGGCTTTCGGTCTGTCCGCCATCGTACTGGCCTCGGCGGAGGCGTTCGTCGTTCTGAAATGGGTCGGCGCAGCCTACCTGGTCTGGCTGGGTCTCCAGCATCTGGTCTCGGCCGGTTCGGGCCTCGGCAGGGTGGAACAGGCTCCCGCGAAGCCGATGCGTCACATCTACCGCGAGAGCATCCTGGTCGAACTGCTGAATCCCAAGACCGCCTTGTTCTTTCTCGCGCTGCTTCCGCAGTTCGTCGATCCGTCGGCGGGCTCGGTTGCGGTGCAGAGCCTGATCCTCGGCCTGATCGTCGTGGTGACCGCCATACCGTGCGACGTGCTGGTCGCGTTCTCCGCCGGGGTCGTCGCCCGCAAGCTGTCCGCGAGCCCTTGGATCGCCCGTTGGCAGGACCGTGTGTCGGGGCTGATTCTGATCGGTCTTGGCGCCCTGGTGGCCGGTGGAGAGCGCCCGGAGGCGGTCCGGTGAGCTATGCACGTCTCCCCGGTCCGGCGAAGGCGCGGATCGTCCGTATGACCGTTGACGGTCAACCGATCTCGGCCCGAGAGGGCGACACGGTGGCGACGGCATTGCTCGCTTCGGGGCGTCTTCAGGTCCGCCGCTCGGCCGTCTCGGGTACGCCGCGGGCACCCTATTGCCAGATGGGGGTCTGCTTCGAATGCCTCGTCGCGATCGACGGCGTCGCAGACCGCCAGGCCTGTCTCGTTCCTGTTCACGACGGGATGATCGTCACCACCGATCGGGACGAGCGATGACGGAGCGGGGGCGCGATCTGGTCATCGTGGGAGCGGGCCCGGCCGGGCTGAGCGCCGCCATCAGCGCTCGGGCACTCGGGCTCGATACGCTGATTCTGGACGAACAGCCGTCGGCGGGCGGACAGATCTATCGCAACGTCCAGCGCGTTGCCGAGCGCCGTCCCGCCGATCTCGCCTTTCTTGGAGACGACTACGCCCGGGGCGGCGCTCTGGTTCGGAAAGCTGTCGACATCGAGCGGCGGCAAGGAGCCACGGTCTGGCATATCGGTCCGATGAGCGGCGCGGAGGGACGCCAGGTTGTCTGGTCCGAGCAGGGACGGGCGCGTAGGGTGAAGACTCGTGCCGTGCTGCTGGCGACGGGGGCGATGGAGCGACCGGTCCCGATCCCAGGCTGGACCCTTCCTGGCGTGACCACCGTTGGCGCGCTGCAGACGGTGTTGAAACAGGCCGCCGTGTACCCCGAAGGACGAGTGGTTCTCGCCGGAAGCGGCCCGCTGCTGATGCTGCTGGCGGCTCAGTACGCGGGAGCCGGTGTTCAGGTCGACGCGATCCTGGATACCGCCCCGCCGGGGACCATGGGCAAGGCGCTGCCCCGGCTGCCGCTCGCGGCGCTGGGCGCGTGGCGGACAATTTTGAAGGGGCTCAAGCTGCGCAACGCCTATGGTAGAGGCGCCCGTGAGGTGTGGACCGGCGTGACCGACATCCGGGCGGAGGGCGAGGACGCGCTCCAAAGGGTTCGCTTTACGGACTCGTCCGGCCGGGTCCGAGAGATCGAGGCCGCTACGCTGGCCCTGCACGAAGGCGTCATTCCGAACGCGCAACTCGCCAGGCTGGTCGGCGCGCGTCACCTTTGGGACGACCGACAGCGGTGTTTCCGCCCGGTGCTCGACGCTTTCGGCGCGAGCGACGCCCAGGGTGTCTTCGTCGCCGGCGACGGAGGCGGCATTCTCGGCGCCGTGTCGGCAGAGCTGTCGGGCCGGGTCGCTGCGGTTGCCATCGCGCACGCGCTTGGCATCATCGTGGAATCGGAGCGGGATTTGCGGACGGCGGCGGATCTCGATCGGCTCACCGGCCAGCGTTGGCTGCGACTGTTTCTGGATGCGATGTTTCCACCGCCGGACTGGATCGGCCGGATGGCGGACGACGCCACGGTATGCCGATGCGAGGAGGTTCGTGCCGCCGATCTCCGCAGGGTCGCTCCTCACGCCCAGGGCCCGAACCAGCTCAAGGCCTATACCAGGGCCGGCATGGGGCCGTGTCAGGGGCGCATGTGCGGCAATACCGTCACCGAGGTCCTGGCGGAGGCTCGAGGGTCCACGCCGGGCGCGGTCGGCTACTACCGCATCCGGCCACCGGTAAAGCCAGTGACAATAGAGGAACTGGCGGCGCTCGCGGACTAGCGGTCGGCACCGGCGCGCACGTCTGCGGCCTAGTTCCCTATCCCCTGGACAGAGTGCGCCGCTTGCCGTGCAATGCAACGATGGTTCGCCTTTTTATCCTTGTTCTGATGGCGTGCGTCGCTGGACCTTTTATGACCGGACGGATCGTTCCCGAGGTGCGCGCGCAGCAGGCGGTCGATCTGGAACTTGTTCTTGCCGTCGATGTTTCAGGATCGATCGACACGAGCGAGGCGATGCTTCAGCGCGAGGGATACCTGACCGCCCTCTCGAGCGACGAGGTTATCCGTGCGGTGACCGCCGGTCCGCTCGGCCGGATCGCACTCGCCTATGTGGAGTGGGCCGGGCTTGGAACCGCGCGGACCGTGGTTGACTGGCGCCTGGTGGACGGGCGAGCTGCGGCGGATGCGTTTCTTGTCGAACTTGAACGGAACTGGCCGGAGACCGGGCGGCGGACCTCCATCAGCGGCGTGATCGAACATGTTCTGCCGATGTTCGAGACCAACGGTTTCTCAGGTGCTAGACGGATCATCGATATTTCCGGCGACGGGCCGAACAACAATGGCATGCCCGTACTCACCGCGCGGGCTCGGGCGCAGGAAGCGGGTGTGGGAATCAACGGACTGGTGATCCTGAATCTCGACCCCGGCCCGCTCGGTTTTCCGGTTCTGGAGGATCTGGACATCTATTTCGAGGAATGCGTCATCACCGGCCAGGGGGCGTTTGTGCTCGCCGCCGACGGGTTCGCGGATTTCGGGCGGGCGATCCGCCGAAAGCTGGTGCTCGAGATCGCCGGGCTGGCCCCTCCGCGCGATCCCCTCCCGCTCTTGCAGCGGACGCGAGGCTACGATTGCCTGGTCGGCGAGCGTCAGCTCAGAGAATGGCTGCTGAACAACCCTTTTGATCCCTGAATCCGGCCGCCACGCCCTTACTGCATAAAGCCGCAGCGATGAAGTTGGACGTGGAAGTCTCGGAGGACACGCTCCTTCTCCGCGACCGGCACCTGAGCTACCAATTCGCTCTCGAAATTCTTGCGCCGCAGGTGCTTGACCACGATCTGCCGCGCGAGCTTCGAGGCCTGGCCCTCCGGCAGCATCTCGGGACTGCACATGGCAAGCAGCATGAAGGCGCGGATGTGTAGCGGGCGGTTCGGGTCGTCGACGCGGTCCAGGATCTTGTCCTCTGTGATATAGCGCGCCAGCAACTCGTCGAGCCGCTTCGCGATCCGCGACTTCAGAGTGCAGTCTATCGTAGACTCGTTGAACATGCGGTAGACGGCGGTGACCGTCTGCATCTTCTTGTTGGGCGGTCGGTCGTCCCGGACGATGTGCTTGACCGAGTCCGGCCGCACGAACAGCCCTTCGATCTGCATGGCGATCTCCTCGCCGATGGTCGCAGCGAGCCCGCTCTCCGACAGCGCGATCAGATAGGCGGCCTTGCGGACCGGATCCCCGAAGATCGGCAGCATCCGGCCCGTGGCCTCGCGCAAGCCGTTCGCTCCGCCCTTGTTGATGATCCGGGATTGCCGGTGGGTAAGAGCTTCCGCCATCCCACTGCCGCCCAGTAGGGTGCCGTCCGGCATCAGCGTGTCGACCAGTCCTTTGAGCGCATCCGCTTCGTCGTCCCCGCCGGCCTGGGAAAGCGGCTGCTTCCCGGCGACCTGTCGGCGAACCCGGTCGACCAGAACGACGCGACTGTCGGGGAGGACACCGCGGGCGAACAGGTCGGTGAGCCGGGCGGCCACCGCCTGCGGCGCGTCGTCCGGTTGCCCATCTGCGTCCGTTTCCAAGGAGCCTTGCGTCAGCGATACCAGCGCTCCCAACGCATCCGAGAGGCTTTGTTGGGTTCCGAGCAGGTCCTGAAGGGTCTCGGGATTGCACAGCGTATCGGAAATGAAAGTGTCGGCGACCGCTCGGCCCGCATCGGACTCGCACGGCGTCGCCCAGTCCACGGCTTTGCCGAGCTTCGCGAAATAGGACCTTTCCTGCACCAGTTCCCGGGCGACGGCGAGGCGGATCAGGAAGGCGCAGTCCTGGTCGCCCGCGTGCGCGGTGATTTTCTCAATCGCGGGTTCGAACCCTTCCTTGCGGATCAGAGGCAGAGTCTTCGACGCCGCTTCCCGGGCTCTGTCGGTCAAGGCGTCAAGAAATCCGAAGAGGGCATCCCGTCGGGCGGACGCGTCTCCGCCTTCTGGATAAAGTTTGGCTTGAAGCACGGACACCTTGCCGATACCGGACATCACGAGAGTATCGGCGTCCACGAGGCGCTTCAGCTCGCGGAACTCGTGCATGACTTCGGTCGCGGTGACACCGTTCTTGTCTAGATAGGTACGGAACAGCCGGTTGAGGGTCTGCCGACCGCCGATCCCATAGAGATCGTCCGCGTCTTCGCAGACCGGAGCTTCATCCACCTCGCCGACAAAGACCTTGTCGCTGCCGCCGGTCGACTTGGTCTGTTCGAATACTACCTGCTCGCGCGCAGTGTTTCCGCGGGTGGTCTCCTTGACGACCTTCACGCCGCCAACGCCTTGGCGATTCAGAACCTTTCGGGCGATCGCTTCGGCTTCGGACTGGCTATCCGCGCTCGAATCTATCAGCCAGCGACCATCACGCTGCAGATGGATTTCAAAGATCTCAGACTTGGCGACCATTCCCCACTCCGCGTTGTACGCGGACACCTAGCAAAGCTTAAGCCAACAAGGGGCTTTTGCAAACCATTGGTATTTATGACATTTTACGCAATAGCCGCCTAATCGGCGGCAAGTGTTGATCTCGGCCGTCCGCTCGCCATCTAGGAAGGATGCAAGACTTGCCGACCGCCACGACCGCATCCTTGCCATTCGACCCGTCGACCGCGCGGTCCGTCGTCGATGACGCCATAACGCGCTACATCGAGAGTCGCCGGGAACGGATCGACGATTTCATCGACCGGCACTACGGATGGAAGGGGTCGGCGAGACTGCATCGCAACGCATTCGGAATGGATCTGGTCCGGGCACCGTTGAACGTCGCGCTGGTACCGCCGCAACTTCTGGTCAATCTCTCGGGCATGGCCGTCGGGCGGCTCGGTGCGCGACGGGCCGGGCATTGGATGAAGACGCGCCGTCTCCTGCTGCGGACCTCTGTCGACAGAGAACTGGAATGGCGGCTCTGGACCGACTTTCTCGAACTCCCCTTCGACGACGGTGACCGACTCTCCAAGAAAGACGCTCTGGCCGAGGCGATGTTTGCCGACCCGCGATTGCACCATGCGTTGGCCGAACCGTTGGCGGAGATCGCCCGTCATGCGGAGGATCCCGAGATCAGGCGTAGGGTGGAGGAAACCCTGGCCGCCTATACCGGAACGCGCGCGGCGGCGTCGGATCTCGTCGGTGCCATGGTGTCGACCGGCGTTGGGTATGCGGCGGCACACCAGATAACGCCGAGCGTCTGGACCCTCGGTCCGCTTCTCGCCGGCATCATGGCGCAGAACATGGCGATCTCGAGTTTTCCTCTGGGGGCGACGATCGGCAGCGCATGGTACGCGGCCTTTCCGGCGACCGCGGGGACGATGCTGATCGGCACCACGGTCGCGTCACTGGCGGCGGTCGGCGCGATTGTCGCCGCGTTCGCCGGGGTCCTGGCCGATCCCCTGCAACGGTCTCTTGGGCTGCATCGACGCCGGTTGAACCGGATGCTGAGCACGATCGAAAAGAACTTTCGCGGCGATGGCCCCGCTGCCTTCTCGCCCCGCGATCACTACGTCGCGCGTCTCGTCGATGCCGTCGACGTCGTTCGGATAGCGCATCGGATCGCCACCGGAAGCTGAAGACACTCGTTTGACTCTGGTTTGCGAGTTTGGATCGGTGTGTACTGGTCCAAATTTCGATCGGCTCGAGGTGACCCATGTCTTCTAGTGCCTTGACGCATGTTGAACTCTCCGAGGACTTGAAGGGACGCGAAGTCCCGTTCGACGCGATTCCGGTTGTGGATATCGCGGACTTGGTTTCCGGTCGTGACGAGGCCGGGGTGGCGGCCCGGCTCGGCGATGCGGCGGAACGTGTCGGCTTCTTGTATGTGACCGGCCATGGAATCCCCCAGACGATGATCGACGCCATGTTCGCGCAGGCGCAGGCGTTCTTCGACCGCCCCCTCGAGGAGAAAATGGCGGCGCATATCGCCAACTGGCCCGTTCATCGCGGCTACTTTCCCGTGTTCGAGGAAAACACCGATCCGACGATGACCGCCGACCTCAAGGAAGGCTTCGATCTCGGCCGAGACTTGGGGGCCGACGCGCCGGAGGTGGTGGCCGGGCTGCCGTTGCACGGGGCGAACCAGTGGCCGGATGATGCGCCGGCGTTTCGGCAGACGGCGGAGCGCTATTTCGCGGCACTGAACCGGCTCGGGGAACGCCTGATGCGTGGCTTTGCCATCGCGTTGGATCTCGATCCCGCATTTTTCGAGGATAAGATTGATCGTCCGCTCGCCCAGCTTAGCCTCCTCCACTATCCGCCGCAGACCGGCCATGTCGAGGCGAGGACGATCGGCTGCGGGGCCCATACGGACTATGGCTGTCTCACCATCCTGGCGCAGGACCCGAACGGCGGCCTTCAGGTCCGGAACACGGCTGGAGAATGGATCGCCGCGCCGCCGATCCCCGGCGCCTTTGTCGTCAATCTCGGCGATCAGATGGCGCGTTGGACCAACGGCCGGTTTCAGGCGACCCCGCATCGCGTGATCAACGTGTCGGGCAGGGAACGCTATTCGATGCCGTTTTTCTTCGACCCGAACTGGGAGGCGGAAATCTCCTGCCTGCCGGGCTGCGAGGTCCCGGGGGAGCCGCCGCGCTTCGCGCCTGTCCTGGCCGGTCCCTATCTCCAGTCCCGGTTCGACGACACATTCACCTATCGTCAGGATCAGCCCGCAGGGTAGGGCGCGATCGGACCGGATCGCTGCAATCCGGTCCGTGAACCGCTCTGTCGTTTCTGGACGACAGGGCGGATGCCACCGCCGGCTCGGTGGTGCCGGGGCGGTGGTGCCGGGGCGGCGATCGCGGCGACCTAACGCCGGAGCTTCAGGATCGCCAACATCGCGCCGCCCGCCAGCAGCCCCCAGAAAGCGGCGCCGATGCCGAAGAGCGACAATCCGGAAGCCGTTGTCACGAAGGTGACGATGGCCGGGACCTGTTCATCCGACTTGGACAGCGCGGAAGAGGCAGCGCCTGCCAGACTGGCGAATAGGGCGAGACCGGCGACCGTCTGGATCAGCAACGGCGGCGACGCCGTTGCGAAAGCCGCGGCGATGCCGGCCAATAGCGCGATGACGATATAGGAGGCCCCCGCCGTCAATGAGGCTATATACCGCTTCTTCGGATCCGGATGGGCGTCCGGTCCCGCGCACAGCGCGGCTGTGATCGCCGCCAGATTCAGCATGTGGCCGCCGAACAATGCGGTGACAATGCTGGTGCCGCCCGTGGCGACGAAGAGCGGCGAGGCGGCTGCCCGATAACCATTGGCGTTCAACACCGCCAAGCCGGGAATGTTCTGCGACGCCATGGTGACGAGGAACAGTGGCAGAGCGATCCCGATTGCCGAGTCGACGCTGAAGGTCGGGAGGACGAAGACCGGTACAGGCCAGGCGGCGCCGAAAACGCCTTGAGGAAGGGGCGTCGATAGCGGGATGACGACGGCTGCGGCGGCGACGGCCGCCAGTACCGCGTAGAGGCGGGCGAACCGAAGCGTTACCGCCCAGGTCAGAATGATCGCCGCAGCCTGCCATGGAAATGCCTCGACCGCGCGGATCGGCGCGAGGCAGAGGTTCAGGAGAACGCCCGCCAACATCGCGCTGGCCAGGCTCGCGGGGATCGCCTCCACGGCGCGGCCGAAGCGTTTCCAAAGCCCGGCGATCGCGATCAGCACGGCCGCCAGGAGGAAGGCGCCGACCGCCTCGGCGAAACCGCCCAGGGGGAGGCCGGTCGAGACCAGGAGTGCGGCACCCGGCGTCGACCAAGCGAAGCTGAGGGGGAGTCTGGACCGCCAGGCGAGAACGATCATCAGCACGCCCTGACCGGCGCATAGCGCGATCAGTCCGGAGGCGGCCTGTTCCGGCGTCGCGCCAACCGCCTGCAGGCCCGCAAGGACGACGGCGAAAGAACTGGCGAACCCGACGATCGCCGCGAGCAGTCCCGCTGAAACCGGAACGGCGATGGGCGTCTTCGGAACGGAGGAGATCGGCCTCCCGGCATCGGACATAGCGGGTCTATCCTTTGGGCGGCCGGCGTGACGTAAACGTCGAGCAGTCCGGAGTGGGTGGCGTTTGACAGACGATCCGGAAAGCGTAGAGTAAAAATTGGATCCAATCAACAAATGGATGTCACCGAGCGATGGAACACGGTGTCGATTTCGCGGCGCTTGCGGCGGGGTCCGGGGAGCGCCCCAGGACGGCGTCCGAATTCGTGCAGCGGGTCTTGAGGGCGGCGATCCTCGACGGACGCATTCCGCCTGGCACACCGTTGCGGCAGGAGGCGTTGGCGGAGGCCTTCGACATGAGCAGGATGCCGGTTCGTGAGGCGTTACGGCAGCTCGAGGCGCAGGCGTTGCTCGAGTTCACGCCGCACAAGGGAGCTGTCGTCGCCGAGATATCGATCCAGGACCAGGCAGACACATATCTGATCCGAAGGGCGCTCGAACCGGTGGCCTTTGCCCGGTCTATCCCCCATCTGACGCGGGAGGATCTGGATCGCGCGGAGGATCTGGTCGACGACATGGATCGGGAGCCGGACCACGGCCGGCTTGGCGAACTGAACCGGCGATTCCACATGTCGCTCTATGCCCGCGCCGGCAGCCCGAAGCTGCTGCGGCTGATCGAACGCCAGCTTGTCGAGCACGACCGATACCTGCGCTTCCACCTAGCCAGACTCGGCCGAGACCGGATGTCTCAGGAAGATCACCGCGCGATGATCGCGGCCGCCGCCGATGGCGACATCTCCGCGGCGACGTGCGTGTTGCACCGCCACATAGATGTAGCGGCAACGGAAAGTGATCGCTCTTTTCAGTATGAAAAACAATAATTAAACAAAAATCTTCACCAGCTGTATATTTTTGTGCGGTGCGGCATTTCTGTTCTCGACCGCAGCCCTGTTCGGCGCTAGATCGGTTCGTATCCGGTGATGACGTCGATCGACCCGGCGCCGATCACTGTGTCAAGCAACGACTCAATGGAGGGATACATGATCGGTCGCAAGGTTCCGTCCGTGACGTTCAAGACCCGCGTTCGCGACGAGTCCGTCGAAGGTCCGAACCCGTATCGCTGGCAGGATGTGTGGAGCGAGGACTACTTCAAGGGCAAGCGCGTGGTGCTGTTCTCGCTTCCGGGCGCGTTCACGCCGACCTGTTCCACGTTTCAGCTTCCTGATTTCGAGAAGCTGTTCGGCGATTTCCAGGCGTCCGGGATAGACGCGATCTACTGCATGTCCGTGAACGACGCTTTCGTCATGAATGCCTGGGGCAAGTCCCAGGGCGTCGAGAATGTCGGCCTGATCCCCGACGGTTCCGGCGAGTTCACCCGCAAGATGGGCATGCTGGTCGCCAAGGACAATCTCGGCTTCGGCATGCGCTCCTGGCGCTATGCCGCTGTGATCGATGACGGTGTGGTCGAGATGTGGTTCGAGGAACCCGGCTATTCCGACCAATGCGCCACCGATCCGTATGGCGAGAGCGCCCCGCAGAACATTCTGAAGGCGTTGCAGGAGAATGCGGCTGCCGCCTGAACTGCTACGCAACGGCGTCGTGCAATGACGGGGACGCTTCGGCGTCCCCGTTTTGCGATGAGGCGAAGGGGGCGCCGTGACGATTGCCGACCGGCGGCTAGGCGTCCAACAGTTCCGCCAAACGGGTGACGATGCGGTCGGGCTTCGCATGGGTGCCGGCCGGAAGCCCGTTGCCGATCGGATCGCGCCAGATCGCGTAGAAACCGAGGCGTTGCGGGACCACCACTTCCCAATCGAGGTTGTCACCGATGATCCAGGTCTCTTCGACCGTGGTACCCAGCTTGTCCAGAGCGTGAGCGTAGGCCCGTTCCTCCGGTTTTCCGAAGCCGACCTCTCCCTCGATCTGAACGTGGATGAAATGCCGCGCCAGATCGAAGCGCTCGACCTTGGCGCGTTGTTCGATGGCGTTGCCGTTGGTGATCAGCCCGAGACGAACGCCCCGGTCGATTAGACCCTCAAGGGTTTCGACCGCGTCCGGAAACAGCTTGGTATCGCGACGGCGCTGTTCGGTGAAGTGCCGTCCGATCCGATCGACAAGGTCGGCGTCCGCCGTCCACCCAATCTTGGCGAATGCCTTCGTCAGGATCGTCTTGCGCGCGGTCAGTATGTCGAGGCGGCCTATCCGGTGGCGCTCGGGATCCGACCAAAACCAGCGGGCCGCATCGTGGATCTCGACGGCCGCTTTCTCGACCGACGGCGTGTCGGGCAAACCGCCGTCCAACGTCCGAAGCGCGTTGGTCCAGGCTTCGCGCGGATGCAGATGGGCGGAGATCAGCGTGTCGTCGAGGTCGAACAGGATAGCGGCCGGCAAGACCATAGGGCTTCCCTCGTATCGGTAGGTCAGGCGAAGAGCGATTCCGTATCCCCGGCGGCTGCGGCCTGGAGATCGGATACGGGCAGAGGCGGCAGAACCGGGGTCGCCTTGAAAGCGAGGCGTCCCTGAATTCCGGTTCGATCCAGGGTTCCGTCGAACAGCGCCTTGATGTCATGCCGGATCAGCGCGGGCAACGGCTTGGTCGTCCGGATCCACAGATCGACCAGATCGCCGCGCACCAGGCCGTCGAGTCGGAAGGGCCCGAGCTTCGACAGTTCGAGGTCGACTAGAAAGGACGTGCCGTCTGGATCGCCGTTGCCATCCTTGTCGCCCCGCCGCCCCCGGCGACCGCGCGTCAATACCCGGATCGGCCGCTTCTCGTCGCCTACCAATGGAATCAGGAAGGCGCGCCAACCGTTCTCGGCTGGCTCCGCCGCGCGTTGCAGAGTCTGAAAGTCTTCCGCCAAAGCCGATAGCAGACCGCCGCGCCCGGCGCTCTCCAGTGCCCGTGACGCTTCGTTGCCGAACCAGGATCGCATGTCGCCTCCCTTCAGAGCCGACATGAAGAACAGCATCGCGGCGGTCATCTGCGGGGAGGGGCGCACCATGGCCTGGGTGAGCTGTGCCGCCGCCTGTTGACCCAAGGTCTCCTGCAGGACGCGCATCGCGCCTTCCAACGCGGGCCATTCGCGGGCCAGGACCGAGAGCGGGGCAGGGCGTTCCGCGGTGGGTATGTCGCCGACCCGGCTTGCCAACACGTCCAACGCCACACGGTCGCCAATGCGCAGGTCGCTGGTCGCGTTGATAGCCAGATGTCCGAAGGGAGTCGCGACCACCGGCCGTCCTGACTGGGTCACGCCGGAAACGGTACCCGCTAGAACCGTCGACGCTGGCTGTCCGGCCTGTCCGCCTGCGGCGGGGTGCGCTGTGGTCTGGGCGCCGACGAAGCGGGCCGCCTCGCCCCCGGTCGCGAGCACCCGCACCGTGACGACCGCACCGACTGGAAGTTGGGGGCCGCCGCCGGCGTGCGGCGCCGCTGCCGCGAGGCCGCCGCCGGCGGTTGCTGTCCCAGCGGATTGCACCCCGCCGGACGCGGACGGCGGTTGCGCCGCTGTTTGCGGGACGGGAACCGCTTGCTGGGCGGCGGGAAGCGGCGGCGCTTGAGCCGCCCTCCCGGTCAGACCGAGCGCGCTGCGATAGGCCGACTGTGCGGCCAGGGCGCTCTGCGGCTGGGCAGGTTGAGCGGCGGGAGCGGCTACGGGCGGAACCGGGACGCCGGCACCTTGAGCGCCTCCGGCTCCGCTTCCGCTGATTCCGCCGGTCGTACTCGGCAGAGGCTGGGCCGGCGCGGCGGCTGACGTTCCGCTGGGACTTGGCGTGGATACCCCCTGTGCCGCCGCGGCTGGCGTTCCGCCGGGCGCCCCCTGTGCCGCTGTGGGACCGGTTGTCGGTGCGGAGGTCGGCGCGGCGGTCGGCGCGGCGGGTGGGGACTGCTGTCCCGCTCCCGCTGGAATGGCCGTGTTCCCGGCCGGTGCGGGGCCGGGAACCGTGACCGCCTGGAGAATGCGCCCGACCGTGAGCGGAACGGTCGGCGGCGGCCCGCTCGCGCCGGTGGAGACGGCCGCCTGAGGTGCGGTGCCGCCGCGGACGGTGACGACCAGTTGGGGCGGGGCGGCGGTCGGACTACGCAGTTCCAAAGTCACTCGGGTCCCGGCGCGCAACAGTTCGGCCACCTGTGCGCGGACGAGATCGGCCCGGATATCGCCCTGGGCCGTGCGGATGGTCACGCTTCCGTCGGGATTTCGGTTGACCGCTTCCGCTTCGATGACGGTGCCGGGTTGGGCGCGGGCGAGGTCGGGAGGGAGCGGCTGCTGCGCCTGGGCATTGCTGCTGGCCGGCGGCGTCTGAGCTTGTTGAGCCGGAGATTGGCCCGCCTGCCCGGTTGGCGTCTGCCCGCTCTGAGCCGGCGAACTCTGAGTTTGGGAGGATTGCGTTTGGGGAGACTGATTCTGCGACGGCTGCGTCTGACCAGAGGAACCGGCGCCCGGTGGCGGCAAGCCGGTTCCCGGCGACGAAGGAGGCGGGGGCGGGGAGGCCCCGTCGGTCATGGCGCGTCGCTCATCGGTGCGCCCGTCCTTTAGTCGCCATCGCCATGGATCAGGCTGTCCGCGATGCGTTCGACATCGCTACCCGCGTCCGAAGCCGGCGCGCGTGTCAGCAGCGGGACCTGGGCGCGGATTGAGTCTGAAACCTTACGATCGCGGCGGATCACACCGGCCAGCGGCGGAGTGACCCGGAGGAAATTCTGGCAGGCTTTGCGGAGCGTCTCATAGGTCTTCAGGCCTTCGCCCCGTGTCTCGGCCGTATTCACGACGACCCGGACGTCGGCTTTGCTGTCTGCCCCTAGAACGACCTTCACGAAGGCGTAGGCGTCCGTCAGCGACGTCGGTTCCGGTGTCGTCACCACCAGGCACGTACCGGCCCGAGCCGCCAGCATGCGGACGGTCCGGTCGAGCCCGGCGCCCAGATCCATGACCACCGTGTCGTACCCCTCGCACAGCTGCACCAGTTCGTTTCCGAGCCCTGCGAGTTTCGCGGTGGGGAGCTGTGCCAGGTTCCCGGAGCCGGAGCGGCCGGCGATGATGTCGAACTTTCCATCGTCGTAGCGGACCTTGGCCTGGGCCAGGGTGAGCCGACCGGACAGCACGCCGCCGAGATCCCGCTGCGGCATAAGCCCGAGCTGGATATCAACGTTGGCGAGACCGAGATCGGCGTCGAACAACAGGACCTTGCGGCCCATGCGCGACAGGGCGTGGCAGAGCGTGACGGAGAACCAGGTCTTTCCGACGCCGCCCTTGCCCGAGGCCACTGCGATCAGGTTCGCCGCCTTCTGAAGCTTGCCACCCGAAGCCGCGGGGGCGTCCATGGGAACCATCACGGGTCCTTTCCTCGTTATCATTCCGCCGCTTCCTCGCGTGCTGAGTGCTCGTTGGGAAGCAAGAGTCGCGCCAGAGACACGGGGTTGAGCGGTCCGAGGCCATCGGCCACCCCGGATCCGATGCCCACCTCCGCAAACGCGAGGCGTCCGGCATCCGCCGCCGCCAGGATCGAACCGAGGCGTCGGGCGATGTCGAGCCTCGTCGCGATCAGTCTTCGCGCACCGATCCGGGCATAAGCCCGCGCCTGGTCGACGGCATCCAACGGGTCCGTTCCGGCGGCCATGACCAGGACCATCTCTGCGTCCAGGCCTTCGATCAAACGGCGCTGTTTCTCCAGATCGTCGGGATCGAATGGGTTTCCGCCGGCGCAGTCGATCAGGGTCAACGTTCCAGGCGCGCCCGCCGCGACCGCGTCGCTCAATTCGTCGGCGGTGCCGGCCGTCTGCAACTCGACTTTCAACAGTCGGGTGAATGCTTCGAGCTGGTCGAATCCACCGGCGCGCACGGTATCGGTCGTGATGACGTTCACCGGCTTCTTCTTCATTACCTGGCGGGTCGCCAGCTTGGCGGTGGTGACCGTCTTGCCCGCTCCGGGGAGGCCGACCAGGACGATCGGTCGGGTCCCATTGACCGGCAACGGCTGGAATTTGAAGTGCTGGTCCAGAGCGCCGGCCAGCGCCAACTTCGCATCGTCCGCGTCCAGGGAGCTCGCGATCCGCGTGAGTTTCTCGGACAGGTCGGCGGAGACGTTGTGATGGGCCAGCGCCTCGACGATCTCGTCGATGGGATCCGCCTGATCCTCGTCGTAGTCCCAGACGTCCTCGTCCTCGGGCGCTTCTATGGCCGCGGTCAGCCTTACCCCGAGCCCGCCTTCGCCCTTCTGGGTCGAGACGATGATCGCCTCTGGTCCCAGATGGGTCTTAACGAGCTGCATGGCCTCGTTCATCGAGGGCGCAGTGAAGGTCTTTAGGCGCATGCCCTGGTCGTAGCCCCGCTCACTCTCCGCTCCCGCCGCGCGCTGTGTCGGTCGGGAGGCTTCTCATCTCCGGCCCGGTTCTAGATCTGCCCCAGCGTCCGGATCTTCGCCTTAGGATGTATCTCGTTCTGCGATATTATCACGGTCTGCGGTCGGAACCGCTCGATGATCGACCGCACATAGGGTCGAATGGCCGGCGAGGTCAAAAGCGCCGGCTGCTCGCCCATCGCGGTGTACTTGTCGAACTGGTGGCGCACCGTAGTAATGAACTGCTGTAGCCGGCTCGGCGCCATGGACAGCTGTCGATCGTCCCCCTGTCCGACCATGCTCTCGGCGAAGGCTTGTTCCCATTCCGGGGACAGCGTCACCAGAGGGATCACGCCATCTTCGCCGGCCTGGGACTCGCTGATCTGGCGGGCCAGGCGGGAGCGGACATGTTCGGTGATGGTGGAGACGTTGCGGCTGTAGCCGGCGGCTTCGCCAACGCCCTCCAAAATGGTCGGCAGGTCGCGGATCGAGACCCGTTCGGTCAGCAGGCTCTGCAGCACCCGCTGCAGACCGCCCAGGGAAATCTGGCTCGGAACGATGTCGGCCACCAGCTTCTGGTGCTCTTCGGCCAGTTCGTCCAACAGCTTCTGGGTCTCGCCGTAGGACAGCAATTCCGACATATGGTCGCGGATCGTCTCTGTCAGGTGGGTGGTGATCACCGTTGCCGGATCGACGACCGTGTATCCCTTGAAAAGGGCTTCCTCACGGTTCTCCGGCGCCACCCACATGGCCGGCAGACCGAAAGTCGGTTCCCGGGTGGCGGTGCCGGGCAGGTCGATCTGACCGCCGCTCGGATCCATCACCAGGAGGCGGTTCGGTCGGAGTTCGCCTGTGCCGACCTCAATCTCCTTAATGCGGATGACGTAGGCATTGGCGCCGAGCTGCAGGTTATCCTGGATGCGGACCTGCGGCATGATGAAGCCGCTCTCGACGGCGAGCTGGCGGCGCAGCGCCTTGATTTGATCGGTCAGCCGTTGACCTTCCGTCGCTTCGTTGATCAGCGGCAGCAGGCCGTAGCCGAGTTCGAGGCGGATCAGGTCGATGTGCAGGGCGGAACTGATGGGCTCCTCCGGCAGGGGAGCGGCCGCCTCGACCTTGGCCTCCTCGATTTCCCGCTGGGCCGCGTTTTCGGTCTGTCGCCAGAGATAGTAGGCGCCGCCGCCGGTCAGCGCGGCGATGAGCAGGAACGGAAGCATCGGGATGCCGGGCAGCATCGACATGATGACCATAAGCCCGGCACTCATCCACAGCGCCTTGGGATAGCCGCCGAGCTGGCCGAAAACGGCCTTGTCGGCCGACCCTTCGGTTCCGGCCTTGGTTACCAGCATACCGGCGGCCGTCGAGACGATCAGGGCGGGGATCTGGCTGACCAAGCCGTCGCCGACGGTCAACACCGTGTATGTGTTGGCGGCTTGGGAGAACGAGAGATCGTTCTGCGCCATGCCGATGATCATGCCGCCCACAACGTTGATGACCGTGATCAGCAAACCGGCGATGGCGTCGCCCCGCACGAATTTAGACGCGCCGTCCATGGAGCCGTAGAAGCTGCTCTCGGACGTGAGTTCCTCGCGTCGGGCGCGCGCCTGATCCTCGTTGATCAGCCCGCTCGACAGGTCCGCGTCGATCGCCATCTGCTTGCCGGGCATCGCGTCCAGGCTGAACCGGGCCGAGACTTCGGCGATACGGCCGGAGCCTTTGGTTATGACGATGAAGTTCACCAGCACCAGGATGGCGAAGACGATCACGCCGATCACCGGGTTGCCGGACATCATGAAGTTGCCGAATGCCTGGATGACCTGTCCGGCGGCGTCAGGTCCCGTGTGCCCTTCGCCCAAAATCAGGCGCGTCGACGCCAGATTGAGCGACAGGCGCAGCATCGTGGCGATCAGGAGGATCGTCGGGAAGGAGCTGAACTGCAGCGGCTTCTCGATGAACATCACCGTCATGAGGATCAGAACCGAGAACACCAGACTGATCGCCAGACTGAAATCCAGCAGCCATGTCGGCATCGGCAGGATCAGGACCGACAGGATCGCGATCACGCCGCCGGCCAGAAGGATGTCGCCGCGCTTGGTCAGGCTCTCCAGGCTGAACGACCCCATGGAGAAGCCGCCACCCTGGTTGCCGCCGCCGCCGGACTGTTGGTTGGAGGTGTCCGCCATGGTTCAGCCAGTCAGCCCCGTGGTGTCGGCCCGCATCCTGCGCACCGTCCGCGTCCTCACCCTGCAGCCCGGTCGCTCGGGGAGGGCACGTTGTAGCCTTCATCCGTGTATTGCTTGACCTTGTTGCGCAGGGTCCGGATGGAAATGCCGAGAATGTTCGCGGCATGCGTCCGATTGCCGAGGCAATGGGACAGGGTGTCGATGATCAGGTGGCGCTCCACGTCGGCGACCGTACGTCCGACCAGAGCGCCGGTATCGGCACCGGACGCGGACTCGGCTGGCGCAGGCGGCGCGGCCGCCGGGGCCGCAGCGGTGGCCGATGGTGCCGGCGGCGCCGGTGCCTCGGTCCTCGGCGCGCTGGAGAACGCCGGGGTCGGCGAGGCGGGGGTCATGCCTTCGCCTGTGAGCATGATCGCGTCCACGTCGATCTCGTCGCCCTGGGCCAGCAGCACCGCCCTGTGCAGCGTATTCTCAAGCTCGCGAACGTTGCCGCGCCACGTATGGCTCTCGAGCCGGGACAAGGCCGTCTCCGTCAGCTTCCGCTCCGGCATAGCGTTGGCTTCGGCGTATTTCTTCGCGAAATGACCGGCCAGCGCCCTGATGTCGCCGGGCCGGTCGCGCAGCGCCGGAAGCTGGAGGTTGAACACGTTGAGCCGGAAATAGAGATCCTCGCGGAAGTGGCCTTCCTGGACATGGCGCTCCAGGTCGCGGTTCGAAGTTGCGATCAGGCGGATGTCGACCTTGACCGGCGTGCTTCCTCCGACCCTGTCGATCTCGCGCTCCTGGATCGCCCGCAGCAGCTTGGCCTGAAGACGGATATCCATCTCGCTGATCTCGTCCAGCAGCAGCGTTCCGCCGTTGGCTTCCTCGAACTTGCCGATCCGCTTTGCGACGGCGCCGGTAAAGGCGCCCTTCTCGTGGCCGAACAGCTCAGACTCGAGCAGATTGTCCGGGATCGCCGCGCAGTTCACCGACACGAACTTGTCGTTTGCTCGCCGGGACTTCGAGTGGACGTAGCGGGCCAGCACTTCCTTACCGGTGCCGGACTCGCCGGTGATCAGGACGCTGGCATCGGACGGAGCGATCTGATCGGCGAGCTTGAGGACGCCCGCCATGATCGGATCGCGGAAGATGACACTGGTCTGCTCCTCGGCGACGGCGGCCAGGATGGCGGCGATCAGTTCGGCGTTCGGGGGCAGGGGCATGTATTCCTTGGCCCCGGCGCGGATCGCGGCGACGGCCGCGTCCGGATCCGACTGAACGCCGCAGGCGACCACCGGGCAGTTGATGCGCTCCTGCTTCATCTGCTTCAGCATCTTGGCGACCGGCTCGCGGACATCGACCATGGTCAGGTCGGCGCCTGGCCCCTCGCGCAGGATCTTCAGCCCCGCCTCGATATCGTCAACGTGGCTCACCTTCGCGCCGCGCTGAAGCGCGATTTGGCCGGCCGCGCTGATGTGGCCTTCCAGGGTTCCGACGATCAACAGACGCATCTGTGGGCTCCGATGGACGTGCTCATGTGTAGAAGGTCATGCGCTGGGAGGGTGGCAGGACCGTGTTCAACATGGTCTCAAGCTGCCGCGGGTTCTCCTGACGGGCGATGGAGGTGGCGCAGACCAGGTAGACCTGCTGGATTAGCCGTTCGTCCGCCGCATTGCGATCGATCTTCGCCGCGATCGGCGCGAAGACCATATAGGCCAGGATCGCGCCGTAGAACGTGGTCAGCAGGGCGACCGCCATGGCAGGGCCGATACTGTTCGGGTCGTTCAGTGTTGACAGCATCTGGATCAGGCCGACCAGGGTACCGATCAGACCCATGGCGGGTGCCACCTCCGCGGCTCGGCGCAGAACGTTGGCCGATCGGGTCAGACGTTCCGTCGAGGCCTCGATCTCCGTCTGCAGGACGTTGTCGATGTGGTCGGGATTGGATCCGTCCACGGCCATGGCCACCGCCCGTTGTAGGAACGGTTCCTTGTCGAGCTGCGGCAGGATCGCGTCCAGCGCCAGGACACCGGCCCGCCGGCCGATCTCGGCAAGGTTCATCGCTCGCTCGCAGGCCCGTCTGCTGTCTCGCTTCGGTGGGAAGATCGTCCGGACGATCAGCGGAACGACGCTGAATACCTCTCCTATGGAGAAAGACACCATGGTTACGGCCATCGTGCCGAGGAACACGATCAGGACGCTGGGCAGATTCCAGAACGCGGCGAGCGACCCGCTCCACAGCATGGCTGTGACCACAAGCACAAAGGCGCCGATCAGGCCGATCAGCAGAGCGCCGTCAACCGTGATCCCGCTCGACGGCACGTCATACGACACCGTCCCGCCGCTCTGCGGGGCAGCCCGGGAAGGTACGAATTCCGCGTCCGCCATTCGTCGTTCTCCGTCGTCCGGCATGGCTCCAGCCCCCCGGTCCGTCAAGGTCCGTCGGCCGCCGTCAGACGGGGCGATCGGACTTGATGATTTCCGTCATCGTCACCCCGAGACGCTCGTCCACGATCACCACCTCGCCGCGGGCGACGAGCCGGTTGTTCACGTAGATATCGATGGCCTCGCCGACTTTTCGGTCGAGCTCGACCACGGCGCCGCGGCCGAGCTTGAGGAGCTGGCTGACCTGCATGCTGGTCTTTCCGAGTACCGCGGATACCTGGACGGGGATGTCGTAGACCGCCTCAAGTTCGCGCGCGGTAATCTGGCCCTTGCCGTCATCGCCGAGCATTTCCTCGGGGTCGTCCGCGGCGTCCTGGGCCATGGCGGCGGCCATGTCGGTGTCGTCCAGGTCGTCGAGATTGAGATCGTCGTCGGACATCGCGTCCTCCTATGGGGCGGTCGTGGTCTGCGGATCTGCATCGTCCGCGGCGTGGGGAGTCTCCTCCGGCAGGTCGTGGGCTTGCTCTTCTGCCTCGGCCTCGGATGCTGCCGCAATGTCAGGGGCGATGTCGCCGCCCGCCGGGGTCTCTTCCGTCGGCGCGGAGGGGCCCGCGTCCCGTTTGCGGGTTGGGGCGCCGGCGACGACGCGCTCGACGATCTGGTCGATCTGTTCCCAAACGTTGTCGAGCGAGCGTTCAACCGCGCCGGCCTGCCAGGAAATGCGGCAATCGTCCACCGGCAGGTCCGGATCTCCGACCAGCACGACCTGACCCTCATAGCCGACGCGTGAGGCCATCAATTCGACCTTGCCGGACAGCGGTTCCTCGAGTTCCTTGGCGACGCGGATCATCACCTTCGGCTGCTCGGTCAGAAATCCGAATGCCTCGCGGATAACCGCTTCGACCTCTGGCAGTTCGTTGTCGCGCGCCAACTCAGGCGCCAGACGGCCGATCACGGCAAGGCCCAGGCGGACAGCGTCGGTTTCCATCTCGCGGGTCCAGGCCCTGTGTTCCTCGAACACCTTCTGTACCCGGGAAAACACTGCGTCGAGAGTCCGTGCCACCTGCTGCTCGATACCTGCCATGGCATCGTCCATGCCTTGCTGCCGGCCTGTGGCATAGGCCTCGGCTTTCGCCGCCTCCAACTCCTCGACGGTGAAGGTCGGCGGCCGATTGGCTTCGGCCTCTTCTTCGGCGCGGCGCTGGGCCTCTTCTTCGGCGCGGCGTGCCTCGTCCGCCCCATCATCGAAGCTGTACTCGAAGAGGAATGGCTTCAGCTTAGCCATGCGCGGTTGCCCCCCAATTCGACGTTTCGTCCGCCAGTCCGACGGTGCTCACAACTCTTCCCGTCATTCTATCCACCGCCCTGTGGTCGCGACGACCGGAAGCTGAACGACATGCCTTTCGACCGGTTTCAGGAGCGGGCTCAGGTTTGGGCGCCTTCCTGGTACATCCAGTTGCGGATAATCGCTACGGCTTCTTCCGGGTGCTTGTCGACGATCTCGCCGATCTTCCGCAGCGAGGACGCCCGCACTCGACCTTCCACCTGATTGATATCGATCATCTGGTCGAGCAGGCTCTCCTCTGCGTCCTCCTCGCCTTCGAGCAATTCCGCCATGTCGGCGGTGGCGCCGGGACCGGCGAGTTGCGCCATCTCGCCGCCGGCCATCAGACTGCCGCCGCCGGCACCGCCGGCGATAGTGGTCGGCATGCTCTCGAACAGTCGGGTAAGGACCGGACGCACCACCAGAAGGATGACAAGAAGGCCGACGACCGCCAGCACCAGAACCTCGGCGAGCTGCAAAAGCTCTTCCTTGGAAACGCCGAACAGCAAAGAGCCGTCGTCGAGGTCGCCGGGCTCGAGCTTGACGAACTCCATGTTGACCACCTCGACAACGTCGTTGCGGTCGGCGTTGTACCCGATGGCGGATTTCACCAGGGTTTCGATCGCGTCGAGCTGATCTTGACTACGCGGCTCGTAGACCCTGTCACCGTCGTCGTTCCGCACGTAGTTTCCGTCGACCAGCACGGCCACTGAAAGTCGCTCGACCTCGCCGCCTTCCTTCACACGTTCTGTGACGGTGCGCGAAATCTCGAAGTTGGTCGTCTCTTCGGTCCGGCTTTCCTGGCGGTTGGCGGTGTTGGTCGAGCCCCCGTTGGCAGCGTCGGCTTCCGGCAGGTTGTTCTGAACCGTGACGGTGTCCTGGCCGGCCTGTTCGGATTCCTGGCTGGTCTCCTCGATGGCCTGGGTGGATCGCGCGACGACCTCGTCGGGATTGTAGCGCTCCTGGCTCTCGGTCAGCCGGTCGTAGTTGATCTCCGCCGTCACTTCGGCGCGCACCCGGCCGAGGCCGACTGTACGCTCGACCAATTCCTCGATCTGCTGCCGGAGTCGATTCTCGAACGCCGTCCGCATCTCCTCGGCGTTCTGCAGCGCCAGCGCGGCCGAGCCTTCTTCGCCGAACCCGCGGGCCAAGAGTTGACCCCTGTCGTCGAGGATCGACACGCCCTCGGGGGTAAGCTGCGGTACCGCCGCGGCGACTAGATGCTGGATCGCGAGGATCTCTTCCTTGCCGGGGCGCAGGGTGCCGTTGGTCTGCAGCACCACTGATGCGCTTGGCTCCTGCTGCTGGCGCGAGAACAGTTCTCGGCGGGGCAGGACGAGATGGACCCGGGCGGCGCGGACGTTGCGAATCGACGAGATCGTCCGCGCCAGCTCGCCTTCCAGGGCGCGGACCAGATTGACGTTCTGCACGAAACTGGTCGTGCCGAGGCCCTGGCTTTCATCGAAGATTTCGTACCCCATGCCGCCGCCGCCGGGGATGCCCTGTTCGGCCAGGGTGACGCGCAGATTGAGCATCTGGTCGGACGGCACGAAAACCTGCGTCCCGCCGGCCTTGAGTTGATAGGGAATGTTCCGGCCTTCCAACTCGCGGACGATCGCGCCGCTATCCGCTGGATCGAGATCCGAATACAGCAGGGACATGCTGCCGGTGGACAGGCGCGACACCAGAAAAATGAAAAAGCCGACAACGGCGATGGCCGTCCCGACAAGCGCTGCCAGGCGAACCGGGCCGAGGTTGCGGACGAGATCGGCGAACGGGTTCATGGTCGGTCACTTCCCTCAAGGCGGGCTCTGGGGCGAACGCCGGCGCTGAACGTATCACCGGCAGCCCTGTCCGAAGCCCTCGCGTGGCACGGCAGTGCGTCTATCGACAAAACATTTAAAATTTTATACAAAATCACACCACCATTGTCCATGGCTATGTGGGCAAAATTTTCCTACCCAAGCTATCACTGTCTTCTGTAAAAGTTAACAGGTAATTAGAGGCGATCGTTTGAGTGCCGACTGAAGCGCGGCATGGATGATTTCGGGGAGCAGGTCATGGCGCGTGGTGGGAAGACATCCGGTTCTCCTCAGAAGTCTCCGGGAACCGCTGGGCCGCAATCGGCCGTCGCTCAGCGTCATGCCGCTTTGATCCGCGAAGGGATCATTGCCTACGAGGCCGGTGATATCGACGCCGCGCGGACGCGGTTCCGCGCCGTGCTGGACGAGAACATCGAGCATCCGGAGGCGTTGATGGGCATGGGCATCGTTGCCCGCGCCATGCGTCAGTACCAGACCGCCGCTGAGCTTCTGCGCCGCTCGATTGCTGCCGACCCGCGGTCGGCCATCGCTTGGTCGAACCTAGGAAACGCGCTGCAGGACCTGGATCTATGGGACGATGCCGTACGGGCCAACCAGGAAGCGGTGAAGCTCGATCCCGGTCATCCCGGCATCCGTCAGAATCTCGCCAGCGTGCTAAACTCCGTGGATCGGCCCTATCAGGCCTTGCCGCATTTTCGGGAGGCGTTGAAGCAGTCCGGCAGCCCGGTGGATGCGCTCGTCAACTACGCCACCGTTCTGTCCCGGGTCGGTGAGTACGGCGCGGCGGACCGGAATTTCAAACGCGCGCTGAAGCAGGTGCCCGGACATCCGGTCGCAAATTTCCACTACGGCATGAATCAGCTCTGGCAGGGACATTGGGACATCGGTTGGCCGTTGCACGAGTGGCGTTTCCTGTCCGGTACATATGCCGGATCCCTCCGGCCGATCCCGGTCACGAAGGAGGTGCCGGAAAGCTTCGAGGGCAAACGGGTCTTTCTGTTTCGGGAGCAGGGGATCGGCGACGAGCTCCGTTTCGCCACCATGGTCGAGGACGCCGCTCGCCGGGGCGGGGAGATCACGTTGGAATGCTCCGAGAAGCTGATGCCGCTGTTCCGAAGGAGCTTCCCGGCGCTCAGGCTGGTCGCCGCCCGGTACGCGCCGGCCGATCGGGGCGAGGAGGTCTTCGACGTCGCCATGCCGACCGGCAGCCTCGCACAGTATCTGCGCCGAGGCCGCGATACCTTTCCTCGCGATCGGACGCTGTTGAAGACTGACCCCCGGCGCGTGACGGAATTCGCCGAGCGCCTGCAGGCGCTCGGCCCGGAACCCAAGATCGGCCTATGTTGGCGCAGCGGTCTTCGTGGCCGGCTGCGATCAGACATGTACGCGGCGATAGAAGACCTTGCGCCGCTGTTCCGACTAAAGGGCGTTGTTTTCGTAAACCTGCAATACGACGACGCACGGGCCGAGATCGCCCAGGCCCGCGAGCGGTTCGGCGCCGAGATTCAAACCTTCGACGATCTGGACCTCTTTGACGACCTCGACGGATCGGCGGCGTTGACCGAGGCGTTGGACTTCGTGGTGAGCGCGAACACGTCCGTGGCAACGATCGCCGGGGGCGTGTCGACGCCAGGGCTTGAGTTCTTCGGCAGACCTATTCCGAAGGGCTATCCGATAGGCGGGACCGATCCCTGGTTTCCATCGATCAGGCCCATTGGAAAACGGCCCAGCGAACCCTGGAGCGGGCTCATGCGGCACATCGCCGGGATTGTCGAGAAACGACAGTGGTAGTCTGTTCAGTCCGCCCGGATCGGCACGAAAGGGATGCCGATCCGATCGGACGCGCGGAACGCGCAAGGAGCCCCCGGCCTCGTCAGCCGGTCTTTCGGCGGTACTGCTGAACCCGTGTCGCCCTCAGCCCGCGGACCCCGTGCCTGTCGATGAGGCGCTGCCAGGAGGCAAACTCTTCCTCGCTCAGGTTCCAGCGTGCGCAGGCTTGCTCCACCGTCAGCAAACGTCCGCGGACGGCGGCAACCACTTCGGCTTTGCGCCGCATCACCCACCGGGCGGTGTCGGCCGGGGGGAGATCCTCCATACGGAGCATGTTGCCATCGGGGCCGATGACTTCTGTGATCCGCGCGTCGTCCTCGGAGGGTGTCGCCGTCGAGTAGTCGAATGTCGTATGTGCGCTCATGTCGAGTACATGTGTTGGTACCGGATCAGGGCAGGATGACACTGGTCGCTTAACAAAAGGCTAAGCTCTCGGTCGGCTTGCCAAGCCGGTCTTCCGGCTCGTGAACACGCAACGCCGAGCGCCGCCGCGAGCGGTGCCCGGGCGGGTGAAAAAGGAAAATCGTCGACAATCGGTCGATAGGGTGCGGGAAAAGGGCCCCGGCCCGAAGGCCGGGGCTAAGGAAAGCGGTATCTCTAACGAGGGCTAGGACTAACGCTTGACGCGGATGATTTCGTCCAGGAGTTCGTCGCCCGTTGTAATGACCCTGGTCGCTGCCGAGTAGGCGCGCTGGGTGACGATCAGGTCGGTGAATTCGGCCGAAATATCCACGGTGGAGCGTTCCAGCGCTTCGGACTGGACGAATCCAAGCCCCTGGGTGCCGGGTCTGCCGAGCACGAGCTCGCCGGAGTCGTTGGATAAGGCGTAGGCGTTGCCTGTCTCCTGACGCAACTCGGTGGCGGCGGGAACCGAAGCCAGCGCGAGCTGGTAGAGGGCCCGGGACTCGCCGTTTCGGAACTGACCGGTGATCAGACCATCCTCGTTGACATCGACCTGCAGCAGGTCGGACGGGCCGGAGCCATCCTGGTTCAGCAGCGTCGCCTCGTAGATGTCGTCAAACTGCCCGAGGCCGGTCGAGCTGTCGAACGTGCCCCAGACAACCGTCGGAGTCGAAGCGTTCGCACCCGTCGAGAAGAAGTTGGCGGGAATGGTGAGCGCCGTGGACGCCGTCGCGGCGCTTGCACCGGCGGTGCCATCGACGCTTTCCAATGTGCCGTCACCGTTGAATACGATGGTCTGCGCGGCGGCAACCTGGTTCGTGTTGCCGTTGGAGTTGGTCAGATCGACGGTGTAGGTCCAAGTGTTGGCAACGGCCGATTTGGTCCAGTTGATCGTCAGCAGGTGGTCTGTGCCAAGCGAGTCGAAGATCGTCAGGTTGGTCGTCGCGGTCGTGCCGGTAGCCGAAGCGGCGGGCAGGTTCGCGGCGATGTTGATGCGCGTCGTCGGGTTGGCGATCGCGCTGAAGCCGGTGAGGTTCACCGTCTCCAAGCTGGTCAGAAGATCCTGGGTGGTAGCGTTGACGATGTTGCCAGTAGTGTCGGTCCGCCAGCCCTGCAGGTAGTAGCCTGCAGTGTTGACCAGGTTGCCGTCTTCGTCCTGGGTGAACGAACCTGCGCGGGTGAAGAAGAATTCGCCTTCGGAGCCGTCGGTCTGGTTCACGACGAAGAAACCTTCACCGACCAAAGCCAGATCGGTGTCCGAGGTCGTGCCCTGGATCTGCCCCTGTTTCTCTGGATCCGTGAAAGGGCGCGCGATGACGCCGCCCGGTGCGAACTGGGTGTCGCTCGCCGACTCGGTCACCAGGGTCTGGAAGCGGACCCGAGTTTCCTTGTAGCCGGTCGTGTTGACGTTCGCGATGTTGTCGGAGATCGCCGCAAAGGCCGTGGACTGGGCGCTGATCGCCGCCACGCCTGCGAAGAGGCCACCATAGATACCGCTCATTGTTCTTTTCCTCCATGGGATGCGCGCGGTTCTTGCCGCTGTCCGCATCGGGAAGCTTGATAGAGCGCCTTCTGGCTAGGGAGACCGGCCACCTTCTGGGGCCGGAGAATCGTCGATCAGGTGTTGCCGCGGTCGGTCACTGAAATCAGTTCATTCAGCGCGTATTCGGCGTCACCGATCTGCACGACCGGGCCGTTGTCTGAAAACTCCGTTCCGGTCACTCGGCCCGTGATGTCCGCGGTCGCCTTGACGGTGTTGTCGTCGGCGTCCTTTGCACTTACGGCGAAGTAGTAGAGGCCGGGTTCGACCGGATCGCCGTTCTGGTCGGTCCCGTCCCAGGTGATTTCGTGCCGCTGAGCGGAGGTGCCGCCCGCGAACTCGCGGACCGGTTGGCCGTCCGAGCCGTAGATCTTGACCGTCAACTCCTCGACGCCCTTGTCGGGCTTGTAGCCGAAGGTGATCGGGTTCTGTCCGTCGAAGTGGGAGATATCTCCTTCGACCTGAACATCCTTGCCGATGTAGGAGACGGCGGCCGCGTCGGCGCTGGCGTTGAGCAGACCGATCAACGACTCGAGGTTGTCGTTCTGCTTGATCTGCTGTTCGACCGACGCAAAATTCACGAGCTGATCCACCATCTGGTTGTTATCCATGGGGTTCAGCGGATCCTGGTTCTGCAACTGGGTCGTCAGCAGGGTCAGAAACTGATCGTACTGATCGGCCAACCCTGTCATCGAGCTGCTGGTGCCGGAGCTGGTGCTCGAGCTGGTGCTTGTGGTGCTGCTGACATCCATATCCGTACCTCCTAAGCGACCATGTCGAGGCTGCCGTCGGCCTTTAAGCCGCCCGAACCCGTATCGCTCTGCTGGTCATCGGCGACCACGTCGCCGTCATCGATTTCAGGGGCGGCGCCTGGCTTGTTCGCGGGTTCGTCGCCGGAGCTCTCGGCAAACCTCCCGCCGTCACCGCGAAGATCGAACTCCAGTGAGTCGCCATCGGTCTGAAGACCGGCATCCTGCAGCGCGCGCTCGAGAGCCTTGGCGTCTCGCTGGAGCAATTCCAGGGTCTCAGGGCGCTCGGCTGCGACGATTGCCCGGACATGACCGTCCCGCGAGATCTCCATCTTGATGTCGACCTTGCCAAGTTCTTCAGGGTTCAGGCGCACCGTGACTTTTCCGCCGCCATCCTTGGCGGTGGCTGAAAGCTTCACGGCAACCTGGTCGGCCGGGGTGCCCAAAGTGGCACCCGGCCGGCCATGAGCGGTTGCGGCCGCCCGGTTGACCAGGGAGGCGGAGGTATGCGTGCTCTGGGGTCCGCCAACCCCGGCCATGGTCAAAGGTGTCGTCGACAAGGAACCGCCGGATGCCCCCATCGGGCGTCCGGACTCGCCGCTGGCCAGTGCTGCCGGTTGTGGCCGAGCGGTTCGGGTTGCGAGGATTTGCTGAAATTCGGCACGGGAGGCGTCGCCGCCGAAGCCGCGCTGACCGATCGTCGCGCCAAAGCTGGCGCCGATCTGCTGCGGGTTCGTCTGACCGTTTTGCCCGGTATTCTGCCCTTGGTTCTGGGCGCCGCCGTTCTGGCCAGCGTTGTTCTGGCCACCGCTGTTCTGCCCGGCTGCGCCCTGGCCGCCCGATGCGATGCCGTCGGCGCCGACGAACGTCGGTTGATTGCCTCCGACATGCAGGGTGCCGGCGCCGCCATTCGCCGTGGACGTCTGCAACTGCGGCTGCGCGGTCGCGGCAGCCTGTTGAGCCTGGACCAGCACGGCCGAGGATACGCCTTGTGATCGAGCGACCGGAGCGGGCCCTTCGACGGATACTTTGGCGCCCATCAGCGCGTCGGGCCGTCCGGCCGCGCCGTCCGTCTTCTGTCCGGCGCCGTTGCCGGCTCCGGACAGTTTGATCGCCGCCTCCGACGACTCGCCTTGTTTCACCGGCGGCGGGACAATGCGGGCGACAGCAGACGCCTGGTCGGCCACTGGGGATTGGGGTGTTGCCGATTGGGACTGCGTCGGTTGATTCGGAACGCTCTGCGGCGGGAGCGACTGCCCCTGTGGATTCGCTGCGCGCGCACCGTCGACCGCGTCACCCTGCGTAGCAGAAGCGGCTGTTGAACGGGGGGCGGAAACCTGAGGTGCGTTGCGCGTTCCTGTTAGGGAGCCGACGTCGCCATTGGAGGTGGTCGTCGTCTCGGACGCGGAGGCGATCACGGCGGGATCGATGGTAGCGGGATTGAGGGCGACCGACTCGGCGACCGCATCGTGATTCTTCTCTTTGTCTCCGGCCTTCGCCTGATCCGCATCATCCTTATCGCGAGGCTTGTCCGTACGGAGCTCATCGGCTTGAGGGTCTTCGGTGCGGTCCGCGTGTCGCGTGGGCGCAGTGTCCGATGTATCGCGGCTCTTCGCCTCGATCCGGCGATCGGCGATGTCAGACATCATCTGCATGACGCCCTGGAAGACGCCGCCGGTCGATGCCGGTTGTTTCCGATTGCTCGCTGACGGGGACGATGCCCGTGGATCTATTGCTTGGAGGTCCATGATCCCACCTGCCTGGTCGGTTGCGTGGACACCTTTGCAAAGGGCGGGCCAGAAGCGTCGACAATGGTTCAGGGCGGAAATCGTCGGGATTGCCGGCGGTCATCGGCGGGTTTGTCAGCTGGTGGGAAGGGCCGGCGGCAGAACTTGCCGGTCCTGTGCCCTCAGTCGGCAAGCCTTGCCGCCTATAGCGGTCAACAGGCGCCAGTTCCGGTTTAGACGCTGGGTATGAATGCGGGCCGAGCGGGCCGTGATCGGTCATTTGCCCAGAAAAGGCATGAGAGATGCAGCAGCGAGCCGGAACGGTGCGGAATGACATTATATAAAATACATTATTTTTTTATCTAAAATACTTGACATCAGAATACACAATGTGATTTAAAGGTGGACGAGACGGAGCGATCCGTTTTCTGGCCGGCAAAAAGCCGGGCAACCCATCCTTAGAACGAGGACAGAACAATGGCTGTACAGAACTCCATCAACACAAACCCGGCATCCTTCGTGGCCCTTCGCAACCTCAACTCCGTGAACCGGACGCTCGACACGATCCAGAATCGTGTGTCGACCGGCTTGAAGGTCACCGGTGCTCTGGACGATGCGTCGAACTTCGCTATCGCCCAGGGTATTCGCGGTGAGCTCAAGGCAATCGGAGCGGTGACTCAGGGTTTGAACAACGCGAAGGGTATCGGCAAGGTCGCGATTGCCGGCACGACCGGTATCTCCGATCTGCTGCAGACGGTCCGCCAGAAGCTGACCGAACTGTCGAACGAAGGGATCACGACCGCTCAGCGGGATATCCTGACGAGCGACTTCAACCAGCTCCTGTCGCAGGCCGCCAACTTCATCGACAACGCGGTGTTCAACGGCGTCAATCTTCTCGATACGACCACCGCGTCTCCGGACGTGAACACCCTGTCGAACCTGACGGGCGGCACTCTGACCCTGACCGGTCAGGACCTGCGGACCCAGACCCTGTCGCTGGCCGCGGTCAGCGTCGGTTCGGCCACATCCACGCAGGCGGTCATCGCCAACCAGTATTCCAACCTGGAATCGGTGGTGAACTCTGCGCTCGGTTCCTTGGGTGCCGAGGTTCGGGCTCTTGAGCTGCAGACCTCGTTCCTGGAGCAGATTTCGGATGCGACCGAAGAAGGTCTGGGCAACATCGTCGATGCTGATCTTGCGCGGGAGTCGGCCAGGCTGACCGCCAAGCAGGTGCAGCAGCAGCTGTCGATCCAGACGCTGGGCATCGCCAACCAGCGCCCGCAGACCCTGCTGGGCCTGTTCGGGTAACCGGTTGGGACGGCGAACGTCAGAAAAAAATGTGGGGTGGAGCCGCCGGCTCCACCCCCACCCAAACATTCGGTTGATGGTGAAATCGAAACGAAAGAGGAACGACGGAGAGACCGGTATCTTAAATGAAACCAATTTGTTAGACGCTTTTCAGATCAACCCGTAGAGGTCTCCTCCCCTGCGGCATCGTCGTCAGCCGAAGAATCTGGTTGACTCATCGATGCGCGTGGGGCAGTTCTGTTGGTGCTCTGGGGTCCGTTGACCCTTTTTCGGACAAAATGTTCGTATCCTTAGAACGAGGAGGCCACAATGGCTGTTCAGAACTCCATTAACACCAATCCGTCTGCCTTTACCGCTCTCCGGACCCTCAATTCGGTGAACCGGTCCCTTGATATCACGCAGAACCGCGTGTCCACGGGTTTGAAGGTTGCGGGTGCTCTCGATGACGCGTCGAACTTCTCCATCGCCCAGGGTATCCGGGGCGAGCTGAAGGGTTTTGCGGCCGTCACTCAGGGCCTGAATACCGCAAAGGGTATCGGCGCGGTCGCGGTTGCCGGAACGACCGGCGTTTCGAACCTGCTGACCGATATCCGCCAGAAGCTGACCGAGCTGTCGAACGACGGCATCACCACGGCTCAGCGGGACATCCTGACGAGCGACTTCAACCAGTTGCTTTCCCAGGCCGCGAACTTCATCGACAACTCGGTGTTCAACGGCATCAACCTGCTTGATACAGCAACTGCGTCGGTAGACGTGAACACTCTGTCGAACCTGAATGGCGGCACGCTCACCCTGTCGGCTCAGGACCTGCGTACGCAGACCGTGTCGCTGGCTGCGGTTAGCGTCGGGTCGGCGACCTCCGCTCAGCAAGTCCTCACGAACCAGTTCTCCAACTTGGAGTCGGTTGTCAACACGGCCCTGGGTTCCTTCGGTGCCGAGGTCCGCGCGCTCAACCTGCAGACCACGTTCATCGAGCAGATCACTGACGCGATTGAGGAAGGTCTCGGCAACATCGTCGATGCCGACCTGGCCCGTGAGTCCGCTCGACTGACCGCGCTTCAGGTGCAGCAGCAGCTCTCGATCCAGACGCTTGGTATCGCCAACCAGCGTCCGCAGTCGGTGCTGGGCCTGTTCCGTTAATCGGTTCGCCAACTCAATTCCGGGGCCGGACAGTGATGTCCGGCCCTTTTTCTTTTTAGTGCTTGTCGTTGGTGTCGGGTCGTCTTGGAAATGCGGCGCAATACCCGTCGATATGACTGTCCGCGGTGTCAGACGGGTCGAGGATTCAAGAGGGCATCTACCCGTTCTGCGACCGACGTCATGGTTTGCTTCCAGGGGATTGTTGGCGGACGGTAGAGCCGCTCAACGCTTGGAAACCATGGGTGCCCCGGTTGTCCCAGGCCTACCCAGCCCGGATGGAGAACAAACCCGAGCGCCGGGACGCCGAGCGCGCCGGCGAGCGCCAAGACCGCGGTATCGGCACTTACCACCAAATCGAGGGCTGCCATGAGCGCGGCGACTCCTTCCTGATCGTTCCGGCGATCCAGACCGGGTGGAAACGCGACCTCTGATCCTTGACCCAGGGGGGCGCCAGATACTTCTCTCTCACATTCATCGTATTGAAGAACAACGAAAAAACGGTCCTTCTGCAGCAAGATAGGAGCGCAGTCCTCGATTGCCGGATAGTGCCGTTGCCGATGCCCCGCGAGGCTGCCGGAGCGCCAGCACAGCCCGACTGCCGGCCGTCCGCCGGCATTTTGGTCCATCCAGTTCACCCACTTGTCGACGAGCCCGGGGTCCGGAGCTAGCCCCGATCTCGATCCGCCGAAGTCGCTCAGGGTCGGACGCAGCATCTCCAGCAGATCGCCCGCCAGGCACCAATGGGTGAGATGCTCTCCGCTAGCCTCCGGCGAGAGCCTCGGATGCCAGGTCAGATGCGGGCAAGCGCGGGAACCGAGCGCGATGATGCGTCTATCCGCTTCAACCTTGACCGATGCGAGTCCGCCGTCCGCGATCCGACGATCGAGATCGGACCACATAGACGAGAACAGCAACTCGTCGCCCAGGCCCTGTTCCGCCAGCACCAAGAGGCGGACGCCGGATTCGCCTGTCCATCTAGGCAGATCCGCGCGCCGTATTTGTCGGCGGGCGGGCCGGTTGCGGAAGAGGCGCCAACCGGCAGAAAGATCGCCGGCTGCAAGTCTATAGGCGCCCAGGTTGGCGCGGACGTCCGGATCGTTTCCCGCGAGCATGAGCGCGCGCTTTCCGCAGTCCTTGGCCGCCTCGTAGTCCGCCAGTCTATAGAAGGCTTCGCCGCGATTCCCCCATGCCCTCACGTGTGCCGGGTCGCGCACAAGGGCCATCGCCGTCTCCGCCAGCGCGTCGTCGATAGCATCCAACTCAACCGATGCCGCTGCCCGTTCGGCGAGCGACCGCGGTTCCATCGGCCGCAGGATCAAGCTCCATGACGCCAGCCTGTGAGCGGTGGCGGGCGCTTTGCGTTGGCGCTCCAGATCGGCTAAGTCGAGCAGGGACGGGGCTTCGCCGGGTGCGAGCATCAAGCATCGCTGAAGAGCCCGTCGGGCCGCGTCCGGATCGGACCGGGCTAGATTCACTCCAGCCCTGCTCCAGACTGTAGGCTCTCCCGGAGATATCTGAAGGAGCTGAGAGACACTTTTCGGGCCTGCCTCTGGCGCGCGGCAGATGACATCCAGAGGTTCTGCGGATGCGGGGTTCAGCAACAGGGCCCGGCGGGCCGTGGATATGGCGCTCTCGTCCATCCGGGAAAGACAAACGGCTAGATGACCCCATGCGTTCGCGTTGGACGGGGTCAGGCGCACTGCTGCCCGTAAGTCGAGCGCGGCCTTTTCGAGGCTGCCGAGTTGCAGTAGTGCGAAACCACGTAAGTGACGCGCCGTCCCATGGTTTGGTTCGATCGCCAGCACGGCATCGTACGTCGCCAGCGCCTGTTCGATTTGGCCCGCTCTGTGAGCGCGCAAGCCGGCATTCAACGCGTCGGACAGCAGGTCAGGCATACTCAGAACAAGCGAATCGGATGAACGAGAAGTGCATCCCGCCGTTCCGAACCCGCCGTTCCGGGCATGAACATGCGAGAGCGGAAACCCGCATGGGCGCTTCGATGCCACCGACAAATCATTCGTGTTAGCCCAGCTTCGCTTGACAGTCGGAAAATGAATGCGACATTTACCACATGCCGCTAAAGGTCAACATCAAGCCTGGAGAGAAATTCGTCGTCAACGGCGCCGTCATGGTCGCCGGCAACAAGGGTGCGTCGCTCGTGTTGCAGAATGAGGCGACGATCCTGCTGGGCAAGGACATCATGCAGGAGACGGAGGCGGATACGCCCGCTAAGCGTATCTATTTCTCTATCCTCCTGATGTACCTCGATGATGAAGGACGCAAGGACTACTACCCGACCTTCATGAGACTGATCGAGGAATTCATGGAGGCTACGACTTTCAACGAGGTGCGGCGGACGCTGTTGCACATCGTTCAGGATGTCAACGCAGCGCGCTACTACAGGGCATTAAAGACTTGTAAAGCATTAATCGCTTATGAAGAGCAGGTGCTTGCGTTCGGTCGCGGTGAGACGGCCGAGAAGCCAAGTATCGCTCTGGAAACGCCCTGATTGGACGGTGAAGTCCGAATGTCCAGCTACGATGCCTACAATCGAACGATCAAGAGCACCGCGACGCCGCGCGACGTTGAGTATCGTCTGCTCGGGCAGGTTACAGCGGCGTTGATCAAGGCACAGGAGCAGATCGGCGAGTCGCGTGGCAAGCCGACTGTGATGGCTGAGGTCATGGATGCGCTGAACTGGAACAATCAGGTTTGGGATACGTTCGTCGAGGACGTCGGCACCGAGGGAAACATGCTGCCGCGTGAACTACGTGCGGCCATCGTAAGTCTCGGAATTTGGGTATCGCGAGAGACCGGGCTCGTGCAGTCGGGTGAGGGCGATATCGAAGCCCTGATCTCCGTGAACAAAGCCATCATGCGTGGCCTAAATCCGGGCCGGGCCGATCAGGACGAACAAGCGTCGGGCAACCAGGTTTCTGCTGCTCCGAATCCCGGCCTGTCGGCTTCACTCGACTCGTTCTGATCGGATCCGGTCGATGACCGGGCGAACCATTTCCGCCGATCGGAAGGCGGAGCTCGTTTCTCTATTCCATCATGCTGTCGAGGCCCATGCTGCCGGCAACGTTCTCGTCGCGGCGCAGGCCTACGAAGAGCTTCTCAAATATCTTCCCGCCCACGCGGATGTCCTAGATCTGTACGGGACGGCCTTGTTTCAGTTGGGTGCGCCGCAAGCCGGCAGACCCTATGTGACCGCTTCGCTCCAGCATCGACCGCTACACGGACCGGCATGGAACCATCTCGGCGCCATCGACCGGGGCCTGAAGAACGATCCGTTGGCGGCGCAGTCGTTCCGGCGCGCGGTTCTTCTGGAGCCGGGCAAGGCCGAAGCCATGGTCAATCTGGCGGCGATATTCGGCGATAGAGACGAGACGGATGCCGGACTGGCCTTGAACCGTCGGGCATTCCTGGTCATGCCGGACTCGCCGGACGCTGTTCTGCGTCAAGGGGTACTGCTGCGACGTGCCGGCAGGGCGGAGGATGCGATTCCTTTTCTAAAGATCGCCTGGCGCCGTAGCCCCGGCAATTCCGAGGTCGCCTTGAATCTGGCTAGGGCCAACGTGGACCTCGGTCATTTGGACAGAGCACGGCGCGTGGTTATGGCGGCGATCGCGTTGGCCCCTCAAGCCTATGAACTCTACGCCTCGCTGGCCACATCTCACGATGCACGATGGTCGACCGATCGCGATATCGCCTGGGCCAAGGCCGCGGTATGTCTGCGGCCTCTTGACGCCCGTGGCTGGCTGAACCTCTGCGCCGAGACCTATCGCGATGGTCGGATTTCGGACGCATACGAAGCGGCGCGCCGGTCGTTGTTGCTCGATCCGGGGTCGCACATGGGCTTGCAGAATCTGGCGGCGGCCGCGATCAATCTGCACCGGCTCGTCGAGAGCCGCGATCTGTCCCGCCGGGTCCTGATCTTGGCGCCGGGAAACCCGGACGCGATGTATACTATGGCCGAGCTTGAGTTCCGCGTCGGCGACGCGAAGACCGCCTGGGGGCTGCATGAAGCCAGGATCCGGCGCGACGTTCATCGACCTCGATTGAACCTGCCGGAACCCTGGTTGGGCCCTGGAACGGAGGTCGGACCTATTCTAATAGCTTCCGAACAAGGTGTAGGGGACGAGATCACTTTCCTGTCCTGCCTGACGGAGGTGGTCGACCGGATCAGCCAGCCGCTGGTCGTCGAAGTGGACAAGCGTCTAGTGACTCTGGTCGCCCGAACGTTTCCGCAAGCAACGGTCATCCCACGGCAGTTTGTGGCCGGTGACGGCCTCGGACAGTTCTTTGACTATCGAGAAGCTATCGCCACGTATGGCATCCGCCACTTCGTTTTCTCAGGCAGTCTACCGCGCCTGCTTGGCAGCGACCGCGCCCGCCCCTTGCAGCAGGTTGGGTATCTGAAAACCGATCCCGGGCGCGTTGCGCGTTGGCGCAAGTGGCTTTCGGATCTAGGCGATGGATCCAAGATCGGTGTTGTCTGGCGCACGGCGCAGTGGACCAAGTTCCGCGCACGCATCCACTGCACAATGGAGGATCTGCTTCCGATCTTCGCCACGCCCGGGTGCAAGTTCATCAACTTGATGGTCGGCAACAACGCCGAGGACCTGGCATTGGTGAAGCGGGAAACGGGGATCGACATCGTATCCCCGCCTGACTTGGACATTTGGGATGACCTGGAGGGACTGACCGCGTTGATGCAGGCGCTGGACGTGGTCGTCGCGGCACGAACAGCCAACTGCGCCTTTGCCGGCGCCGTCGGCACGCCGACGGTGCGGTTGGCCCAGGCGTTCCTCTATATATCCAACGAGCGCGATTTCTTCTTTCCCAATGTCTACCCTGTCTTCGACCGGGATGAGGCTTTCGATGGCCCGGAGGCGGGCCGTAGGGCTGCGGCGAAGCTCGGTGAACTGCTGACCGCGGCGCGAGGCTGACGATGGAGCAGCTGGAGCCGGCGGCCGCCGTCGCGCTTCGGCGCGGCATCGCCGAGCAGCGTGCGGGACGGACGGTCATCGCTGAGCGATGCTTTCGTTTCGCCGTTTGCGCCGCGCCTGACGATTGCAGAGTCATCCCGACGGTCATCGCCGGAGACCTGTTGAATCAGGCGCGATGGTGCCGCAGAGCCCTGTGTTCTGATCCGCTTCTGGCCCGCGTTCAGGAACACTGCGGGATGGCCTTGGCCCAGCTCGGCGACAGAACGAGAGCGATGGCATTCTTGCGACGCGCTGTGGTCGTCGATCCAGCGGGCGCTCGGGGGGCTGGGTCCTTGGTTGCCGAAGACCTCGCCCGAACCGGAAAAGTTCGAGGCGCCTATCCCCTGGCTTGGTGGGCTGCAACCGCGTCGCCGGCCGATCCGTCTTTTCAGGTTCGCCTCGCGGGGATAGCCGCCAGGATGGGGCGGCCGGAGATGGCGGCCATCGCGTCCCTTTCCGCCTCACGCTTGCTTCCCACCGTTCCGGCGTTGGCGGTTGCGGCCGTGACCTCCGCCCGGCGCGTCGCCTGGCGTGAGCAAGCGTGGAGCAGAGCATGTGCCGCGGCGGTGGCAAACCCTGGCTCCCGCGAGGTTGTCGCCCTGCTTGGCGAAGGCGGTGGGCGGCCCGAGGGTATGGCGCCAGCATGGCTATGGGCCCGGCGCGCTCTGGTGCTCAACCCTGTTTCGGCACCGGCATGGGATGTGTTGGCAAGAGCCGAGCGGGGCCGGGGTCATGCAGCTGCCAGCCTTTCAGCAGCCCGGTGCGGCCTGTTGGCATCTCCGGGTGACCGCGGATGCGCGAGAGCTTTCGCTCAGGCGGCTCTACAATTGGCGCGCTTTGGGCTTGCAGGCCGGGTCTCGGCGACCGGCCTTACCGCTCATCCAAAGGACGGGGAACTCGTCTACCTTCTGGCCCAGGCCGAGAAGGCGGCGGGTGATCTGGGCAGAGGTTGGGACCTGGATTCCGGGCGCACAAGCGGTCCGCGCTTTCATCGCACCCGCGGATTGCCGCCGCGGCTCTTGAGAACGGAGTCTCCAACCGATGGTCTGCTCGTGGCTGCGGAGCAGGGGATCGGCGACGAGCTATTGTTCTTGTCCTGTCTTCCGGACCTGTTGAGGGACTGTCCTGAGCCGGTGGTGGAGGCCGATGCGCGGCTGCACCCGCTCCTTGCCCGGTCATTTCCAGGGCTTAGCCTAGTCGACCGACAAATCCAGCTCGACGGCGCCAGCTCGATCTACGACTACACGAAGATTGTTTCGGCCCTGGGACTGAAAGCACATGTCCATGCGGGCGACCTGCCGGGACGTTATCGACGCGATCGGAGCCATCGCCCGGCTCGGGGGGGATATCTGAAAGCGGACCGTTCGGCGGTTGATTGCTGGCGCTTGCGGCTTGAGAAGATAGACGGAGAGGGACCTCTTGTAGGTATCTGTTGGCGCAGCATGCTGAAAGGGAGTGTCCGTTCAGCCTACTATGCCGCGCTTGAGCAGCTCCTGCCCTTGCTCCGCCTTTCTGGATTCCGCTTCGTTTGCCTGCAATACGATGATTGCAGGCAAGAGCTCGAAGAGTTCCGGCGGAGCTACGGAATCGATATCTGGCGTCCCACGGAACTGGATCAGCGAGAGGATCTGGATGGGGTGGCCGCGTTGATATCGGCGTTGGACCTGGTGGTGTCGACCGCAACCAGCGTCTGCGTGCTGGCCGCCGCCGTCGGCTGCTCGACGATCAGGCTCGCGCCATCTTTCTACAGCATCCTCGACGATCACGACCTGTTCTTCGCCGATCTGACGCCGACCATGCGTCGGAACGAACCGATGGACGTCGCGGTCGCCATCGCACGGGCCGTGGTTCTGCTCCAGGAGGGCCCTGCGGCCTGCCGCCGACCGTCCTGACCCGGACGAATTTTCCCGATCTGCCGGTGAGTTTCTGCCGCTCTGTGACTTGTGTGGCTTGGGGGCGGCTATGGGAATTCTTATAAATATCTGAAATAAAACAAAAAAATTCTTCGGCTCGTTCTGGCCCAAGCTTTGCGGAGGTGGGAACGGACGACCCAACTCGGCATTTGTCGAGGACCGTGGCGGGAAGCCAGGGATCAGGGGTCAGCAGAATGTTGACGAAGGAACAGAACGATGGCTAGCAACTCAATCCTGACGAACCCCGAGGCTCTTGTCGCTCTTCGCAACCTCGAGCGGACCAACAGCCTTCTTGCCACGACTCAGAACCGAGTTTCCACGGGTCTCAAGGTTACCGGCGCTATCGATGACGCGTCGAACTTCGCGATCGCCCAGGGTATCCGAGGGGACATCAAGGCGCTCGGCGCCATCAGCCAGGGGCTGAACAACTCGAAGGGTATCGCCAACGTCGCGATCGCCGGCGCGACCAGTATCTCCGACCTGCTGCAGACAGTGCGGCAGAAGCTCACTGAGCTGTCGAACGAAGGTATCACGACCACGCAGCGGCAGATCCTGACAAACGACTTCGCGGAACTGCTGTCCCAGGCCTCGAACTTCATCGACAACGCCGTCTTCAACGGCGTCAACCTGCTGGATACGGCCGCAGCGGCGCCCAGCATCAATACGCTCTCGAATCTCGCGGGCGGCACGTTGACCCTGACCAACCAGGATCTGCGGACGCAGACCTTCTCGTTGGCCGCCGTTAGCCTGGGGTCGGCCACATCGGCGCAGCAGGTCATCGCCAACCAGTATTCGAACCTCGAGTCCGTGGTGAACGCGGCCCTGGGGTCGCTCGGAGCGGAAGCCCGCGCGCTCGACCTGCAGACGTCTTTCCTGGACCAGATCACGGATGCCACGGAAGAAGGTCTCGGAAACATCGTCGACGCCGATATGGCACGCGAAAGCGCACGGTTGACCGCGCTTCAGGTTCGTCAGCAGCTCGGTGTCCAGGTTCTCGGCATCGCCAACCAGGCGCCGCAGATCCTGCTCGGCCTGTTCCAGTAATCGGCGCCAGCCAGTTCGGCGCCGACAGGCCGCCGCCCGCTGCCGTCTGAGGCAGACCAACGGCCGGCCTAGATGGAGGAGTGAGGAATGCAGGGATACGGTGCTTACAAGAATACCCAGGGCGCCGTCGCGACCCAGAACGGTCGTGACCTCGAATACCGCCTTTTGGCACAGGTGACGGGCGGTCTGATGAAGGCGCGCGACGGGCGAGCTTCGATCCAGGAGAAATACAACTGGATCCTCCAGAACGAGAAGGTCTGGGGCGTGTTTCTGGCCGACGTCAACGATCCCGAGAATGCCCTCCCGCGTGCGCTGAAAGGCGGAATTGCAAGCCTTGCGCTCTGGGTCATCAAGGAAACCAAGCTTGTGATGTCCGACGATGACGCGCCGCTGGACGACCTGATCGAGATCAACCGCCAGATCATGGCGGGCTTGAAGCCTGAACCGCAGTCCTTGGTCGGATGATCGCCGCGAGGGTTGGCTGGTGTTCGGCATGAGTCTTGCTTCTGAAACCGAGCGTCAACCCTGAGGATCAGTCATGAGTCTCCTTTCAGCTCTCAACACTGCCACCAGCGGTCTTGCCGCAGCCCAGGCGGGGATTGACGTCGCGTCTCGTAACATCACGAATGCGAACGTCGACGGGTACACGAAGAAGACCCAGAACCAGACCACTCGGATCGTCGACGGTCAAAGCAGCACCGTTCGTCTTGAGGCTGTCACCCGCGAGGTGAACGCGCAACTTCAGATCGACGTCCGCAACCAGACGTCCACCGTGGAGTCCCTCACGGTGATCGACGACTTCCTGGGGCGCCTAGAGCTTGAGTTCGGCCGCCCGGAAGACAACGTATCGATATCGGCAAAGATTACCGACCTGAAGAGGTCGTTTCAGGTCTTGGCAACGAACCCGGACTCGGCGACGGCTCAGAGCGACGTTCTTCGTCAGGCGACCGCCGTCGCCGAAGCCTTTCAGAGCCTGTCCGGCGCCATCCAGACGTTGCGTGCGGAGGCGGATGTGCGGATCGAAGAGTCGGTCAGCAACATCAACGCGGCGCTCGAAAACATCGAGAAGCTTAACGGTGAAATCGGCGCCCGCAGTGTTGTCGGTGCGTCGACGGCCGATCTCGAGGATGAGCGCGATATGTGGGTCGGCAAGCTCTCCGAGGAGATGGATATCAAGACGTTCCGCCGGGACGACGGCACGATCGCCGTGCTGACCGGGGGCAGCGACTTCCTGCTCGACCAGACGGCCGTGACCCTGACGTTCACGCCGACCAACACCGTCGGCCCAGACACGGCGCTGAACAGCGTCTTTCTCGACAATGGTTTCAACGCTCCGTTCGCCATCAATGCCGACTTGAACAGCGGCAAGATCGGCGGACTGTTGGAGTTGCGCGATACCATTCTGCCGCTTGCCCAGGATCAGCTCGATTCACTTGCGTTCGAGCTGGCTCAGCAATTCGACACCATCACGGTCGGCGCCAACGCGGCCAACATCGATCTGTTCGTCGACGCGACGAACGTGGTTCCGGCCGGCGATCAAGGTTTTTCGGCCCAGATCCGGGTCAACCCAACCGTCACGGCGACACCCAGCATTCTGCGAGACGGGAACGGTGGTACCTTTGCCGCCAGTGGCGTCAGCGACAGCGCGCTGCCGCTTGCGATCATCGACATGTTCGATACGGCGCAGACCTTCGTCGCGGTCACGGGCTTGAACGGTACGGCGACGCTCGAGAACTTCGCTGCCGAGCTCGTGTCCTATCAGGCCAATCAGAAAGCCGACTACGAGAGCCAGCTCGGATTTCAGGATCAGGTTCGCAATCTTCTGCAGGAACGGCTGCGGGACGAGAGCGGAGTCAATGTCGACGAAGAACTTGCCAGCTTGATTCAGTTGGAAAGCGCGTTCACCGCTTCCGCCCGGGTGCTTACGACGGTGCAGGATGCACTCGATGAGCTCCTGGCCGTGATCCGATAGACGCGTGGAGGGTATAGACAATGCGTATCTCGACCCTGAGTCAGAACCTTCGGATCGATAGTTCGATCACATCGATCCAGCGGCGCCTGGCGGACGCGCAGCAGCAGATTTCGACCGGAAAGCGCAGCCAAGTCTACAGCGGCTTCCAAGGACAGGATACGCGGCTGCTGATCACGTTGAAAGAACAGCGCACGTCGATGGAATCCTATATAAATTCCATCAACAATACGAAAGTGAAAACGGAAACGATCGACGCGACGCTTCAGCAAATGACGGGCGTCGCGGAAGAGTTGCGTAAACAACTCTACCAGCAGGTTGAAGGTTTGTTCGAGCAGTCGTCCCTGGCTCTGTCCACCTATGCGACGGCCGCGATCAACCAGTTCTCCAACCTTCTGAATCAGACGGTCGACGGCAAATACCTGTTCAATGGGACGGATACAAATACACAGCCGATCATCGACCCGGCAACGACCCAGGGCGCCTATGCCCAACCGGCCCTCGCGGGCGGATCCGCCGGTATCATCGCTGCGGCCGAGGCGTTTTTCGATGTTGACGCCAACTGGACCAACGTGACGACGCCGGCCCCTGGCTCTCTGACCGTTCGGGTCGACGAGGGTGTGGATCTCGACTACGGCGAGTTGGCGAACGACAGCGCGACGTTCGAAGAGATCTTCGACGTGCTCTACGCATTCTCCAACACCACGTTCACCGCCGGCGACGACGCGCAATACCGCAACCTCGTGAACTGGGGCCTCGGAAAGGTGGAGGCGGCGCTCGACCTCATGAACGATATGGTCGGTCAGAACGGCGTCGTCGGCGCCGAGATGGAGAGCCGTTCCAGTGCCCACAAGGAGTCGATACTTCTACTGGAAACGCAGATCGGCAATATCGAGGATGTCGACCCATACGAGGCGGTGAGCGAGTTCCAGACCCTTCAAGCGCAGCTTGAGGCTTCGTTTCAGACCACCGCCGTATTGCGGAATCTGAGTTTGACGAGATTTATCTGATCATGTTCACCCTCTTCATTGCGTCGAGGCCCGCATTGTCCGCGTGCCAGAGGGCCGCTAGCGGATTCTAGCGCTGCGCCGCACTCGACTTGCACAGGCTTTAGTATGTCTTATATAAGATATTGGTTCCGTTGTTGCGGCATCGCTCCAGAATGGAGGATCCCTTGGACATTCGACTTGCGACCGACGCTAGTAACGTGGCTCTCCAGCCCCGGTCGGCTCTGCGCGAGTCTGCCAGTGCAACGCCCGGAAATGTGTTAGCGCCCGAGCGGTCGGCAGACGCCGGTTCAGAGGGTTCTCGTCGGGAAACAGCGCCTGCGGAAGCGACGCGGACCGAACAGGCCGGCGAATTCTACATCAGTCCGTTTTTGACCTTCGACGCTCGGTCCCTGACCGTAATCTTCCAAATTCGAGATACCGAATCCGGGGACGTCACCAGACAGTTCCCGGCGGAGTCGGTGGTCGAACGCTATCGGCAAGACCCGTCGGCGCGGCCTTTCGTCCTCCCTGAGTCGCCTGACGGGTCGGACGAGACAACCGGACCTCCGCCACCGACGATCGGAGGACCGGTCGCCGCCGCCGCGGCTGAAGCGGAGGAGGCGGCCGTCGCCGCAGGAGCCGCCGCAGCGCCTGGCCTCGGCCGGACAGCCGATGAGAGCACCGTCCAACCCAGTTCCGCACCGTCCAGACCTTCCGTGGACTTGGTCGCTTAGCTGTAAGATCAAAATACCCGCCTGTTCGCAGCGCAATGGAACTGATGCTCTGCAGCAACAACATGTGGTAGCTTGACAAAGACTGGGATACATCCGTGGCAGAGAGGACCGCATGACCGCTGCCGAAGACCTGCAACCGAAGCTCGTTGCCGCTGTCCGTCATCACGAGGCCGGCGAGATCGAACAGGCGCGCGACCTCTACCTCGAAATCCTGGAAACGGATCCGCAGCATGAGCGGGCGCTTCATCTGGCAGGCTTGCTATGCCTCCAATGTGGCGAAAGCGAAGGGGCGAAGGCGCTCTTTGCCGCAGCAGCCGAGATCGATCCCGAAAACCCTGCCTATCCGAATCATATCGGGACCGCAGAGCTGAGACTGGGAGATCTGCCGAGCGCCGACCGGTGGTTCAATAGGGCACTCGAAATGGATCCGAACTATGTCGAGGCATTGTTCAACAAAGCGCTCGTGCAACGGGGTATGGACGATCTGCCAGGTGCTGCCGCGACGCTTGACCGGGCAATAAAGGCCGACCCGACGGCTTCCGAAGTGCTGGTTTGGCGCGGTATCGTCGGACGTGAAGTCGGCGAAGGCGCCGATGCCGTAAGCTTCCTTGTGCGGGCAGTCGAAGCCAATCCGGATAACACGAACGGCTTGTACCAGCTTGGCGAGTCTTTTGCCGATTTGGGCGAGTTGGAGCAGGCTGAGGATTGCTTCCGAGCGGCCGTGCAACGCGCTCCTTCGGTCGCCGCTTTCCGCGGTAAGCTGGCGAGTTGCCTGGGCCAGCTTGGCAAGGTGGGCGAAGCGGTTAGCGAGTTCGAGACGGCTCTGGCCGCAAATCCGGACGACCCTGCGCTGCTCGGCGGGCTTGCCTGGCTCAAGGCCGAACAAGGCGATCTGGACGAAGCCCGCAGGGCGGCCAGCCGATCCGTCGAAGTCGACCCGCAGAGCATCGACGGCCATTTCGCGTTGGCGAAGGTACACGATAAATCCGGCGAGGCAGATCTTGCCGAGCAGGCGCGTTCACGGGTACGGGAGTTGGCGCCCGACAACGCTCGGTATCTCTCGGAGCTCTGAAGTCGGCAACGACGGCATAGCATTCCGCTACCATCTGCTCCGATCGGTCGAGTTGGCTTAGGGCCAACAGGATAGGTCGGAGCTGCTGGGGCTCGCTCGATTGCGGGTTGACGCTCCCGCTTCGCTTGGAACGCCAGCCGTTCCAGCGACCCGGCAGAAATTGCCGGGTATTGCCTTGGCGAAGCGCGGAGCCGCCGAGTAGGGCGAATCTAGAGTGTACGGCTCATGAGATGTCCGCCGGCGCCGACCGCGCTGTAGGCGCCGTAGCCGCGTTGGTTGGCGACATTGCCGCGGCGGCGGGGCGCGGTTTCCTCCGGCAACCCTCGCGACTTGCGGACACCGCCAATGATCATGTTCACCACTTTGTTCGCAGCATCCTGCGCCGCCTTGAGCGCCAGCATGTTCTCCGACAGTGTCTCGCGGAACGCTTGGTAGAGGGCGCGCAACTCGCCGCGCTCCTCCGTGGACAGGTTCTCGACTACGCTCAAATCCTTTTGGATGCTGGTCTGATAGGATTCGAACGCCTGGGTCAGTCTTGCCTTGTGGCGCTGGATGCGTTCCACCTGATCGAAATTCTTTTCGCGGACGAGGTCTGTTTCCTGTCGCATCAGGGCCATGAGCTGAGTCATCGACTCGACGAAATGCTGGATCAGTTCACGCGGGTCCATTATGCGGCCTCCTGGAGCTTTAGAAGCTGCTTCTCGATAGAGTCGGCTAGTCCGATCCCGCCTTTGCTGGCGAAGGATTTGGTGACCTCTTCGACGTAGAAGTCGCGCCAGACTTCTTCGGCGTGGCCACCGCCAAAGGCGCCGTCGCTGGCGATTCCCTTGAACATGTGCCCCATCATCTGGGACAGGAACTGGGCTTCGAACTTCTCCGCGGTCTCGCGGACGGCGTTGCCGTCCTTGGCGCGGGCGGCGTTCCGCAGTTCAGCGGCCGTGCCGCTTGCTGCGTTCTGGCTACGGGCCATCGCCAGATCGGCGGTTCCGAGATTGGCCATGGAAAGGGTGCTTGTCATCGTCCTCTCCTCCTTAGAGCACTTCGAGTTCGGCCTGCAGGGCGCCGGAAGCCTTGATCGCCTGCAGGATCGAGATCATGTCGCGCGGGCCGACGCCGAGGGCGTTCAGACCGTCCACCAATTCCTGCAGGGTGACCGTCGTCGGCAGGACCGTCAGGCGGTTGTCGCTATCGTCGTCGATCTCGATCTGGGTTCGGGGCACCACCGTGGTCTCGCCGGTTTCGCTGAACGGCTGAGGCTGGCTGACCTGGGGCGTCTCGGTGATCCGGATCGTCAGATTCCCCTGGGCGATGGCGACGGTGTTGATGCGTACGTTCTCGCCCATCACGATGACGCCGGTCTGCTCGTCGATCACGACCTTGGCGATATTGTCCGGGGTCACTCTGAGCTGTTCGATGTCGGTGATGAGGGCGACGGCGTTGTTCCGATAGGCGTCGGGCACCAGCATGCGCACCGTTCCGCTGTCCACGGATTGGGCGATGGGGCCGCCGACGAAAGCGTTGATGGCCTGAGCGATCCGGCGCGACGTGGTGAAGTCCGGGTTGCGGAGCGCGATGCGCACGGTTTCCATCCTGTTGAGCTTGAAGTCGATCTCGCGCTCAACGATCGCGCCGTTGGCGATCCGTCCGCCGGTCGGTACGCCTCGGGTGACCGAAGCGCCCTGGCCTTGGGCGGAGAACGCGCCGACCGCGACCGGGCCCTGGGCGACGGCGTAGACTTCTCCGTCAGCGCCGACGAGCGGCGTCACCAGAAGCTGGCCGCCGAGAAGGCTGTCGCTGTCGCCGATGGCGGAGATGGTGACGTCGATCCGCGTGCCCTGGGTGGAAAACGGCGGGAGGGTAGCAGTCACCATGACCGCCGCCACGTTGTCGGTGCTGAGGCTGTCGTCGCGGGAATTGACCCCGAGACGCTCAAGCATGCCGACCAAGCTCTCACGGGTGAAGATGGCGGAACTCAGGGAGTCGCCGGTCCCGTTCAGGCCGACAACCAACCCGTAGCCGATCAGCATGTTCTCGCGCACGCCCTCGAAGTCGACGATGTCCTTGATTCGCGTTTGGGCGCTTGCGGCGGCCGTCGTCAGAGCCAGGGCCATCAGACCCGTCGCGATGCCTTTCAGGAAGCGTGTGAGCGTCATCGTCATTGTCCCCGCGTTTCGCGCGTCTTGAACCGAGTGTCGTTTCTGCCGGCTTCTCCGGTCTCGCCAGTGTCTATGCGAGTTTCATGCCAGTCTATGCAGAGGGCCGGTTTCCGGCCTTCTAGGCGGTCGTTCAAGTAGAAGCGCCGGCTGTTTGGCATTGGCGCCGCAATGAATTCGGTCCTGCTGGATAGCCAGGATTGGCTGTCGCCGGTGACCACGGCCGTCGCCCGGCTTCGGCTCCGGATGATCTGTCCGACACCTGCATTTGCTCTTGGACGGAAACAAATGCAGGATATGCGCCACGGATGCGTCGCACCGGCCATGGTCATTGAGGCTTCGAATGAAGGTTGATCCCACCAAGATCAGCGGTGTTACCCAGGCGAAGCGCGCCAAGAAGGCGTCTTCGACCGGAGGGCCGGCCTTCGCCGACATGATTTCCGATACGGAAGCTACGGAACGGACCAGCGGTCCGGCACCGGCCAGCGGCGTCGAGTCCGTGTTCGCCGTCCAGTCGGTCGGCGACCGCGAGGGCAACGCGCGCAAGGCCAAGGAGAGGGCGGAACTGATGCTCTCCCGCCTCGAAGATCTGCGCGACGGGTTGCTGATGGGAATGGTTCCGATGGACCGGCTCCACGACCTCGCGACGGCGGCGCGCCAGCAGCGCGAAGAGATCGATGATCCCCGCTTGTCTGAAATCCTGGATGACATCGAACTGCGAGCGCGAGTCGAGCTTGCGAAACTGGGTCGAAGCGTGTAACCCGACGCCCGTCGCTGTCGGCGGTACCGGCGCATAGGCACCGGCCATCGGCGATATCTACCGGTTCCGACCGGAGCTGTCCCGTTCTCGGGGGCTCCGAGGGGCGGTCGCGATCGCAGACGCGTGGAGGATTTCGGATGAGCGTTACCCTGCCGCCGGACTATCAGCCGTCGGATGAAGAGGAGTTCATGAATCCCAAGCAGCTCGAGTACTTCCGCTTGAAGCTGCTGCGTTGGAAAGCCGATCTCGTCAAAGAGGCCGGCGAAACCTTGAGCAACTTGACCGAACAGAATTTGCAGCAGCCGGACATGGCGGACCGGGCTTCGCTTGAGACGGAGCATTCGATCGAACTGCGCACCCGCGACCGCGAGCGCAAGCTGATCAGCAAGATCGAAGCGGCTCTCAAGCGGATTGAAGACGGCACGTACGGCTATTGCGAAGAAACCGATGAACCGATCAGCCTGCGGCGCCTTGAGGCCCGGCCGATTGCGACCTTGAGCCTGGAGGCACAGGAGCGGCACGAGCGTATGGAGCGTACGCACCGCGACGACTGAACCGGGTTCTGACGGTTCGCTGCGTTTGCCCGCGGCCAGGGCGATGTTCGGACCGGATGACACGTGAAGAAGGCCGCCTCGGAGGGCGGCCTTCTCCGTTGGGGAGGGGTGCGGCCGCGGTGGCTGCGCCCGGAAGCCGGTTCCGATCAGAACGGCATGATGATGTCGAGGACCTGGCTGCCGTAGCGCGGCTGCTGGACATCTGTCAGCTGTCCCCGGCCGCCGTAGGCGATACGCGCCTCGGCCATCTGGTCGTAGCTGATGGTATTGCCGGAGGTGATGTCGGCCGCGCGGATCACGCCCCCGACCACGACCTCGCGGACCTCGAAATTGACGCGCACTTCCTGTCGGCCGTAGAGGACGAGATTGCCGTTCGGCAGTTTTTGCGTGATCACCGCCGCGATCCGAAGATTGACGTCTTCTTCGCGGTCGACCACGCCGCTGCCGACATTGCTGGTGTTGGAGCCGAGATCGACGAGGTTCTGACCCGTGATGCCCTCGGGGAAGACCTCGCCCAGCGTGCCTTCGAAGCCGAACAGGCCGCCAAGATTCGCAGTGTCGGTATTAGCGCGGGTCCGGGTCGTCGTGTTCGTCAGGTCGGCGCCGTCGTCGATCGCCACTACGACGGTAATGATATCGCCGATATCGCTTGCCCGCTGGTCCTTGAAGAACGCGCGACTGCCTTCCTGCCAGAGCGAATTGGCTTGGCGAGTGGCCACGACCGGCGCTGGCATCGGCATGCTGATCGGCTGATATCCCGCAGCCTGGGTGGGATCCTGGATCCGCGACATTTCCGGAGCGGTTCCCAAACCGGAGAGCCGGTCGAGGGCGTTGCAGCCGGAGAGCAGAACGCCGGCAAGGGCGAGGCCGATCAGCGGTCGGGTCCGGGCGAGCGGGGCGAGGCGGGTCATTTCTTCATCCTCCAAGGGGCGCTTCTGCACCCGTGTATCAAGAGCCGTGCCAAATCGGGCACTGTCAGAGGCGGCTTACCCGTTCAGCTCGGCGAGGTTGGCGAGCGAGACGGGTTCGACGACGGCCATATCCGGTCCGACAACGCGGGCCTCGACGACCTTTTGACTGTGGGTATTGCGGACCCGGATGACGCCGTTCCTGGTAGCGGACTCCAGGGCCGTGCCCCGGGCGGTGAGGGTCATGAGGCCGGTTCGAACCATCAGGGTGATCGTTTCACCCTTGGTGACCATCAGGTTAGGCTTGAGGTCGGTCAGGCGGACAGGGACGCCGGCGGTCAGTGGACGGCGGGCGGTCTGGCCCACGATATCGTCGCGCTGGGTGACGGTGGTGACACCGGCGCGGCGTGTCGGGACCCGCTCCCAGGTGATCATGTCTTCTGTGATGACCTGGCCCGCCATCGCATGCCTGCGGAGCATCGGGACCTCGACCATGGGCACGACCTTGCCGGTCATCTGCATCACAGTGCCGCCGTTGGCGCTCACTGTGGCTTCGAAGCGCTTAGAGCGTGGCTCGTACGACAGGGAGTGAACGTCGAGATTCATCGGCGCGTTCGCGGCGATGAACATGTTCGAGCTCCGACCGAACAGGTCGAGATCGAACTGATCCTCCACGTATTCCGCGGCTAGACGCGCGCTGAGGGTGTCGGCGACAACCTCCATCGGCACTTCGATGCTGGATCGCGTGACGATCACGGCGATCTTCGATCGCTCCGGGCGCCAGTTGAGACCGAACGCCTTGGCGTACTGCCAGATTTGCCGGGCACCGAGCACCAGACGCTCGCCAGGGGCCGGCGCGTCGGAGATGCGATGGTCGACGCCCTCGGGAAGATTGGCGAACAGGTCCGACAGCATGAGATCGTCGTGATCCAGGGAGATACGGTCGCGCAGGATGAGCGGCAGGTTCTTCCCAGCCTGCAGTCCTTGCCCAGCCCGATTGTCCTGGCTGCTCTGTCCGGTCGCCGCGACGCTGTCTGTTGCGGCCGCGGTGACGGTCAGACCGATTACCAGCGCGGCGGCGAAGGTCAGGTTGGCGATGGCGTTTTGCATCCGGATCATGGGGGTTCTCCCGTCGTCCCGGCCCCCGTCGGACGGGGGCCGCATGCTTACAGAGGGGCGTCAGATGGCGTTAGCGGACGTTGTTGACCGTCGACATCATCTGGTCGGAAGTCTCGATGACCTTCGAGTTCAGCTCGTATGCGCGCTGGGCGGTGATCAGGCTTGTGATCTCCTGCACCGGATCGACGTTCGAGGATTCCAGGAAGCCCTGCTGCAGGCGTCCGAAGCCCGCTGCGCCAGGGGCGCCACCACTGGGCGCGCCGGAAGCGGTCGTTTCGAGCAGCAGGTTGTTGCCGATATTCTCCAGACCGGCCGGGTTCTGGAAGATGGCGAGCTGCAACTGGCCGACATTCTGCTCGTCGACCTGGCCGTCGATCTGCGCGAAGACCTGTCCCGACTCGTTGACCGTCACGGACAGCGTGTCAGCCGGGATGGTGACGCCGGGCTGTACGGTATAGCCGTCCGGGGTCACCAGGGTACCGTTCTGATCGAGCTGGAACGAACCGGCACGGGTGTAGGCCGTATCGCCGTTCGGCAGGGTGATCTGGAAGTAGCCTTCGCCGCGGATCGACAGGTCGAACTGGTTGTCGGTCAGGATCAGCGCGCCCTGTTCGTTCACCCGGTAGGTGGCGGCGGTCTTCACACCGAGGCCGAGCTGAATACCGGACGGGACCACGGTGCCGGCGTCCGAGGACGCCGTACCGACCCGGCGCTGGGCCTGGTAGATCAGATCCTGGAACTCCGCGCGCTGCCGTTTGAAGCCCGTGGTGTTCATGTTCGCGATGTTGTTCGAGATAACCTCGACATTCATCTGCTGCGCGTTCATGCCGGTGGCGGCGATGTTCAGCGACTGCATAACTCTACTCCCTGGCTGACCGCGTCGGGTCCTGTCTCGTCCGATGACCGTCGGTGATCAGCGGCGCCGATCACCCGTCACTAGGTTCAGGCTCCACCTTGCACAGGTCGTGCCAACCGCTCGAGCGCCTGCTTCGTGCGGTCGTTCTCGCTGCTGATCATGTTCTTGACCGAGTCGTAGGCCCGGCTGACTTCGATCATGTTGGTAAGTTCGAGGATCGGGCTGACGTTCGATGTCTCGATCAGACCTTGCTGCACCTCGCTGTTCTCGGCGGGCCGGGGCAATTCGTCGGATTCAAACAGAGATCCTCGGACCTTCCTGACCCCGATCATGTTGTCGAATTCGACCACGGCGATCCGCCCGTAGACGTCGTCCCCGAGCCGCACGCTGCCATCGGACTCGATGACGATCTTTTCGTCCGACCGGGGCACGAAAATCGGTTCGCCGCCGGCGTCGAGCACCTGGTAACCCTGATTGGTCACGAGCTGGTTGTTCTCGTCGAGGGAGAACGTGCCGTTTCGCGTGTAGAAGGTTCCGGTACCGTCGTCGACCTGGAAGTAGCCCGGACCGTCGATCGCCAGATCGAAGGTATTCCCGGTCAGTCGCATGGCGCCCGGCGAATGGTCGATCGCCGATCCACGGTCGATCACGAAGTCGTTCGTCTGAGTGAACGGAATCTTCGTTTCGTACGCCTGGTAGATCATCAGCTCGCGTTTGAAGCCGGTGGTGTTCATGTTCGCGATGTTGTTGGCGACCTGGCTCATCTGCCGGCGAAGCGCCGCCTGTCGGGACAGGCCGATATAGATCGAGTTCTCCATCACACTCTCCTTGCATGTCTTGGCCCGTTTCGGGCTCTTGTCTGCGTGGCGACGGTCCATGCCGCCGTCTCGCAGACCGGATATGCAGGGTCCGTGCCAATTCTCGGGCAGGTCCTGGGGGCGTTCAGTGCGGTTATGCGGCGCCGCCCTTTAACCGGGGGCCTCCTTTCTGTAGAATCGGAGTGATTCGGCATCGACCTTGCATCAGGCACGGGCCGGCGCCGATCCCGGCGACCCTCGGTCTTCCTCGGAATGACGGGTTCGTGCAGGGCGGCAAGGAAGGCCGGCGGTGCGGAGCGATGGTCGCTCCAACCGGTGGAGACCGCGGCCGGAAGGTCCGGTTCGGAGGAGAGGCCGATGGCTGAAGAAGCCCTCGACGACATGGATGATGCCGGCGATGGCCCGGAGAAAAAGAAAGTCAGCGGCAAGCGGCTGATCATCTTTGCTGCGGTGATCATTCTTATCCTGGTCGGCGGCGGCGTGGGCGCCGCCTTCATGCTGGGCCTTTTCGGCGGCAGCGAACCGCCGCCTGCCGAGATGACGGAAGGCGAAGCGCCGCCACCAGCCGCGCCTGAGCCTCAGCAAACGCGCGCCTTCTTCTTCGAGGTTCCGGATCTGATCGTGAACCTGAACACCAACGGGCGGAAGTCCACCTTCCTAAAGATCAAGATCGCCCTTGAGCTTGAGGGGCCGCAGGATACCGACCGGATAAACGAGGTGCTGCCGCGGATTGTCGATAACTTCCAGGTCTATTTGCGCGAGCTGAGGGTCGACGACCTGAATGGATCCGCCGGCATGTATCGCCTGCGCGAAGAACTGCTTCGGCGGGTCAATCTTGCCGCCCGACCCGTACGGGTGCGGGACGTGCTTTTCAAGGAGATGCTGGTCCAGTAGGGCCGGCGAACCGCGGACTAGTCGAATAGGGACGAGCCGGACAGAGACGAGGCTGGGCTGATGGCAACCGATGACGATCTCGCCGCCGAATGGGAGGCGATGGGAGATGACGACGAGGAAGAGGATGTCGGTGCCGCCCGGGTTCTAAACCAGGACGAGATCGACAGTCTGCTCGGATTCGACGAGGCTGGCGGCGGGGATAGCGACACCTCCGGCATTCACGCCATCGTCAACTCGGCACTCGTTTCCTACGAACGTTTGCCAATGCTCGAGGTCGTGTTCGACCGCCTCGTGCGTATGATGTCGACCAGCCTCCGCAACTTTACCTCGGACAACGTCGAGGTTTCCCTCGACAACATCACCTCTATCCGGTTCGGCGACTATCTGAACTCCATTCCTCTGCCGGCCATGCTCTCCGTCTTCAAGGCGGAAGAGTGGGACAACTACGGCCTGCTCGTGGTCGACAGCGCGCTGATCTACTCCATCGTCGACGTGCTGCTCGGCGGACGGCGCGGCACGGCCGCCATGCGTATCGAGGGACGGCCCTACACCACGATCGAGCGCAACCTGGTCGAGCGCATGGTGAACGTCGTGTTGCGCGATCTGTCGGCGGCGTTCGATCCTTTGAGCCCCGTCACCTTCCGTTTTGACCGACTGGAGACCAACCCGCGCTTCGCAACGATCGCCCGTCCCGCCAATGCCGCGGTGCTCGCGCGTCTGCGTATCGATATGGAGGATCGGGGCGGCCGGCTGGAGCTGATGCTGCCCTACGCAACGCTGGAGCCGGTCCGCGAACTGCTGCTGCAGATGTTCATGGGCGAGAAGTTCGGTCGGGACTCGATCTGGGAAACTCACTTGGCGAACGAACTCTGGAATACAGATGTCGAACTGGACGCCGTACTCGACGAAATCGTGATGCCGCTGAATGACGTGCTGAACCTGAAACCGGGTAGCCGAATCCTGCTCAACGCCCTGCCGAATTCGACCATCGACATGCGATGCGGGAACGTTTCGCTGTTCAATGGTAAGATGGGGCGCAAGGGCGGCAACATCGCGGTCAGGATCAGCCACCGACTGCGCAAGATGTGACGGCCGGCGTTGATCTCGGCGGTACGCGGGCAAGGGGACGACTGAGCGATGATTGGGACCGTGTGGAGAGAGCGTAGATGACGCTGGCGCTTATCCTCGACAGTGCTCTGATCGTGCTGCTGCTGGCGACGATTGTCTACGCCATGGTCTTGCACCGGCGGCTCGCCATGCTCAGATCGGAAAAGGAGGGCCTTGAGGTCTTTCTGGAACGAATGAGTCAGGCGACGGCGAAAGCCGACGCCAGCCTCAAGGGAATTAGACAGACCGCCGAGGAGACTCAGGCGATGCTGAACGAACCGGTCGTCCGGGCTCAGGCGCTAAGGGACGAGCTGCTGTTCCTGATCGAGCGAGCGGACGGAACGGCGGAACGGCTGGCGGGAGCGACCAGCGGCAAACCACAACCTGCCGCAGCCGATCCCGAAACTGTCCCGGCGCGAAAGCCCGCCCGCCGCGCGGCATCGACGACCCGACCCGCGGCTTCCGAGCCAGCCGTTGGATCAGAGGACGGTGCGCGCTCTCAGGCTGAGCGCGACCTGATGAACGCTTTAAGGAACGTGCGCTGACATGAGCTACGACCGATTGGGAAGACGGGCCGCTCCCCCTCCGCTGGACGAGTCCGAAACCGGCGCCGGGACGACCGCGCCCGTGTCGCCGCGCGCGGCGGCGCCCAACGCCGAACGCCTTGCCCGGGGCCGCGCGGCGGCCGCCGCGATGCGTGCCGCGCAGCGTTCGAGCACGCCCGCCGACAAAGCGGCGGCGCCGACCGCGCCAAGCAAGCGCGGACAGTCCGCGCTTCGAATTCTTCCTGTAACTGCTTTCGTTGCCGCCCTGGTGCTTTCGGTCAAAGTCGCCGACCTCTGGGACAACCGTCAGACGCTGGTGGAAACTGTGACGGTGGGGACTGTGGCCCGGGCTTCCGGGGCGGATCAGTCTCGTTCCGACACCTCGGCCTCCGAGCAGGGTGTCCCGTCCTCCGACCTCGCTGTATCAGCGGCTGCCGAGCTGCCCCTGCAACTCGCTCAGGCGAGTACCGCCACGAATTCCGATGACAGGGTCGATCCGTTCAATCTTGGCAAGTCGCAGATCGAGCTCCTGCAAAGCCTTGCCGATCGGCGCCGGGAACTCGAGGAGCGCGAGCGCACGCTTGTTCAGCGCGAGGGCTTGCTCGCCGCCGCCGAACACAGGATCGAGCAGAAGATCGGCGAGTTGAACGGCATTAAATCCGAGATCGAGGACCTGATCCGGAAATACGATGAGCAGGAAGAAGAACAGCTCTCGGGGCTGGTGAAGATCTACGAGACGATGAAGCCGAAGGATGCGGCAAAGATCTTCGACGCCCTGGACATGGAAATCCTGCTGCAGGTCATTGAGCGGATGAAGGCGTCGAAAACCGCGCCCGTGTTGGCCGCGATGACGCCGGAACGGGCAAAAGAGGTGACGGCACGCATCGCAGAGCGGCGAAAGATGCCGGATATCAACTGATGAAGGCAGCGTCGCGTTCCAACCATCGCATCGGGAACCGGCACTGATCAAATTTCGGGATCTAAAGTACTAATCTCGTTTACAAGGTTTTAACTCCCCTGGCATAGGGTGTGCCGACTTCGGCGAGGTCCGCGTCGATGAGCGGATAATAGTGACTTAGGGAGACGGGATATGGCGGTCGATATGAACATGGCGATTCTCATCGTCGACGATTACAAGACGATGCTGAGAATCATTCGGAACCTGCTGCGCCAGCTCGGCTTCAGCAACGTGGATGAAGCGTCAGACGGCGCGACGGCCCTGCAGAAACTGCGCCGGGGCGAGTTCGGTCTTGTCATCTCCGATTGGAACATGGAGCCGATGACGGGCCTTCAGCTTCTCAAGGAAGTTCGGTCGGATGCCAAGCTGAAGTCGACTCCCTTCATCATGGTGACCGCCGAAAGCAAGACCGAGAACGTCATCGCCGCTAAGAAGGCGGGCGTGAACAACTACATCGTCAAGCCGTTCAACGCCGCCACCCTGAAGACGAAGATGACGGCCGTCATCGGCGAGTTCTGATCGTGAGCTTGGGCGGGGTACGATGAAATCCGACGTCAAGGGTGACGACGCGGCAGCGCGCGCCCTGTCGGAGATCGCGGCCGCCGACAGTGAGCTTCACGAGGCGTTCGAGCGCGTTCTCGAGGCGGCTGAAACGCTGATGGGAACGGGCGAGGCGGCGGGCGGATCGGTCGGTGAGGAAATCGCCGTGGCGACCGGCGCCCTGTTCGAGGCGTCGGCGGTGCGGGATATCGTGGGCCAGCGTCTAAATGCGATCCGGGAAGCGATCGACCTACTCGGCCCGGCCGCTGCATCCGGGCTCGAAACAAAACGTGACAAAGCGCGGGAAATAGACGAAAAAAGAGGGGACGGGTCGGCCTCGGAGAGTGGGTTGCTCAACGGTCCCCAACTGCCGGGTTCGGCAGCGAGCCAAGCGGAGGTCGACGCGCTATTCGATAACCTCGACTAGGCGCGTATGACAATCAGCCGATCAGAGCGACGGGAACCTGACAAAGGGGCCAGCCAGCCTCTTTTCCTCAGTCTGTTCCTGTTGCTATTGGCCTTCTTCATTATGTTGAACGCGATGTCCACGGTCGAGCAGGGCAAGAGCGACCGTGTGCTGGAGAGCGTAAAGCGGGCGTTTCCGTCTGGTCTGAGCAGCGATCTGGGCGAGGACCCGCTCGATTCGGACCCGGGTCAGGTTATCGACCAGTCGGTACGCGCGGCGTTGGGCGCAGTTTTCCGGGAATTGTTGCCGGCGGTGCCGGTGGAGATCGAGCCCGACGGCAATCCGATCTTCGTGTCCATTCCGGCGGCCAGGGTCTATGCGGCCGCCGCCGGCGGGGTTACCCCGGTAATGGCAGAGTTGGCGGGGCGGCTGGCGCCGATCCTCAACGCTCCGCCGGCAGGTACCCGGTTGGACCTGCAGATCCTGTACGGTTTCGCGCCCGATATCGATCGCCGCCTTCGGGATGAATTGATCTTCCGCGCCAGTGAGACCGTCAGGGCCTTTGCGGATCACGAAGTCGACCCGGAGATACTGTCCGCCGGTCTGGAACCGCGCGACCCGGACACCGTACGGCTTGTGTTTCGGACCCATCCGGCCGAAGCGACCGATCCGGGCCGTAACGGTGCGCCGCAATGACCGTACATCTCAGCCACGCCCGATCGGCGGTTCAAAGCGGAGAGCGAAAACTTGGTCGGCGCGCTGGCCGCAAGTACGGCGGTGGTGCGAGTTGGATGGTCACACTGGTCGACCTCGTATCTCTGATGCTCGCTTTCTTCGTGCTGCGCTTCGCAATGACGACGCTGGACACGCCAAGCTTCGAGAAGGCCGCGGGCTCGATTTCACTTGTGCTTGGGCGGCAGGTTTCCGTGGTAGAGCAGGCCCCGCCGGTCAGTCTCAGCGTAGAGGCCGAACGCTCCCGTCAGGGCTTTTCCCTCGGCTATCTGGAGCCGGTTCTGCTTGCGAAGATGGCGGGGGATCCCGTGCTTCGGCAGGCGCGGATCGAAAGGGCGGGCGAGCGCATGGTCATCGCTCTGCCGGCCGATACGCTGTTTCCTGTAGGCGGATCCGATCTCACGAGCGACGCCCGCGATGCTGTTGCGGTTCTGTCGACCGCGCTTTCCACCTTGCCGAACCGCATCGATGTCGTCGGTCATGCCGATCCCCAGCCGATCAATGGCGGCGGGCGCTTCTCCTCAAACTGGGAACTCTCTCTGGCGCGCGCGGATGCGGTCGCCCGTAGACTGGTGGAGACCGGGTTTCCGCGCCAGCCGACGGTTGAAGGCCAGGGTGACAGCAGGTTTTCCGATGTCGCGCCGACCCTCGAGATGGAACGGCGATACGCCCTCTCCCGACGGGTGGACGTGGTGATCTTCCCGGAGCGGGCGCGCTGATGCGGGGGATCCTCTTCCTGGTGCTGCTTCTCGCCGTGCTCTGCGGACCCGCGGCTGCGGTGCCGGTGCAGGTAAGTGGCGGATCGACATCGACGTCGGAAAGGCTCGTCTTCGATTGGCCGGGTCCGGTCGAGTATTCGGCGGAACGATTCGGCGATTCCCTCGTCATCCGGTTCTCTCAACCGATCGAGGGTGACATCGCCGGGGCGGCGGTCGCGCTCGGACGTTTCATCTCGGGCGGACGTATTGGCCGAGACGGCCGAAGCGCGGTGATCGAACTCACGGGCAATCACCGCCTGCGAACGACCCGGGACGGCAATCGGATCGTCATCGATCTGTCGGATCGTACAAGCAATCCGGCACCGCTTTCCGCTCCTCGGACCACGGCCGGCACAGCGCCGCAGCAGCCCTCGGCTCAAACGCCCCCTCCCGCGGCGCAGGGAGCTCAGGCCGCAGGTCAGGTGGAAGCGGCGGCGCCGGCGCTCGGCGTGCGGACCGGACGTCACGCGAACTACGACCGTATCGTGTTCGACTGGCCGGCAACTGTCGATTTCGATGTCGAACCGGATGCTGGAGCAGCCCGGATTCTCTTCGCCCGTCCTGCCAGAATCGACGTCGAGGCTCTTCGCCGCCAACTTCCGGAAGATCTCCGCGGTGTGATCAGTGACAGTTCCGCCACAGGGCTGACGGTCACGGTTCCGGTACCGGAAGGCCGGTCCATCCGAGCCTTGCGGTCGGGTCCCAAGGTGGTCATTGACGTCCTGAGAGACACAAGCGGTATCCGTGGTCGACCGGGGGCGGGCGCGCCGCCGCCGCCCGCGCAAACCGCGCCGGTCCAAACGGCGCCGGTCCAAGCCGCGCCCGCCCAGCCCATAGCGAACCAGGCCGTAGCCAACCAGCCGGCACCCGGTCAACCACCCGCAGCGGCAACGGCTCCCGAACCGACGGCCACGACCGAGCCAAGTGTTCCTCCCGCCAGTGTGGGGGCTGCCGGAGGCCAGGGTGTGTCGCCCGGATCCGCCCCAGCTACAGTTCCCGCTCCGACCGCGGCGCCCGTTCCGCCGGCGCCCGAGCAAAACTCGGTACCCGCCGCAAGATCCCAGACAGCGCCGCCACCTGCCGGAAGCGCCGGCTCCGATCCGAGAACGTCGGTCACAAGCCTGCCGGACGTTCAATCGTCGGCGCCGCCCGGCGAAGGAGCCGAGTCCGCGCTCGATGACGCGACACGGCTTGATGCGGTGGCCGTTGGGACGGCGGTTGCCGTGGCGGGACCTCCGATTGCGATCACCCGTCTCAACAACGCCGAAGCAATCTCTCTGCGGTTCGCTTTCGAGGAAGAGGCGGCGGCCGTCGTGTTCCCGCGTGCAGGGTATGTTTGGGTCGGCTTCGATCTGCCCGCCACGTTCGACACCAGCCAACTGGCGGGGCTTGAGAACGAAATCGTCGGTCTACCCGAACAGGTTGCCGCGTCCTCCGGCGCCGTGGTCCGCATACCGGTGGTCCAGGGGGTCAACCCGAGGGTCTGGCGCGACGGAACGGCATGGGTTCTGGACTTGCAGCCACAGCTTTCTCGCCCCGACGTGCCGTTGCGGGTCGACGCTCAGATGGTCAGCCCGCAGGGGCCCCGACTTTTCATCCCCGTCGAAGGCGTGGGCGAGCCGATCGTCGTCGCCGATCCCGAAGTCGGCGACTCGCTTTTCCTGGTGCCGGTGACGCCGCTCTCGCGCGGTATCGATGGCGACCGGCGGTATCCGGACATGACGATCCTCGCCTCGCTGCAGGGCGTGGTTGTGAGGCCGAACCGACAGGATCTCGCGCTGCGGGTGCTGCCGGATGGTATCGCCATCACTCGGGACGAGGGCATGGTGCTGTCCGGGCCGGCGCCGCGTTCCGCCGATGACGTGTATACCGGCGGGCGGTTCGAAGGGCTGACAGCCGGGTTGCCTCCGGGCCGGATCTTCGACATGGCGAATTGGCGCCTGGGATCCGATGCCGAGTTTCTGGACCGCCGGCAGGCCCTTCAGCTTCGGATTGCCGAGGCGACCAGCATTTCGCGAAACGGCCCACGGCTCGAACTGGCTCAGTTCTACTTCGCGCGCGGCCTCGCGGCGGAGGCCATCGGCCTGCTGCGCACCATTGCCCAATCGGACGAGGATCTTGCGAACCGACCGGAAGTGAAGGCACTGCGTGGCGCGGCGACCTTCATGCTCGGACGCTACGCGGAGGCCGAACAGTTCCTGGACGACCCCGCCCTGAACGGCTTTTCCGAGGCGGAACTCTGGCGCGGCGCGGCGACCGCCGGACAGGGCAAGTGGGACCAGGCGGTCGAACACATCGCCCGGGCGGGTGAAATTCCGGGCGGCTACCCCAGAAACTACACCACCGAGCTCGCGATGCAGGCGGCCGAGGCGGCGATCAGAGCCGGCGACTTCCGGGGAGCTGGCGCCTTCCTGGACGTGATCTCCGAAGGGGATCCGACGCCGGGCGAGCGGGCCCGCCTGGATTTCCTGCGCGGCCGCGTGTTGTACGCGTTCGGCGACACCGAAGCGGCGGTTGACATCTGGAGTCGGCTGGCCGAGGGCGAGGACCGGTGGGCGCGCGTCCGTTCGGAGCGCTCGCTGATCCAACATTTGCTCGATGAGGGACGGATCACCTCCATGGAGGCCGCGGATCGGTTGGACGAACTCCGCTATGCCTGGCGTGGCGACCGGGTCGAGTTCGAATTGCTGCGTGATCTCGGTCGTTTGCGGCTGCAGGAGAACGAGTTCGAGGAGGGGCTGTCGGCGCTGCGCCAGGCGGTCACTTTCTTCCCGGACAATCCGGATAGTCGGGATCTCGCCTTCGAACTGGCCGAGGCGTTCAGTGACATCTTCACCAGCGGCGTAGCGGATTCGATGACCCCGTTACAGGCGCTGGCGCTCTATGACGAGTTCCGGGAACTGACCCCTGTCGGGTCGGCGGGCGACAAGATCATCGAGTCGCTGGCGGACCGTCTGGTAATGGTCGACCTGCTGGACCGCGCGGCTCGGCTGCTGGACCGCCAGGTCAAGTTTCGCCTTCAGGGCACCGAGAAAGCCAGGGTCGGCGCGCGACTGGCGGTGATCCTGCTGCTCGACCGCCAGCCCGAGAGTGCCATCGCCGCCTTGGACGAGAGCGTGGCCCCCGGACTCCGCTCCGATCTGGCGGGCGAGCGCCGTCGTCTGCGCGCCCGGGCAATCTTCGACCTCGGCGACGCGCAGGGGGCGTTGAAGCTTCTGGCCGACGATAAGACCCGAGAGGCCGATCTGCTGCGTGCCGATATCTACTGGAAAACCCAGGAATGGGTGGAGGCGGCGAAGACATTCCGAACCCTGGTCGGCGATTCCGGACGGGACGGTCGGCGGCTGTCGCCGGAGCAGGCGAACTTCATCGTCAACTGGGCCGTGTCTCTGGCGTTGAGCGACAACGACAACGGCCTGAACCGGCTGCGCCAGATCTACGGTACGCAGATGGACAACACGCCATTCCGCGAGGCGTTCCGCCTGATCACGAACAACACGGACAGCGGGCCTGATGAGTTCCTGCGCCTGTCAGAGCGGTTTGACGAGATCGGTCGCTTCCAGGCGTTCCTGTCGAGCTATCGCGACAAGCTGAAACAGGGCCCGTTGAGCGCGACCAACTGAGGCCGGGCTTCCGATCGGTTCGGAGCGATCGGCTATGTTGTGAAGCTGCGGACAAGACTGCCGGCGACCATGTACCAGCCGTCTACCAGCACGAAGAAAATCAGCTTGAACGGGAGGGAAATGGTCACGGGCGGGACCATCATCATGCCCATGGACATGAGCACCGAGGCGATCACCATATCGATGATCACGAAGGGGAGATACAGCAGGAAACCGATTTCGAAGGCGCGCCGCAGTTCGCTGATCATGAAGGCCGGTACCAGCACCTGCAGCGGCGCGTTCAACCCGGTCTCTGCGGGTCCGACCTGACCGATATCCTCGAACAACTCCAGATCCTTGTCGCGCACCTGGGCCAGCATGAAGACCCGGAACGGCGCCACGGTCTCGCGAAACGCCTCTTCTTCGTCGATCCGCTCCTCGATCAGCGGCTGTACGCCGTTCTGCCAGGCGGCCTCGAACGTGTCGGCCATGATGAAACCGGTCATGAACAGGGCGAGGCTGATGGCGACGATGTTCGGCGGCGCCTGCTGGGTGCCTAGGGCCGAACGCAACAGCGAAAAGACCACAATGATGCGTGTGAAGGATGTCACCATCATAAGAATGCCCGGCGCCAGCGACAGCACCGTGACCAGGGCGACGAGCTGGATGATCCGTGCCGTCGTCGAACCGCCCGGTTCGCCGACATCCAAAGTCAGTGATTGAGCCAGGGCCGGCGCGGCATAGGCGAAGGCCCCGGCCGCCGCGAAAAGCGTGAGCAGGATCAGGAGGCTGCGGCGGGTCATCGGGCGGCCTCCTCGGTGCGTTTGATGGCCACTGGGCGCTCGGATCCGTCCTGGATGTCCGGAAGCGGCGGTGCCGGTATTCCGGTCTCGACGACCATGTCGCTTTCTCCGCCGATCACCAACAGATGCTCCGTATCGTCACGCCGAACAAGAACAAGCCGGCGGCGTCCGTCCAGTACCCGGTTCTCCACGATGCGCAGGCGCGGTGTCTTGCCAACGTTCATTGCCAAGCCGAGCCGTTCGACGGCGTACCGTCGCACCAGCCAATAGCATATCCATATCAGCCCGAGAACGAAGCCGAGGGCCAGGACAAAGCGGATATATTCGAGCAGACCCATGACGCATTGTCGGCGGCGGCCGGTGTTCTGCCAAGGCCACAGGGTTTTGGCCCGGGATGGGGGCCTTAGAATCCACGCCGTCGGCGGGTCTGTCCGGCGCCGTAGGCGGCGGCGGCGGCGCGGGCCGGTCGACTGGGCGCGGGCGAATCGCCGCCGGGCTCCGCGGCCTTCAGCGCAGCGGCGGCCGCGTCCAGTCGCTGGATGAGGTCCTGCAGCACCGGCAGCAGGGCCTTCGCCTCGGCCGGCGGGCGCGCCAAAACGGCGTCGCACAGCCGAGCGACCCGCGCCTCCAGGGCCGCCCTGTCGGCGGTGCCGGCGGTCAGCGCCCCGATCTCGGCGGCGACGGCGGCTACTTCCGCATCCAGGTCCAGAGACTCATGGGCTCCTGCTGTCATCGTCTGTCCTCCGACGGAACATCTCCTGCATCGGATTTCAGCCGACCGTTGGCGCGGTAGACGTAAGTGAGGATCTCCGCCACGGCGGCGAAAGCCTCCATCGGTATCTCGCAGTCGACTTCGACGACTTCCAGGATCTGGGCAAGGTCGGGGTCGGTTCTCACCTTCACGTCGTTGCGGAAGGCCAAATCGAGGATCTTCTCCGCCAAGTCGCCATAGCCCTTGGCCACGACCGTCGGCGCCGTGCCGGAGTCGATGTCATGGCTGAGCGCGATCGCGATTTGCCGCTCCGGGACGGCGGAGGGAAGCGTCGAGGGGGGCGATCGCCTGCTCATTTCATCAACCTCGTCATCCGGCAAGTATATCGAGCCTTCGAGGCGCGCGCACGAACCGCTCATCAAGTTTTTGGCACGGTGCTTGCTTTGTCGTTTGCAACACGCACCGACGACCCTTCGAACGGTGTGGATGGACTAAAGGAGCAATTTTATATAAATTGCTGAAAAAGGGGACGAGAGATGAAGATGGCAGAGATGAGCCTGTTTCGGATGGCTCGGCAGCAAATGAACTGGCTCGGCGACCGTCAGACGGTCCTTGCCCAGAACATCGCCAACGCCGACACCCCGAACTACCGGGCCAAGGATCTCAAGGGCCTCAATTTCGATCGCGAGCTGCGCGACGTGGATCAGGTGCGCCTGAGAGCCACCAGCGGCACGCATCTCCAGGGTACGGTCCAGAAACCCGACTACCGTGTCGAGGAATTGCGTCCCCGCGAGGTCTACGAGACCAATCCGAACGACAATGGAATCGTCCTCGAAGAGCAGGTGATGAAGGTGTCCGATACCCAGATGAAGTACCAACTGGCTTCGAGCATCTATCAGAAGAACATGACGATGCTGCGGACCGCGATCGGTCAGGGCAACCGCTAGACGGAGAGGACAGAGCCATGGAACTCATGAACGCCATTAAGATCTCCGCGTCCGGCATGCAGGCCCAGGGCACCCGCTTGCGGGTCGTCGCCGAGAACGTCGCCAACGCCGATTCGATGGGCAACAAGCCGGGCGACGATCCCTATCGCCGCAAGACAATCACCTTCCAGGACACGCTGGACCGGTCGCTCAATGCCGACCTGGTGAAGGTGAGCAAGATTGGCCGCGACATGGGCGAGTTCGACAGCTCCTATGAGCCGCATCATCCTCTGGCGGACGAGAACGGATACGTGAAGCGCCCCAACGTCAACACGTTGATCGAGATGACCGACCTCAAGGAGGCTCAGCGCGGCTATGAGGCCAATGTCAGCGTGATCGACAGCTCGAAGGCGATGATCCAGCGCACCATCGATCTGCTGCGTTGAGCGGGATGACCGGCGGCACCACGGCATGGTTTCGTCGTTTCGGCCCATCGCGTAGACTGCTGCCCATGGAGGTACCGTCATGGTGACACGTATCGGAGATATCACGCCGCCGATCCCGGGCATTGGCGCCGGTGCGGGCAACGCACCCGTCTCCGGGAAGGATTTCGCCAGTTATGTCGAGGACGCGGCCAAGTCTTCGGTCAACACCATGTACCAGGGCGAGACCCTGTCCAAGGCGGGCATCGCCGGGACGGCCGACCTGACCGAGGTCGTGGCCGCGGTGAACGACGCGGAACTCACCCTCCAGACCGTGGCAGCGCTGAGGGACAAACTTGTCTCAGCCTATCAGGAGATCATCCGCATGCCGATCTGAGGTGGCCGTGACTGTCGGCGCGGGGGCAGAGCTTTTGCCCGCGGCGTCGCTGGGGACGACCATATGGAGCGACAGGGCGGCAGGAACGGACCCGGCAGGATTTGCCGGGCAATCCGCGTTGGGGGAGGGAAAATGAACGAGGCGGATGCGATCGACGTCGCTCGCGAGGCTGTCGTGGTCCTGCTGACCATGACCTTCCCGGTCATGCTCATCGCCCTGGGCGTCGGCTTGACCATCGCTCTGTTTCAGGCGCTGACCCAGCTTCAGGAGATGACGCTGGTCTTCGTTCCGAAGATCCTGGTGGTCTTCGCCTCGCTGCTGCTCCTCCTGCCGTTCATGCTGGCGACGATCCGTACCTTCTTCGAGGGGTTGGCCGACAAGATCATCGGCCTTTCGTAGGCGTCGGCTGTGCCGCTCGAGGAATATCTCCCGGTCCAATCCTACGCTCTGGCGTTGGTCATGGTGCGGCTCGGGGCGCTCGTGTTCCTGCTGCCGGGCATCGGCGAGTCCTTCGTCTCCGCCCGCATCCGTATCCTTTTCGTCCTGGCGGTGTCGCTGCTGGTGGCGCCGTCGGTCATGACCTACCTGCCGGTCGCGCCGCCCTCGGTCGCGGAACTTTTTTTGCTGGTCTTCACCGAACTGGTTATCGGGACCTTCTTCGGCCTGGTCGGCAGGACCTTGCTCCTCACCTTCTCCTCGGCCGGGATGATCATCTCCTTCTCGACCGGGTTGGCCAACGCCCAGGTGTTCAACCCGTCGATCCAGGGTCAGGGCACCTCCATCAGCCTTTTCCTGAGCACCTTGGCGATCATGGTCGTCCTGGCGACGGATCTGCACCACATGCTGATCCTGGCGCTGATCGACAGCTATTCGGTCTTTCCCCCGGGCGGGCCGCTGATGATCGGCGACATGTCGCTGGCCTATGCCCGGCTGGTCTCGGACTCGTTCGAGATGGCGGTCCAACTTTCCGCGCCCTTCATCCTGTTCTCGCTGATGTTCTTCGTCGTGCTGGGCGTGGTGTCGCGCCTCATGCCGCAGCTTCAGATTTTCTTCATCGGCCTGCCCATACAGATGATCATGGGCTTCACCATCATCATCGCCATTCTGGGGACGATGGTGGAGGTGTTCATCGGCTACTATGAGGACGGGATCGCCAGCTATCTCGTTCCCGGTTAACCGCGGTAAGGCGACGGCGCAGCGATGTCGGATCAGGACCAGTCGGAAAAGACCGAAGAACCGACCCCGAAAAAGCTTTCGGAGGCGCGCAAGAAAGGCCAAGTCGCCAACAGCAAGGAGATCAACAGCTTCTTCGTGCTGGTGGGCGCCGCCCTGGCTGTTGCGATCGTCGGTCCTTTCGTGGCGCTGCGGGTCTACAGCCCGCTCGCCGGACTTGTGGAGAAAAGCGGGACCATGCCGATCGATCTCGGCAATACCGGGCAGGTTCTGTTCGACGCCTTCGCGTCCGTGCTGATCGCCATGTCGCCGGTCTTCGCGATCTTCATGGTGCTCGCGCTCGCGGCCAGCCTCGGGCAGACAGGCATCCTGTTCACCACGGAGCCGGTGACGCCGAAGCTCGACAAAATTTCACCGATCAAGGGATTCGGACGCCTGTTCTCGCTCCGCTCGTTGGTCGAGTTCCTCAAAGGCATCGCCAAGATGGTGATCGTCGGGATCGTCGCCGTGATCCTGGTGATGCCGGAACTGGATCGGCTCGAGGTGATCGTGCAGATGGATGTGCGTCAGCTCCTGGAGGAGATCCAGACGCTGCTGCTGCGCGTCCTGTTCGGCACCGCTGCCGTCATGGCCGTCATCGCCATCGCCGATTACGTCTACCAGAAGTACGAGCATGTGAAGCAGCTCAGAATGAGCCGCCAGGAGATCCGTGACGAGCACAAGCAGGCGGAGGGCGATCCGCACGTCAAGGCGCGGCTCCGTCAGATCCGCCAGGAGCGGGCCCGACAGCGGATGATGTCGGCGGTGCCTCAAGCCGACGTCGTGGTCACGAACCCGACCCACTTCGCCATCGCTCTGCAATACGACACGGAAACCATGGCGGCACCGACCTTGGTCGCGAAGGGCGTCGACAACGTCGCCTTTCGGATCCGCGAGGTGGCCGAGGCCAACGACATCCCGATCGTCGAGAACCCGCCGCTTGCCCGTGCGCTGTTCGGTGGCTGCGAACTGGACCAGCAGATACCCGAGGAGCACTATCAGGCGGTGGCCCAGATCATCTCTTATGTCTACCGCCTGAAGGGCAGGCGGATGACCGGCTGAGGCGGATTTCATGGCGGATGCACGATTGTTTTCCGGCGACGGATTGAAGGCCACGGCACTTTGGCGGGCGCTGACCGGTGCCCGGGCGAAAGAGGCCGTCGGCGCCGAGCAGGCGAGCGAGGCGGCGTCCGGCGGCGAGGGCGGCGCCTCAGACACCGGCCGTGTCCGCCTTGCCGAGGACGGACGGTTTCTCGACGCCGATGCGGGGGCGATCGGGATTCTCGGCGATGAGGCGGCGGAGGGTCGCGGCAAGGGGATCGCCCGCCTGCGCCTGATGGTGCTGAAGCGCGACGGTGGGGAGGCGGACACCGCGGACGGCTTCAACCACGAGGGCAGGCGCGTCGAGGTGGTGTTGTCCTCGACCGGGGACGGCACGGTGACGGCGGCTCTCGCCGCGGCGGCGCTTCCGGCGGTGGACTCCGCGCCGGTACTCGAGCTGGTGATCGATGCCATCGAGTACGCGCCTATCGGAACCCTGCGGATCGACAAGGTTGGGCGGATCGTGGGCCACAACCGGTTTCTCTCCGACTGGCTCGGCCCGGGTGGGCGCAACGCGCTGGTCGGGTCCGAGTTCCTGCCGCTGGTCGCCGAGCAGGATCGGGACAGGGTGAGACAAGCGATCGCCGATGCGGATCCGCACGGTGAGACCGCGAAGCCGATCGACATCGCCGTCGGCGACGGCGAGACGGACCGATTCGCGTCGATGTTCGTCCGCCGGCCCAAGGGCGACCCGGAGCAGCGGGTGATCTACCTCATCGACATCAGCGAACAGCGGTCGCTCGAGGTGCAGTTCGCCCAGTCCCAGAAGATGCAGGCGGTCGGTCAGCTCGCGGGCGGCGTGGCGCACGACTTCAACAATCTGCTGACGGCGATGACCGGCTATTGCGACCTGTTGCTGCAGCGCCATCGCGCCGGCGACCAGTCCTTCGCCGACGTCATGCAGATCAAGCAGAACGCCAATCGGGCGGCCAATCTGGTCCGCCAGCTTCTCGCGTTCTCGCGCCAGCAGACGCTGATACCGCGCGTCGTCGACCTGACGGAGATCCTGTCCGATCTTTCCCACCTGCTGCGCCGGCTCATCGGCGAAACAGTTTCGCTGGAACTCGAGCACGGCCGTGAATTGCGACCGGTGCGGGTCGATCCCGGTCAGCTCGAACAGGTGATCATCAACCTGGTAGTCAACGCCCGCGACGCGATGCCGTCTGGCGGCAGGATAGCCATGCGGACGGGGCTGACGCAGACGATCCGGCCGCTGCGCCAGGGCGACGAGGTGATGCCGCCGGGCGAGTACGTTCTGATCGAAGTGATCGATACCGGAACCGGAATGACGGTCGACGTGCAGAAGCGGATATTCGAACCGTTCTTCACCACGAAGGACCTCGGGCAGGGCACCGGGCTCGGCCTGTCCACGGCGTTCGGCATCATCAAGCAGTTCGGCGGGTACATGTTCGTCGACAGCACACTGGAGGTGGGGACGACGTTCTCCATCTATCTGCCGGCCTGGACGGGGGCCGTCGAGGCGGCGGCGACCGACGGCCAGCGTCGGCTCGATACCGATCTTTCCGGGACCGGCACCGTGCTCCTGGTCGAGGACGAGGATCCCGTCCGGCTGTTCGCAGCGCGGGCGCTGCGGGGCAAGGGCTACACGGTTCTGGAGGCACGGTCTGGAGAGGTGGCCCTGTCGCTTCTGAAGGACGAGAACCCGGATGTCGATCTGATGGTCACCGACGTGATGATGCCCGGGATCGATGGCCCCACGCTGATCCGCGAAGTCCGAAAGGATCGGCCGACACTCCCCGTTGTCTGCATTTCAGGCTATTCCGAAGACGCTTTGCGGCAGAGGATCGCTGACAGCGACTCGGTGGCTTCCCTTCCGAAACCGTTCTCGCTCAAGCAGCTTGCCCAGGCGGTGAAGCACGCCACACAGTCCACCGACCCCGAATCTTGACGGTGCTTTAGCATTCGAACGCTAGATATGGTGGAGAACAAAACAAGAAAATTCACTTGCCGACGGGAACAAAATAAGTACACTCCGTCCCAGTTGGTCTTTCACCCCGCGCCGGCCCAAACGGAAGCGATCACGGGTTACCCCCGTTGCCCCGACCCCGGCCGGCACGATAGAAGGAGGCGGAGATGAGCGCAGCGCTCAAGCTGGTTGAGAAGGACGGCATGGACAAGTCGAAAGCGTTGGAAGCCGCGCTCGGTCAGATCGAGCGCGCCTTCGGCAAGGGCTCCGTCATGAAGCTCGGCCAGCGGGAGGCAGGGGTCGAGATCGACTCGGTGTCGACCGGCTCGCTCGGCCTCGATATCGGCCTCGGCATCGGTGGCCTGCCGCGGGGGCGCATCGTCGAGATCTACGGGCCGGAAAGCTCGGGTAAGACGACCCTGGCGCTGCATGTCGTGGCCGAGGCGCAGAAGGCGGGCGGCACCTGCGCCTTTGTCGACGCGGAGCATGCGCTGGACCCGATCTATGCCCGCAAGTTGGGCGTCGACGTGGACGAGTTGCTGATCTCGCAGCCCGATGCCGGAGAACAGGCGCTGGAAATCGCCGATACGCTCGTCCGGTCGGGCGCGATCGACGTGCTCGTGGTCGACTCCGTGGCCGCCCTGGTGCCTCGGGCGGAACTCGAGGGCGAGATGGGCGACACCCATGTGGGCCTGCAGGCACGGCTGATGAGCCAGGCGCTGCGCAAGCTCACCGGCTCGATCTCCAAGTCGCGCTGCATGGTGATCTTCATCAACCAGATCCGCCAGAAGATCGGCGTCATGTTCGGGAATCCGGAAACGACCACCGGCGGTAACGCGCTGAAGTTCTACGCTTCGGTTCGTCTTGATATCCGCCGGATCGGCGCCATCAAGGATCGCGACGAGGTCGTCGGCAATCAGACCCGGGTCAAGGTCGTGAAGAACAAGCTCGCCCCGCCGTTCCGGGTGATTGAGTTCGACATCATGTATGGCGAGGGCGTGTCGAAGATGGGCGAGTTGCTCGATCTGGGGACCAATGCCGGAATCATCGAGAAATCGGGCGCCTGGTTCTCCTGTGACGGCCAGCGCATCGGCCAGGGCCGCGAGAACGCGAAGCAGTTCCTCAAGGCCAATCCGGACCTGGCGGCCGGTATCGAGCGGCGGATACGCGAGAATGCGGGCCTCGTGGCCGAGGCGATGCTTGTCGGCGATCCGGAGAGCGGTCCGGAGGATGCGGCCGAGAGCTGAGAAGCGAGCCGCGATGTTCGGCCATCCGCTGGACAGGGCCGGGCGGCCTCGATAAAACCGGGGACTTTTGACGGAGCCGGGTTCGCCGTGACGGTCGGATCCGGCTTCAACGTCGCCGGAGACAGGGCCATGGCCACGACGAACGACATCCGCCGCGCTTTCCTGGATTACTTCTCGGCCCGTGGGCATGCCGAGGTCTACTCCAGCCCGCTCGTGCCGCGCAACGATCCGACGTTGATGTTCACCAACGCCGGCATGGTCCAGTTCAAGAATGTCTTCACCGGCCAGGAGACGCGGGACTACACGCGGGCCGCGACATCCCAGAAATGCGTGCGGGCCGGCGGCAAGCACAACGACCTCGACAATGTCGGCTACACCGCCCGTCACCACACGTTCTTCGAGATGTTGGGCAACTTCTCGTTCGGCGACTACTTTAAGGCCGAGGCGATCGACTACGCCTGGACCCTCGTGACCGGCGAGTTCGGCCTGCCGAAGGACAAGCTCCTGGTCACCGTCTACGCCGAGGACGACGAGGCGGCGGCGCTTTGGAACAAGATCGCCGGCCTTCCGGACGACCGGATCATTCGTATCCCAACCTCCGACAACTTCTGGGCGATGGGCGATACCGGACCCTGCGGCCCCTGTTCCGAGATCTTTTTCGACCACGGCCCGGATATTCCCGGCGGACCGCCGGGCAGCCCCGACGAGGACGGCGACCGGTTCATCGAGATCTGGAACTTGGTCTTCATGCAGTACGAGCAGGTCACGCCGGACGAGCGGGTCAGCCTGCCGCGCCCGTCGATCGACACAGGCATGGGGCTCGAACGGATCGCCGCCGTGCTGCAGGGCAAGCACGACAACTATGACATCGACACCATGCGCCGGATCATCGAAGCCTCTGCTGAGGCGGCCGGCGTGAGCGCCGACGGTGCGTTCAAGGTGTCCCATCGGGTGGTGGCCGACCACTTGCGGGCCAGCACGTTCCTGATCGCCGACGGCGTGTTGCCGTCGAACGAGGGCCGTGGCTATGTCCTGCGCCGCATCATGCGTCGGGCCATGCGCCACGCCCACATCATGGGCTGCACCGATCCGCTGCTCCACCGTCTTGTGCCGACCCTGGTGCGGGAGATGGGCGAGGCCTTCCCCGAGATCGTCCGCGCCCAAGCGCTCGCGACGGAGACCCTTAAGCTTGAGGAAACCCGGTTCAAGGAGACCTTGGATCGCGGATTGCGGATCCTGTCGGACGAGACCGACAAGCTCGGCGAAGGCCAGGCCCTGGACGGCGAGGTCGCCTTCAAGCTCTATGACACCTATGGGTTCCCGGTGGACCTTACCGCCGACATTCTGCGCGGGCAGGGTCGTTCGCTCGATCAGGCCGGGTTCGACGCGGCGATGGAGCGTCAGCGCGCGGCCGCTCGGAAATCCTGGTCCGGCTCCGGCGAGGCGGCGACCGACCGGACGTGGTTCGAGGTCCGCGATGCGGTCGGCGCCACCGAGTTTCTTGGCTACGACACCACGACGGCCGAGGGCGTGGTAACCGCGCTGATCGTGGACGGTCGGCAGGTCGACAGCGCCGATCCTGGAACGGAGGCGCTGGTTGTCGTCAATCAGACACCGTTCTACGGAGAGAGCGGCGGGCAGATGGGGGATACGGGGACGATCCGCACCGCGGGCGGGGCTGCACTTGCCGTCACCGACACCCAGAAGAAACTCGGCGACGTCTTCGTCCACGTCGCCGCGGTGGAAGGGGCGGCGGTTGCCGTTGGCGAGCCGGTCGAACTTGCGGTCGATGCGGATCGGCGTGACCGCCTGCGGGCCAACCATTCGGCGACCCATCTCCTTCACGAGGCGCTGCGCCGCCGGCTCGGCGATCATGTTGCCCAGAAGGGCTCGCTGGTTGCGCCGGAGCGGCTTCGTTTCGATTTCAGCCAGCCGACCGCGATTTCGCGCGATGATCTTGCCTGGATTGAGGCCGAGGTGAACCGCCGCGTTCGCCAGAACACCGCTGTCACCACCCGACTGATGACGCCCGACGCGGCGATCGGCGAGGGGGCGATGGCCTTGTTCGGCGAGAAGTACGGTGACGAGGTGCGCGTCGTGTCCATGGGAGGAGACGACCAGGCGGAGGGCAAGTCGGCTTGGTCGGTCGAGCTCTGCGGTGGAACCCATGTGCGCCGAACCGGCGATATCGGCGTGGTGAAGCTGGTGTCCGAGGCGGCCGTCGCCGCCGGCGTTCGTCGGGTGGAAGCGGTTACAGGGAGCGGCGCCCTTGATTGGCTGACCGCCCGCGAGGCGGCGCTTTCCGAGGCCGCGGCCGAACTGAAGACCACGCCGGAGGAACTACCGGCCCGCGTTCACGCCCTGATCGAGGATCGTCGGCGCCTCGAGCGGGAACTGGTCGAGACCCGAAAGAAGCTCGCCTCCGGCAGCGGGGGTGGCGGATCCACCAAGACCGTTGCGGGGGTCGCTTTCGCCGCGCGGGCATTGGACGGCGTGCCGGCGCGCGAGCTCAAGGGCGTTGCAGACGGTCTGAAGCAGGAGATTGGATCCGGCGTCGTCGCCGTGGTCAGCAATGACGACGGCAAGGCATCGCTCGTCGTCGGTGTCACCGAGGACCTGATCGGTCGGATCAGCGCGGTCGACTTGGTGCGTGCCGGCTCAGAGGCGCTCGGCGGCAAGGGCGGCGGCGGTCGGCCGGACATGGCCCAGGCCGGCGGACCGGAAGGCGCGGCCGGGGAAAAGGCACTGGCGGCGATCGAAGCGGCTCTGGCCGCGTCCACCGCCGCAGCGTAAGGTCGTTGGTTCGGGCACAGGGCCGGCGATGATGCGGCCCGCAAACGGGTCCGCACTCATGCAATTGGCGAGGTGAGATGAACGATATTCAGCAACCCGCCCGCTTCGAGGGCAGTGGCACCTACGTCGCCACCGAGGATCTGCGTGTCGCGGTCAACGCCGCCGTTCAGCTCGCCCGTCCGCTGTTGGTCAAGGGCGAACCGGGAACGGGCAAGACCGTGCTTGCCCGCGAGGTCGCTGAAGCCCTAGGCATGCCGCTGATCGAGTGGCACGTGAAGTCGACGACCAAGGCGCAGCATGGCCTCTACGAGTACGACGCGGTTGCTCGCCTGCGCGATGGTCAACTCGGCGACGAGCGTGTTCAGGACATCTCGAACTACATCCGCCGCGGCAAGCTCTGGGAGGCATTCACCGCGTCCGAGCAGGCGGTGCTGCTGATCGACGAGATCGACAAGGCGGATATCGAGTTCCCGAACGACCTTCTGCTGGAACTCGACCGCATGGAGTTCCACGTCTACGAGACCGGCGAGACCGTCAAAGCGCGGCACCGGCCGGTCGTCATCATCACGTCGAACAACGAGAAGGAACTGCCGGACGCCTTCCTGCGTCGCTGCTTCTTCCATTACATCCGCTTCCCCGACCCGGAGACGATGGCGGCGATCGTCGAGGTACATTTCCCGAAGCTGAAGAGGGAGATGCTGCGTAGCGCGTTGAACGCCTTCTTCGATATCCGGGAGGTTCCGGGGTTGAAGAAGAAACCCTCGACGTCCGAATTGCTCGATTGGCTGAAGCTGCTGCTGATCGAGGACATTCCGCCGGAGGCGCTGAAGGTGACCGATAAGAAAGACCTCATTCCGCCGCTCTACGGCGCCCTGCTGAAGAACGAGCAGGACGTGCATCTCTTCGAACGTCTGGCGTTCCTCGCCCGGCGCGAGGGACGGTCATGAAGCGCGTGCTCCTGCCCGTGGCGCTGGTCGCCCTGACACTCGCCGGTTTCGCGGGTCCGGCGACCGCCGGCAAGTTACTGGAGGCTGCGCCGGACGCCATGCTGAATTACGCCCGGCAAGCGGGTTACATCCTGCGATCGATCGAGGTCTGTGGCGGCGATTCCGAGGAGGAAGCCTACTTCCGCGGTCTGGCGCGCGACAACCTGGTCCAGATCGGTGCCGACGACGAGGATCTGGGCTTCTTGGAGTACGAGATGGAACGGGCGGCCATGTCGGCCTCCCCGCGCAAGCGCGACTGTCACGAGGACGGTGCGGTCCCGGTGGCGTCGGAGCTGTTCATGCATAGAAAGCTCATCGAAGAGGCGCTGAAAGGCGGCTGAGGTAACCGGGAGTCGGAACCAATGTTCACCCGCTTCTTCACCGAACTGCGCGACGCCAAACTGCCGGTCTCGATCACCGAGTACCTGACGCTGCTGCGGGCGGTGCGCGACGGGGTGGCCGGCGGCTCGGTGGATGATTTCTATTATCTATCGCGCGCAGCCCTGGTGAAGGACGAACGCCATCTGGACCGGTTCGACCGCGTGTTCGGCCACGTCTTCCAGGGAATGGAGGCACTGGACGAGCTTTTCGGCGCCGATATCCCGGACGAATGGCTGCAGAAATTGGCCGAGCTCAATCTGACCGACGAGGAGAAGCGTCAGATCGAGGCCATGGGCGGCTGGGACAAGCTGATGGAAACCCTGCGCCAGCGTCTGGAGGAGCAGAAGGGCCGGCACCAGGGCGGCAGCAAATGGGTCGGCACGGCCGGCACCTCGCCCTATGGGGCCTACGGCTACAATCCCGAGGGTGTGCGCATAGGCCAGGACGGCAACCGCAACTTCCGGGCGGTGAAGGTCTGGGACAAGCGGGAGTTCCGCAATCTCGACGACACGGTGGAACTCGGCACCCGCAACCTCAAGGTCGCGCTTCGCAAGCTGCGGCGCTTCGCCCGTCAGGGGCGGCCGGACGAATTGGATCTCGACGGCACCATCCGTCAGACCGCGAAGAACGGCGGCTGGCTCGACCTGCAGATGCGGGCCGAGCGCCAGAACGTTGTCAACGTCATCTTGTTCTTCGACGTGGGCGGTTCCATGGACCCCTATGTGAAGGTCTGCGAGGAGCTGTTCTCCGCCGCGCGCAGCGAGTTCAAGCATCTGGAGTTCTTCTATTTCCACAACTGTCCGTACGAGCGGTTGTGGAAGGACAACCGACGCCGCCATGTCGAGCGGATCGATACCGCCGAGGTGCTGCGGACCTATGGGGCCGACTACAAAGCGGTATTCGTCGGCGACGCCTCCATGAGCCCCTACGAGATCGCGGTCGCGGGGGGCAGCGTCGAGCACATGAACCCGGAGCCGGGCGGGGTCTGGATCAAGCGGATGACCGAGCATTTCCATCGGTCCATCTGGCTGAATCCGGTACAGGAGCGGTTCTGGCAGTACACCCAGTCAGTCGACATGGTGAAGGAACTGCTCGAGGACCGGATGTTCCCGTTGACCCTCGACGGGCTCGACCGGGCGATCAAGGAACTGAATTCGTGACCGGCGACGAGCCCGCACGGCTGGACCCGAGACTCAATGCCTACCGGACCGATCTGGCGGATGCGAGGCTAGAGGGACGGGTGAGCGCTACGCGGTTTGTCACCGGTGAGCCCGCTGAGGTAGCGACGGGCACCGCGTCCCTGCGTGAGGCGCCGCTGGACGAGGCGCGTCAGGGATCCGAACTGCTCTACGGCGAGCGTGTGACGGTATTCGAGCGTCGCGACGGTTGGGCCTGGATCCGCAACGGAACCGACGGCTATGTCGGCTATCTGCGCGAAACGGATCTCGGACCGGCGGAAGAAAGCGCCCCGACCCACCGGGTGACGGCGCTGCGGAGCTATCTGTTCGACGCACCGGACCTGAAGACCATACCCCGCGCCGTAATCCACATGACCAGCCGCGTCGCCGTCACCGACCGGCATGGCGATTGGGCGCGGGTAGCTGATGGCGGCTGGCTCTGGGCGATGCATCTCTCCCCGCTGCACGCGGTCGAACGGGATCCTGTCGCCGTCGCCCGGCGGTTCATGGGCGCGCCCTATGCCTGGGGCGGACGCTCGACCACCGGTCTCGACTGCTCGGCCCTGGTGCAGCTCGCACTTGCCGCCTGCGGGATCGACTGTCCGCGCGATAGCGACATGCAGGAGGCGTCGGTCGGCCAGCCGGTGCCGGCGCTTTCCGAGGCGCGACCCGGCGATCTGCTGTATTGGCCGGGCCATGTCGCCTTTCTGCTGGAGGCCGACCGCATCCTGCACGCCAACGGGCACCACATGGCCGTGGCCGAGGAGCCCCACGGCGATTTTCGCGCCCGCAACCTCGCGAAGATCGGCGACGTGCGAACCGTGCGGCGACCTCTCTGAACCTCCGCCACTACCCTTTCCCGTCGTCCTGACGCACGTCAGGACCAAGCTCCAGGCGCCCGTGCACCGCAGATCCTGACGTGCGTCAGGATGACGGGGAGGTGGGAGCGGATTGAGGCTTGGAAGCGGGATGGGACGGAATCATGGAGCGGGCGGAGCTAGGCGCGCTTTGCCCGCACCGCTCCTGCTCGGAATGTTCGGCGCGACCGCAATCGCCGTTCTCCCGTCGTCCTGACGCACGTCAGGACCAAGCCCCAGGCGCCCGTGCACCGCAAATCCTGACATGCGTCAGGATGACGGGGAGGTGGGTCCCGGCCCGCCCCCGGTTCAGGCCCGGGTTCGTCCGGGATGACGGAAGAGCGCCAGCCGTTGCCGGGATAACGGGAGAGCCTCCGGTCGCTCCCGGGATGACGGGAGAGGGAGGGACCTTCGCGGTGCTATGCCCCGACCTTGATGTCCAGCCACCGGCGCGGCGTGCAGACCGCCGCATCGCCTTCTCGAAGAAGCACCGTGGTCGTGCTCGCCTCCACGATGGCCGGGCCGGTGATGTTCTGGCCGGGCGCCAGGTCGTCGAAGCCGTAGATCGGCGCGTCGATCCAGCCGTCTAGAAAGACCGGGCGCATGCCCTTTGGTGTCGCCTCCGGCCCCGACTCCGCTTCCGGTTCCTGCGGCGGTGCGGGAAGCCGGCCTATGGCGGCGATCTTGGCGTTGACGAGGACTGGAGCCCGGTCAGGCAGGCTGTAGGTGTAGAGCGCCTCGTGCCGGGCCTCAAACATGGCCTTCAGCCGGTCCAGCAGGTCGGGCGCGTCCAGGTCGAGCGCGTCCAACGGTACGTCGATCTCGTAGACCTGCTCGCCGTAGCGCATATCCGCGGACCGCGACGTGGTCACGTCGCCATCGAACCAGGAGGCGAGATGGGCACGGCTGTCAGTCTCCATCTCTCCAAAGAGCGCCCGGACGGTGTCGGGTTCCAGGGCCTCGGTATCGCCGATATGGGTCCGGATGGTCTCGTAGCGGAGATCGGTGGTCAGCATGCCCCACGCCGAAAGGACGGAGGCGACGCGCGGAACGATCACGCGGCGCAGGTCCAGCATGCGGGCGAGGCCGGTGACATGCAGACCGGCGGCGCCGCCGAATCCGAACAGGGCGAAACGGCGCGGATCGACGCCCCGGCGTACGGTGGCGAGCCGGATACCCTCTGCCATCTGAGTGTTCACCACGCGGTGCACGCCTGCGGCGGCGTCCACCATCGACACGCCGAGCCTCTCGCCAAGATCGGTCAGCGCGGCCTCCGCCCCCTTGCGGTCGAGCATGTCCGCACCACCCAGAAAGCCCGACGGATCGAGATAGCCCAGCACCACGTTGCTGTCGGTCACCGTCGGTTCGGTGCCGCCGCGTCCGTAGCAGACCGGACCCGGCACCGCGCCGGCGCTGTGCGGCCCGACCTGGAGCAGGCCGGCACCATCGACCCGGGCGATCGAGCCGCCGCCGGCCCCCAGCGTGACGATGTCGAGGCTCGGCAGGGCGATCCGCTCGCCGGCGATCGACCTGTCGGAGGCGAGGGCGATCTCGCCGCCGTCGACCAGGGAGATGTCGGAGGAGGTGCCGCCCATGTCGAACGGGATCAGGTTCTCCACCCCGGTGAGCTCGGCCGCGTGCCGGGCGCCGGCCAGACCGCCAGCCGGGCCGGAGAGAACCGTGGCGACGGCGGAGCGGATGGCCTCCGAGATCGGCGCCACGCCCCCGTGGGACAGCACGATCAGAGTGGCGTTGCGATAGCCGGCCTCGTCCAACCGTGATTCCAGACGCCGCAGGTAGCGTTGCAGGGCCGGGCCTACATAGCCGTTGACCACCGTGGTCGAGACCCGCTCGTACTCCTTGATTTGGGGGAGTACGTCGGCCGACACGCACACATAGACGCCGGGCAGGGCGGCCCGGATCGCTTCGGCGGTCGCCCGCTCATGGGCGTCGTTGGCGTAGCTGTGCAGGTAGCAGACGGCGACGGACTCCACCTGTTCCGTCTTCAGCGTTTCGATGGCCGCCGCCAGGGAGTTCGCGTCGAGCGGCACCTCGACCGAACCGTTGTGGCGCATCCGCTCGCGCACGCCGAGGCGCAAGTGGCGCGGGACGAGGGCCTCCTGGCGCGGCAGGCGGAGGTTGTAGCGGTCCGGTTTCAGCCCCTCGCGCATTTCCAGCACGTCGCGGTGGCCTTCGGTCGTCAACAGGGCGAGCTTGGCGCCCTTGCGCTCCAGCAGCGCGTTGGTGGCCACGGTCATCCCGTGGACGATCCGCTCCGTACGTTCGAGCAGCGCCTCGCGGGACAGGCCGAGCATTGCGGCGAGTCTCTCCAGCCCGTTCAGGAGACCGACCGACTGATCCTCGGGCGTCGAGGGCGTCTTGGCGAAGGTGACGGCGCCGGTCTCGTCGACCGCGACAAGGTCGGTGAATGTCCCGCCGATATCGATGCCGATCCGATAGGTCATGGTGTCCGGAAGGTTCATGTCGGTGATCGTCCCTCAGCCTTGCGTCAGGGGCGGCAGGCCTGCGCGGGCGTCGGCCGCCCGTTCCTCCCGGCTGCGCTCGGCCGGGGCGCCCCAGCCTCCGCCGCCGCCCGCCTGGATGTGGAACAGCGAGCGGGCCGGAACGGGCAGCCCCTCCCGCTTGGTCTCGAGGGTGACCGGGTCGGCGCCCGGCGCGTGCATGACGTAGTGGTGGGTCGCCCCGTCGCCGCCGCCGGCCCGGCCCTTGGAGGGAACCCGCGCGCCTTCGCCGGCGGTGTTCACCACGGCGTCCCGCTCGGTCTCCAGCCGCAGCCGCAGCTCGCCGCCGGCCCCGCCGACATGGCGCCCGTCGCCGCCCGAGCCGGGGCGGAACTCGTGGGTCTCGAAGAACAGCGGGAACCGGGCCTCGGCCACTTCGACCGACCCGAATTTCAGGCCACCCGCCGAATGCCATTCACCGGCGCTGTGCCAGCCGTCGCCGCCGGGCGAGGCGCCGCCGCCCGGCCGGGCGTGGAACATATGCCAGATGAACGGCCGGTCGCCGCCGGGATAGGTCCCTTTGATGGCCAGACGGAAGCGCTTGCCCCAGCCGGCCATGGCGCGGTCGGGACAGGCCGGCGCGATCGCGTCGACGATCGCCTCGACGATCTCCTGGCTGCAATGCGAGGTGCAGAGCGTCACCGGCGCGCCGGGTCGCGCCCAGACGACCGTCCCCTCCTTGGCGATCACCTCGACCGGGCGCATGGAGCCTTCGTTCTTCGGGATCTCCTTGTCGAGCAGAAAAGCGATGGCCATGGCCACGCCGGAGCGCATGTTGGCGAAGGAAGAGTTGATGAAGGAGGTTACCTGCGGCGACGACTCGCTAAGGTCCACGGTGATTCCGCCGTCCTTGATCGTCACGGTGGCACGCACGGCGATGTCGGTGTTGCCGCGCCCGTCGTCGTCCAGCGGAGCTTCGCCGCGATAGGTACCCTCCGTCCAACTCGAGATCACCGCCCGGGCCTGGCGCTCCGAGCCGTCCAGGATCTGGGCGACCGCGGCAAGCACGGTATCGGCCCCGAACTCCTCTATGAGAGCGTTCAGCCGGCGCTCGCCCAGGTGTACGGAGCCTGTCTGCGCCGCGAGGTCGCCGAGGAAGTCCCGCGGGTGGCGGACGTTGATCGACAGCATGTGCAGCAGGTCTTCGCGGATCTTGCCGCGGTCGGAGAGGCGGATCGGCGGGATGCGAACGCCCTCCTGCCAGATTTCCGTGGCGGCGGCGTTGTAGGCACCGTGGGTGGCGCCGCCGATATCGGAATGGTGGGCCCGGTTCAGGGTCCAGAACACCAGCCGGTCGCCGGCGAAAACCGGCACGAAGGCGGTCACGTCCGGCAGGTGGCTGCCGCCGAAATACGGATCGTTCAGCAGGAAGACATCGCCCGGATGCACGTCGTGGCCGAAATACTCGATGACGGAGCGGGTCGCCCAGGGCATGGCACCGACATGGACCGGGATGTGTTCGGCCTGGGCCACCAGATCGCCGTCGGCGGCGCAAATTGCCATGGAGAAGTCGCGGCTCGAGTTCAGGATCTGGGAGTAGGAGGTCCGGAGCATCGCTTCGCCCATCTCCTCGACGATGCCGACTAGCCGATGCTGGACGACGGAAGTGGTGATGGGATCGACTTCGATAGGTCTGTCGGACATCTGGGCGCTCCGTTGGCGCTGCATGACTGGGCGTGGAGGCGAGCTTAGGACCGTTGCTTCGGTGGGTCATCCCGCGAAAGCAACGGCGAACGGCAATTGACGTTGACGTCAATACGTCTCACTCTCGCTCTCATGGCCGACCGCTACACCATGACCCAGCTTGTGCGCGAGCTCGGACTGACCAGCCGGGCGATCCGTTTCTACGAGCAGCAGGGGCTTATCTTTCCCGGCCGCAACGGCCGTAGCCGCGTGTTTTCCGGAGGCGACCGCACGCGGCTGATCCTGATACAGCGAGGCCGGCGGCTTGGGTTCTCCATCTCCGAGATCCGCGAAATCCTTGACCTCTACGACCCGACGGAGGGCGAGCGGGCGCAACTCGTTCATCTGCTGCGCAAGATCCGCGACCGTCGGGCGCAGCTCGAGGCCCAGCGCCGCGACATCGAGGCGATCGAGGCCGAGTTGGCGGTGCTGGAGAATACCTGCCTGGACAGGCTTTCGGAGGATGCGGCGTGACGCAATCGCATGACGTCTACGTCAAGGTGGGTACTGCCGATCCTGCCAGTTCGGAGCGGGTGACGGTGTCGTTGGGCTGTCAGCCGTTCACGGCATTCACCGGCGCCGTGTCCGTCGGGAGCTTCGCGGTCGGGGAGGGTCGCGAGAAACCCGTGGCGGCGGCGCTCGCCACCATGATGCTGCTGGACGGCACGGCCGACGCACCGCACGACCTCAGTCACAAGTCCTCTGGAACGGACGGAACCCCATGATCCCTAACGACTATCCGAGCCTGAACTTCGATCTCGGCGAGACCGCCGATATGCTACGCGACAGCGTGCGCAGTTTCGCCGGCGACGAGATCGCCCCGCGCGCCGCCGAGATCGATCGGAGCAACACCTTCCCCCATGACCTTTGGCGGAAGATGGGCGATGTCGGCGTGCTCGGCGTGACCGTGGACGAGGACTATGGCGGCGCCGGCATGGGGTATCTTGAGCACTGCGTTGCGATGGAGGAGATCAGCCGGGCTTCCGGGTCGGTGGGCTTGAGCTACGGCGCCCATTCCAACCTTTGCGTCAATCAGATCAATCTCAATGGCACCGAGGAACAGAAGCGCCGGTATCTACCGAAGCTGATCAGCGGCGAATTTGTCGGCGCACTGGCGATGAGCGAGCCGGGCGCCGGATCCGACGTGGTGTCGATGAAGCTGCGGGCTGAGAAGAAGGACGGCCGCTATGTCCTCAACGGCTCCAAGATGTGGATCACCAATGGCCCGACCGCCGACGTGATCGTGGTCTACGCCAAGACCGATCCCGAGAAGCATCAGCACGGGATCACCGCCTTCCTGGTTGAGACCAGCGCAAAGGGTTTCTCCGTCGCCCAGAAGCTGGACAAGCTCGGCATGCGCGGGTCGGACACCGGAGAGCTGGTGTTCGACAATGTCGAGGTGCCCGAGGAGAACGTGCTCGGCCAGGTCGACGGCGGCGTACGCGTGCTGATGAGCGGCCTCGACTATGAGCGGGCGGTGCTGGCCGCCGGGCCGACCGGGCTGATGCAGGCGGCCATGGACGTGGTCATCCCCTACGTCCACGAGCGCGAGCAGTTTGGCCAGCCGATCGGTAGCTTTCAGATCATGCAGGCCAAGATCGCCGACATGTACGTGATCATGAACGCGGCCAAGTCCTACGTGTATACGGTGGCCAAAGCCTGCGACCGCGGCGAGGTCACCCGCAAGGACGCCGCCGGCGCCATTCTCTACGCTGCGGAGAAGGCGACCTGGATGGCGCTGGAGGCGATCCAGTGCCTGGGCGGCAACGGCTACACCATGGACTACCCGACCGGTCGTATCCTGCGCGACGCCAAACTCTACGAGATCGGTGCCGGTACCAGCGAGATCCGCCGAATGTTGATCGGCCGCGAGCTGTTCAAGGAAACCGCCTAGAGTTCCGCCCTGATCTTCTCCGCGATCGCCCGATACGCTGCGTCGGGAAGCAGGGGAAGCTTCGTCTCCGGCATCGGCGGCGGGCCGCCCCAGTGGCCGTCGTCGCGATAGCGCGGGATGATCTGCCAGTGTACATGCGGCTCGACATTGCCGAAATTGGAGTAGTTGATCCGATCGGGCTTGAACGCAGCGCGCACCGCCCGGCCCAGCCGCCGCAGGTCGTCGGTCAGGGCCGCATGGACGGCGTCGGGCACCTCCAGCACGTCCACATAGTGGGGCTTCAGCACCAGGATGCAGCGGCCGCGGAACGCTTGTTGGAAATGCACCACGGCGACCGAGTGCTCGAACTCCGCAATACGGTTGGCAGCCGTCGCGCCGGTGTCGACGACGTCGCAGAACAGGCAATCGGACATGGCACGGGAACTCCGGCGGCGGCGCAATACCGCCACCATCGGACCGACACCGCCTCAGGATCAAGGCCCTTCTGGGGAACGTGAACGAACCGCTCAGTTGCTCGGACGGGTGATCGCCGCCGGCCGGTCCGGGATCGACGGGTCGTTGTGGATGTGGGTTCGGGTACTCATATCCATACCCATCCCGGGATCGTAGGCGCCGGTCTCCGGGTCGAGGATCGCGACCGTCAGCATCATGCCGTTGTCTTCGTGGAACAGGTTGTGACAGTGCAGGACGAACTCGCCGGTGAACTCGACCTGCTTGCTCGCCATGGCCACCATCGTCCCAGGCACGAAATCCTCGCCGTCGGTGCCCGCATCGAAGTAGATCGTGTCCCGCCATATGGGCAGCAGATAGAAGATCGGGTTCCCGTACACTCGGTTGGGCGTGTCGTAAGGAATCCGGGCGAAGGCGATGAACGAGTTGATATGGATGTGGAAGATGTGCGCGTCGTTCGTGCTGTACAGGTTCCAGACGTCCGAATCGCCCTTGTAGAGCTGTAACTGGGCCGAGTTCTGCCCGGCGTTGAAATGCTGGTCGTTGATCAGGAATGCGGGCTCGGTCGGAACACCGTCGACGAAGGCCGCTCCCAGCGTCTTGAACTCTAGGGTTTGGGTGGCGACCGGCATGCCCGGACCGGACAATACCTGCGCCGGTGGCTCTGGCCGGTCGATCTGATCGCTTTTGAACAGACTGAGCGGCGGGAGCTGCTGGCTCTTCGACGGCGTCTCCGCGTTCACCTGGAGGGTGAGAAGCGTGGCGGTGTTGGGGGTGTTGTGCTCCACCACCATGGGGGCCGCACCCTTGGCCGCGCCGGCGAGGGTGAACGTGCCGGCTTCCGTCGGATTGATCAGAAGATCGACCCGCTGGCCGGGCGCCAGGGTGATCAACTCGGCGGTGGTCCAGTACTTCGCCGGATCGGCGCTGGCCGTCAGCGAATAGTCGACGGCGAAGTGCGGATCCGTGTCCGAGAAGCCGGCCATGCTGAACGGCGGTGGCAGAGCGATCCCGTCCGTGGCGATCACATAGACCCCCGGCAGCGTGCCGCTGCCGCTGAACATCGGCACATAGGTCTGGCCGTTGGTGGCGTTGACGATGCGCAAACGGCGGATCTCGCCGGCATTCATGGTGAGCGTCGGGTTCACCACGCCGTTGACCGAGGTGGCGGCGGAGGATGGACCGGACGTGACCGATGAGGCGCCGTAGCAACTCGCACCGCCGAGGTTCGTGGTTCCGGTGTAGTAGCCCACCGGGAAGAAGGCGCCGGCCGTCTTGTCGGCATTGGTGTAGTCGTAGTCGATGGTCTGCAGCACCAGGATTTCCTCGTCGTCCTCGGTGATGTTGTAAGGCGCTGCGGCCAGCAGTTCGTCGAAATCGGTCTGGCCCGGCCCACTGCGGACGATCAATGCCCCGGACATCCCGGGACCGACCTGGCTGGCAACGGATCCATGCTTGTGCGGGTGGTACCAGAAGGTGCCGACCGGATGATCGCTCGGCAAATCGTAGTAGTAGGGGAAGTCGGTTCTATCGGACGTGCTCGCGGTGTCCTCGGTCGACCCGATCATCAGCAGGACGTCGTCGGACGGCGCTTTCGGCGAGACGTGCAGGCCGTGGGTATGGAGGTTCGTCGTCGTGTAGCCGTGCGGCGTGTATTCCGACAACGGGTCGGTCATCATCATGTTGTCGACCGGACCGCAAACCGTCAGGGAGTTCTGGAGCCAAACACCGGTCGTCTGACCACGCACAAAGGTCATGGTCGGGCCGACCAGAGGCTGCGATATCTGGCTGTTGTTTGCCGGATCGGTATAGGCGGGAACGGACAACGATATCCCGTTGAACGGCACGTTCAGCCGGCTTTCCGCCGTCAGCGCGTAGAGCGTATCGGGCATGGCGACGTACGGGTTACCGGGCACTGACGTGAGGGAGTCCACGTAGGCCGTCACGAGATCGCTGCCGGCGGCTACGGGCGTCGACGGGGGAGGGCTCGCCAGACTTGGCGCCGTGCTCTGTTGTGCCACGGCCTTGATTGGCCACAGGGAGGCGGCGGAGGCCGCACCGCCCATAGCGACCAGCAGCTTCAGCGTATCCCGTCGCGAAATCTCGCCAAGATCGATGCCCATCGTTCCGCTCCCTGAGGGTTGATGAGCGACCATCATTTTACGCGTATCTCTCTCATGTAAAGATAATATTTAATCGTATACCCGTAAAAAGGGTGTTTCTTTTGGCGAGTGTCGACGCGATGTCGGTGCCGCCGGAACCTGTGGCCGGCCAGCGTCTTATGGTATCAGGGCTGGGCTGGAGCACCGGGTCCGCGGATCCGGCGCGATTCTATGTGGAGCGACCGACGTGACGCAGGGTGACCCTAATCCCCGTCTTTCCCGCTGTTCCTGGCCGGGCGAATATGCCGACTACATCGCCTATCACGACGACGAGTGGGGACGGCCGGTCCGGGAGGATGTCCGGCTCTACGAGAAGATCTGCCTGGAGGGGTTTCAGTCGGGTCTCTCCTGGCTGACCATCCTCAGAAAACGCGAAGCGTTCCGCGCCGGCTTCGCCGGATTCGATTTCCGCAAGGTTGCGACCTTCGGCGACTCGGATGTCGAACGGCTGCTGGCCGACAAGGGTATCGTCCGCCACCAGGGCAAGATCCGCTCGACCATCAACAACGCGAAACGGGCGATCGAACTGGTGGAGGAGGCGGGATCGCTCGCCGCCTTCATCTGGAGCTTCGAGCCGTCGCCGGAGCAGAGACCCGACCGGTTCGATCATGAGACTCTGCGGACGATCACCCAGTCCGAGGCATCGACGGCGCTGTCGAAGGCGCTGAAGAAGCGCGGCTGGAGTTTCGTCGGGCCGACCACAATGTACGCGTTCATGCAGTCGGTCGGTATTGTGAACGACCATGTTGAAACCTGCGTCTTCCGCGACGCCTGCGAGCGGGACCGCGCGGCTTTCGCACGCCCGACAGTCTGAAGAGGAGCCAGCAATGATCGGTCGACGCATCTATTCCGGCGCCCCGTTCGAGGAGATGGCCGGATACGCTCGGGCGGTGGTCGATCCGCCCTATGTGTTCGTGTCCGGCACCACCGGCTTCGATCCGGAGACGCTCGAATTTCCCGAGGATGTGGAGAGCCAATGCGAGAATTGCTTCCGCATCATCGAGCGGGCGCTCGTCCAGGCCGGATCGCGGATGGATCATATGGTACGGGTGCGGGTCTTCGTGGCCACGCGCGCCGAATTCGAACGGATCAAGCCGATCATCAAACGCCACTGCGATGCCGCCCGGCCGGCCAACACGACGATCCTGGCCGAATTGGCCGAGCCGTACATGCGGGTGGAGGTGGAGGTGACCGCGAAGCTTGAGGATAACCGTCGCTAGTCGAGCCGCAGAGCTCGGGGAACGGCGACGGGGATCGTCGTCGGGTGCAGCCAACCCGTCTAGCCTCCGCCCCCCGCGACTTGTTAGGCTCCGCCGTCGAACATTGGGGGCATGAACATGAGCGACGGACAGACCACCATCCCCGCCCGCAAGGGCAAGGCCGCCCGGCTGGTGGCCGGCCAGTCGGTCAGGGTCATCAACACGCCGGGCAGTCAGGTGGTCGACACCTGGGCCTTTGTCGATGGGGACATGACCGAGTTCATGTCGATGGAGCATAGCCGCGCCTCGATGAACCGCCTGACGCCGAAAATCGGCGACACACTCGTCACCAATCATCGCCGTCCGATCCTGACGCTGGTCGAGGACACGTCGGGGGAGATTCACGACACCTTCATCGCGGCGTGCGACCGCTGGCGCTACGAGGGTCTTGGGGTCGAGGGCTTTCACGACAGTTGCGAGAACAACCTGCACACCGCGCTGCAGGAAATCGGCCTGTCTTCCGCGGAGACGCCTAGCCCGCTCAACCTTTTCATGAACATTCCCTGGGACGCCGAGGGTCGGATCGATTGGAAACCGCCGGTCAGCGCGCCGGGCGGCTTCGTCGTCCTCAAGGCGCTGATCGACTGTGTCGTCGTCTTCTCCTCCTGCCCCCAGGACATCATCCCGATCAACGGGATCAACTGCACCCCGCAGGACGCGCACTTCGTCGTGACCGAAGGCGCCGCGTTCTGAGACCGGACATCGAGAGGAAACAGCAATGCCAACCGTCCTGATCACCGGCGCCAACCGCGGCATCGGCCTCGAACTCGCCCGTCAGTACGCCGCCGATGGATGGCGGGTGATCGCCACCTGCCGAAACCCCGGCGCGGCCGCAGACTTGCAGGCGGTCGGCGGCGATATCGATGTCTATCCGCTCGATGTCGACGACCCCTCGACCCTGGACGCGCTGGTCACCAGCCTGAAGGGGCAGGAAATCGACGTCCTCTTCAACAACGCCGGCATCAACATCAACAAGGTGCCGTCCATCGGCGATATCGACTATGACGCCTGGGCGCAGACCATGGCGACCAACGTTTTCGCGCCGATCCGCGTCGCCTGGGCGTTCAAAGACAACGTCCTGGCCAGTCCGACGAAGGTGATGGCCTTCACCAGTTCGCTGATGGGCTCGATCGGGCGAAACGGCGGCGGCAACGCGGTCTACCGGTCTTCCAAGACGGCGCTGAACATGGCGGCGCACTGCCTGTCGGTGGAGCTTGCGGACAAGGGCGCGATCGTCGCCCTGTTGCATCCGGGCCATGTGCGCACGGACATGGGGGGGGCGAGCGCACCGGTGACCGCCGAGGAGAGCGCCGCGGGTCTGCGCGACGTGGTCGCGAAGCTGACGCCGCAGGACAACGGCTGCTTCCGCAACTATGACGGCACCGAATTCCCCTGGTAACACAATGGGCCGCATCTGGGAGGATCTGACATGACCGAGACCGACGAGTCCGGCGAGGACGCAAAACCGCCGATAGACTTCTATTTCGACTTCTCCTCGCCCTACGGCTACCTGGCGGCGCATAAGATCGGCGAGATGGCGGGCCTGTACGGTCGCGAGGTCGATTGGAAACCGGTCCTGCTCGGCGTGATCTTCAAGGCGACGGGAGCCCAGCCGCTGCTGGATATCCCGATCAAGGGCGACTATGCCCGTCGCGACATGGACCGGACCGCCCGGATGATGGGCCTGCCCTTCGTTCTGCCAGAGGTCATGCCGTTCCCGTCCGTCCCGGCGGCGCGGGCGGTCTACTGGACCAAGGATCGTCACCCCGATAAAGCGGTTGCGCTGGTCAAGGCGTTGTACGACGAGGCATTTGCCCGGGGCGGTGACATCCGCGGCGCCGAGGCGGTGGCCCGGATCGCGGGCACGGTCGGCCTGGACGCCGGAGAATTGACGGCGGCACTCGGCGACCCGGCGGTCAAGGAACGGCTGAAGACGGAGATCGAGGCGGCGATGCAGGCCGGCGTTTGCGGCTCGCCCTTCTTCGTCGTGGACGGCGAACCGTTCTGGGGCGCCGACCGGCTCGATCATGTCGAGCGTTGGCTCGCGACCGGGGGCTGGTAGCCCGTGGCCAGAATTCGATCTGCGGTCGACACCCGGTCGGACGGGTTCAAGCGGAACGCCGAGCGCACCGCCGCCCTGGTGGAGGAGTTGCGGGACAAGGTCCGTTCGGTGAAGCAGGGCGGCGGCGAGCGGGCGCGGGAGCGTCACTTGTCGCGCGGCAAACTGCTGCCTCGCGACCGCATCCGGTCCCTGCTCGATCCGGGCGCACCCTTCTTGGAATTCAGCCAGCTTGCCGCCGACGGCATGTACGGCGGAGAAGTCCCGGCTGCAGGCATCCTGACGGGCATCGGTCGGGTCGGCGGTCGCGAGTGCGTCGTGGTCTGCAACGACGCCACCGTGAAGGGCGGCACCTACTATCCGATGACCGTGAAGAAGCACCTGCGCGCTCAGGATATCGCACGGGAGAACAACCTGCCCTGCGTGTATCTGGTCGACAGCGGCGGGGCCAATCTGCCTAACCAGGACGAAGTGTTTCCGGACCGCGACCATTTCGGCCGGATCTTCTACAACCAGGCGCAGATGTCGGCGGAAGGCATTCCGCAGATCGCCGTGGTGATGGGAAGCTGCACCGCCGGCGGTGCCTACGTGCCGGCGATGGCCGACGAAAGCATCATCGTGAAGGGGCAGGGGACGATCTTCCTCGGCGGCCCGCCGTTGGTAAAGGCTGCGACCGGCGAAGTGGTCTCGGCCGAGGACTTGGGCGGCGCCGACGTGCATTCGCGGATCTCCGGCGTCACCGATCACATGGCGCAGAACGATCCGCACGCCCTGGGTCTTGCCCGGCGTATCGTCGAGAACCTGAACCGGCGCAAACCGTCGGCGGTGGAACTGCGCGACCCGGAGCCGCCGGCCTACGACCCGGCCGAGATCTACGGCATCATGCCGGACGATCTGCGGAAGCCAGCGGAAATCCGCGAGGTCATCGCCCGTATCGTCGACGGCAGCGAGCTTGACGAATTCAAGCCGCTGTACGGCACGTCGCTGGTCACCGGCTTCGCCCGCATCCATGGCTACCCGGTGGGCATCGTCGCCAACAACGGGATCCTGTTTTCGGAGTCGGCCCAGAAAGGCGCCCATTTCATCGAACTCTGCTCCCAGCGCGGAATTCCGCTGCTGTTCCTCCAGAACATCACCGGCTTCATGGTCGGCCGAAAGTACGAGGCCGGGGGGATCGCCAAGGACGGGGCCAAGCTGGTCACCGCCGTGGCGACGGCGGCGGTGCCCAAGTTCACCGTGATCGTCGGCGGATCGTTCGGGGCCGGAAACTACGGCATGTGCGGTCGGGCGTTCGGGCCGCGGATGCTCTACACGTGGCCGACGGCGCGGATTTCGGTGATGGGGGGCGAGCAGGCGGCGAACGTTCTGGGTCAGGTCCGGCGGGACGGGCTTGAAGCGCGCGGCGAGAGTTGGAGCGCGGAGGATGAGGAGGCGTTCAAGGCGCCGATCCGCGAGCAGTACGAAACCCAGGGACATCCTTACTACGCGACAGCCCGATTGTGGGACGATGGGATCCTCGATCCGGCCGAGACCCGGACGGTGCTCGCCCTATCGCTCTCCGCGGCATTGAATCGGGAGATTGGCGAGACCAAGTTCGGCCTGTTCCGGATGTGACGGCTCGGCCCGGCCGATTGGCGAACCGGGTGCGCGCTTCGCGATCGGTTTCGCCCCGTTATCGACCCCGCGACTCCCGGATCCGCTCCGGGACGACGAGAGAGGAAACCCGGCAATGATCCGACACGACATTCAGCGACCGGAAACCATCCTGCTGGAGCAAGACGACCGCGGCGTGGTGCGCCTGACGTTGAACCGTCCGGAGATTCGGAACGCTTTCGACGATGTGCTGATTCAGGACCTCACCGAGACGCTGGAACGCCTTTCGTCCGAGACCAAGGTGCGGGTCCTGGTGCTGACCGGCGCCGGTGCCGCGTTCTCGGCGGGCGCGGAAATCGGATGGATGCAGAAGGCTGGCAGCCAGGGAGACCATGACAATTTCCAGGACGCGATGAAGCTCGCCGGGCTGATGAAGCGGCTCGACCGGATGCCGATGCCGACCATTGCCCGGATCAACGGTGCTGCGCTCGGCGGCGGGGTCGGATTGACCGCGACCTGCGACATGGCGGTGGCGGTGCGCAACGCGGTCTTTTCCTTCAGCGAGGTCAAGCTGGGCATCATTCCTGGAGCGATAAGCCCATATGCGCTCCGGGCGATCGGAGAGCGGGCGGCGCGCCGCTACTTCCTTACCGGAGAGCGGTTCGACGCCGACGAGGCCCTGCGGCTCGGCCTGGTCCATCAAGTGACAGCCGACGAGTCGGAGCTGGATGCGGCGGTGGAGAACCTGGTCGACCATATCACGGGGTCCGGGCCGCTGGCGGTGCGCGCCTCGAAGGACCTGATCGGCCAGGTGGCGGGAAAGCGGATCGATGACCTTCTGGTGCGCGACACCGCGCAACGGATCGCCCGGCAGCGCGCCGGCGACGAGGCGAAGGAAGGTCTCAGCGCGTTTCTGGAGAAGCGCAAACCGACCTGGGGCGCCTGATCCGTCGGCGAGCTGTGCGACGGGGCGGTGCGCGATTCCGCCCTACTGTTCTAAGCGCTCCGCTGGAACCTTAGCGACAGGCAGGACATCCCGCCGTCCACCTTGGCCGCTTCGCTGTTCTCCAGTTCGACCACGGTATAGCCGGCGTCCCGGACCGTCTCGGCGGTGCGGGGGAAGCCGGCCGGCAGCAGGACGATGTCGTTCACCCGGACCGCATTGGCAGCGGCTTCCTCGCCGTCGGCCACGGGGATGAGCCGGTAGCCGTCGAGTTGACCGCCGGCGGCCAGCCGCCGGGTGACCAGGATCGTTTCTCCGTCGAGCAGTCCGCAATCGGTCTTGAAATGCAGCACGTCGGGCGGTGTGGCGAGTTCCCGCACGCGATACCCCCAGTCGCGCACGGTTTCGCGCAGCGCTTCGATCCCCGCTCCGTTTGTCCGGGCCGAGCGGCCGACCAGGATCTCGGTGCCTGTCACAATGACGTCGCCACCCTCGATCCGGCCATGGCCATGGTCGCCGAGGGACGGCAGGTGCCGGACGTCGCCATACGCGTCGCGCAGGGCCGGCTCGATCTTCACAGCCTCCCCGAGCCTCGTGGGTGCGCCCGGACGCATGACGATGGCGCCCTCGGGCAGGCACAGAGCCGCATCTTCAACGAAGACGCTGTCGGGAAAGTCCTCCAGCGGAGGCAGCACCGTGGTTTTCAGGCCCGCCGTTTCCAGGGCCGCCCGGTACGCCTCGTGGTGGGTGCGGAACAGCGTGACATCCGGCGTGCCCGTATCGACCGCGCGCAGGCCGTCGACGATGCTGTCCGCTGGGCGGCGTAGGATGGCGTGGGTGAAACGGAACGATCGGTCCTGGATTGGCATGGCATGGTCCGAGGCGGGTTGTGACTGACCCATATGTCGGAGTCCCGGACCCGCGTCCACCATTTCGCCGCCTGCCGACCACCCGGAAGACCCCGGTTCCGTGCCGCCCGCGTGCGGGTGACCCACAGTCACCTTTGAATTCCGGCTGCCGGCTTCCTATGCTCGGCTTTCCAGATATCCGGCCTTCCGGCCGACCCAAGCATCAGGACCAGAGCCGATGTTCTCCAGCCTGCTGATCGCCAATCGCGGCGAGATCGCTGTGCGCATAGCCCGCACCGCCCGCGCCATGGGCTTGCGGACGATCGCCGTCTATTCCGAGGCCGACCGCGACGCGTTGCATGTCCGCGCCTGCGACGAGGCCTGGCCGATCGGACCGGCACCGGCGTCCGAAAGCTATCTCGTGGCCGAGCGGATTCTTGAGGTCGCCCGCCGCGCCGGCGCCGAGGCGATCCACCCGGGCTACGGGTTCCTGTCGGAGAACGCGGCGTTCGCGGAAGCCTGCGATGCCGCGGGTATCGCCTTTGTCGGTCCGCCGGCCGGCGCGATCGAGGCCATGGGCTCCAAGGCCGGCGCCAAGGCGCTGATGGAGACCGCGGGGGTGCCGCTCGTGCCCGGCTACCACGGCGACGACCAGACACCGGAGCGTCTGGCCGCCGCGGCCCGCGAGATCGGCTTTCCGGTCCTGCTCAAGGCGTCGGCCGGCGGTGGCGGCAAGGGCATGCGCGTGGTGCGCGGCACCGACGATCTCACCGCCGGGATCGACGGGGCGAAGCGCGAAGGTATGGCGTCCTTCGGCGACGACAGGCTGATCGTCGAGAAGTATCTGGAGCGGCCGCGGCACGTCGAAATCCAGGTCTTTGCCGACAGCCACGGCAATACCGTTCACCTGTTCGAACGCGATTGCTCGGCCCAGCGCCGGCACCAAAAGATCCTGGAGGAGGCGCCGGCGCCGGATTTGGATCCGTCGCTGCGAGCCGATATGGGGGCGGCCGCCGTGGCCGCCGCCGAGGCCGTCGGCTATGTCGGTGCCGGGACCGTGGAATTCATCATGGACGCGTCCGGCGCGTTCCATTTCATGGAGATGAACACCCGGCTCCAGGTCGAGCATCCCGTGACCGAACTGATCACCGGCCTGGATCTCGTGGCCCTGCAGTTGAAGGTCGCCGCGGGGGAGGCGCTGCCGTTCGCCCAATCGGATCTGACCATCACCGGTCACGCGGTCGAAGTCCGGCTCTACGCCGAGGATCCGGCACGCGACTTCATGCCCCAGACCGGCCGGCTGGCGCATCTGCGCTTCCCCGAGGGTGACGGCGTCCGCATCGATTCCGGCGTCGAGCGGGGCGGTATGGTCAGCGTTCACTATGACCCGATGATCGCCAAGGTGATCGCCCACGGCGCCGACCGCCGCGAGGCGCTGGCTCGGCTCGCCGCGGCGCTGGGGCGCTGCGAGGTCGTCGGCGTGACGACCAACCGGGCATTCCTGAAGGCTCTTGTCGAGCACCCCGCGGTGGTCGCGGGACCCATCGACACCGGTTTCGTCGGCCGCGAGATCGAGTCCCTGGCGCCGCCGGCTGCCGCCCCCAACCATGTTCTGGCGCTGGCCGGGCTCGCGGAGATGCGTCGCCTGGACGCCGAGGCCCGGGCTCATGCCGCGTCGACCGCCGATCCAAACTCGCCCTGGGCCAGGGCCGACTCCTGGCGGCTCAACGACAGCGCCCATCACGCGCTGAGATTTCGACAGGGTGAGGAGGAGATCGAGGTCGAGATGCATGCCGACCGGGAAGGGTGGCGGGCGCGGATCGGCGGGACCGTCCTGACGCTCGAGGCCGACGCCGATCCGGATGGCACGCTGTCGGTCGCGGTCGACGGCGTGCGGCGCAGGGTCCGCGTGGTCGCGGACCGAGACCGACGCACGGTGCTGGTCGACGGCGGGGCCTGGACGGTATCGCTGGTCGATCCGTTGGCCGGGTTGGACGATGCGGCGGAGGGCGGCGGGCGCCTTGTGGCGCCGATGCCGGCCAAGGTTGTGTCCGTAGCCGTGTCCGAAGGCGACAGCGTCAAGAAGGGCGCGACCCTGATCGTGCTGGAGGCGATGAAGATGGAGCATACGATCGCGGCGCCTGCGGACGGCACGGTCGTAGGCCTGCTGGTCGCTGCCGGCGATCTCGTCGAGGAGGGGGCCGATCTCGTCGTCTTCGAGGCCGAGGGGGCGGCGGATGGCGGCGGGCCCGCCGACAGGGTTGCCGTCGATAGTGGAGCCGGGGCGTGACCGCCTCACCCCGCCACCTGATCACGACGATCATCCTCGCGGCCCTGTCCTGCACCCTGTGGTTCATGCCGGTGCCGGACGGCGCGTCGCCGGAAATCATGAAGGCCGCCGCCTTGGTAGTGCTGGCGATCGGCGCCTGGGCGACCGTGCTGCTGCCGGAGCATCTGGTGGCGGTGTCGTTCTTCCTGCTGGCGATGATCCTGCACGTCTCGACGCCGCCGGTGATCTTTTCCGGCTTCGCCAGCCCGGCCTTCTGGCTGGTGTTCGGGGGCCTGATCATCGGCGCGGCGGTCGATCGGACGGGGCTCGGAGGCCGGATCGCGCGCGCCCTGGTCCGCCGCTTCACCGGCGGGTATCTGGCGACCATCGCCGGAGTGGTTACCGTCTGCCTCGCCCTCGGATTCCTGATGCCCTCCACCATGGGCCGTCTCGTCCTGTTGCTGCCGATCGTGCTCGCCCTGGCGGACCGGCTCGGGTACGCGGCCGGCACGCGCGGCAGGACCGGCATGGTGATCGCCACCGGCTTCGGCTCCTATCTCGGACCCGTCGCGATCCTGCCTGCCAACGTGCCGAACAATGTCCTGCTCGGCGCCGCCCAGACCTTCCACGGCGTCCAGATCCAGTATTTCGACTGGCTGCTGATCCATTTCCCGGTGCTGGGCCTGTTGAAGTCCGTGCTGCTGGTGCTGGTCGTCTGGCGGCTGTTCAACGATACCCCGCAGACCCCGGAAGCGGCGGCCGAGGAGCCCACGGAGCCGGCCTATTGGAGCCGGGACGAGGTCCGTCTCGCCCTGTTGCTGGCGGCGGCGCTCGCTCTCTGGGCCACCGACGCGGTGCATGGCGTCTCGCCCGCCTGGATCAGTCTTGCGGCGGGGCTGATCTGTCTGCTGCCGGCGGTCGGACTGGTGCCGCCACAGACGTTCCGCGACAAGGTGCCGATGAATCCGCTGATCTATGTGGCGGGAATCCTCGGCGTCGGCGCCCTTGTCGCCCATAGCGGCCTCGGCGAGATGCTTGCCCATGTCGTGCTCGACAACGTGGCGATGGACAGCGAGCACCCGGCCAAGGCGTATTTCGCCCTGTCGCTGATGACGACGCTGCTCGGCACCGTCTCGACGATGCCCGGCATTCCGGCGATTCTGACGCCGATCGCCGGCGATATTGCCGCTGCGTCGGGGCTGCCGCTCAAGACCGTGCTGATGACCTTTGTGAACGGGTTCTCGACCGTCCTGTTCCCCTATCAGGTCCCGCCGCTGATCGTGCTGCTGCAACTCGGCGGCATCTCGGCCTCCGCGGCCGTGCGCACCGCGCTGGTGACCGCCTTCTTCACCGTCCTGATCCTGCTGCCCCTGAACTACGCCTGGTGGCGGGTGATCGGTCTGCTGCCGTGAGCGGGGGGCGGATCGCGGCATGGCGCTGAACCTCATAAAGCTCTGCGTCGGCATCGACACAGTGGAGCAACTCGCCGCGTTCCAGAAGCGGCGCCGCGCTGAACTGACGGCCGCTGGACTGCCGGCCTACAACCGCCATCTCACGCGCAATTTTCCGCGCCGCGTCGACGAGATCATGGATCCGGAGGAGGGGCCGTCAGGCTCGCTGTTCTGGGTGATCCGCCGGGAGGTCCGGGTCCGCCAGCCGTTCCATGCCATCGAGGAGGCGGTCGACCACGAGGGTCGGCGCTGCTGCGCCCTGGTCCTGGAACCGGAGTTGATCCGCGTCGATCCGCGGCCGCACCGGCCGTTCCAGGGCTGGCGCTACCTGCCGGCGGCTGACGCGCCGGCGGACCTGGCCGGTGCCGAGACGGACGGCACCGACGAGATGCCGGAGGAGATGCTGCGGGAGCTTCGCGCGCTCGGCCTGATCTGAGGCGCCGGAGATCCGGCCGCGTCAGCTGCCCGGCACGGTACCGTCGGATGCGCCCGTCCGGCCAGGGGCGACCGTGAAATCGACGATGGTGCCGGCGGTCAAGGTGGGCTGCAGCGTGATGGTCGCGACCCGCGGGCCGCGCTGGTAGGTGAGGGTGGAAATCCGGGCGCGAACGGACGTAATCCGCTCCCAGCCGAACCGGGGCATTTCCTGCTCGTAGAAGGCATACATGTCCGTCATCCCGTGGCGGACATCGAGCGACAGCCGGCCGATCCAGCCTTCGCGATCGCCGAGCACCAGGGTCTGGCCGAGATCCATCTCGGCATCGACCGGAATTGGTATATCGTCGAACTGTGCGAACCCGTTGAGCCTGGCCTGGCCTTGGTTCTGCCCCAGGTTCTGGCCCAGGTTCTGGCTCGGCGCGTTGCCGGTGGCCGGCACCGCCTCCCGTCCGGTGGTGGCCACGGTGTCGTCGAACGGATTGTTCACGCAGCCGGCGATCGCCAGGATCGGGAAAAAGGCGGCGGCAAGCGCCGCAAGTGTCCGAAATCGCGTCATGGCGCCTCTGGCCCCTGGAAATGCCCCTGCGCGCGGGCGCGTGCTGCATAGCTAAATATGGTGCCATAGGGGGACTGAGAAGTCAGCATCTCGAGTATGACGTTTTTTCTTCAGAATGCGCTTGCACCCCGGATCGGCGTTGGCTATATACCCACTCACCGCGGCGGCTACGCCAGTCGCGGCCTCCGGAAAGGATCAGTTCGAGGCGCGTCAGTCGCGCCACGGGCTTCTTCGCGCCGGAGTATGGGTGTCTGGCCTTCGGGTTGACCCTAGTTTTTTGACATAGTTGGAAAATGGAAGGGATGCGCGGGCGGCGGTTCGGCTTTGGTTTTTGCTGGACCGTATCCGGAGCGGGCGAGCGATCGTCTGTTTCGAGAAGCTAGCGTTCCTTGGGTTTGGGTTGGTTTC
>JANSYS010000017.1 GCA_024742275.1 Alphaproteobacteria bacterium | reverse complement strand
CCGGCCGCCAGCCCCAGAGACGATCGTCCCGCCAAGCCGGAAGCACGGCTCCGCTGCGCTCCGCCGTCCTTCCGGCTTGGCAGAAGAGCCGACCGTGCACTAACGTTCAAACTGGACCAGTCAGTGGGGGCTGATCAAGAGAGGTTTTTGGAATCCACTTCGAAGGTGAATACCCACCACCCAGCGTTGGTGAACCGAACTGACGGCGGCTCCCACCTCGAAGCGTACCGCTCATCGTTGTAACCTGGACCGTAAGCCGGAAGCCGGAGCGGATTGGCGAACAGGCAGTATAGGGGCTGAATATCCAAGGGGGAGCCGACCTCTGCCAATGCGTTCTGAGCGGGGAGGTGGTTGTAACCCAGCTGAATTTGGGAGTTCACCAGTGGGACGTGAACGGCATCATGATCCAACAATGGAATGATAAATTTCTTAAAGAACGCGTTTCGTTTCTTATAACTGGTGGGGCTGAAATCGAGTTGTTCCATTGCATTTTCCTTCAGTACGACTTGCTTCGTATCTGGAACAGACGAGGATATTTTCAATAAGATTCAATGGATTTCGATTTATCTAGTAATACCAATAATTTAAACTACATTGAAATGACAGCCTCACCTAGACCGCCTTCCCTCGCGTCGACATGGAGAAACCTTCACCGAGGTCGACCTTCCTCCCCAGCCACTGCGAGTGGAGCCTGGACCGCTTCGTTGAGAGGATTTCGAAATCCAGCGACTGCTCCTCGAACACACCGCACTGGTGCCCAAGCGTGCTGTACTCGAACGCTGTGGCGATGACCTTCTGCGGTCGTCCCCGACCCCAGGTCCGGAAGTGGTCCCAGAACGAGCGGAACTCCTTCTTGTCCATCTTGGTGAGATCGCCACGCAGCTCGGCATGGGCGTCGCAGAACCGGGTCAGCATCGGCTCTCGTTCCTCCTCCGTCGCCGCGATGATCATCCAGGACAGAATCAATCCGCACATGGCGATCTGACCCGGACGCGGTGCGATGGTGAACCGGTAGTCGCGGAGCCATGGCTCCTGTGCCGTGGCAATCGCCCACGACGCACGGTCTCCCTCGATCAACTGGAGGCGACCGAGGATCGAGAATGCCATCATACCGTCGTCGTTCGGATGTCCGCGTCCGATCAGAATTTCTCCGGTGATCGTGCTCAATCTCGCCTCCCTACAGTCATGAGAACTGAAAAGGGGTGATGCCACGCGTCATCACCCCCTTCGGACGGATGACGAAGCACCGTTGCCGGTGCCCGCCGTGGTCGATGTCAGGACCCGAGATGGGCGGCGAAGAACTCGACCGTCCGGGTCAGACCATCCGTCGCGGCATGCCCGTTGCGACCGATGTGGGCCCCCCGCTTGCCGCAGTCCTTCACCATCGAGCCGACGAACTCGGTCCAGGACTTGCCGACCGAGACGTACTCACCGGCCCGTTCCTCGCCGTCGTCGCCGATCACCTGCTGCGGACACTCGTTGAACTGCCATGCCTGTTCGTACCACCAGACATCACGGTCACTGATGAAGCCGTGACGGGCGTTGTCGTACTTCACGATCTCGACCGAGGCTCCGTGGTTCCGCATGCCCTCGGCGTTGATGTCGCAGAACGCGGGATCGGTGTAGTCGTCGGCGGCACCGACCAGCATCAGCACCGGAGCACCGGTCGCCACATGATTCTCGAACTTCGATCCGCATCCCGGATAGATCGGGACATGTGCGGCGAATCTCGGCCCACCCGGCAGCACCTTCGACACGAAGGCTTCGTTGGCCGTCAAGTTCGACACCGTGCCGCCGAACGAGAACCCGGTGACGCCGATCTTCGCGGGATCGACATCCGGACGCTTCGCGAGGGCATCAAGGGCCATCAGGGCATCGACGACACGCGAGGCACGGGAGAGCTGACCCTGGTTGCGGGTGGTCTCGCTGATGCCGCGACCGGAGTAGCTGTCGGCGAAGAAGCTGCCGATACCCTTCGCCAGGAGTGCGTCGCGGAGTTCGTCCTTCCAGGGCTGATAGTTCGGATGATCCGGCTGGCCGGACCCGTGCTGCACCACCACGACCGGATGACGACCCTCGGTCTTCGGCAGGTAGAGGGTCCCGGTAAGCGTGTGAGAGGTCTTCTTCCAGGTGCCCTGGTACACATCCCGCATGAAGTCCATGTCGTACCCGAAATACGAGACATCGGTCTTCGTGTACGGCAGCTCGACCTTCGCAGTCTGCTCGGTCGCGACCGGCGTCGACGACACGGTCGATCCAATCTTCGCCGTGTTCTGACCGCTGGTCTGGCATCCGACCAACGCCAGCATGCCCATGGCGACGAAACCCATGCCCAATCTCGATCTCAACGATTCTCCATTCATGCATTTCCTCCTGGTGTGATGGCGATTGTTTGGACCTCGCCGAAGCACCCCGGCGAAGCACATCTGGCTAGCGATGGAAGGGAAGGATCGGCATCAGGGCGACGCCAGAATCAGAAGAGGGCTCAGTCTCCAGCCTGCTTACGAGGCAGGTATTTGCGGGGAACGCCGTCGACGTAGCGATCAGGCCACAGCGTCTCCGGCTTCTCGTCGAGAGCGTCCGCGATGATGCGTTCCATCTCCGGCCAAGAAATCCGCAATGCCCGAGCGGCAGAGTTCGCGTGATAGCCATGGCGACGTGACAGCTCGGCCAGAGACAGGCCTCGACGCTGAAGTTCGCCTTTGATCCGGATGGAATCCCAAGCGGGGATATTTTGTTCGTTGCGAAGAACGTTCATTCGTGTATGATCCCCGCTATTGAAGAAACTGCGATCTTGTACACGATAGATCGTATTTATGTCCAGCCTTTAGGGTTGGGCGGAGTCTGTCCGCATGCAGGGCCTGGCTGAGAGGCTGAGGGAAGCGAGGCACAGACTGGGTCTTACCCAGGCCGATCTCGCCGAACGTCTCGGAATCCCCTACCGCACGCTTCAGGACGGCGAGCGTGGGCTGTCATTGCCCGGAGCCAAAATCCTGGAGGCGTATGCACGGGAGAACGTGGACATCAATTGGCTGCTGACTGGCATCGCGGTTCGCACCAACGGCGGCCAACCGACCAGGTCCGAAACGCCGACGCTCTTCGACGGGCCCGGTGTACCGATCAAAGGCCGACGCTTCCGCATCCGCAGCCGGAAGCTGATCCGAATCCCCCACATCGATCCGTTTGATCCGGACAGCTTCGATCCGAAGACCGCCGACAGCGTCCTCACCATCGATGCGTCGAGGCTCGTCGCCTACAACGTCGACTATGCCCTACTCGGTAGAGAAGACGCCGAACTCGCCACCACGACGGTTATCGACGAACGCACCACCAATGGCCTCAAGAAAGGCACGCTGGTGCTGTTCGATACGTCAATGAAAGGCGAGATTCCGGGGGGAAGGCTTGTCGTCCACGAACGAGGATCGCTCACAGTTTCGACAAAGGTCTTTGGACGACAGGTTGAGGCAATCGCTGGACGGGTGGTCTACATATTCGGCTCCGACTGAAATCCCCCCAGGACTGTTTATTTTTCTAATATATTCAATGCTTTAAACATTGATTGGATTAACTATTCACAGCGGAAGCCCAATTCCCTCTCGCAAAACGCAATAGCAGCAACACAATTTACAATCATAGAAGTTTCGTTTATTTTCAATATGTTAGTTGACTTTCCAGTTATGCGATGCCACCTTAGCGAGGGCTGGATGGCAGCCCAACTCAACTGAAAGGTACATACCCAATGAATGTCACGAACCCCTCGAATATCCAACCGACAACGGGCGTGCATCGCCCAGCCGCGTTTGCGGCTTCCGGTCCGACCCCGGCGTTGACGGTTAAGTCACGGAACACTCTCAGCACAACAGAGAAATTTAGAGTTTCGTATTTCGTTGACCTGTTTAAGAACTTTCAGCCTGCATGTTTGGTTCAATACGCTGAAAGTACTGGATTAGATTATCGATCTATTATGAAGAATAGCGAATTCACGCCGACGTATATTCGCACTCTTCTTAAGTTGATACAGAGAGAAGATGAATATCCCTACTTAGAAAAAAATCTACCGCTTTCCGTAGAATACATTGATGAGTATCTTGAGATCGATCTCGCTTTCCGAAAATCGGAAAGTCCTAAAATTGACTATAGCACAGCACCTGAGATGCTCAAGGTACTTCCAGACTATCTTAAATTGTCATTTCTCCACACAATGTGGGCGTCCATGGAGAGCGATCAGGATGAGTATTCTCCAATAATACTTGCGGCGACATTAAAGGCACTTCATTGTCGCCCCAGGGTGGAATCGCTGGTGGTTGCCAACTTCGGCGTTTCCGAAGCAGAAGCCATGTTCGACACCGCAGCCGACGGCATCGAAGGTTTCTACCTGGATGGCGACACCGGGAGGTCTATCTTCGATGGTTGGGTTAGCCACCGAGTATATCGAGGCGGCAATTGCGATCCGGACGAACTAGCGACAGGCATGTCCTGGTCACTGTCCATCGAAGAAGCTCGTGGGTACTCCCGTCGAGGCATCCAGGGCGATGGGCCAGGTGTTGTGCTTGCAACTGATGCACCGAGAGAGGATGTGCTTGGCGTGTTCGACTATGAGCATGAGGTCCTTCTGCGGCCACGTCCTCGACGGTGCGAGATTGTAGAGTAAGTCACCTGCTGAGACGCCGACCAATCAGACTCTCCACCTGGAGCGGCCAGCGTTAGCCTAGTTCGCGTCGTCCCTTTTCACGAAGGGGCGACGCTCTGCGTCTTTGGTCTGCCAGTAGCCTTGCGTCTCGCGAAGCTTCGTCTGATCCGGCAGCCTTCGACCCCACATAACCAGACAGCGTCCTCACCACCGATCCGCATTGGCCCGTCGCCTACGACGTCGACTATACCCCACTCAGTCGAGAGGCGTTGGAAATGACGCGGAATTCTCGACCACCACGGTGATCGACGAACGATTCAACTCCGACGAACGCATCGTTCCCCGATCTTGTATCTGTATCCCTGACGCTTCAGCCGCGTCGAATCGCTCACACAAGCAAATCCATACGCAACTATGTTGCGTCGACTGTGTCACAGTTTATGACACAGTCGACTTCATCAACCCCGCCTTTCGGCGTTGATGAAGTCGATTTATCCATTCAATTCAAAGAGGTAAGTGGTGGGCACGGCTGGGATTGAACCAGCGACCCCTACGATGTCAACGTAGTGCTCTCCCGCTGAGCTACGCGCCCACTGTGCCGAATTCCTTTGCCCGATAAACGGGCCAATCGGCGGCGGCACTGACGGGAATTCCGTGCCGCGAGCGGCAGGTCTTAATGCCCTGTTCAGCGCTTGGCAACCCCCTTCTGTCATCAGGTCCGCTGGCCATCCGATGGGCTCTTCAAGCGCTCCTGGACGGACGCACTCATGCCCCGGCCCGCAAGCGCCCGCACCGGCGCGAAACTCCTAAAAAAAACCGTCGCGCTGGGAACGCCGTGGAACGCTCCACCCGGTGACAGGATCACTGCGTTGCTCTATCTCATAGGCCATGGACGAGTTCGCCGACAGCCCTCCCGATTCCATTGAGTCCGACGCGTCGTCAGGCAATGCAGCCGACGGTGTGAACCGAAACGCGGCGCAGGGCACAGTCCAGAGAGCGCTCGGAGCCGACGTCACAGGCTTTTCCGAGCGATCAGGCAGGGCATCCTTCGGTGCGCCGCCGCTTGGCAAAGCGCCTCCGGAGTCGCTTCCGCCGGTTCGCGTTCTTCAACCGGTGCGGCAGACCCTGCCGATCGTCGTGTCCTCGCCCCATTCCGGGCGCCACTACCCGGCCGATCTGCTCGCCCGGACCGGCCTGGACGAGCGGACCCTGCGCTCCAGCGAAGACAGTTTCGTCGACGAGTTGTTCGCCGCAGCGCCCGAACTTGGCGCTCCGCTGGTGACGGCCACATTCCCGCGCGTCTACGTGGACGCCAACCGGGAACCCTACGAGCTCGATCCGGCAATGTTCTCGGACCCGCTGCCGGACTACGTCACCACACGCAACGCCCGCATCGCCGCCGGGCTCGGAACCATCGCCCGAGTGGTCTCTAACGCGGTCCCGGTCTATGCGGGGAAACTGGCTTTCGAGGATGCCGTTTATCGCATAGAAGGCTACTGGAGACCGTTCCACACCGCGCTCACCGAAGCCATCGAAACGACCCGCGATCGGTTCGGCTTCTGCGTGCTGGTCGATGCCCATTCGATGCCGTCCAACGTGCAGACGGTCGGCGCCGACGGCCGCAGCCACCCGGTCGGCGACATCGTGCTGGGCGACTGCCACGGGACGAGCTGCTCGCCGGTCCTGACCGGCAGGATCGAACGCCTGCTCGGACATCAGGGATACCGGGTCCGGCGCAACGCCCCCTACGCCGGCGGCTACGTAACCCGACACTACGGCCGGCCTGATCTCGGCGTCCACGCCCTGCAGATCGAGGTCAAGCGAGGCCTTTATATGGACGAGCGCCGCCTTGAGCGGACCGCCGGCCTACAGCGGGTTGCAGCCGATATGCGTCGGGCGATAGCCGGTCTTGCAACTTTCGACCCGAGACGCCCGCTCGGCGACGCCGATTGAGATACCGGCGTCCGTCGCCCAAAGCGGCTTTCTGGCACGCGCCTTGCCTTACCTCCTGTACAAGGAGGTTGACCATGCTCTCTGCACGCTTTCTGCCGATCCTGATCGCCACTCAAATCGCGATCGCCGCCCTGCTTCCAGCCGCCGTCCGGGCCGCACCCTCGGCGCCGGTCACACCGGAAGCGCACGGGCTGTGTGTCGCCGCGACACGGCAGGCGGAAATCGACAATCACCTGCCGCCGCACCTGCTGGCCGCGATCTCTCTGGCGGAGACCGGACGGTGGAGCGGCAGGCATCGGGCAAGCTTTGCCTGGCCGTGGACGGTGATGGCCGAAGGCATCGGGCGGTATCTGCCGACCAGGGAAGCGGCAATCGCCGAGGTGAAGGGGCTTCAGGCCCGCGGCGTGACAAACATCGATGTCGGCTGCATGCAGGTGAACCTCTTTTATCACGGCGACGCGTTCCGCAGCCTCGAGGAGGCGTTCGACCCGGAGACCAATGCGGAGTACGCCGCCGCTTTTCTCGCCGACCTGAACCGCGAGACCAAGAACTGGGCGAAGGCGGTCGCCAACTATCATTCGCGCGACCAGGACCGTGGCGCCTACTATCAGGGCAAGGTCTATGACCTGTGGTACGGCCAGCGCGATCATCTGGTCGCTAGCGCGGAGGGTGGCAAGTTCGTCCACAGCAAGGTCGCCCGGCAGCGCGCGGCGGAGCGTCAAGCCGCGCGGGAAACCCGCGAAAAGCAGGCCGACCTTCAACGGATCCGGGCCGCCGCTCGGGCGGCGAACGTCGCCTTCCTGAAGAAGCAGGCCGCGCTGACGGAAGCCAGGCACATGGCCGCCTTCGAGATGCGCAAGGCGAAAGCTCTGGCCGAATTCCGCGAGCGCAAGGCGAAGCGAGAAGCCGCCCAGAGAGGCGGATGAGCGCCCCTACCCTTCCGGGGTTTCTCAGCCCGTTGGGCAGGCCTCGAAGCCGAGCAGATTTGGGACCCGACTTTGCGGCCCGATGCTTCAAAGATCAGGTTGCGGTCGGCATCGGCACGGTCTCGACAGGCACTCCAACAACGTCGTCGGGCCAGCGCCGGAGATACTGACAAGGGCTGCCCGCCGGCTGCACCGCACGGAACTAGCCTCGCGGAACCAACCTACCGCCACCCTCAAGCCCTCAGCATCTCGTTCTCCGGGTCGTACGGGCTTTCCGGCACGATCCGGGCAGGGCGGAGTTCGCCCATCAGACGGACCTGGCATTCACGGCCCACCTCGGCGAACTCGCTCTTCACATAGCCCAGCATCAACGACTTCTTCACGTGGTGTCCGTAGCCGCCGGCCGTCCCGCGGCCGACCACCTCGCCGTCCATGAACACCGGTTCGTTGCCGAAGCTGTCGGCGTCGTCGGCGTCGATTTCCAAGGTGCAGTACGTGTTCGGCACCCCCGTCTCCTGCTGCCGGGTCAGCGCGTCCCGACCGACGAAATCGCCCTTGTTGAGCCGGACGAATCGATTGAGGCCCGCCTCCAGCGCCGAGTTTTCAGCGTTGAGATCGGTGCCCCAGAGCCGGTAGCTCTTCTCCAGCCGCATGCTGTCCATGGCACGCAGCCCGACCAGACCGATGTCGAATTCCTTTCCCGCCTCCATGATCGCGTCGTAGAGATGCGCCTGGTACTCGATCGGGTGGTGCAGTTCCCAACCGAGCGATCCGACGAAATTCACCCTTAGAGCGCGGACATTGGGGCACCATCCGACCGGTATGTCCTGCACCGTGAGCCACGGGAACGCCTCGTTGGAGACGTCCGCGTCAGCCAGCTTTTCCAACACCTTGCGGGCCATCGGACCCGCCAGAACCAGCACGCCGTACTGGGTGGTGAGATCCGACAGGAACACCGACCCGTCGCGCGGCAGCTGCTTGGTCAGGAAGTCCCAGTCGTAGTCGTGCCCGGCACCCGGCCCGACCAGATAGAACCGCTCACCGTAGAGGCCGTCGGGCAGCCGGGAGATCGTGAATTCCGAACGGATCGAGCCCGACGGATTCAGCGCGTGGCTCAGACTCATGCGGCCGATCTTCTTCGGGATGATGTTGGCGACCAAGTGATCCAGCCAGGCCCGCGCGCCCGGTCCCTCCACCATGTATTTGGCGAAGGAGGAAAGCTCAAGCAGGCCGACCCGCTCGCGCATCGCCGCCACCTCGTTGCCCACATGGGGGAACCAGTTGGAGCGCCGGAAGGAATAGTCGTCCTTTCGGACCACCCCATCGGGCGCGAACCAGTTCGGGCGCTCCCAGCCGAAACGGGCGCCCCAAACGGCGCCGGCCGCATCCAGTCTGCCGTGAATCGGGACCGTCTTGGCGGGGCGGCCGGCGTCGCGCTCCTCCATCGGGAAGTGATTGATGAAGACGTGCTCGTACGCCTCCTCGTTCTTGATCTTCGCGAAATTCTTGGAAACCACGCCGAAACGCCGCGGATCGACGCCGATCATGTCGACCGACGGCTCGCCGTCGACGATCCAGTTGGCGAGCTGCCAGCCCGCGCCGCCGGCGGCGGTCACGCCGAAACTGTGTCCCTCCGACAACCAGAAATTCTGCAGGCCGAAAGCCGGGCCGACCATCGGGTTCCCGTCCGGCGTGTAGGAGATCGGACCGTTGACGATGTCCTTGATGCCGGCGTTCTCGAAGGACGGGACCCGGCTCATGCAGGCTTCCACGTGGGGCATCAGGCGTTCCAGGTCGCCGGGGAACAGGTCCTTCTCGAAGGTCGAGGGGACGCCGTCGACGAAGCAGGCCGGCGCGAACCGCTCGTACGGGCCGAGAATCCAGCCCATGCGCTCTTCCCGGAAATAGTATTGGTTGTCGGACTCGCGGAGCACCGGCAGCTCCGGATTTCCGGCCTCGCGATACTCTTTGAGCGCCGGATCCACGTCGCTGACGATGTACTGATGCTCCACCGGAATCGCGGGGATCTGGAGGCCGACCATCAGCGCGGTCTGCCGCGCGTAGTTCCCGGTGGCGGAGACGACGTGTTCGCAGCGGATCGAGCCTTTCGTCGTATGAACGACCCACTCGTTGTTGTCTCGCTCGATGCCGGTGACTTCGGTGTGCTGGTGGATGGTGCCGCCATGCATACGGGCGCCCTTCGCCAGCGCCATGGTCACGTCGACCGGCGCAATGTGGCCATCGGTCGGATGCCAGAGTGCGCCGACCAGCCCCTCGGCATTGATCAGTGGCCAGAGCTTCTTGATCTCGTCGACACCGATCAAATGACATTCGACGCCGATGGTCTCGGCCGTGCATTGGTAATTGCGGTACTCGTCCATGCGATCGCGGTTGGTCGCGAGCCGAAGGTTGCCGACCCCATGGAAGCTGACGTCCTGGCCGGTCTCGGCCTCCAGCGTCTTGTAAAGTTCGACCGAATACTGATGCAGCTGTCCGACCGAATAGCTCATGTTGAACAGGGGCAGCAGACCCGCCGCGTGCCAGGTCGACCCGGCCGTGAGTTCCGTGCGCTCCAGAAGCACACAATCCGACCAGCCTTTCTTGGCCAGGTGATAGAGCGTGCTCACCCCGACCACGCCCCCGCCGATTACGACGACCCGAGCCGTATCCTTCATCTTCGCCTCCCGACGCCTCACCGGGCCCGTCGCCCGCCAGGGTGCAGAGTGCCGCCGATCTCATCGGAGTCCCGACACGTAGGCGACCGTCGGGTGTCGGATTTGCGGCAATGGCGTCCCGGACGCGTCTCAGACGGCCGCGTCATTTCGCACTGCAACGGCACGCTTTACATGCCGCGCACCGTTGTCATAGGGTTTCGCGAAACAAAGGGTGCGCAATGTCGTGCCGAACGGGGCGCGTCGTTTCAGGGAGAGCGGCGCGGTCAACGTCTAGGATGGCAAGGGGGACTATGGCGGAGCACAAGACGCCGTTCGTCCAATTCAACGAGGTCCAGAAGACCTATGACGGCGAAATTCTCGTCGTCAAAGACCTCAATCTCGACATACAGGCAGGCGAGTTCCTGACGATGCTCGGCCCCTCCGGATCGGGCAAAACGACATGCCTGATGATGCTCGCCGGGTTCGAGACACCGACCGAGGGCAAGATCATGCTCGGCGGTCAGGAGCTTAACAACGTGCCGCCCCACAAGCGGGGGATCGGCATGGTGTTCCAGAACTACGCCCTGTTTCCGCATATGACCGTGGCCGAGAACCTCGCATTCCCGCTCCAGGTTCGGAAAATGTCGAAGGCCGAGACCGAAACCAAGGTGCAGCGCGCCCTGGACATGGTCGAGTTGGGCGCCTTCGGCGGCCGCCGTCCAGGACAGCTGTCCGGCGGTCAGCAGCAGCGCGTCGCTCTCGCCCGTGCGCTGGTCTTCGAACCCGATCTCGTGCTGATGGACGAACCGCTCGGCGCGCTCGACAAGAACCTGCGCGAGCAGATGCAGTACGAGATCAAGCATATTCATGAAAATCTCGGGATGACCGTCGTCTATGTGACACACGACCAGTCCGAGGCGTTGACGATGTCGGACCGGATCGCCGTGTTCAACGACGGGAAAATCCAGCAGCTCGCGCCGCCGCCTGACCTCTACGAACGGCCCGACAACGCCTTCGTCGCCCAATTCATCGGCGAAAACAATCGGCTGGTCGGGGTGGTCAAGGAGGTCGACGGAACGAGCTGCACGGTCGATGTCGATGGCCACATCATACAGGCGCTCAGCGTCAACCACGAGGGCGTCGGTTCGCGCACGACCCTGTCGCTGCGGCCGGAGCGGGTTGCGCTCGACCCGGCGCCGGGATCTATGCCGAACGTGTTCGACGCCACCGTCGAGGAACTGATCTATCTCGGCGACCACATCCGTACACGTGTCAGCACCTGCGGCGATGACGAGTTCATCGTCAAGGTGCCGAATTCCCATGCCCACGCGTCCCTGAACCGCGGACAGAAGGTTCAGGTCGGCTGGGCTCTGGACGATTGTCGCGCGCTCGACGCCTGACATCGTGCAGCGGGGAGTCCGGGCCGGTTGCGACCCCCGGCCGGCCCAGGAACTGAGAGACTTCAGGGGCAATCGCCGGATCAATCCGGCACAACACAGGGAGACTTGTTCGATGAACCATCTGCTTAAGTCGGCAGGCGTAGCGACGCTGGCCGTTGCGGCGCTCGGCTACGCCGGGACCGCATCGGCGGACACGCTGACGATCGTGTCCTGGGGCGGCGCCTACACCAAGAGCCAGGTCGAGGCTTACCACAAGCCCTGGATCGAGATGACCGGCGACACCATCAACTCCGAGGACTACAACGGCGGTCTCGCCGAAGTCCGCGCCCAGGTCGAGGCCGGCAACGTGACCTGGGACCTCGTCGACGTGGAGCTCTCCGACGCCGTACGCGGCTGTGACGAGGGCATTCTCGAGCCGCTGCCGATCGCGGACCTGCCGCCGGCACCGGACGGCACCCCGGCCGAGGAAGACTTCATCGCCGGCACCCTGCACGAGTGCGCGGTCGGCCTGATCGTCTGGTCGACGGTCTACGCGTATGACGAAACCAAGTTCAGCACCGGCCCGGCCACGATCGCGGACTTCTTCGACCTGGCGAAGTTCCCGGGCAAGCGCGGCATGCGCAAGACCCCGAAGGCCAATCTTGAGTTCGCTCTGATGGCCGACGGCGTCGCGGCCGACGAAGTCTACGACGTGCTTGCCACGCCGGAAGGCGTCGAGCGCGCCTTCGCAAAGCTCGATTCCATCAAAGACGATACGATCTGGTGGGAAGCGGGCGCCCAGCCGCCGCAGCTGCTGGCCGATGGCGAGGTCGTGATGACCACCGCCTACAACGGTCGCCTGTTCAATGCGATCGCGAAGGAGAACAAGCCGTTCGAGATCGTCTGGGACGGCCAGGTCTGGGACATTGACCTCTGGGTCATGCCGCGCGGCACGCCGAACAAGGAGCGCGCTTGGGAGTTCATCAAGTTCTCCAGCGACACCCAGCGTCTCGCCGATCAGGCGAAGTACATCTCCTATGGCCCGGTGCGGAAGTCCTCCTTCCCGAAGATCCTGCCGGAGATGCAGTCGCACATGCCGACGGCGCCCGACAACTTCAAGAACCCGCTGCAGAACGATTTCGAGTTCTGGGCTGACTACGGCGACGAGTTGAACGAGCGCTTCAACGCCTGGCTCGCCAGCTAACACCCTTCGGAGGGAGCGGATCCCCGCTCCCTCCCCTTCATTCGTTAAGCACTTTTCCCTGCTCGATTGAGCGTCAGACTTACCGATAGCGGGAGATCCGTATGGCCAACGCTGTGGAAGAGGCAGGCCCGGCCCGGTCCTTGACGATGGCCGACGGCACACCGCTGAAGGTTGCTCTGGCCCGCGCGACCCGGCGCAGCAAGATCCGCGCCTTCCTTCTGGTCGCTCCGCTACTGTTCTTCATCCTGATCACCTTCATCTTTCCGATCGTCGACATGCTTCTGCGCAGCGTCGACAACCCGGAGGTCAACGACGCGATTCCGGCAACGGTGGTCGAACTGGAGAAATGGGACGGCGAGTCGTATCCACCGGATAGTGTTTTGTCCGTCTTCCTCGAGGAGATCGGTGATCGAAGTGAGGAACAGCGCCGCAACACCGGCAGGATGGGTGCCCGTCTGAACTATGAGGACGGCGGTTTCCGGTCCCTGATCAACAAGTCCCAACGGGCTGCGCCGAAAATCCTCGAAAGCCCGATGCAGTTCGCCTTGATCGGGCTCGATGAAGCCTGGGAGGACAAGGACACCTGGTCGGCCCTGGACGGGTTGGCCGAACAGCCGGATTTCGCCGACATCCTGCCGAAGACAGCGGCCCTGCTGCAGAAATGGGAAACCGGCAATTCGCCGTTCGCCGAGAAGACGCCAGGCGCGGAGGTGTATACGGAGATCTTCCAGGAGATCGCCGCCGCCGCTCAGGACGGTAGGATCGGAGCCCTGACCGCGGTGATCGGACGCGCACACGCCGACGTCGCCGATCTGGTTCAACGGACCGCCGATAGCGCCGGCGACATTGCCGAACACCCACTGAAATACGCGCTGATCGGGGTCGACAAGGAATGGGGCGAAGTGGAGACCTGGAAGACGATCCAGCTCGTCTCCTCGCCGGTAACCTTCAGCTATTATCTGAACGCCGTGGACCGGACATACGATGCCGACGGCAACATCGTCATGCAGCCGGAATGGAAGCAGATCTACGTTCAGCTCTTCCTTAAGACGATCTACGTTTCGATCGGCGTCACCATCGCCTGCCTGATCCTCGCCTATCCAATCTCCTATCTGTTGGCGACCTTGCCACCCTCCAAGGGCAACCTGCTGCTGATCCTCGTGCTGCTGCCGTTCTGGACGTCCCTGCTGGTGCGCACGACCTCCTGGATCGTTCTGCTGCAGACCCAGGGCGTCATCAACGACACTTTGGTCTTCCTCGGGATCATCGCCGACGATAATCGGATCGAGATGATCTACAACATGACCGGCACGATCATCGCCATGACGCACATCCTGCTGCCGTTCATGGTGCTGCCGATGTACTCGGTCATGAAGACGATCTCGCCGAGCTACATGCGGGCCGCACGATCGCTGGGCGCCAATCCGTTGGTGGCCTTCGTCAGGGTCTACATGCCTCAGACAATTCCGGGCATCGGAGCAGGGTCGATCCTCGTGTTCATCCTGGCCATCGGATACTACATCACCCCGGCGCTGGTCGGCGGTCAGGACGGCCAGCTCATCTCCAACTTCATCGCCTACCACATGCAGAAGTCGCTGAACTGGGGGCTGGCGGCCGCACTCGGTACAATCCTGCTGGCCGGCGTGCTGGCGATGTATTGGCTGTACGACCGGCTGGTCGGAATCGACAACATGAAGCTCGGCTGAGCGGGAGGAACGGCGACATGGCAATTCCCAGCTACGCGGGCCCTCTGGAGCGGATCTGGTACTACCTCTACCGCTTCATTTGCGCGGCGATCTTCTTCTTCCTGATCGTGCCGATCATCGTGATCATTCCGCTGTCCTTCAACGCGGAACCCTATTTCACGTTCACCCCGGAGATGCTGCGGCTGGAGCCGGAGGCCTTCTCGCTCCGTTGGTACGCCGACATCGTCAACAACGAGCAGTGGCTGCACTCGATCAAGAACAGCTTTATCGTCGGCATCGCCTCGACCCTGGTCGCGACGACGCTCGGGACCCTTGCCGCCCTCGGTCTGTCCCGCGCGGAACTGCCGGCGAAGAGTCTGCTCATGGGCATCCTGATCTCACCGATGATCGTGCCGCTGATCATCACTGCCGCAGCGATGTTCTTCTTCTACTCGGCGCCTTTCGGGACCGATTACGCCCTCGCGCAGACCTACACCGGCGTGATCCTGGCCCACGCGGCCCTGGGAACGCCCTTCGTGGTGATCACCGTGACCGCCACTCTGGTCGGCTTCGACAAGAACCTGATCCGCGCGTCCAACAGCATGGGCGCGGACATGCCCACGACATTTTTCAAGGTGATCATGCCGCTGATCCTGCCGGGCGTGATCTCCGGAGCCTTGTTCGCCTTCGTCACGTCGTTCGACGAGGTGGTCGTGGTCCTGTTCATGGCCGGGTTCGAGCAGCGCACGATCCCGCGTCAGATGTGGGCCGGCATCCGCGAGCAGATCAGTCCGACGATCCTCGCCGTCGCCACTCTGCTGATCATCGTCTCGACGATGTTGCTCGCGACCATCGAGATTCTACGCCGGCGGAACGAGAGAATGCGCGGCGTCACATACTGATCGGAGGTTGCCGTCCGACCTGTATCGGGCGGCGCACCGATTTGTGCGAACCACTCGCAACAAGGCCCTGGACATTCCGTCGCAGGCACGCCATATGAGTGTCTGACCGCCACGCCAGGAGGCAGGGCCATGTATCGCGACAATTCCCTCGTTCCCAAAGAAGCCATTCGCCTCGCCGCCCTCGGCCTTCTGGCGGAGGGAGACCGGATCTACAGCGATCTGGCAGCGGAGGTTCGGGAATTCTGCGCCCGTATCGTCGGCCCGTCGCTGGATCTGCTTGGAACGTCGATCGAACTCCTCAAGTTCGAGGGCCTTATCGAGGCGGTCCCCGGCCAGGGGTCCGGCGACAGCGCCATGCTTCGGTTGAGCGACGAGGGCCGGGAAGCCCTCTCCGGATACCTGACATCCGCCCTGCGTCCCGGTTTCTCGGATCTGAACAAGCTGGTGCTCGCCCTCAAGCTGCGCTTCATCGATCAGCTTGATGCGGAGGGCCGCGACGAGCAGCTTCATGCGCTCGAAGTGATGTACCAGGGCGAGCGTGCCCGTCTGGCCGACCTCGCCGCGCACGAGGAATGGGGCGGCGGCCTGCTGGACGACTGGCTCGACCATGAGATCGACCAGATCGACCGGCGTATCGAGTGGGTCCGCGGCCTGCGGGCCTGACGGCTACACTGCCGATTGCCCCTTCGCGACGCGTACCGTCACCGGGTCTGGCAGACCGGCTCCTCGTGCGAGACCCGGATAAGTTTGTCGACGGCGAAACCGTTCTCGGCCGCGACCGCCACCAGTTCCTCGACCCTGTCCTCGCGAAGATCCGGCGACCGCGCCAGGATCCAGAGATAGTCGCGCGTCGGCCCCGCGACGATCGCGTAGCGGTAGGCGGCCCGATCCAGGTGAAAGATGTGGTAACCGCCGGAGAACGGCCAGAAGAAGGTCACGGACAGGCTGGCCACGTCCGTCTCCTCCTGGAACGTCGCCGTCCCCTCGGCATCGCGCCAATCGCACTCCGCAGGGTCGAAGCCGCGATTGAGAACGCCCACCGATCCGTCGTCCCGGAGCGTGTAGGTGGCCGTAACGTTGGTCAGCCCCTCTTCGAAGGAATGGTCGAGGCGCATGATCTCGTACCATGTGCCGTCGTAGCGGGTGACGTCGAAGCCGCGGACCGGCTCGACGCCCGACGGCACGCCGGTACAGCCGACCAGGAGCAGCGAGATCAGAGCGGCCGCGCGACCGGTCGCCATCCCCAACTCCGCCGCCGTCCGTTCGGTTGCGGCGACGGCGCGGCGGATGAAGCCGGCGATCCAGGCCCCCATCTCCGCATGATCCAAGGGTTTCTCCAAAGACCGTTTTCCAGCGTCGAACACATCGGTACCGATCCGATCGCGCCGGAGGTCGAGGAGCCGGTCCACGATCGGAACGTTCATCTCCGGGTGTCCCTGGAAGGTTAGGATCCTGTCGCCGATCCGCAGCATGGCGTTGGGACAGAATTCGGTTCCGGCGAGAACCACCGCGCCCTCGGGAGCGGCCACCACCTGGTCCTGGTGGCTGACCACAACGTTGGGGGCGTCCGGTCCGTCCGGCATCCAGTCCTCGCGCTTGAGGATCGGATGGGTGTGGACACCGATTCCCCAACCCTTCGGCGATTTCACAACCGTTCCACCCAAAGCCTTGCTGATCAGCTGATGGCCGAAACAGCCGCCGATCAGAACCTTCCCGGCCGCCGCTGCATCGCGCACGAACTGCTCGGCGCGGCGGATCCACTCCAACTCCTCATAGACTCCGTGCGGGCTGCCTGTGAAGAGATAGACATCGTGGTCGTCGACGGAGGCGGGAAAGTCGCCATCGATGACCGTCGAGCCGGCGAATGTCGCCTCGGGAAGATGCGGCGCCAGCAATCTGGTGAACATGCCCGGGTACGAATCGAGCACATCCTTGAGGTCGGCTCCCACATGGGCGCACACCATCACGCAGACCCGCATTCTTCCTTCCTCCTAAAGACTATGCTGGCTACAGAATATGCTGGCCGCCGGTCACGAAGATCTCGGTACCGGTCACATAGGCGCTGTCGTCGCTGCAGAGGTAGTAGATGGCGCCGGCGACATCCTTCGGCTCACCCAGCCGCTGTAACGGGATGCGCGGGATCAGTACCTCTGTTTCCGGCGACAGCATGGCGGTCTCGATCTCACCAGGTGCCACCGCGTTGACCCGCACGCCGAGTTCGGCGAATTCGCTGGCCATCTCGCGCGTCAGGGCCGAGAGCGCCGCCTTGGAGGTCGAGTATGCTGAACCGGCAAACGGGTGGATCTCGTGGCCCGCGATCGAGGTAATATTCACGATCGCCCCCTTTCCCCGGTGCAGGGATCCGGCGAACCCGCGCGCCAGTTTAAGCGGCGCGAAAAAGTTGACCTCGAACACTCGGTGCCACGCCTCGAGATCGCCGTTCAGCACGCCGAGCCTCTCCTTGAACGCCGATTTCGGCGACCATCCGGCGTTGTTCACCAATGCGTGCAGCGGCTTGTCGCCGAGCCACTCGTTCGCCTCGTCGATGAAGGCGTCCAGGCTCTTCGGATCCGACAGATCGGCGGAGATATGCCAAGCCCGGTCGGGGTCGCGCAGGCACTCAGCCGGCGGCGCATCCCGCGAGCAGGTCAGCAGGCGCCACCCCCGGCGCACAAAGATCTGGACCGTTGCATGGCCAATGCCTCGGCTCGCCCCGGTGAGCAGCATGAGTTTCGACTCGTCTGACATGACCGGAGCCTATCCCCAACGGACGCCCCCGTCACCATCCACAACGCGGCGGCGGATCGATTGCGCAGGCCCGGCGGCGACCGGGGATTCAGGCACCCTCGACCACCTCGGGCAACCAGGCGACAGCAGCGATCGCGGCCGCTCTCGCCGCACCCGTCGTGTCGAACCGAACGGCCGAATGATACTCCACCGGCGTCCAGTGGCCGGCATCCTCCGGATCACGGCGGAACTCCTCGAAACCGAAGCTTCCGTCCGGGCGGGAAAAAAAGTCGACGCAGCGGTCGTGCTGGCGGTTTTCGATGCTGTCGAACACCTGCCAACCCTCCTCGATCCGTCGAGACATCATCTTCAGCGGACGCTTGCCACGCGGAACGTCTGCATCCCCCCGTCATGCTCGGTTATCGAAACATACTCGCCCTCGACGAAGTGATGCCGATCGAACTTGAAGATCGGCTCGTCCTCTTCCCCGTCGTCGTGGGTGACGCCGTCGTAGTGGAACATCCATCGGTTTCCTCGAGCATGGACAAGATGCCCTGTCTCCTCGGCTTGGCCGTTCCAGAACCGCCGGAAGGTGCAATCCTTTCGGACCTTCGACCAGGCGTCATGGTCGAGCGAACCGTCGTCGGTCAGCGGAGCCTTGAACTCGTAGCCGCGCGACGCGTTGCCCTCGGGAAACTCGGGGCTGCGCGCAAGTTCCAGGCGAATGGTTCGTACGGTCATACCGCTATGTCCTTCGCTGTTCTGACGTTTATCGGGCCAGCATCATCGGCACCGATCCCTCGGTCAAGGCGTCGTCCGTCACGCCGCCCATCACGAACTCCCGTACCCGGCTGTGGCTGTAGGCGCCGATCAGGATCAGATCCGCATGCTGCTTGCCCGCCTCGACCTCCAAGGTCGCAGCGACGCCGGCTCTGTCCATCTCGGCGGTCACGGCGTCGGCTTGGATCCCGTTTGCCCGCAGGGTCGCGGCAAGGTCTTCCGGATCGGACGAGACATCCCCGTCCGCCACCGTCAGGACCACGACCCGCTCTGCCCGGGCCAGGAGCGGCATCGCCATGGACACCGCCCGCGCCGCTTCAGCCGAGCCATTCCAGGCCACCACGATCTTGGTCCCGATCGACTCTATCTCAGCATCCGGGACTATGATGACGGGCCGACCGGCCTCCATTACCGCGACCTCCATGAGCGCGGCGCGGTCGGGGCTGACATCCTTCGGCACCCGGCTGCACATAACCGCATCGCAGACCCGCTCCGCGGCAACTTCCACCCCCGGGATCGGACCGACGAGGTCGCCGAAACTGGCGGACAAACCGCCGGTTTCGCCCTTTGCATCGACCTGCGCGCCGGCGGCCGAAACCCAATGGTCGAACGCCTGCTTCGCCTTGTCGGCACGTTCCTTGGACGCTTTTTCGGCGGCGCTCATAACCTCGTCGATCATCGCCGCGCCGAACCCCTCGCCGACGATCGGCAACACGTCCCGCGGGTCACGTCGAATCACCCTGGCATCCACATGGCCGCCGGACGGGCCGAGCAGCTTGCCAGCCGCATCGAGGGCCGTACGATCGCCGAGTTCTCCAAGCAGCGGGACAAAGATCCGTTTCATGTCTTGCCTCCATGGCCGATATCGCGTCGGGGGGACGCTCACCCTTGACCGGAAGCTAGGACAGCGGATCGAGATCGGCTTTGACGCAGATCAAGCGACACACGGGATCGCGGCCACGATCACGGGAAAAGACGCTGCACACTCCACGGCTGACCTTCGGCCTGACGGGAGAACACGAACCGGTCGTGAAGCCGGAACGCGCCGTCGTGCCAGAACTCGATCCGTAAGGGCGACAAGCGATAGCCCGACCAGTAGGGCGGGCGGGGAACCGTCTCGCCAGGGTACTCTGCATCGAACCGCTCGACGGCCTGCATGAGCGTTCCGCGGTCGGCCAACGGACGGGACTGCTGGGAGGCCCAGGCCCCGATCCGGCTGTTGCGTGGCCTGCTCCCGTAATAGGCGTCGGCCTCGGCCGCCGACACCGGCGTCACCGGCCCTTCGAACCGAACCTGGCGGCGCAGTGACTTCCAGTGGAACAACAGTGCCGCGAACGGATTCACGGCCAACTGCTGGCCTTTCTGACTCTCGGTGTTGGTGTAGAAAACCACCCCGGAGTCGTCGACATCCTTCATCAAGACGATCCGCGCGGATGGGCGGCCGTCCGATCCCGCCGTCGCCAGCGTCATCGCGTTGGCGTCGTTCACCTCGCTGGCCTCCGCGTCGGCGAACCAGAGCCTGAACTGCTCGAACGGATCATCGGTCTGCGGCTCGAAGATCGGCGTATGGTCATTCATCGTCAGGGTTCCTCGATGCGGAATGGGCGAAACGCTCGGACAACTCTTCAATGACGCCCGATCGCCGCCATATTTAACATCGAATATCCGAAAAGCTCGCTCCGGCGACGGAATATCGCGCCACGTTTTTCAGTCGAGGGGGCGACGGAAATCGACGCACCGCGCGTTTCGGACTGAAATGATAGGGATCGCCGGAGCCGACGCCTCCCCGCTCGGCCCCGGTTGGGAACCAAAAGGGGGAAGCCTCCCGACGCACGTCACTCTAAAGCGTAGGCGTCGGGGCACTGTGAAAGGTAGATCATCATGCTCCGCAAAACAGCCATCGTTGCCATGACCGTTGCCGCGCTAAGCCTCGGCGCGTGCGCAGATGGCGGCCCGAAGCAGGCGGGCGGAACCTTGCTCGGCGGTATCGGCGGCGCCGTTGCCGGCTCTCAGTTCGGCGGCGGACAAGGTCGACTGGCCGCCGTCGCCGCGGGCACGCTCCTCGGCGCGCTGATCGGCAGCGAGGTCGGCAAGTCGCTGGACCGCGCCGACAAGGCGGCGCTCGCCAACACCACGCAAACCACCCTGGAGAGCCAGCCGAGCGGCACCACCTCGACCTGGAGCAATCCCGATTCGGGCAACTACGGCAGCGTCACCCCGACAAGGACCTATCAGACCGATGCTGGTCAGTACTGTCGCGAGTATCAGCAGACCATCGTCGTCGGCGGCCGGACGGAGCAAGCCTTCGGAACCGCCTGCCGTCAGCCGGACGGCTCCTGGAAGGTCGTGAACTGACGCCTTGGCGATTGGTTTGCGCACAAAGGCTTGATCCCGGAGGACCTCTGATCGGACACTCGGGTTCCTGGTGTCTTTATGAAGGTCCTCCGGCAATGCCGACGCGAGTGCCCGCGTTCCGGATTCTCGTCGCTATCCGCCCGACCACGGGAGTCGGCGGATGACCGATCCGTACAAGGTTCTCGGCGTGAGCCAGTCGGCGAGTCAGGACGAAATCAAATCGGCCTATCGCAAACTGGCAAAGAAGTATCATCCGGACCTCAATCAGGATAACGCCGAAGTCGCCAAGAAGTTCCAGGAGGTCAGCGCCGCATACGACCTGCTGGGCGATCCGGCGAAGCGCAAGCGTTACGACCGGGGAGAGATCGACCCCGAGGGACGCGAGCGGCGCGGTCGCGGCAGCTTCTGGAGCAAGGGTTGGAAGTCCCGCAGCGGCTATCAAGGCGGCGGATCGGGCTCCACCCGCGGGAACACCTTCAACTTCGACGACGACTTCGATGGTGATGCGGGCGGCGGCGCCGATCCGATCGAGGAGATTTTGAAGCAGTGGCGAGCAAGCCAGGGCGGCGCTGCCGGGTCGGGCGCCGGGCCAGGCGCAAACACCGGCGCCAGATCCTCGCCACGGCGAACCTCCCAGGATCTGCGATACCGACTCAAGGTCCCGTTCGTCGAGGCGGTCGCCGGCATCAAGAAGCGGGTCACGCTCAGTGACGGGAAAGTCGTCAATCTGACGATCCCACCAGGCACCGAAGAGGGCACTGTCCTGCGCCTGAAAGGCCAGGGTAAACCGGCGCATGGCGCTCTGCCGGCCGGCGACGCCTATCTCGAGCTCAATGTGGAACCGCACGCTTCGTTCACCCGGGACGGGAACGACATCCTGCTAGATCTGCCGATAACCCTGCAGGAGGCGATCCTTGGTGCAAGCGTGACGGTCCCCACGGTTCACGGACCCGTCTCCTTGAAGATCCCGAAGGGTTCGAACGGGGGAAAGCGCATGCGTCTGCGGGGCAAAGGCGTGCCGGCGAAGGGCGGCGGTGACGACGGCGATCAGTACGTCACCCTGCGCCTCGTACTTCCGGAGAAGCCGGATGCCGAATTCACCCAATTCATCGAGAAATGGGGCGCAACCCACGCCTACAATCCGCGCAAGCACCTCGGCTGACGGCGATTCCGTCCAGGCAGGGACGCTTCAACGGGTTATTCGGACGGCGCTTCCGGTCGGCGCGGCAGCGCAACGACGCCAGACGCTTCCCAACCATCGGCTTGCTCGGCCAGCAGTGCATCGATGACGTCCGCGAGCGACACCCCCAAGAGCCGGTCCTCCGCCTCCGCCAACCGACCGAGCAACTCCGGTACCGGTCCGAGCTTCCCGTCGAGCATCTGCGCCAGCGTCTCGGTCCCGTCGGTGGCGCGGCTGGACCCTAGCGAAACGCCGAGATCGCGCGCCAGATCGGCGACGGACGCGTGCCTGAGATCGCGGGTCAGACTATAGCCATCCTCGTCGGTCGCGGCGATGTAGCCACTAGCGCGCAGACCCTCCACCACCGAATCCCGAGCGTCCAGCGGTAGGGCATCGGCCAGGGCTTCGGCGTCGACCGTGCCGCCCGAGCGGGCCTTTGCGGAGACTACCGCTATCAAGGCTACCGCCGCTTCCAACCGCAAGGCAGGAGAGAGCGCGGCTGTCATGCCGGGTTCCCTCGACCGCCACCACTCGGGAAACGAGGCGGCGAACACGGCACCGAACAGAACGATCGTCCAACCCATGTAAAGCCAGATCAGAAAGATCGGGACGACGGCCACGGCGCCGTAGATCGTCTGATACGTGGGAAAGGCCGCCAGATACGCCCTGAAGCCCCATTTCAGAAGTTCCAGCATGATTCCGCTCACCGCGCCGCCGATGAGGGCGTCACGCGGCCGGACCTGACGCGCCGGTACCAGCATGAACATCACCGTAAAGGCGAGCGTCTGGAGCAGCGCGGCAAAGACCCGTTTCAGGAAACCGTCCTTGCCGACCATATCGAGGGGAACAAGACCGGCGCCGTCGGCCGTGAAGCGGTGGATGGCGGAAAAGACATCCGTCGTCAGGGAGAAGCTCGCCGCCAGAAGCAGCGGCCCCAACGTCAGCATGGTCCAGAATATCAACAACCGGGAGACAAGCGGGCGGTTGCGCTCGACGCGCCAGATCCGGTTGAACGTCGCCTCGATGGTGGCCAGCAGCAGAACCGCCGAGAAGCCCAGGGCGACCACGCCGACAGCCGTCAGGTTCGTGGTGTTGCGGGTGAATCCGGCGATGTAGCTGCGCACTTCGAGCCCGACTTCCGGCACCAGGTTCTCGAACAGCATGGCCTCGAAGCGATCCTGGATCGCTTCGAACGCCGGAAACGCGGAAAATATCGCAAAAGCGATGGCCAGCAGCGGAACGATGGCCAGCAGCGTCGTGTACGTCAGAGCAGCCGCCGACTGTGCGCCCTGATCGGCATAGAACCGCCGCACCGCGTACATCACATAGTTGGCGATGTCGGCGACGACGCGCGTCGCCTGCCCCATACGCCATGTGTCCAAACGGCTCGCCGAGGTCTTGTTGTTCGAAGACTTCATGATAGTAGTTTACCACGATCCGGCTCATGCCGCGCTCGCTTGCGGGTCATGGTCGATGGTGTAGGATGCGAGGCTCCGTGCTGACCGGCGATATCGAGGACATAATGACTAAAGATCCCCGCATCATGGCGGGCAAACGCGGCCTGATCATGGGAGTGGCGAACGACCGTTCGATCGCCTGGGGCATTGCCAAAGCCGCAGCCGAGCAGGGGGCCGAGCTCGCCTTCACGTATTTGGGTGAGGCTCTGGAGCGCCGGGTGAGGCCACTCGCCGACCAACTTGGCAGCAGGATCGTCGCCCCATGCGACGTCAACGACGATGCCAGCATCGATCAGGTATTCGACCAGGTCGGCGAGACCTGGGGCGGCGTAGACTTCGTCGTCCATGCGATCGCGTATTCGGACAAGGAAGAGCTGAAGGGCAAATATCTCGATACCACGCGCGAGAACTTCCAGCGTACCCTCGACATCTCCTGCTATTCGTTTACGTCCGTCGCCCGTCGCGCCGCGCCGCTCATGAAGGACGGCGGAAGCCTTCTGACACTGACCTACTACGGCGCCGAGAGGGTCATGCCGCACTACAACGTCATGGGTGTGGCCAAGGCGGCGCTGGAGGCGAGCATCCGCTACCTCGCCGTCGACATGGGCGACAAGGGCGTGCGTGTCAACGGCCTCTCCGCCGGCCCGATGAAAACGCTCGCGGCTTCCGGCATCGGCGATTTCCGCTACATCCTGAAGTGGAACCAGTACAACTCGCCGCTGCGCCGCAACGTGACGCTGGACGATGTCGGCGGGGCCGGCGTCTATCTGCTGTCCGACCTGTCGACCGGTGTGACCGGCGAGATCCATCACGTCGACTGCGGCTATAACATCGTCGGCATGAAGGCGGTCGACGCCCCGGACATCTCCGTCGTCTGACCGGAAGCGGGAATCAAGCTCATGGCCAGCAACGGATTCGGCCAAGTCTTCCGGGTTTCGACCTGGGGTGAGAGTCATGGTCCGGCGATCGGATGCGTGATCGACGGCGTGCCGCCGCGCGTGCCTTTGACCGAGGCCGATATCCAGCACGACCTCGACCGCCGGCGCCCCGGTCAGTCTCGCCACACGACCCAACGCCGTGAGCCAGACGAGGTGGAGATCCTGTCCGGCGTGTTCGAGGGCCAGACCACCGGCACGCCGATCAGCCTCGTGATCCACAACCAGGACCAGCGGTCGAAGGACTACGGCGAGATCAAGGACCGCTACCGCCCGGGCCACGCCGACTATACCTACGACGCCAAATACGGTATCCGGGACTACCGCGGAGGTGGCCGATCGTCGGCCCGCGAGACCGCCATGCGGGTGGCGGCCGGCGCCGTCGCCAAGAAGATCCTGTCCCGGCGTCTCGGAAACGCGTTCTCCGTGCGCGGCGCTCTGGTCCAGGTCGGCCCGCACGCCGTCGACCGGTCGCGCTGGGATTGGGCGGAAGTGGAAAACAATCCGTTCTTCTGCCCGGACCCAGTCGTCGCGGCCCAGTGGGAGACCTTTCTCGACGGAGTCCGGAAATCCGGATCTTCCGCCGGCGCCGTGATCGAGACCGTCGCCACCGGCGTTCCGCCGGGACTCGGCGAGCCGATCTACGGCAAACTCGACACCGACCTCGCGGCGGCGATGATGAGCATAAACGCCGTCAAGGGCGTCGAGATCGGCGACGGGTTCGCAGCTGCCTCGATCCCGGGACACGAGGCGTCCGACGAGATGCGGATGGAGGACGGCAAACCTGTCTTTGCCTCGAACCATGCGGGCGGCATCCTTGGCGGCATCTCCAGCGGCCAGGACGTGGTCGTGCGCTTCGTGGTCAAGCCGACTTCATCGATCCTGACGCCGCGGGCCTCCATCGACCGGTTCGGCAACGAGGTCGAGGTGATCACCAAGGGCCGCCACGACCCTTGTGTCGGCATCCGGGCGGTCCCGGTGGGCGAGGCCATGATGGCCTGTGTGTTGCTGGACCACCTGATGCGCCACGAAGCCCAGGTCGGCCCGATCGGGTAATGGCCGTCCGACACGGTCGGAGTACTTACCGCGGCGAGGCGTTCGACAGCGGGCGCGGGCTCCCCGTAAACTGATCCAAACCGCTTCCGTCAATAACCGAGGCCCCATGCGTCGTTTCATCGTCGGATTTTTCGCCACCATCGGCGTGGTCGTCGTCGTTCTGACCGGCGGGCTGGTGGCAGCCGGATTGTGGTGGGCCGATGGTTTCGACGATGCCGAGCCGCTGCCGGACCGGATCGTGCTCGAGCTGGACTTCAACGGCTCCATCGATGAGGCGCCCGTGGTGCCGGGTCTGGTCGGGTTGCTCGACGAGAGCGCGCCGCTATCGCTGATCGACTATGTGGACGCTATCGACCGGGCGGCGGCAGACCCCAGGGTGACCGGCCTGTTCGCCGACCTCTCGAACCTGTCGCTTCCCCTCGCCCAGGCCCAGGAACTGCGGGCGGCCGTCTTCCGCTTCCGCAGCGTCGGCAAGACCGCCGTCGCCTTCGCCGACAGTTTCGAAAGCGGCGGCAACGGCCCGTACTATCTGGCGAGCGCCTTCGACCGGATCTGGCTTCAGCCGTCCGGCATGTTGGGTCTCACCGGCCTGCAGCTCGAGTTCCCCTTCGCGGCGGGTCTCCTGGATCGGGTCGGCCTGCGGGCTGAGTTCGAGAAACGCTACGAGTACAAAGGGGCCGCCTCCGCCGTCACAGAAAGCCGCATGCCGCCGGCCCTGCGCGAGAACATGAGCAGGGTGGCGGAGTCCCTCTTCGGCCATGTCGTCAGCGGGATCGCCACGGCACGCAGGCTCGGCGGCGGGGCCGTGCAGGCGGTGGTCGACCGAGGTCCGCTGCTGGCGCGCGAGTCCGTCACCAACGGACTGATCGACAGTCTCGGGTATCGAGAACAGGCGCGCGCCACGCTGGACGGCGAGAGCGCCCCGGTCGGCCGCTATCTGGACGGCGCCGGTCGACCCCACGCCGACGGCACCCGTATCGCCCTGGTCCAACTCGACGGCGCCATCGTCCGTGGTGAAGGCGGTGGTCTGGCCGGCCGCGGCGACGCCGCCTCCGGCGCTGTGGTCGCGGCCTTGGACGCCGTGCGCGCAGATCCGGCCGCCAAGGCGCTGATCCTGCGTATCTCGTCGCCTGGCGGCAGCTATGTCGCCTCCGACACCATTCGCCATGCGGTCGAGCGGGTGCGCGAGAGCGGGCGGCCGGTCATCGTCAGCTTTGCCGACATCGCCGCATCCGGCGGTTATTTCGCTGCCCTCGCCGCCGACCACATCATCGCCCATCCGGGAACCCTCACCGGCTCGATCGGAACCCTCGGCGGAAAGATCAGCGCCGCGGAACTGCTGCGCGACTGGGACGTCACGATCGGCCGGATCAGCATCGGTGAGAACGCGGGCATGTTCTCTCCGACCGAGCCGTTCACCAACAGCCAGCGCGACCGCCTTCGCCGAATGCTGGACGCCGTCTACGCGGATTTCACGGACCGCGTTGCCGCCGCCCGGCGGCTGTCGGCGGACGAGATCGACGCCCTGGCCCGAGGCCGGGTTTGGACGGGAGAGGATGCCCGGCGGGTCGGACTGGTCGACGCCGTCGGCGGCTATGCCGAAGCCCTGCAGCTTGCCCGCCAGGCGATCGGCATCGCACCGGACGCGCCCGTCGAGCGAGTCCGCTATCCGGAGAACGAGGATACCTGGGACCAGATTCTGGACCTCCTGAACGACCGGGAATTCATCGCCGCTCTGCAGACCCTTGCGACAGTCGTCCGTCAGGCACATATCCTGGCCGAAACGCTCGGAGCTGCGGAAATTCGGCTCGACGGGACCGATGGACGCATCCAGAGCCGCGCGCCCGCGGTCGTGATACAATAGGAATGGATCGATCGGTACCCGGTCGGTCAACCGGAGAAACCGATATGTTCCGCCCAGACCTTCCGCACCTCATCCTCGGCCACCTGCCAGCGATGCGTCCGACCTTGCTGCGCCGTGCCATGCCGGCGCTGCTTCTTGCGGCAGTGTTCGCAATGCCCGTCACGGTGACACCGACCGACGCCGTGGCGCAGGAGGAGACCAGTTCGACCAAGGAGCGGAAGGAAGAGGAAAAGGCGCGGCGCAAGGAACACAAGCAGTTCAACCGAGAGATCCAGTATCGCCGTGTCGTCGGCCCTAGGGTTCTGCCGATCGGGCCGTTCTCGATATCGCTCTTCGTCAACGGCCAGCCGCTGGAGGCCAGGATCCGGGTCGCCATCCAGGCCGTCACCGAACAGGCGAAGACCACGCTCGACGGTCAGAAATGGGCGGTGAACGGGATCGTCTATCCGCTCGCCGTGAGGCTCTATGAAAACGGCCGCCCGAACCGCGAGCAGATCGAACTGTTCAAGATGGAGGCCCAGACCCAGCTCTCGGCCCGCTACCCGGACATGATCGAAGAAGTCTTCATCGAGTCGCTCATATAGAGCCAGCCGCGTCCAACGCGTACCCGTCAGCCCCCCGCACGTCCGAATCCCAGCGCGACGATCTCGCAGAACGTGCTGTGTTTGGATACGACCTGATCGTCCGAGCGTTCGAGGATATCGGCCTGGGACGTGTGGAAGCCCTGGCGCTGCAGCATACGGACCGCTTCGACGATATAGTCCGTATCGGACCGTATCTCGCCTTCATCGAACAGTGCGCGGCTGAGGATCGTCCCGAATTCGGTTAGCCGGTAGCAGGACAGGACGAGTTGCTTGTCCGGTTGGTCGTGGGTGATTCGCAGCGCCTTATCCGCATAGAGCAGAACGGTGGAGAACCGGTCCTCGCGCTGACTCTGAAATACCCGGTTCAGGTCGCGGTTGGTCCGGACAAGCCCGTATTCCTCCAGCAGCAGGATATTGTCCGCAGTCAGGTCCTTGCCATCGAAGAAGGACTGTTCGAGGCGGACGACGAAGTTGTTGACGGCGAAGGCTGCGAACCGTCGAAACAGCGCTAGCCCGCTCTTCGATAGCGCGGGCAGCCGGGCCAGGGCGTTGCGCGGCACGGCCCCAGGCCGCCTCACCTCCTGGACCAGGAGCCGGGCCCAGAGGCGGCAGAACTCCGGGTCGGCGATATCCGCCGCATGGGTGAAGAAGGCCGCCGCCCAGTCCTGATCAGGCACGCCGTCAGCGATGTCGTCGGGCAAGATCCGCAACGCCCGTTGCAGGATCGCTTCGATGTTGAGTTGGCGCCGTCCCTCGACATGCTCGAGCCGCTCGGAGACCCGGTCGGCAAGGTCGACATTCCCCGCGACATCGCCCCGAGCGAGTTTCAGACCGCGCACCCAGTCACGCTGAGCGGACCCGAGTGCCGCGACCACCATGTCGTTGAGCCGTGCCAGCGCAGGCGCTGCCGCGGTCTGCTCCGAAGGCTTCGGGAGGCCGAGCACGGGAGCTTCTAGTTCGGGCGCGCTGGGGCCGGCCTGGGTGCCGACCGGAGGCTGGTCTCCGCCGCCCGTGCTCATCGTCGCCTCTCCCGCCTGTGGATCGTCACTTTTCCGATCTCGAGGAGGGTATCATAGGCGCCGCGCCGAAATCAGGAACTCGATATTCCCCTCGGGCCCGGTGATCGGCGACGGAACGATGCCATCGATCGACCATCCGCCGAGCCCCTCGAGCCAGGTCCGGACATCGTCGCAGACCGCCGCGTGAACGTCTGGGTCCCTGACCACGCCACCCTTCCCCACCTGCGCTCGGCCGGCCTCGAACTGCGGTTTGATCAGCGCCAGCACGCGTCCACCCGGTTTGACCATGGCGAGTGCCGCGGGCAGCACCGTTTTGAGGGAAATGAAGCTGGCGTCGCACACAACCAAGTCGACCGCCTGCGGTACGTGTTCGGTCGTCAGATGGCGGGCGTTGGTCTTCTCCAGAACCACCACCCGCTCGTCGTTGCGCAGTTTCCATGCGAGTTGCCCGTGACCCACATCGACCGCGTAGACCTTTGCCGCCCCGCCTTGCAGAAGCACGTCGGTAAACCCGCCGGTCGACGCGCCGACATCGATGGCGACCGCTCCGGACGGATCAAAGCGGAAATGCTCGAGCGCATGGGCGAGCTTGAGCCCGCCGCGGGAGACCCAAGGGTGGTCCTGGCCCCGCACCTCGAGCGCGATGTCCTCGGCGACCTGCTGGCCGGCCTTCTCCATCTTGCGTTCGCCGGAGAAGACCTTGCCCGCCATGACGAGTGCCTGCGCGCGGGTGCGGGACTCGACGAGACCGCGGTCGACGAGAAGCTGATCGAGACGTCTTTTCATGAGACCTGCCGCCCGGGCGCCTATGAGTCTTCCGTTGCGGCCACCTTACAGATCCCGCCTCGGACATCCAGATTTACCGCCGACAAGCGACACTTTCGTTTATCCTCCGAACCGGAGACCGGCAAGGAGTGGGGACAATCGCCAGCGCAAGAAAACGGCTCGAACCGCGCACGCCTTCCACGCTCTCGAGACTCGTCGCGCGCCCCCTGTTGGCCCTCCTGACCCTCGTCGTCGCCGGCTGCGGAGCGCTTGAACGGCACCCGGTGCGGGAACAGGCGGTACCGATCCAGTCTGTCGACCTGGAACGCCCGGCCGGCCCCGGGACATGGCGCCAACTGGTGGCGTTGAAGGAAGCACCCGCCCAGTGCGCCGCCGCCCTGAACGGTTCGGCGCTGCGGGTGCAGGCCCTTCCCGACCGTCGGAACGGCAGCTTCTGTGGATACAGCAACGTGGTGCAGATCCTGCGCTCAACCGTCCCCTATTCGGGTCCGGTACATCTCACCTGCCCGATGGCCGCGGCGCTCTATCTCTGGGAACGCGATATCGCGGGCCCAGCGGCCATGAGACACCTCGGCAGCAGACTGGTTCGGATCGACCACATGGGCACCTATTCCTGTCGAAGGATCGGCGGCGGCACGTCCGGACGCCCAAGCGAACATGCAGCCGCAAACGCGATCGACATATCCGGCTTCCGCCTGGAGGACGGCCGCCGCGTCTCCGTCCTCAGGGACTGGAGTTCGGGAGGCGCCGCCGAACGCGCGTTCCTGCGAGACATTCGCCGGGGAGCCTGCGAGATCTTCCAGGTCGTCCTCGGTCCCGACTACAACGCCGCCCACCGCGACCATTTCCATTTCGACTTGGGGCGCTACCGCCTCTGCCGCTGACCGTCGCTATGACGGTGACGGTCAAGAAACGGTGATCGGCCGCTAACCGTTTGAACTCCGGGAACGCTACCGGGACAATGTCTCGATGCTCCTTTCGGCGAGGCTCCGCATGCTGCAAGATCGATACGGCAACACCCTGTCGACCGAGTCGACCACGGCCCGCGATGCCTATGTCGCCGGCATCGACCGTTTCCTGGCCGCCCAGGCGAGTGCCGAGGACGCGCTCGAGGCCGCCGTCGCCGCAGATCCGGACTTTGCTCTCGGCCAGATTGGTCTGGCCCGCATTCGACAGGCGATGGGCCAGGGCCGCGACGTGGCCGGGCCCGCCGCCAAGGCAAAGGAATTGACAGCCGGTGTGACGGAGCGCGAGGCGGCGCATCTCAACGCCCTCGGCCTGCTGGTGTCGGGTCAGGGACCGGCGGCGTACAAGGCGATCCGCGCACACCTGTTGGATCACCCGCGTGACGCACTGGTCGCTCAGACCTGCACCGGCGTCTTCGGGCTGATCGGGTTCAGCGGCCAACCCGGGCGCGAGGCCGAGCAACTCGCCTTCACCGCGGCCCTTGCGCCGCACTACGGCGAGGACTGGTGGTTTCTGTGCCAGCACGCCTTCTCCCAGGTGGAGGCCGGACAGACCGGCCCGGCGACGGACACGATAGAACGGTCGATGGCGCTGAACCCGGAGAACGCGCACGGTGCCCATATCCGCTCCCACGTCTACTACGAGGCGGGCGAGACCGAGGCCGGATACGGCTACATCACCGACTGGGCGCGGGACTACGACAAGGCCGGCCAGCTCCACTGCCACATCTCCTGGCACATCGCGCTCTGGGCGCTGGAACGGGGCGACGTGGAGACAATGTGGCGGGTCTACGACGCCGACGTGGCTCCCGAGACCGGAACCGAGAGCGGAGCGGGCGCGTGGGGTCCGCCGGTCAACGTGCTCACCGACGCCGCCGCCCTGCTCTACCGCGCCGACCTGGCGGGTGTCGAGGTACCGGCGGCGCGCTGGAAGGCGGTGAGCGACTACGCGGCCGCCAAATTCGCCAATCCGGCCATCGCCTTCGCCGATGTTCACGCGGCCCTGGCCCACGCCATGGCGGGCAATGGCGAGGCGGTCGCCCGGATCGTCTCCGACGCCAAGGGCCCCGCCGCCGACCTGGTGCGCGAGCTCGCCGAGGGGTTCGCCGCCCTGGCGGCCGGCACCTGGGCCGAGGCCGAGCGGCATTTCGCCCGCACCATGTCGAGCCACGAGCGCATCGGCGGCAGCCGCGCCCAGCGCGACCTGGTGGAGTACGCCCTGCTGAACGCGCTGCTGAAACAGGGCAAGGCGGAGGAGGCTAGGCTGCTGCTCGCCACCCGCCGCCCGCTCAAGGTGGCGAGCCAAGCGGTGAAGGGCCTGGCGGCCTAACGGTCGCCGAAAGAAGAAGGGCGGGCCCGATAGGAGCGCGCCCCGTTTATCCTCGCCATGGAGACGGGACGACTACTCCGCCGCTTCGTCCATCGGCGGCTCGATGACGCCGGTCTGCTCGGTGATGATGCCGTAATGCTCGATGCGGCGGTGCTTGGCGTAGTTGAACACCGTCTCCTTGCCCATCTTCGCGAGGTCGAGGTCGCAGGCATAGGTGATCAGTTCGTCGCCGAGGGACGAGGCCAGGGCCACCATCTCGCCCGACGGCTGAACGATGCAGGAGCCGCCGATCAGCATGCAGCCGTCCTCGATTCCCGCCTTGGCGGTGCCGATGACGAAGCAGGAGTTCTGGTAGGCGCTCGCCTGCATGACCAGGTGGTTGTGGAACATGCGCAAATGGTTCGGCTCCGGCGCGGAGGTGTTCACGTCCGGGGTGTTGTAGCCGAGCATGATCACCTCGGCGCCCTTCAGGGACATCACCCGGTAGGTCTCCGGCCACCGGCGGTCGTTACAGATCGCCATGCCCATGATGCCGCCCATGGTGCGCCAGGCCGGGAAGCCGAGATCGCCGGGCTCGAAGTAGCGCTTCTCAAGATGCTGCCACGGCCGCTGCGGCTCGTGCTCGGCATGGCCCGGCAGATGGACCTTGCGGTACTTGCCGACGATCTTGCCGGTGTCGTCCACCAGGATCGCCGTGTTGTAGCGGTGGCCGTCCTCGGTCAACTCGGCATAGCCGAGATAAAAGCCGATGCCGTATTCCTTCGCCTTGTCGAATAGCGGCTTGCACTCCGGCGTCGGCATCTCGCCGCGCTCGTAGTGCATGTCCATCTTCGAGACGTCCTCCTCGTAGTAACGCGGGAAGAAGGTGGTCAGCGCCAGTTCGGGGAAGACCACGAGGTTTACGCCCCGCTCCTTCGCCTGCTTCAGCAGGTCGAGCATCCGGTTCACCGCACTCACCCGGCTTTCGTCGGGGGCGATCGGGCCCATTTGGGCGGCGGCAATGTTGATGATCCGGCTCATTGCGGGTGAGTCCTCGAAAGATGGTTGGAAGATAGAGGCGTAGTCTAAGGGGACCGCCGGGCGACGTGAAGAACCCTTCCGCACCGCGCGAAGCGGTCGTCAGGCGACAGCGGCAAGCCGCTCGCCGATGGCCGACAGCACCTCGTCGCGGCTCCGGATCGGTCCCTTCTCCCAGTCGAAACCGAGGATCGATCGGCTCAGCGGGTCTGAGACGTCGATAATGGGCAGGCTCGCTCCCGGTTGAGCCGTACGCTCGTAGGCCGGGTGTCCAGGCGGCAGGAAGACGAGGTTCGCCGTCGTCATCTGCTTGCCTTCGGGCAGAGCCGCTGGGTGTTTCGGATTGCGGCCGATGTAGCGGGCGACGATCGACAGCGGGCGCAGGCCCACATCCATCAGCGCCTTCAACGCCGTGTCGCCACTGGTTCTACCCCCACCCGGGCATTGGGCCAGGAACACCCCTGTCGGCTTAAGCACCGTGGCGAAGAGGCTGGCGTAGTAGCGCAGCGCCGTCTCGTTGAACTCCGTCAGGTTGGCGTTCGAGGTCACCACGTCATAGCGGCGCGCGGCCACGTCCTCCAGGCGCCACCAGGGAAAATGTTCCGAGCGTGGTGTGCGCTCGACGGTAAGGGACGACGGCGCCTCGTAGTTCGGCAGGATCTCCTTCTGCTTCTCTCGCATCGTCTCGAAATCGATGCCGCCCAGACCGGCCGCTCTCGTATCGAGCTGGGCGTGGTCGATGAAACGATGGCCGTAGACGTGGCGGTTCACGAGGCTCTGGAGCAGATAGAAGCTCTCCGTCGCCTCAACGTGGTCGTAGCGGTCGATCGCCGGATCCTTGGCGAGGAAGAAGGACAACAGGCCGCTGCCGGGGCCGATCTCGAGCACCGTCTTGCGGTCGGGAATGCCTTTCAGTTTCTGGGCGATCGCGTATTGCGACAACATGCCCGACAGCGGAATCGGAATCTCCGACGAGGGGAACTGGGTCAGGAAGAAGCGGGCGTAGTCGGCGAAGGCGTCGAGCAGCGTCGCCATGTCGGCGTCGGTTAGGCCGCCCAATTCAGCGACGAAGTCGTCGAAGCGGTTGTTGTGCATGACGTCGAGGAGGACGATCAGATCCTCCATCGAGTCCACGCGGGTCAGGAAGCCGGTCGTCTCGAAATACTCCGGCGCATGAATGCCGGTCTGGCGAAGCGAGCGCATGGCCCGCTTCGCCAGGGTCTCCGACAGCCGGTAGGACGCGGCGTCCACGCTCAGCCCTCGATCGTGCCGGTGATCGGGTTGAACGGGGTCGGGAACTTGCCCGACGGCTTGATGTAGTCGTAGGGCGCGCGGGCGAGGAACTTGCCCCAGCCGGCCTCGCAGCCGACCTCGCCGTTGTCCCAGACCACCTTGCCGCGGGACAGGGTCACAGCCGGCCAGCCGGTCACGTCCATGCCCTCGTAGGGCGTGTAGTCGGTCTCGTGGTGCAGCATGTCCTGGGTGACGGTCACCTTCTTCTCGGCGTCCCAGATGACGATATCCGCGTCCGCGCCGATGCCGATGCGGCCCTTCTGCGGATACAGGCCGAACAGCTTGGCCGCGTTGGTCGAGGTCAATGCGACGAAGGTCTGGAGGTCGATCCGGCCCTTCGCAACACCTTCCGAGAAGGTGATCGGCATGCGCGTCTCCAGGCCCGGAACGCCATTGGCGATCTGACTGAACGGCGCGTTGTCACCGGCCCAGAACTTACCGTCCGGCGCGTCGATGTTGTACGGCGCATGGTCCGAGGTGACGTTTCCGATGGTGCCAATTCGGACGTGGTTCCACAGCGCCTGCTGGTCCGCCACCGAGCGCGGCGCGGGAGAGCAAAGCACCCGCGCACCCTGGCGCTGGTCGCCGTCCAGGTCTTCGGCGGTCAGGACGAAATACTGGGGGCAGGTCTCGGCGAAGACCTTCACGCCGCGCGCCTGGGCCCGCCGGATCTCCTCGGCCGCCTCCTCGCAGGTGACGTGGAAGATCTGGATCGGCAGGTCCATCAGCTCGGACAGCATGATCACGCGCTGGCACGCCTCGCGCTCGACCAGCGGCGGTTTGCACCACGCGTGGTACTTGGTATTGCCGAAACCGTTCCCGACCAGCTTTTCGGTCATGTACATGATCGCGTCGTGGTTCTCGGCATGGACGCACACCAGCGCCTGATGCTTCCGCGCGGTCTCGAAGATCTTCAGGATCTGCTTATCGTCCACCCGGTTCTTCGGGTAGGTCATGAACAGCTTGAGCGAGCGGTGGCCCGCCTCGATCAGCTCCGGGATCTCGTTCTCCATCACCCCGTCGGACGGGTCGTTGAGGATGATGTGGAAGCTGTAGTCGATGCAGGCCTGCTTCGCCTTCTCGTGGTAGTCGGCGACCATGTGCTTGACGCCCTTGCCCTTCTCCTGGGCAGCGAAGGCGATGACCGTGGTTGTGCCGCCGCAAGCGGCGGAGCGCGTCCCGCTCTCCCAAGTCTCGGCGTTCTGGCCGCCGCCCGAGGAAGGTTGCTGAATGTGGCAATGGCTGTCGACACCACCGGGCATAACATAGCGACCGCCGGCATCGATGGTACGGGCGGCGGATCCCGTCAGATTCTCGGCAAGGGCGACGATACGGCCGTCCTTCACCCCCACATCGGCCTTCTGCGTGTCGCCCGCGTTGACCACCGTGCCGCCTTTGATGATGACGTCGTACTCGCTCACCTGTGTGCTCCCGAATGTGTCAGTGGATCATTGACGGAAGTTAAGCACGGGACTCTCCGTCCGCACAGGGGCCGGGTCGCGGCACGACAAGACCGTTGAAGGGTCAATCTGTCGCCTGGACCAGAAGGATTTCAGCCTCCCGCAGCAGTTCCGCCTTCGCCTCGGCGTAGCGGTCTCGATCGGCCTGCGATGGGATCGACCCGAGATTCGCGTCGACGTTCAGTAGAATCGACCGACAGGACGCTTCAAGCAGGTTCGCGCCGGCATAGACATCGCTCATGATCGTCGGCCGGCAGATCGCCCGGGCCGCAACCGCAATCCGCAGCCCTTCAACGCAATGGGCCGCCGCAGCCACCGGCACGGCGGTCGAGGTCAACGCCGCCGCGCCCATCGCCGCCTTGCGCTTGGCGACCTCCTCGTCTGTGCCCTTGGGCAGCTTCAACGTCGCCATGTACGTCGAGAAGCACTCGATATCCGCCACCAGGCCGGTCTTCAACTCGGCGATCACCGTGCGGCCCCGGGCGATGAAATCGGCAAAGGGCGCAGCGTCGTCGGCCTTCTTGACCGAAACTTCAAGGGCCATGACCACCAGGCCCATGCCGGCAGCGGCGGTATAGGCGCTGACCGATCCGCCCCCCGGCACGGGCGCGTCACTGGCGATGGCGTCGAGAAAATCGCCGATGGACTGCTCGAAGGTCGCGTCGCTCATCGGGTATGTCCCTGCAGCGTCATGCATTTCAAAAGGTTGGCAAAAATGAGTGCGGAGGTCACCCGGCCAACGCCACCCGGTACGGGGGTGTACGCGGCGACCGCATCGGCTGCTTCGGCGTCGAAGTCGCCGACCAACTTGTCGTCCTCATAGGCGATCCCGGCGTCCAGGATCACGTGTCCGGCAGAAACATTCTCCGCATTCAACAATCCCGGCCGGCCGGTCGCGGCGAAAACGAAACGGCAAGGCGCGATCGTCGCCGCAAGATCCTTCGTTCGGCTGTGGGCGACCGTGACGGTGGCGCTGCGATTGATCAGCATCGCCGCCAGCGGCCTACCCACGGTCGGACCGCGTCCGACCACCGCGACCCGCTCGCCGACCAGCGCACCGACGGTCTCGGCCAGACGGATGCACGCCTGCGGCGTCGCCGGGCAGATCGCCTCTTCTTCGCGGCCCTGCTGGATCAAGCCCTGGTTAAGGGTGGTCAGCCCGTCGACATCCTTCTTGGGATCCAAGATCGACAGCACCCGGTCGTGGTCCAAGCCGTCGCGCACGGGCAATTCGATCATGACGCCATGAATAGCGGAATCCGCGTTCGATTGGCGGATCAGATCCTCGAACGCCGCCTGATCGCGCTCAGGGCCGAACTCCACCACCTCCATGGCGATGCCGAGAGTCCCGGCCTGCTTCACTTTCGAGCGGACGTAGGACAAAACGGCCGCGTCATCGGTGGCAACGATGACTCTGATCTTCGGTTCGACATCGCCGGCCTTGTACGCTTCGACGGCGGCCGAGACCTCCGCCTTGATCCCGTCGACGATGTCCTTCGCTTCGATCTTCATCGCTCACCCCATGCCTGCTCCGCGATCCTTCCGACCGCATAGCGCGCCTTTTAACGTCGGCATGGTGCGAGCGCGACCCCCGGTGTCGGAATGGGGTGAAGCCGGCGCGCTAGCGAACCGGGTCTCAGCCCCGGGACACCATCCGGAGCGCGAGGACGAGGACGATGCCGTAGAGAACGTGTCCGACCAGCGCCACCCAGGTGATGCCGGTGAAGTTCAGGAAGAACGGCAGCCCCGCGATTGCGGTGATTCCCCCGATCGCGAAGATCCAGAGTCCGAAACCATAAACCGCAGCCGGGACGAACCATCCGCCAAGTCCGCCGAAGATTCTCTCCCAGATGGGTTTGAAGATGAACAGCCATCCGATCGGATAGCCGAACAGGCCGACCAGGTAGAAATGCACGAAGTAACCAGCGAAGTCGTTGTTCGGCAGCCCGAAGGTCCCCAGGAGGCTCTTCGCCAGTCCATGGGGCGACAGGTTCGCCCAGCCGATGCCGGGACTGACGATCTGCCCCCAGAAGTCGAAGGCGACAGTGGCCGCCGCGCCGGCGACGAACATGACCCCCAGAGTGGCGGCGTTCAGCGGCGGAACGGTCGGGCTGCGAAGCGTGTCGGTGTCGGCCATGGCTCGATCTGATCCCTCATTGCGTCCGTCGATCGGGTCGACGTCCTGAAGAAATGAGCCCCGCGGACATCCGGTTACAACCGCCTCGCGCCGCTCTCACCCAGGTTTGACAGCGGGTGAGACGCCCAAACGGCTCGGTGTTGATCCCATGCCGATGCTACTCCCGCGTTTCGAAGACCCTCGGGGTCATGGTGTCGATATCCCGCCCGGCCCAGTCGCGCTGACGCACGCCGGAGATGGTGATCTCCTGGAACTCGTTCAGCTTGGCCGCGGCGTCGACGACGTCGATCCGCGCGACCTCGCCCTTCGAGACCACCTTTTCCCCATGCACCCAAACGTCCTCCACCGCGCGGTCGCCGGCGGAATAGATCAGGCTGCGGATCGGGTCGCGCAGCGGCTGCATGTAGGGATGGCCGCAATCGACCACCGTGAAGTCGGCCTTGCAGCCGGGCTCCAGGCGGCCGATGTCGTCGCGGCCGATCAGCGCCGCCGCTCCGGCGGTGGCGGCATGGAAGATCTGCTCGGTCGTGGCATTTTTGAAGTCTCCCGCCATCAGGCGCCCGGCGATCATCGCCACCTCCATCTCGTGGATGAAGTTGTGGGGGAAAGTGTCCGTGCCGAGGCCGAGCGGGATGCCGGCGTCCATGTAGCGGCCGACATGGTTGAGCGCGATGCCCCGCCGCCAGAACACGTTCGGACAGTGGGCGACGCCGGCGCCGGACGCGACCAGCCGGCCGAAATCGTTCGCCTGGGGCCAATGCAGCCAGGGATGGTCGTTCAGGAAGATGCCGTGCGCGACGATCGTTCCGTCGGTGAGCACGCCGAGATCATCCAGCCACTCGATCGGCGTCATGCCGTGGCGCCGGGTCATCTCGTTGAACTCGACCACGCTCTGGGCCGCGTGGATGTGCATGGCGATGCCGCGATCCATCGCCTCCTTGTGGGAGGCCTGGATCAGCTCGGCGGTGCAGGTGTCGATCTGGGACGGCCCCATCATGCCGGACATGCGGCCCGACGGGTGCGAGTCGGCCTCGTCGATGGTGGCGATGGCCCGCTCCATCGCCCGCTCGCCGGCCGCCTCGTCCCAGTCGTACACGACGGAATGGCCGTCCTTGGTGGTCCAGGCGGCGGAGCGGTACATCGGGCAGAGCACGCCGCGGATGCCGGTCGACGCCACGTCCTCGACCCAGCCGTCGCGGGCCATGGAGAGGTCGCAATAGGTGGTGACGCCGCTCTTCAGCATCTCGTGGATGGCGAAACGCATGGCCGGGCTGGCGCCTTCGGGCAGCATGCGGAACACCGGCATGTATTCATAGAGCGAGGACTGGCCGAGTTTGGGGGAGCCCAGTTCCTCGTTCAGGCCTTTGTTCCCGGGCTCGGAGGCCGGGTGGCTGTGGACGTTGATGAAACCGGGAACGATCATCCTGCCCGATCCATCCAGGGTCACGTCCGCCTCTCCGGCGAAGCTCTTGCCGACATGGATCAGTTCGTGGTCGCGAAAGGCGACATCGGCGTTCCTAAGATAGACGTGCCCGCCGGTCCCCTCAGAACCGCCTTCCGGATCCCAGCCGATTACCCAGTCAGCATTCTTGATCACCGTCGTGCGGCTCATCTTCGTCCCCAGTGTTGATTGCGGATGCCGACGTGATGTCGCGGCACCTCCGGAGTGTGGTCGCCCGCATCGGCCGCGTCAAACCGGGAGCAGCGGTCGACGGTGGGCGCCGGACGGATATGGAGCGCTTCTCCGATACCCCGTTTTCAGGTACTGGGGGCGATGGTTTTTCATCGCTCAATCTGCGGCGTCGTGTTCGACATGGACGGCCTTTTGGTCGACACGGAGACATACTTCCGCGATTCGCTCATCGCCACCGCCGCCGCGTGGGGCCATGACCTGCCGCTTTCCCTCTTCCAGCGGATCATCGGCGTTCCAAACGACGAGAGTGTCGCGACGCTGCTCGATCATTTCGGCCCGGATTTCGACGCGAAGGGTCTCTACGCCGCCTGTTGGGAACGCTTCCACGAGACCGTCGATCTGGAGACTCTGCTCAAGGCGGGCGTGGTCGAACTGCTTGACCACCTGGACGGGCTCGGCGTGCCGCGGGCCATCGCGACGTCTTCCCCCCGCCAGGCCGTCGACCACCACCTCGGCCCGAGCGGACTTGTCGACCGCTTCGACACCATTGTCGCGAAGGGCGACTATCCCCGCTCGAAGCCGGCGCCGGACCCTTACCTTGTCGCCGCGAACAGACTGGGACTGGACCCGGCCGATTGCCTGGCACTCGAGGATTCCCACAACGGCGTCCGGTCGGCCCACGCCGCCGGGATGATGACGATCATGGTGCCGGACCTGCTGGATCCGACCGAGGAGATGCACGACAAATGCATTCATGTCGCCCGGACCCTGCACGAGGTTCACGAGCTGCTGCTCGCGAACCGACCGACCGCTCCCATGATGTATCCGGCCAGGCGATGACATCGCGTCGCCGTTGACAGCCGCGGCTGCGTCAAACAGGGTCCGCGGCCCTATTAACCTGCCAACGGACTCCTGGCATGACAGCCTACCCGACTCTCCTCGACACGACCCTGCCAACGGACGACCGCACGCGCCGGATGCTGCGGAATGCCGGTATCGCAATCGCCGGCTCGCTGCTCCTGACCGTCTCGGCCAAGACGCAAATCGCGTTCTATCCCGTGCCGATGACCATGCAGACACTCGTCATCATGGTTCTGGGCATGGCGCTCGGTCCCCGGCTTGGCGCCGCCACCGTGATGCTCTACCTGGGCCAGGGCGCGCTCGGGTTGCCGGTCTTCGCGGGCTAGCCGGAAAAGGGCCTCGGCCTCGCCTACATGGCCGGACCGACCGGCGGATATCTCGCGGGCTTCGTTGCCGGCGCCTGGCTCTGCGGCGCGCTGGCCGAGCGGGGTTGGGACCGATCCTGGCTCAAGACGATCGTCGCCGCCGGTCTCGGTCACGCGGCGGTGTTCGGATTCGGATTCATCTGGCTGGCGATCCTGATCGGCGCCGAGAAGGCGTTCGCGTTCGGCGTCGCTCCGTTCTGGGCCGCTACGCTGCTGAAGACCGCCCTCGCCGTCGCCGTGATGCCCCCAGCCTGGGCGGTGGTGCGTCGTTTGCGGGCATAGCGGGCACAATTTACCGTACCGTCATCCCGGCTTGCGCCGGGGTGACGGGTGTCCGGGCGACGTCGTCGCAAGAGGGCGCGCCGGCTTGGCCTAGGCCGCCTCGGACTGCCGGTCGTACGCGATCTCCCCGCCGAGCACCGTCAGATCGCACTGCGCATCGATCCAGGCGTCGGGCTCCGTCGCGAAGAGGTCGGTATCGAAGACCGCGACGTCACCGAGCTTGCCGACTTCCAGCGTGCCTTTGATGTTCTCCTCGAAGGAACCGTAGGCGCTGTTCACCGTGTAGGCACCGATCGCCTCCTCCAGCGTGATCGCCTCTTGCGGTCCGATCAGCGTGCCCCGCGAGGTCTTGCGGGTGACCATGTTGTAGATGTTGCGGAACGGGTTGGTCTGCGAGACCGGGCCGTCGGAACTGGCCGAGGGATGCAGCCCGGCGTCGATCCAGCTCCGCATCGGATAGCTCGCCGCCGGGCGCTCGGAACCGAGGGCGTCGATGTAAAGATCGCCGAACTCGTAAAGAAAGATCGACTGGGGCGCCGGCAGCACGCCGGCCCTGGCCATGCGGGCGATCTGGTCCTTCGTCAGGAAGCCGCAATGCTCGATCCGATGGCGCCGGTCGGAGCGGATCTGATTGCCGATCGCTTTCTCGTAGCCGGTAAGCACCTGCTCGATCGCCGCGTCGCCGATCGCGTGGGTGGCGATCTGGAAGCCTCGGGCGTGATAGTCGGCGATATAGCCGTGGATCTCTTCGTCGCCGTAAATGAAGATCCCGAAATTCTCGGAATCGTCGGCGTAGGGCGATGACATTGCCGCCGTCTTGCCGCCGGCCGATCCGTCGGCGAACAGCTTCATCGGACCGGTGCGCATCCACTCGTCGCCGTCTCCGGTCATGAAATCCATGTCGAGGACGCGGTCCGGCCAACCGGTCGTTCCCGCGAGCGGCATCAGATACATGCGCTGGGGCAGACGGCCTTGGCGACGCGCGAACAGGTAGGCCTGCCAGTCCCGATACCCTTCGCGCAGGCCGACCCCCGGATCGGTGCAGGACGTGAAACCATAGGACAGGTTGAGCTTCGCACCGGCCTCGATGCCGTTGACGAAATCCTCCATGCCGGCTTTCGGGAACGCGCGGTAGACAAGCTGCTGGGCGGTCTCCTGCAGCAGACCCGTCAGTTTGCCGTTCTGCGCCTCGACGTTGCCGCCCGCGGGATTGGCGATACCCTCCCGGATCTCCGCCATCTCCATCGCCTTGGAATTCGCCACGCCCATATGGCCGCAAGTGCGCTTGATGTAGACGGGATTGTCCGGCGCCACCAAATCCAACTCTTCGCGGAGCGGATGGCGCTTCTCGGCCAGATTGAAGTGGTCGTAGCCGCGTCCCATGATCCAGTCGCCCGGTGCCACCGTGTCGGCCCGCGCCTTGATCGCCGCCAGGATGTCAGCGATCGAGGTGATGTCCTCGCCCTTGAGATTCACTTCCAGAGTGCCCAGACCGACGGCCATCATGTGCTGGTGCGCGTCGTTCAGCCCCGGGACGGCAAGTCGTCCGGCAAGATCAATCTTCCGCGTATCCGGGCCCGTCAGCTCAGCGATCTCGGAGGCTTTACCGGTCGCGAGGACACGCCCTTGCCAGATCGCCACCGCCTCGGCGAACCCGAGTCCTGGACCGAGAAAGACCTTCCCGCCCGTCAGGACGGTATCAGCGGCCACCCGCGCCATGTTCGTATCTCCGTGGATAGGGTCTCTCGTCTCATGGATCGGCCCTGTCGGGCAGACAGGGCCGATATCGGTCTCTCGCGGCTCGCACCCAGGGTCGGTCGCCCCGGGTCGAGCCACTTGGATCAAGGCGCCCCGGTCAGGCGCCCTTGGTCAAGCATCGTATCCTGGGCTGTAGCGATCCATCATGCGCCGCATCGCCGGCCAGGCGCGCTCGCCGAAGGGCTTCGACCCGTCACCCCAGAACTGGTCGGCGGTATGCTGGCAGACCTCCTCGGATGGCAGGATCAGATCCTTGCCGGTCTGGGCGGCGAGCTGGGCGACGCAGGCGTGTTCGAGATTCTGCAGGATCTCGAACGCCTCGCCGATCGTGCGCCCACAGGCCAGGAGACCGTGGTTGCGCAGGATCATCGCGTATCGGTCGCCAAGATCGGCCTGAAGCCGCTCGCGTTCGTCCAGGTCGAAGGCGATCCCCTCGTATTCGTGATAGGCGAGGTGGTCGCCGTAGAACATCAGCGCGTTCTGGGTAAGCGGCAGCAGTCCCTCCTTCTGCGCCGAGACCGCCATGCCGGCCCGGGTGTGGGTATGGGCCACGCACATCACCTCCGGGCGCGCCATATGAACGGCCGAATGGATGGTAAAGCCGGCCTCGTTCACCTCGAAGGGCGAGTCCATCACCACCTTGCCTTCGGTATCGATCTTCACCAGCGACGACGCCGTCACCTCCTCGAACATGAGGCCGTACGGATTCAGTAGGAAGTGATGGTCCGGCCCGGGTATGCGGGCCGAGAGGTGCGTGTAGATCGAGTCGGTCCAGCGGTAGTGCGCGACGAGACGGTACAGGCAGGCCAGATCGACCCGGATCCGCCACTCTTCCTCGCTGACCTGATCGCGCACGGACGGAACTTCTGCCTCGTAAGCAAGGGCCATCGGGGCCTCCTTCGCTGAGGGAACGGGGATTGAGAGTGCCCGGAAGCTTGGCGGGCGTCGGCGACTCGGTCAATCCACCAAGTTCCCGCAATCGCGCGGGCGACACGGGCTCAAGTCGCGAAAGGCGAGTCTTGCGGTTTTCTTGACACCAACCGCAAAATATTGATGATTCTGGGTGATTCTCCATTCCCCTCGTGGCGAGAGGCCGATCCGCATGGCGCAGCGCCAACCGCTTCTCTACATGGCCTTCGCGACAGTCCTGCTGACCGGCTGCTCCTCGATTGGCAGCATCGGCGACATGGTTGGATTCGGGCCCGCAGGGTCCGCTCCGGAAGATCGGCTGCCGCCCGCGCCCGCACCGATCTATGCTGCCGGCGATACGTTCGTCTATTCGGAAAATGGTCAGCCGACCCGCGAGCAGGTGGTCTCCGTGGCGCCCGACAGGGTGGTATGGACGAACGATAGCGGCCTGATCTGGACGAAGGACACAGCCGTTGTGACGCCACAGCTCCGGTGGTCCTCGCACCCAGAACTCGGTCGCGGTCAGCAAACCATCATAGGCTCGCCCGAACAGCTCTTCCCCCTCCAGGAAGGAAACGTGATCGCCTACTCCGTGCGCGGCTCAGCCGAGAACGCGCCGGCCGGCTGGCAGGAGGAACACCGCTGCGTCGTATCGAACCAGGAGGAGGTCGAGGTCCCGGCCGGCACGTACACGACCTTCCGGATCGACTGCCAGCGCAAGGACTTTCTCGACACCTATTTTTATTCGCCGGTCGTGCAGAACTATGTGCTCAGGGTTCGAGACTTCGGCACCGGCACGTCCCGCAAAGAGTTGCTGTCGGTGACCCTGGCCAATGATCGTACCCGCGATCTGCCCGCCACGGTGGCTGCCGTTCCAAACCCGATCGATGGCCCCACCACGCAGGGCCCGATGGTTCCGCCGGTCGCTGTCATGGGCGACGAAGCCAAGCCGATTATGGAAGCGGAAGAAAAGCCCGGAATGATGATGGGCGACGACGAACAGCGGACGGATACGCTGATCACCCGGCTGGAAGACGTGGTGTCGCGGCTGGAAAAGGTCGCAGGCATGGAACCCGGCCAGGCGACGGCTGCCAGCACCGCACAGCCGGCGCCGACCGCGGCGAGCGGCGGCGGTGGTCCCTGGGCGGTCCATCTGGCCTCCTATCGTTCCCAGCGCGGCGCTCAGAACGGCTGGAAGGTGCTGCAGGGGCGGTTCCCGGCGCTTAGAGACAAGCGAATGGTTACCAGCGAGTTCGATCCGGGCAACGGACGCGGGACCTTTGTCCGACTGATGGCGGCTGGCTTCCCGAGCCGGGACGCGGCACGGCAGTTCTGCGCGCCGATCAAGGCCAACGGCCAGTTCTGCGACGCTCGGGGCCCGCTTCCCTGACCCTCGCCACTCGTCAGCATACCGAAGCCGAACGCGCTCCCGTCTCTCCTCTGCTATGACGGCGCCGGGTCCCGTGCCCGCATCCAGCCTCGGATCAGGGAGACGCCGACGAAGACAACCGCGATCATCGCCATGTAGACCATGAGGCCCATGGGCACCCACGCCTCGATCGCCCATCCGGACATCGGCGGGCCGACCAGGTTCGCGAGTTCGAAGGTCATGACGAAGGCAGCGTTGGCAGCCACCAGTTCACCGCCGCGGTAGCGCTCTCCGAGCATGGTTACCCCTACCGTGTAGAGACCGAAACTGCAGCCGCCCCACACGAACAGAACCGGATAGGCCGCAAGAGGATCGGCGCTCAGGAGTGCCGCCGCCAGACCGGGACAGATGATGCAGATCGTACCGAGAACCAGAAGCATGGTCCGTCGGTTTACCCGGTCGGCGATCCAGCCGATGGGGATCTGCAGGGCAACATTGCCGGCGAACACCGCCGTCAAAAGGGTGATCGCGGTTTCGGAGGGCATACCGACCCGCAAGCCGTAGATCGGCAGAAAGGTGAAGAATGCCGCATCCACAAGGCCGACGGTAAGCACCGCCGCGAAGATCGTCGGTGCCTCGCGGGCCAGACGAACGACGCTTCCCCTGGTTTCCAACGCCAGAGACGGCGCCAGTTTGCGGATCAGGGCCATCGGCAGAGCTGTCAGGGCCGTCACCCCGGCGATTACCAGGAAGGGCAGCGCCCCGTCGGTTCCCACCAGCGTCAGGATGATCGGTCCGAGCGCGAACCCGGACGCGATCGAGGTGATGTATATCGACATCACAAGCCCGCGCCGCCGCTCACTGACGATTGCGTTCATCCAGGTCTCGCTGACGACCCAATGGATCGCCACGCCGGCGCCGATCAGGAAGCGCAGCACCATCCAGATCCAGAGACTGTCCAGGAAGGCCATGGCCAGCGCCGAGGCCGCCGTCACGAGGAGACCGGCTACCATCGCCGGACTGGCCCCGAGGCGGCGCACAATCGCCGTGGCGAACGGCGCGACGACCAGCACGCCGAGAGACGTCATGGCGGAATTGATACCGATGAGGACCGTATCGACCTGGCGGGCCTCGAGCGTCACCGCGATGAGAGGAACGAAACCGCCGACAGCCAAACCGATCGACATCGACGAGGCATAGTGCGCCAGAAGGCTCCATCGCACCTGGCCCGGCGACAAGATGCCGTCCTTAAGGGACGGCGCCCCGGTCATCGGAGCCTCAGACGCATGGCGCGCTCACGGGTAGGCGCAGCGTTCGGCCGCTACCTGTGCGAAGCCACGGGCGCCAGGTTTGACCATGAAATGATGCTCGACCCCGTCGTGGACGACGGACTGCTGCAGCGGCAGGATCCCGGAAATCAGCGTCTGCTGTCCATCGATACGGGTAAAGACGAGGCGTACAGGCTTTTGCGGATCGTACCAAGCCTGTGGCAGGCCGGCGTCTGTGGTTTCGGATTCGCCGCTTCCGGTTACCGCGACGGCATCGTTGGCGAACGTCACGGCGGTATTGGCCCCGTCATAGAGTGGTGTTCGAACGAGGAACCGTTTCGTCTCGATCTCCTCGCACTCGCGCTTGTCCTCGGCCGCCTTGATCAGGAAGGCGAGACGCTCCGGGTCTACACCGGCCGCCAGACGTTCGGTCACCAGGTCGAGCAGTTCCAGCCGGGTCCCGGTCGGCACGTCGGTTTCATAGCGACGCTCCCATTCCCGCACTGCCAGTCGCGCCTTCTCGACCTCGACGCGCAGGTCCGCCGCCTCCTGTTCGGCGGCGCCCCGCGCCCGCTCGAACTCCGCGAGCTGTGCCTGGTACAGACGGCGCTCGCCTTGGATGTCCTCGGCCCCGAACTCGTAGGCAGTCATCGCGGCCGCAACAACGACTCCGACAAAGATGACGAAGCGGATCACACCGCCCCACACCCGACGCCGGTAGCGCCGCTCGCTGTCGTAAAGGCTCATCTGTCGTTTTCCTTGCCCAGGGAAACCGGTGGTCGCGCACCCATTCCCGAGCCGACGTTTCTAGCCGGTCGGGTCCTCGGGGTGAAGAGGAGGCGATCCTGCTTTCCCAATTGGGCAGGCGTATGTCACTTTCCGCCCCATGTCGACCGCCCCTCAACCACCCGTATCCGCTCCCGATCGCGCCCCCGCCAGCAGGACGCGCCCGCCGGACGTGTCCGAGAACGCCGTGCGGGGCATCACCCTGCTGCTCCTCGCCGAGATGCTGTTCGCCTCGATGGACACCATCGCCAAGCATCTGGGCCAGGAACTGCCGGTCGCGATGGTCGCCTGGGGACGGTATGCCTTCCATCTCGGCTTCATGCTGATGCTGTTCCCCGGCCGGCGGATCGTCCCCTTGCTGCGGGTCCGCAACGTCAAGCTCACATTGGTGCGCGGTGTGCTGCTGTTGCTCGCCACCATGAGTTTCTTCACCGCCATCCGCCATATTCCTCTGGCTGACGCCGTGGCGATCAGCTTCGTGGCGCCCCTGTTCGTCGTCGCGCTGTCGATCCCGCTGCTCGGCGAGCGCGTCGGAGCGAGGCGCTGGGCGGCGGTGATGATCGGTCTGGCGGGCGTTCTGGTCATCGTGCGCCCCGGCTTCGGTGACGTTCACTGGGCCTACGGGCTCATGCTGTTCATGGCGTTGATCTTCGCCGTTTTCGTCATCGTGACGCGGATGCTGACCCGCACCGAGGAAACCCTATCCATTCTGTTCTACGCTGCTCTAATGGGAACGATCGGCACCTCCGTGCTGCTGCCGTTCTTCTGGCAGACCCCGACCCTCGTGCAAGTCGGCTGGATGGCGGCCATGGGTGCGATCGGCGGGGTCTCCCAGCTGCTGATGATCAATGCCTACAAGGTCGCCACGGCATCGACCCTCGCGCCGTTCCAGTACATTCAGATCATCTTCGCGGCGTTCTGGGGCTACGTGATCTTTGGCGACTTCCCGGACTATTGGGTCATCGCCGGCGGTAGCATCGTGATCGTGAGCGGTCTCTACGTCATCCACCGCGAGGCGACGCTCGCCAAGCAGGGATAGGCCGGTCGGGGGCCCTATGCCTGCGCGGTCTTTTTGCCGCCGACGGAGAAGACGGTGAGGAGCGACACGATCATGAAGCCTGCGATCACGTAAAACACGAGGGCGGGCTCGCCCCGGTCGAGCAGAAAACCGAACATCAGCGGGGCCACGATGCCGCCCAGGCTGAACCCGGTGGAGACGAACCCGAACACCTTGCCCATGGATCCGGTCGGCGTCACCGACCGCACGATCATGTCGCGGCTCGGCATGATGATTCCGTGCGTCAGCCCCTGCAGCGCCATCAGCGCGACGAGCGCCCACACCGGCAACGCCACCACTCCGACAATCATGATCGCGACAGCCGTCGCCAGGAAGCAGCAAGCCGCGACCCGATTGTGGTTCGTCGTCCGGTCGGCGATCACCCCGCCGAGCAGGATCCCGAGCGACGAGCCGACGAGATAGAACGTCAGCCCTAGGTTCGCCGAATCGATCGGCGTTCCGTGAACCCGGTTGAGGGCGGAGACCAGGAAGTTGTTGATTCCGCCTGAGCTGAGCGCCAGCAACAGGAAAAAAAGCAGGCACATCAGGATCGCCGGGTTCAGCATGATCGAGCCGGCGCCCGCGGCCGCCGGCTGGTCGGCGGCGCCGGCATCCTTCTTCGCCCGCTTGTCGGAGCCAGGCTTGTGTTTCAGCGACCGCCCGAAGACTACCAGGGCTAGGGCGGCGATCATGCCCGCCGCGCCGCAGATCGTGACGCCGGTCTGCCAGCCGAACTCCTGGGCGAGCCAGACAATTGTCATCGGAACTGCGGCGAAACCGGCGAAGCCAGTGAAGGTGTGGAGCGAAAACCCGCGTCCCATCCGCTTCTCCGACACGGACGCCGACAGGATAGCGTAGTCCGCCGGGTGGTAGACGCCGTTCGCCGCGCCAGCCAATACCATGCAGGCCAGCATCGCCCAGTACGATCCGGTGACGCCGATCAACACGAATGCGAGCCCGTGGGCCGCCAGCCCGCCGATCAGGATCCATTTCGCGCCGACTTTGTCGACCAGGTAACCGAACGGTATCTGACTGATGCCGGTCGCGGCGTTGGCAACCGTCAGAATCAGCCCGAGTTGCACGTAACTGACCCCGAACGCGTCCTTGAGGATCGGAAACAGCGGCGCAAGCAGCAGAATGTAGAAATGGCTGAAGAAATGGGCGGTGCCGATCAGCGAGATGACCTTGATGTCATCGCGGAACGATCCGGCGGGATCCTCGACGGTCTGCGTAGCGGCGGTCATTGAGGTGTCGACAGACAGTTGGCTGGACGACGAAAGTGCGCGCACCCTCGACCACGGTCAAGAGGCGCCCCTTTCCGTCCCCTTGCCGGACGCCTCCACAATGGCTAGGGGAAAGCGATGAACCGGCCCCTCGTCGTCGTTGGTTTCTCCGTGCTGTTGTCGCTCTCCGTCCTGTGGGCCGGAGGGGTCACGCTCGTCTCCTATCGGGCCTGGGACGCCACACGCGCCGAAATCGAGCACAAACGCGACACCGGCCGGCGCGGATGTGCCGGGCGCTACTCGGAGCGGGACGCACGGGAGCGCTGCGAGGACCTGTTCGAGGTCCAGTATGTGACCGAGTTCAACATCGCCCTTGCAACACGCGCGCTGATCGCCGTCGGACCGCTTTTGATGCTATGCGCTGTTGCGATGATCGGCAGGCGGTCGGCCCGGCGCTGACCCCTACCCCACCTGTCTCTCGGAGTTCCGACACGTCATGAGCCGAACCCGTTCCGACGAGCCGCCCCGGGCCTGGCAACGCATGCTGAGCGGCCGGCGTCTCGACCTGCTCGACCCCTCGCCATTCGACGTCGAGATCGAGGATATCGCCCACGGCCTGTCCAGGGTCGCACGCTGGAACGGCCAGACGTCGGGAGCCTGGGCCTACTCGGTCGCGCAGCACTCCGTCCTGGTCGAGAGGATCGCCACCGGCATCGACGGGACCCTCGCGCGCAAATGGCGGCTCGCCGCCCTGTTGCATGACGGCCCGGAATACGTAATCGGCGACATGATCACCCCGTTCAAGGCGATCATCGGCCCCGACTACAAAACCGTCGACAAGCGACTGGAGTCGGCTATCCACATCCGCTTCGGCCTGCCGCCCGAGTTGCCGGCGACGGTGACGAAGCTGATCAAACGGGCCGATCGGATCGCCGCCTATTTCGAAGCGACCCAGATCGCCGGCTTCGATACCGCGGAGGCGCGAAAAATCTTCGGCCCGCCACGGGTCAAACAGCCAATCGCCATCGATCCGGTGGCTCCCGACGACGCGAAAGCGCTGTACCTGCAGCGGTTCCGCATGCTGGCGGGCGTTCCCGCGCCGCGAAATGCTGCTACGCATGATAGTTGATGCAACGAAAACGGTTTTCCGCCAAGGTCGGACTGTACACACCCGATCCTAGATCAGGATCCACGACACGATGACGCAACCGCAGAGCACACCCGCGAGCGGCGACGATGAGTCGGGCGGGCACCTCAATACCAGGTACTGGCCGGCGACATTCGAGGAACGCGGTGTCGTGGTGCCCTTCACGACGCCGATGCTCTCCTTCGCCCGGGCCCGGGCCGACGGCAACGGAGGGTTGGAAGTGATCGTTCCGGGCCTTTCCGGCGGTAGCGGCGTCTACATCATCGGCTGGTCCGGCGTGACGGACGTGTTCCGCATGACCGTCCACGATCGCGCGTTCCACGACATGATCGAAAACAGGAAGGCCGCCACCCCGCTGGCGATGCGGCGCTGCGCGCACGAGATCGCGCTTACCGGCTTGTCCGGCCCGGACGGTATCGAGGCCGCCGAGAAAGCCATAGAGCAGGAAGACAACGAGCGCCTGCTGACCAACTACTACCTGGTCAACTCGGTGGTGAAGAATCTCGCTGCGACGGACGTGAAGCTGTCCGTGTCCGAGCTAACATCTCCGGCCGGGCAGAAGAAGGTGCGCGGCATGATGGCCGACATCGCCAAGAACCTGAACGTCTCTTCTGAACGGCTCTACGCCGACATCGAGACCTGGTCCGAGATGATCGCGCCCATCGGCATCGCCTCCATGCCGCACGAGTGCCGTCTTCGCCGCCTCCTGAGCCGGCTCAAAGCCTTTCGAATGAACGTCACCGCCTGGGGTCGGAACTCGCATGCGGATTCGGATGGGCTTGCGTTCCTCACCGCTGATGTAGCGCTGCTGACCCTCGATATCGGCCAGACCCTGATGGGCGAGGTCGACGACCATGCGAATGATCTCCAGCACGCGCTGGCGAACTGGGGTACGGTCGGCCCGGAGATTGAAGACCGCATGAATCGCCTGTCCTGGCTGCTGGACGGCTGGGAACACGTGCTCGGAATATGGGATTCGGTTATCGAGGCGGCGATCTACGAGCAGGTCGACGCACTCGAAGAGATCGTCCGCATGCTCCCTCTGGTGCCAACCAAGGAACTGGAGGGCCAGAAGGGCAAGGCCTGGGGCGAACTCGAGAACGCCATGCGCAAGTTCGTGAAGCCGCTGCAAAACTGGCAGTCGGGAGACACGGACATCGAACTGCAGCTCCGCATCGAACGCCGCAGGACGGACGCGATGCGCGAACAGGGCTGACGGAGCCCGAGAGCCGGGAGAGGCGAATGAGCGACAACTCCCTCGACAACATGGCGGGCAAGGTCTTCGAGATTCCCGAGGCCGAGTTCGAGAAACTGGCCACCGCCCTGGATCTGCGCCGGCTCAGACCGTCCCAACAGTCGGCCGCCGTCGCCATGCTGTCCCAGATCCGGCCGCGACTGCGCCTGATCCGCCCGCCCCGTCGGCTGACGCCGATGCGGCTCTTCTGCATCCCGTTCGAAGACCTTTTGTACAACCCCAACACGCCGCGAAAGGCTCTGGGGCGGATCCCACGCAGCGCCCTCAAGCCGATCTGGGCGGAGACCGAAGCGCTTCTCGGCGAGTCCGGTCTCGCGCCCGTCCGGGAGGCGATCAAAACCGTCGATGCCGCCGACGCAGAAGCAGTCCAGGACCTAGGACGCCCGTTCTGGCAGGCCGCCTACGGGGTCCTCAGCGGACTGCGCAGCGCTGGTGCCAAGGATAGGAAAGAGCGGGCCCGGCTGCAGGAACGCCTCGGCGGCCCGGAAGTCCTGGCATCCCTCGACGACATCGTGATCGCGCTGTCCATCGCCGGACCGATCGCGACGATGCGTCGGCATCTGCCGCCTCCACCGATATCCGACATCAACAATGCAGGCCTGAGGCACGTCGTCGACGCGCTGACCAAAACGGCGGTGATCGACCGCGACGGTCTTCCGATCCTGGTGTTCTCGCTGATGGCCCGTCTCGCCTCCCCGGCAATGCTGCCAGGGCTCATCGAACGCCTGATCGACGAAGGTGCCGGAGATCTTATCAAGGCCATGGGCGGCCAGGTCGGTGAGGCCGTAGCGAGCCAGCAGGAAGATCGGGTGATCGACGTCCGGGCCGAAACCGAAGCGCAGCAGGACGACCCGGTCGCCGTCGCCCGGGCCCTTGGCTCAGAGTTGAAAACCTTGCAGCGCGAAGCGAAAGCCGCGGGCGGGGGTGGCCGCGGCGTCGCCCGTCAGATCGAGCGGGTGAAGGCGGAGTTCGCCCGGCTGGCCCGCGAAACGGTGGTCGCGGGTGCCGCTCCGCATACGGCCGCAGCCATCGACGCCCTCGACGCCCCACCAGGTACGGCGGGCAGCATGAATGACCGGTTCCGTGCCGTGGAGAATCAGATCGTCTCCCTGCGCCTCTGCAAGCAATACGCCGGCGATATCGGGTTGGAAGGAGAGATCGAGATGGCGATGAAGTCGATCGGCACCAAGCTGAGCGAGCGGTCGACGGACCTGTTGCAACGCCTCCAGGCCAACGACGTCTCCGTTTCCTCTGTCGATCTGTTCTGCACCGTCCGGCTGGTCGAACTGGTCGAGGGCTCGGAGAAGGCCGACAAGCTCCGGGAAAAGGGCATGGCGGCGCTCCGCGGCGACTAAGCGGAAGCGCGGCCGCCTGCCATGGGCAGGACCGGCCGTCTTGCCGGGGAAAGCCGCGAGCCCTAAATTGCCGATCCCGACTGCCCGGCCCCGCCCGGTGTCCGGACACGGTCGACCCCTCTTCCGGATACCGGCCCGAAAAACGAAGGATCAGAGACCATGGCGACCCCCGACTACGTTTTCTTGGACGACCAGATCGTTCCCTGGAATCAGGGCAAGGTTCATGTGGATACCGCGGCCTTCAAGTTCGGATCGGCCGTGTTCGAGGGGGTGCGCGGCTACTGGAATCCGGACCAGGAGGAGATGTACCTGTTCCGCATGGAAGAGCACATGGCTCGGCTCGTTTTCTCCCAACGCTTCATGCGCTACGACGAGATCATCACGCCGGCCTACGTGACGGAGAAGACCATCGAGCTGATACGGGCCAACAGTTTCCGTGGCGAGAACGTCCATATTATGACGACGACCTACATCGCCGGCCATGGCGGTCAGAACGTCACCGGCCCGATTAAACTGGCAATCACCGCACAGGAGCGCCCCCGCTCCGCCAAGATCACCGACGGAATTTCGGCCCAGGTCAGTTCCTGGATGCGGGTTCCGGACAACGCGATGCCAATGCGCGCCAAGGTAAACGCCAACTACCAGAACGGCCGCCTCGCCACGCTGCAGTCCAACGCGGATGGCTATGACACGGCGATCATGCTGAACAGCCGGGGCAAGGTCGCCGAAGGACCGGGCATGTGCTTTTTCATGGTACGCGACGGGGTGCCGATCACGCCGCACACCTCAAGCGATATACTGGAAAGCATCACCCGAGCGACCGTTCTGCAGCTTCTTGACGAGATGGGTATTCCGGCGGTGGAGCGGGATGTCGACCGCTCCGAACTGGTCGCCGCCGACGAGGCGTTCTTCTGCGGCACCGCCTGGGAAGTCACGCCGATCACCTCCATCGACAAGCTTCCTGTCGGCAACGGTGCCGTCGGGCCGATCACCAAGCGGTTGCAGGAGCGGTACTTCGACGTCTGCCACGGGACGACCGGAGCCCATGGGGAATGGCGCCTGCCGATCTACGGCGCCGCAAAGGCGAACGCGGCCGAGTAGCGGCGCGGATCACCTGCTACAGAGCGCCTCGGCGTTTCAGAGGCGGTGGGAGTCGCAACAGCAGGAGCCCGGAGACGGTGCGAATGGCAACGGTCGGGACGTCGGTAGCGTCGCTCGGGCAGGCGCGGCTTCATTCGACCGTTGGTGCGGCGGCGGCGATAGACCGACGTCGGCCGGTTCTTCTCGTCCATGGCGCCTATCATGGCGCCTGGTGCTGGGACAGGTGGCTTCAGCGCCACGCCGAAGGCGGACGCCGGGTCCACGCGCTGGATCTACGCGGCCACGGGGGACTGGAACCGGATGCGGCGTTCGTCACGGCGGGCGTCGCGGATATGGTGCAGGATGTCGTCCTGGCGATCGATGCGATCGAAGGTCGTCCGGTCCTGGTCGGTCATTCCCTCGGAGGACTGATCGTGACGCTTGCCGCCCTGCAGCGCGACATCGCCGGCCTGCTGCTGGTCTGCCCGTCGCCGCCCGGCAACCTGCCGGGCGCGGCGAAGGTGCCGTTGGTCTCAGAGGACGCTCTATGCCCTGCGCTGACGGCGGCACAGGCCGCAGAGCGGTATGCGCCGCACCTGGATGAGGCGGAACTCGCGACAATGGCAGCCCGGCTCTGCGCCGAGAGCCCGCGCTTGCTGAACGAGCGCTACGATCTCCGCATCCCGGTGGACCGGTCCGCTCTGGACAGCGACCTGCCGATCCTGGTCGTCGAGGGGGGCCGCGACGACCCGGCCCGCCACCCGCCCGGCCAGGATGCCGCCATCGCCGAATTTCTCGGCGGCCGACACTTGCGCCTCGACGACGCGCCCCACAACCTGATGCTCGGCCCCGGCTGGCGACGGTGGTACGACACCATATGGCGCGCATTCGACGAAATGCTGTAGAGAGGTCCGGCTAAATAGGAACGCGCAGTTCAAGGCCCCGTGGCGGAACCGGTAGACGCACGCGACTTAAAATCGCGAGCCTCAGGGCGTGAGGGTTCGAGTCCCTCCGGGGCCACCACTTGAGTCAACGCCGACCATCTTGAACCGCTTCAGGGCTGATTCAGAACCGGTGGGCGCGGAGAACTTGTGCGTCGGTCACGTTGACCACACCGATATGCCGCTCAACGACGGCAAATACGGCATCCAGCAACGAGTCTAGCTTGTTGGGGTGGATCAGGCAGACCACCTGCACCATCCCGGTGCCGCGGCTGATCTGTCCTTCGCGGTTCCATACGCCGGACCGACCGGATCCGCCAAGCACCGGCAACACCGACCAGCCGGTCACGTCCGCCCCCTCCAGGGCGTCGGTCAGCCGCCGAAGCATGACCTGCTCGATCGTGATCTCAACCCGTTTGGCATCATGAGTCTGCATGTCAGGATCCTGCCAGGCTTTGGGCGACCGTCAGATAGATCGGCAGCCCGAGCACCAGATTGAACGGAAACGTCACCGCCAGCGATAGCGTCAGGTAGATCGACGGGTTCGCTTGCGGAACCGCCACGCGCATTGCCGCAGGCACAGCAATGTAGGATGCCGACGCCGACAGTGTCATCAGCAGCATCGTGCCCCCGGCGGAGAGTCCGATGATTAGAGCGGCCACCAGCCCCGCGCTGGCCCCCACCAGCGGCATCAGGAGCCCGAAGCCGATCGCGCCGCGATCGAGCACCCCAGCCTGCCGGAGGCCGCGTCCGGCGATTATGCCCATATCGAGCAGGAACAGACAGAGGACACCCTGGAAAGGAGAGACGATGAAGGGCGCGATCCGGTTCAACCCGTCGGAACCGGTCGCCATCCCAATCACGAAAGAGCCGAGCAGCAGCACGATCGAGCCGTTGAGCAGGATCTCCCGCCAAAGATCCGAACTCAGCTCCGCATCGTCCGATCCGCGCGAGATAAGCCAAAGCGCGGATAGGATCGCCGGGGCTTCCATCGCAGCGGCGACGGCGACCATGTACCCTTCGGAGGCAATCCCCGCGTCGGCCAGGACCGACGTGCCGGCGACGAAGGTCACGATCGAGATCGAGCCGTAGTGGCCGGCCACAGCCGCCGCGTCGGTCCGCGACATGCCCGACAGCATCCGCAGCAGACCGAACCCCGCAAGAGGCAGCGCGAACGAGAGAATGACACCGGCCAACAGGCTCAAGCCCAGCGTGAGATCGATGCCGTGCTCGGCCAAACTCGCGCCGCCTTTGAACCCGATCGCGAACAGCAGATAGATGGATATCCCCTTGGCCACCGCTTCGGGCACCGAAAGATCCGACCGCGCGAGCGCGGCTGCCACGCCGAGAACGAATGACAGCACTATCGGCGACAGCAGGTTCGCTAGTGCCAGGTCGAGCATAGTCACGGTCCCTAATGGTGGTGTCGGTTCTGGAGGTCCCCGCAGCGGCTGGAGCGGGCCGGGTATCGGACGCCCGCCTTCGCGGACGCCGTCCTTTCATAATTGAAGGGTGCCGGATCTCCTAGACTTGGGTTGTTGGCCCGGGTGGCGACACGGCGGCATGACGGCAGCCAGGGGGCGCCAAAAGCCGGATCCGCCGGTGAATGGCGGATGGCGGAGCGAGGAAACGGTCGCGGGTCGCTTGACCTGAGCCGGCCGCCGACGATCTCAAAGGGTATGACAGACCTCATCTCGTTTCCGACACCGGCCTCCGCAGTGGTGGTCGCCGGCACCGGCGGTATCGGCGCGGCCCTGGTGGCGTCGCTGGAAAGCAGCGGCCGCTTCGATACCGTGTTCGCCCTGTCGCGGACGGGGGTCGAGGCGCTCGACCTGCTCGACGAGTCCTCGATCGCCGCCGCAGCGGTCCGGCTGAGCGCGTTGGACGCCCCGCTGCGTCTCGTGATCGACGCAAGTGGGTTCCTGCACGACGAGCGTTTCCAGCCTGAAAAGTCCTGGCGGCAACTCGATCCCGCACATCTGGCTCACGCCTTCGCCGTCAACGCCACCGGCCCCGCCCTTCTGATGAAGCACCTGCTGCCGCTGCTGCCGCGCCAGGGGAAATCCGTTTTCGCCACCCTTTCCGCCCGCGTCGGCTCGATCTCGGACAATCGGATCGGCGGATGGTACGCTTATAGGGCCTCCAAGGCGGCGCAGAACCAGCTCGTCCGCTGCGCCGCCATTGAGCTGGCACGCACCCGCAGGGAAGCGGTCTGCGTCGCTCTGCACCCCGGCACGGTCCACACCGATCTGTCCGCGCCCTTCTCCAAGGCCGGCCTGAACGTCCGGCCGCCCGAGATCGCCGCCGGAGATCTGCTGACAGTGATCGACGGCCTCACGGCGGAGCGCACCGGAACTCTGATCGATCAGAACGGCGAGACGGTTCCCTTCTAGCCGACGGCGACCGGGTCTATGTTCAGATGGATCCAGCGGGCGAACGCCGTCATGCGGGCATCGTCGCCTTCCTGACCCATGACCTGCACGCCCACCGGCAGGCCGTTCACCGCCAGCATCGGGATTGTCACCGCCGGCGCTCCGGCAAGGGAACTCGGGGTGTTGAACACAGCGTCGCCGGTCGGACGCGGGGCGAGCGGCTGACCCGGCACGTCCCCCGGCCAAAGCGGCGCCGGTCCCGGGCAGGAGAAGGTGAAAAAGGCATCGGCCAGTGGCGCCAGCATCCGCCAGGCGGCGCGCAGGTTCTCCCGCCGCCACAGAAGCTGTCGGTAGTCGTCCGGGCTCAGCGCTTCCACGACCCCGACGCGGGCCTTTATCCGTTCACTGACCCCGTCGCCCCGGTTGTCGATCAGGTTTCGCAGGGTCCAGCGGTTCTCCCAGGCGGTGATCGTGTTGGCCAGATCGCCGGCGCCCACCAATGCCTGTTCCAGGCTCTCGATCAGCGGGTGATCGCCGCGCCGCAGGATCTGCACGCCCCTGGATCGCAGGCTCTCCAGCAGCTCGTCCATCGCAGCATGGCTATCCGCATCCGTGCGCGCCCAGCCGTCGGTTTCCAGAAGGATCAGTCGATCCGGTTTCGCCGCGGTCGGCGTGGTCATCGGGCCCTGAATACCGGCCCGGCCGGGATCGCCGCCGCATCGGCTCGCGACTTCGATGGCGACCTGCCACATATCCTCGATCGAGCCGGCATGCGGGCCGTGGGTGCTCATCGACGTCGCCTGCCGTTCGCCGCGATGGATGCCGCCCTGGCTCGGTTTCAGCGCGAAGTTCCCGCAATAGGCAGCCGGACGGATGATCGACCCGCCGACCTGGGAGCCGATCGCCGCGGGCATGAATCCGGCCGCGACGGCCGCCGCCGATCCCGAAGACGAGCCGCCTGGAGTGCGTGAGGGATCGAACGGGTTGGTGGTCGGTCCCGGATGATTGCCGCCGAGTTCCGCCGTGACCGTCTTGCCGAAAATCACGGCGCCCGCCTGGCGCAGCGCCCAGACCGCCGCATTGTCGTTCTTCGGGAAGTTCCCCGTCATCGCCGCGCAGCCGAGCTGCGTGGGCATGTCCTTGGTTTCCAGCAGGTCCTTGATTCCGACCGGCATGCCGTCGATCGGAGACAGCGGCTTGCCGTCTTTCCAACGCGTCGTGCTCGCATCGGCGGCGGCGCGGGCAGTCTCCCGGTTCAACGCGGCGAAAGCCTGAACAACCGGTTCTAAGGCGTCGACCGCCTCCAGACAGCGCTCGAGATAGTTGCGGGGGCTGTCACTGCCATCGGCGAAGGCGGCGGTCGCGTCGAACCAGGTCAGGGCCCTGAAACGCTTCGGATCGTATCTCGTCGCGCGTGTCATGGCGGTCTCCGGTCCGGCGGGAAAACAATGAAGGGTGCAGCCGCGTCAGCTTGGCGTCCGGTCCGGAGAAGATCAATCCGCCCCGTTCCCGGAGCGCGCCGGATCCGGCTTCGTCCTAGAGAACCCGGAACACCCGGTAGATCGGCCCTTCAGGCTTGCGGTCGCCGGTGGAGACGAAGATCGACTTGTTCATCCACGCATAGGGCCCGTCTGCGGCGGTCTCGAACAGCGGTGCGGTGCGGAAGTAGAGTTCCGACGGGTCGACCGGTTGGCCGGCGGCAAGGCGCTCCATGACCTCTTTCGGCCCGTGACGCAGACCCTTGTAGGTCATGTAGATCAGATGCCCGTCGTCAGTTTCCATGGTCAGGCGCACGTCGAGCTGGGTGACGCCGTCGAGACGGTTGAGAATCCAATCGCCACCGCCGTCATGCACCGTGCCCTTGAGATTCGGCCCCTCGAAAGTCCCGCCGGTCACCCTTGCGATGCGGCGGTCGCCGTACTGGGTGTTGCCCACCGCCGCCAGCGGCTGGGCGACAGAGAGTTTCAGCTCCATGACGAATTCGGTCTGGATCTCGGACATGCGGCGTGTCTCCCTCGAGGTACTTGCTCGTCAGTCTTTCCACTGCAGAAAGTCGAAATCGACACCCTGGTCGGCCTGGGTGACCGTATTCATGTAGAGGTTCCTATAGCCCCGTTTGTGGGTCGGCTGAACCTCGGTCGGTTTGATCTCCTCCAGGCGCCGGGCGATCTCCGCGTCGTCCACCAGTAGGTCGATCGAGCGGTTCTCCACCGAGATCCGGATGCGGTCGCCGGTGCGCACCACGCCGAGCGGGCCGCTTTCCGCCGCCTCGGGGGTGACGTGCAGGACGATGGTGCCGAAGGCGGTTCCGCTCATCCGCGCGTCGGAAATGCGGACCATGTCCTTCACTCCGGCCCGCGCCAGCTTCTTCGGGATCGGCAGGTAGCCCGCCTCCGGCATCGCCGCCGGGCTCTTCGGGCCGGCGTTCTGGAGCACGAGGAAGTCGTCGGCGGCGACGTCCAGGTCGGGATCGTCGATCCGCGCCGCCAGATCGGCCAGATCGGAGAACACCACCGCCCGGCCCTCCGTCTCGAACAGGGTCGGATCGGCGGCGGAGCGCTTCAGGATCGCGCCGCGCGGGGCGAGCGAGCCGAACAGGGCGACGAGTCCGCCCTTGTCCTGGAACGGTCGGTCGAAAGGCCGCACGATGTCGTTGTTGATCCAGGTCTTGTCGCGGTCCAGCCGCTCCTCGAGCGTCTCTCCGGTAACGCTTACCGTGTCGAGATGCAGCAGCGGACGCAACGCATGGAGGACACCCACAAGCCCGCCGGCGGCGAACATGTCCTCCATGTAGTGCGCGCCGGTCGGTTTCAGGTCGACCAGCACCGGCGTCTCGTCCGACATCTCGTTCAGGCGGTCCAGCGGCACCGGAATCCCGAGCCGTCCGGCGATCGCGGTCAGATGGATGATGGCATTGGTCGATCCGCCGATCGCCAAGAGAACCCGCAGGGCGTTCTCGACCGATTTCGGCGTGATGACGTCTCGCGGCAGCAACCTAGCCTCATCCGTCGCCAGCGCGAGTTCCATGGCGCGAGCCCCTGAGGCCTCGGCAGCCCGCAGCCGGTCGGCATGGACAGCCGGGATCGACGCGGTACCAGGCAAGGTCATGCCCAGCGCTTCGGCAATGCAGGCCATGGTGCTCGCCGTTCCCATCACAGCGCAGGTCCCCGCGGTGGTGGCCAGGCTGCCCTCGATCCGCCGAATACCCTCGTCGGACACCTCGCCGGCCCTGTACTTGCCCCAGAACCGACGGCAATCCGTGCAGGCGCCAAGCCGTTCGCCGTCATAGGGCGAGGTCAACATCGGGCCGACGGCGCAGTAGACAACCGGCACCTCGGCGTTGGCGGCGCCCATGAGCTGCGCCGGCAGGGTCTTGTCGCAGCCGCCGATCACCACGACCGCGTCCATCGGCTGAGCACGGATCATCTCTTCCACGTCCATGCTCATCAGATTGCGGTACATCAGGGAGGTCGGATTCAGGAAGGTCTCGCCCAGCGAGATCGTCGGAAACTCGATCGGCAGACCGCCCGCCGCAAGGACCCCACGCTTGGTCGCCTCGACCAGTTCCGGCATCATCCGGTGACAATTGTTGTAGCCGCTACCGGAGGAGCAGATGCCGACCACCGGCTTCTGCAACATCTCGCGGCTGTATCCCATGGACGATGCCATGGACCGGCGCAGGTACAGGCTGAACTCGTTGTCGCCGTAGTTCGTCAGGCCCCGACCGAGGCCCTTCGGCGTTTCATTTTTGGTCATGAGCGGTCCTCCCGCGGCAACCTTAGTCGCGGTCCGGGTCCTTGGGAAGGCGCCGAAACGCTGGCCTAGAGGCCCGGCGGACCTTTGCGATCAGATGGTTCGCCGCAGAATGAAGCGCAGAACGTCACCCTCTTCCGCCGCTACTAGTTCGTGACCGGACTGGCGGGCGTAGTGGCGGAAATCCAGCGTCGCCGCCGGATCGGTAACAAGCACCTCAAGCAAAGCGCCGATCTCGATATCGCCGATCGCCTTCCGGGCCTTCAGGACGGGCAGCGGGCATTTCAGGCCACGCACGTCGAGCGACCGGGCGATCGGTTCGCCCCGGCTGTCGGCGGCGCTGTCAGCGGTCATCGGAGGCTTCCTCGGCCAGGGTAGTAGGCGTGCCGGTCGGCCGGCTGTCGGCAATCTCGCGCACCATCTTCGCCAGGATCGTCTGCGTAAAGCCCCTCTCTTCCGTGGCCACCACGACGAAGGCGCCGAACCCGCCGATCACATCCATCCGATAGTGTTCGTCGAGCGGTTCGCCGCTCGGACCGGTCCGAACATTGCGGTTGGCGACCACAAGCGCATTGATCGTGATCCCGTCCGCGACCGTCATGGACCGGATCAGGTCGAGGGAGCGACCGCCGATCTGCGGGCCGTCGCCGGACACGTCGATGACCTTGCGCGCGCCCTCGTAGTCGTTGGTGCGGATCATGTCCGCCGAATAGGCAATGGCCTCGCTGATCGAATTGTAGCCATAGGCCGCGCGCGGCGCGTCGACCAGCCGTTCGCCCCATGCCGCCGCATCTTCCGGTCCGGCGATGACAGTCCAGTCGACGATCGTATGCTGGCTACTGGGCGCGCCCCATTCGACGAAGGCGACGGCGATGCGACCGAGCGGCCCGGCAGCAATAGCGTCCTGCACCCGCGGATCGAGCATCGCCGCGGCATACCCCTGACGCTGGAAGCGCAGTTCCTCATCGTCGATCGATCCGGACCCGTCCGACGCGAAGACCAGTTCCAGATCCACGTCCGTCCGGGCCACCGCTGGGACCGAAAACGCCGCTGCGAGAAGCAGGAAAACCCCGCAAGTTGCTGTGGATACTACCGAAACTCGACCAAAAGGATACCGAAGCGAAAACCGCCGCAAATGGCTCAACCGATGAGAGACATGACCAACAACCTTGAAAATGACGGCCATTTCCTCGATCGACTTCGCATTCGAAAACCAAGAATTTATCCACATCCTGTCCACAGGTCCTCCTGTCGGCTTGGATCGGCTAGGCAAGACGGCAATTGAACCGGCCGATGCGGAAGCGATCAACTCTTAATGGTACCAAGCCTTTCGCCGAAAGACTTTCAGGACAAACGCCCGGCAATCCGATCGGCGTCCGCCTGCGCCCGCTCATGGAGGAAATCGAGCACCGCCCGAATGCGGGCAAGCCTGGACAAGTCGCGATGCACCAGCAGCCAGAGATCAACGCCGGGGATTTCGGCGCCCGGCAGAACCCGACGGACGCCGCCGACTTCCTCCGCAACCATACACGGGACGAGAGCGATGCCGATTCCGGCGCGGGCGGCAGCGAGTCGGGCGCTGGCGGGATTGGTGGCGAAGGCGGCAGGCCGCCCCCCAAGATGCTGACGCAACCAGCTTACCGGCGCGTTCTCCGGAAAGCCGTCGAGCCAGTCGATAACGGAATGGTCCGCGAGATCGGCCGGCGACTCCGGCTCACCACGGGTCTCGAGGTAGTCCGGCGCGGCGTAGAGACCGAAGCCGAGCGTGCCGATCCGACGGATGACGAGGTCCCCCTGCTCCGGCCGCGCCAAGCGGATCGCCACATCCGCCTCCCGCCGCGACAGATTCAGGAACCGGTACTCGTTCACCACTTGCAGCCGGATACCGGGATGGCGTTCCTGGAGCAGCGGGAGATTTCGGATCAGGAACGGCGAGATCAAGGACTCCGTAGACGTCACCGCGACCGTCCCGGCGAGCCCCCTGTCCTCGGCATCGAAGGCGCGGGCGAGGCCAAACATCTCGGCTTCTATTCCGCGCGCCCGCGCGGCGAGTTTCTCGCCAGCCTCCGTCAGCCCGTAGCCGTCCTGCCGGCGGTCGAACAGACGCACCTCGAACCTGGCCTCAAGAGCGTCCACATGGCGGCTCACGGTGGCCGGATTCACCCGCAGGATCCGCGCGGCCGCCGAAAGACTGCCCTCCGCCGCAACGGCCAGGAAGTACCGCAGGTCATCCCAGTTCATGTTTCCCGAGGACCCGCCGGCCATGTCTCTCACTCGATATTCGCAAAGCTGAACTTTATGATCCGCCTCCGGCTTTGCAGAATCAAGGGTATGGGAGGCAAAGATGAAAACGGTCCGGGTGACGGGTACCAACCACACCAGTTTTACGGTGAAGAGCCTCGACCGGGCGCTTGCTCTCTTCGTCGACGGACTGGGGTTCGAACTTCTGTCCCGCGCGCCGCGCGACCGGACCGCGATCGAGCGGATCACCGGAGTCGCCGGCGGCGACGTCACCATCGCCTTCGTCCAGGGACCGTCGCACCGGGTGGAGCTGATCGAGTATCACGCACCGGACAACCGCGGCCACGCCGCCCCGCGTCCCTGCGATGCAGGCTTCAGCCACCTCGCCCTGGATGTGGACGATATGGACGCGCTTCTCGTCCTGGCGGAAGCTCACGGCCTATCGCTTCTGGGAGAGGTATATGCGATCGACCAGGGACCCAATGCCGGGCGCAGGGTCGCCTACTTCCGGGATGACAACGGCCTGACATTGGAATTCCTGGAGACGGCATGAACCCTGGTGTCGGGAAGCGTTGCCACCAGCCTTCTCAGCGCGTCATCAAGCACCGACGGCATCAACTCCCCGTCGGATGCAAGACGCCCGGCACGTCCCAGTGCCATGGCGAGGCCCACCGGCGACGTCGGCAATCCGCCATCGCCACGGGTCGCTCGGTGGCGAGACCGCCACAATGTCGACCCGGTCGCAAGATCGATCAGCGCGGCATCGAGCGCAATCGACCCCTCCGTCCAGATCACCGCGTAGGCACGATCACCCGAAACGGTGAGATCCACGCCGTGCCGGCACCCCGTCAGATCTGCGTACCGCCTACGGTCGCCCGGATGGCGAAGATCGAGCGCAAGCGCGCGGGTTTCGGCGTCCCGCCGATCTGGGCCGACCACGACCGCGATGCGTCCGACCAGATGGCGGAAAAAGGCTCGTTCGGCCGCCCGGACATCCAGCGGACCACTGACCATCGCCGGGAGGACCACCACGCACTCCGGCGGCGCCGTCCAGAATGCCGCCTCGACCCGATGCTCGGGCGGCGTCCCGCCCGTCGCCGCCATGCAGGCGCCCAGAAGGCAGACGAAGGGCCCGACGAGGATCAGCCGCACCTGCCGATCCTCGCCAACCGTACCTCACCGGCGATGGGCCTGCCGTCGACCGCGATAGCCGAGAGAACCAGCCAGCCGTCCCGAACGCCGTAGCCGGCTTCCACGCGCCCGATCCGCTCCCCGCTCGGCATGAGGCGGGCGAGACCGTCCAACAACCGGATGTCGAAACCGCGGGCCACAAACGCGATCGGTACGCCCTTCGCCACTCCGTGATGCCGACGGATACGATCGACGCTGGAAGGCGCTACCCCCTCGGCTCTGCGGGCAAGGGTCGAAAGGCGTGCCGGATCCGGCATCCAGGCGCGCCCCGACGGATCCTCAAGTCGCCAAAGACGACCTCGGGCCATGACGGCGACGGCAAGACCGGCGCAGCGGGTGAGATGGCCAGCGATCCGCTGGCGCTCAATGCTGCCCCGAGGCCAATGGAGTTCCAAAGCCGGGCCGGTCCCAGCCTCGATCCGCGCGAGCATCACGGCCCCCGTCAGCCGGTCGACGCTCTGGGAGGCATCGGAAATCGATGACGCCTCGGGCGCGGTGGCCGCGGCCAAGGGCTCGGCGAACCTGTCGGGAAGCAGTGGTCGGTCGCCACCCGGCGATGGGGGAGGCGGCAATCGGATCCGGGCCAGAGCTAGGCTTGGCGCGGTCGATAGATCGGGGGGTGGGGTGAATGTTGGGGCGAGCGGTGGCGCACGACGCGGCAGCGGTTCGAGAGCCAGGCCCGATGGAAGGTCGCCATCCAACGACGGGACCGCGGCCAGAGCGAGGAGACCTAACCCCAGACCCGATGGGATGGCGGTCGCCAAACGGCCCTGCGCGATCCGACGTTTCGGTCCTCTATGCTCCATTCATCGGACCCCGCTCAGGAATCGGTCCTCCATCTCGCGTGCAATGTCGTGCAGCTGACGTCCTCGTTCGGCGGCGGAGAGCGTCGAGAGCCCCCGCGTCGTCATCTCCCCGTCGACGCCAACCGAGCCCGTCCGCCGGTCCACAAGGGCGGCAGGCGTGGAGAGCGGCCGATTGACCACAGGCGCGTCCAAGTCGGTCACCGACGTTGCATGCGATCCGCCAAGGCCGCCACCCACCGACGGTATCGGCGGAACCTGAGCGGACGGGCCGGGCGTCGCCACCAGACGAGCCCCGTCATGCGGCGCAGACGGGAGGCCGACGGAAGCGGACGGACCCGCCATCGTTCGAGCCGCGCGAATCCCGTCGCTCTCCGTATCCCGGCTCGACCGACGGCCGTCCGCAACGATCAAGTAGGCCAGTGCCGCGCCGACCACGAGATTGAAGACCAGGAACTTCATCCCTCAACTCCCGGTGCACCGGCCGGGCGTTTCCGCTCCGCCAGGACAATCAGTACCGCCCGCATCAAAGCCGCGAGAGGAAGCCCGACCACGGTCGTGCTGAAGGCAAGCGCGAAACGCTCCGTCAAGGCGGCGATGATCGCGTTCACGGTTTCGGGCGCGATGCGCGAGTCGGACAGGCTGGCAATGCCGAGTCCAATTCCGAGCAGGGTGAAGGTCAACGCCAGGGTGGCGATGCCGGACGCGGCCTGTAGACCGGTGGCTCTCCAGGGACGGTCCTCCGGATCGCGCCAAAGACGCACCGCCGCGAGCAGCGCCAGCAGCAGCAAGAGCGAGAGCCCGACAAGGAACGCCGAGCCCAACACCCGTTCGCCGCGGGCCACCAGATCGGCGACGGTTTCGCCGGTCAGCCAGACCCCGGTCGCCAGGCCGAGGCTGGCCAGGGCGAGGAGCCCGGCGAGAGCCCGAGCCACGTCGTCCAGCAGTCGACCGTCGAACGACCGGAGCGCCCATCGGGCAAGCGATGGCCGGCGCATCAGCGGCGCCCCACGCGCGCCGCCATGACCCGGGCCGTCGACACGCCGATGCGATCGAGCCAGAGGTCGAGCACCGTCATGTCCCGCTCGATAGAGGCATGGGCGACAAACGTGAGATCGTAGTCCGCGAAGGCGCGACGGGCGATCGGCCTGGTGTCGGTCGCGGTCTTCGGATCGCGCAAAGCGATCCTCTCCAGGTCGATGAGCCGCCGCCGGACCGATTCCGCCTCCGCCAGCCGTCCGGGCGCCGCCCGATCGGCATCCAGCAGCATCTCGATCAGACGGGCGCGCTCGCGCTCCAAAGTCTCAAGCGCGCCGGCGGCCGCCGGCGCAACCGAAACCGTTGCGGCGAGCAACCCGACGGCGAGGGCTGTCGCGGCGCAACCGCCCCGAACCGGCGTCATCGTGTTTGAGCGACGGGCACGCGGCATGGCATCCTCCTATGGTTCAGTCGGGCGCGGTGAAGAAATCGACGGCGGCGGTCACATCACGCATCCCGGCCGCAACCGGGCCGGAGCCGTGGCGCTGATCGATCTCGTCGGCGAGGGCCATGGCGTCCAGCGCAACCAGCTTCGCCATGTAGGCGAGCACCAGGTCCTTCTGGTCGAGCAACGCGATCTCCGTCTCGGCGGCTGCCAGGAGGTGGTTGAGATACTCGGCCTTGCCCATGGCGCGGCCATCGAGCTCCGGGGCGGCGTTCATCGGGTGAGTGTCTATCGCCCGGACCAAGTCTGCGATCGCGGCGGCGCGCCTGCGGTACTCACGGGCATACCGGCTGTCATCGGCTGTGGCCGAGGCAAAAAGTTTCATGTCGACCGCGTCCGCGCTCCCGGCGAAACGCTGCATCGCCGTCTTCCGGTTCTCCTCCAGTTCGGCGCGTGCCGGATCGTCACCGGGATCGGCGGAGCGGTCGATCCGGTCAAGCAAGCGACGGAAGAGACCGATCCGCGTCTCCACCCGCCGACGCTCTAAATCCTGGCGAGCGCCCATGAGAGCCACATATTCCTGCTTGGCAACAAGGAACCGGTGGCGGGCTTCGCCGCCGTCCGATTCCCCCGCGCTGTCCGCGGCCTCCTGAAGCTCGGCAAGCGACGCTGCGGTTCCCTCGATCGCCTCGGCCTTACTCCGCAGCGCGTCGGCCAGGGCGGAGTCCTGGAAATCCCGTTCGATCGCCTTCTCGATGTACCCGGCAGGCAACCGGACGAGATGCTCGCTCGCGACCGGCGCCCACTCCGCTGCGCCCCCGCCCCAGTTCGAAATGTCTTGAGCCCATGCGTCTGCCGCCGCCGGCAGGACGAGCCCGGCTGCCAGACCGGCGGCCGCCGCGATCAGCCGCGCCGCCATCACCGCGCCCATCGCCCGATCCGGGCCAGTTCTTCGGCCAACGGCCGCGGCACGCTAGCCCCTGGCTGTACCGGCCCGCCGTCCAGCACGGCGGCAACGCTATCGATGAACGAGGCTCCGTCGTCGAAGAACAGGTCCCTGCCGTCGAACGCCGCGCCGAACCGGTCGAGCGCGTTCCGCGCGCCCGCCACGTCGCCGCCCTTCAACCGGGCCAGAACGGAAACGCCATACGCGCGCATGCGCTCTTCGACGTTGAGGGAAGCGGCGGCCGTGCCGAGATCGGCCTCGCAGCCCTCGAGAATCCGGGCAACCGCAAGATACCGTCCTGCATCGCCGCCCGCCCGGGCCTGGCGGTCGAGGGACAGCCCTTCGTCGCGACAAGCACGATAGGCGCGCATGGCCTCGATTTCGGCGAACCGTGCCGCCCGATAGCCGATGCCCTCGGCAGGTGGCGGCGGCGGCGACGTCAGGCAGGCTGATAGAGATACGGTCAGGGTCAGCGTCAGGACGGACAGGCGCGATGCAGGGCCAGGGCGGGGGGGCGGTCGATGCATGGCGTGATCCTCCGGCGGAATTGATCCTTGCCGGAGCCATGGAATCCACAGGGACGTTTTTCAGCGGGCCGGCGCGACCCGGTGGACGATCTCACGGACATGGATTCGGTTGGCCCGCAACCCGGCCACCGTCTTTTCCAAATCGCTGACCGACATGAGATCGAGTCCCGACAGCGCCCGCGTCACTTGCGGGTCGGGCTCGCCGGTCAGCACGAGAAGCCCCCGCACCACCACCTCGCGCCGAACCCAATCGGGTGGCTGGACCCGGACGGCCCCCTGCTCGCCCGGCACCAAGGTGCCGGTGGCAACCTCGACGTGGCGGCGTCGCGACGCGTACTCGCGAACAGCGCCCTGGACCGCGCCGTATAGCCACATATAGGCAGACCGGTCCCCCGTATTCGTCACCCGAAAAACCACGGCGCAGACGCCCGTCGCGTCAGCAGCGGGGAGATCGGCGCCCTCGGCACCGGCCGGGCTGGAGCGCGGCGCGGAGAGGGTTGCTGCGCCGCAGGAACCGCTGCGGGCCCGCGCATCCAATACGTCCAAAATCACCGAGCCAGGATCGAACGGCGCTCCCACTTCGGAAGCGGGCGCATGCGTGGACCGACCAGCCTCCAAAGCGCCAGCGGCCCGCATCGCGCCGGGGTCGGACGGTTGATTCCAGAAGTTCCAGACGCCGAACCCGAGCACCGCAATCAGCAGCATGACGAGGGTGCCCCACGCCTTCGGCCTCCGCCACCCGCCGCGCACCGGGGCCGGTGGACCGGCGAGGCCCAGAATGTCCAGCGCCTCCCCGACCCGCTCGATCGCCAGGCACTTGCCATCGTCAGGCATCTCCGTCGCGTTCTCGCGGGCGCAAACCGCCAGGACCGGGACGTCGGACACGAAGACGTCGCGACAGCGCCGCGCTTTCTCGGCGACCCGGTCGACCGGCCCGACATTGAGATCGGCATCCACCGTGCCGGTCGCCCAAAGGACGCCGTCGGCAGCCTCGGCATCCTCCGCCAGTCGATCGGCCGCCTTCAGCCGATGGGCCAAGTAAACCCCGAGTTGCCAGCTCGCCCCGGCATCGATCGGTTGGTCGAGATCAAGCCGGAAGACAGGGTGCCCGACATCGCGCTCGATCACGCCGGTCGGTCGACGCACGAAGGCGTCGTAGGCGTTGGAGATCGGAAGAGCGGTCGACGTGCCGGCGAGGCAGATCACCGACCGCAGACCGGGATCCTCCGCCGTGATCCGGCGGACGGTGCTAGGGCCGTCGGTGGTCGCGACGACCACGCGCAGGCGTCCATTCATGCAACCTTACCCATAGACCAACCCGATCTGCACAACCCTCACACGAGGTACAGGCGGGAGTCCGGATCCGTCAAGGCCGCGAGAATCGGATCCGTGGTGTCGACAAGCAACTGCACCGATCCGGACACCGGCGGCGGTAGGGCCACGTCGACCGGTGTCCGTCCATCGACCACCGCGTACAAACGAGTCGCGGTCGAGCCAGGACCCTGGAAGGTAACCGTCAGAAACCTGTGTTCCGGTCCGGCGCGAGACGGCACGATCCGGACACGCACGCCGTCGACCCGCCGCTCGATCTCCCGAGCTGACCCATCGTCCGGGGAGGCGGCCGCCGCCGAACGCGGGATCACGGCCAACGCCGCCGTCGCCAGAAGCGCCTCGATATCGGCTGTCGCAACGACATCGGACGGCAGGCTTTGTCCGCCGACCAAAGCCGCCCATACCGCCGATATGGAGGGACGGCCCCATTCTCGGGCGCCGGCGACCGCATCGTCGGACACGGCGCCACCCGCGTCCGCCAACTCCCGCGCGACGTCGAGAGCGGCGAAGACCGTACCGGCCGTGCGTCGGCCCGCCATGTCGAGATCCTGCCAACGGCCGGTCATGCGAGCTCTCCGTACAACGCGCGGAACCCTTCGCGGAACCTCACTGCATCGCGCTCGAAACTGTCAGGGTCGAGTCTGGATTCGGCCATGATGCGCACGTTGTCCAACCGCACCAGCAGTCGTCGGACAAGAGGAGCGCCGACCGCCATTCCATCGACGACGCCGGCCCGGCGCCTGTCTTCCGGAGCGAATCCCGACCGAGCGAGTCCCCTCAGCGCCCGCCGTGCCTCCAAGATCAAGGTCGACACTTCCGGGCCAACCACCTTGGCCTCGGCCAGCGCCGCCACCATGCCGGCGGTTCCACCCGGCCGAAGGGCAACCACATTGCCGCCCTCCGCGTCGCTCGGGAGCCGCGCACGCAGGCCGCTGAGATCCGCGGTCGGCAGCCTGGCGAGCACCTCCATCGCCGCCTCGGCCCGGTCGGCCTCGACCAGCACGGCCAATGCCGCCAGCGCCATACGTTCCAACCGCTCTTCCAGGGCCCGCCAGTGAGCAAGCCGTTGTCCGTAGGTCTCACAACCGACGAGATCGACCAGGGCGGCAAACTCCCCGGCGGAAGCACGACGGCGCAGGGCCTGGCTCAAACGCCCCTGAAGCGCGCCGAAGGTCGCGGAGCGCAGAACCGAGAGCGCCAGCGCACCGGCATGGGAGCCCAGCCGCGCGATTAGCTCGAGTTCCGCAACCTCACGGCCGGTCAGGAATTTCACACTGGCAGTCGGTGGCACTTCGAGCGACCGGAGTTCGTCGGCTTCGCCGTCCTGCACCTCCAGGATCGAGAGCAACGCACCGGGATCAATCTCGCCTGCCGCCCGGTCCGGACCGACCGGCAAAGCCGTGTCGACGGCATGTCGTTCGAACGCCGCCTGAAGCGCCGTGCGCAGCTGCCCGACCCGCTCGGTGACCACCCGGAAGCCCCTGAGTTCCAGAGACTCCTCATCCCCTGCCGTCACGGACCGATGCCAGTAGTCGAGAACCGCCCGGTCGTCGAAATCGTCGACGGTGAACCCCCGGCCGCGGTCCTGCTCCAGGAACGCGATCATGCGGGCGAAGACCCGAAGACTCTGCGCGGTGGAGAGGTGGTCCTTCAAATGATCGTAAAACAACCGCGACAAGGCGTTCGCATGGGAGGCCGCGCGCGCCGACTGGAACGGTGCCTCGAGCCAGGCACGGATCTCCCCATCGACGGCACGGTAGCCGACGGCCGTCACCATCAGCTCGAGAAGCGCCGCCAGAAAACCCATGCGGCCGTAGTTCACGGTGAACGCGCCGTCGGGATAGACCACGGTCACGCCGTGGGCTTCGAGGCGAAAGTCGCCGGCGAAGGCGGGACGACGGCGGGCGCCATCCTGCACCTGCGCTCGGAAAGCGGCCGCGCGCGCCACCTGCACGCCGAACACGAGCGCCGGCCATCCATGCCGCCCTCCCACCGCATCGGCGATCCGCAACAGATGGCAAAGCTCCAGCATCGGCTTACCATAGGCGCGGGCGGCAACCGTTCTGGAAAGCGCGCGCATGACGGACGCGGCGTATTTCGGACCGCCCCCTAGATCGGCCTCAGCGACTGTCCTGAATGCCGCTTGCAGCTCCGGACTGATCGCACCGGCGAGCAGCGCGCGTTCCGTCGAGATGCCGTCCATGGCAGGTCTCCGCTCCCGTCCCCCAAGTTTACCCTTATTGCTAGATTTTAATATAGTATATTATATGTTATAGGTTGATTTTACGCCTAGGTGTCACCCGCCGGCCAGGAGCTTGCGGAACCGTGCCTTGCGCTCGGCAATCCGCTCAAGAAGACGGGGTGAGCCCACCCGTCGCTCCGGGCCGGCAAGCCTCGCTCGATAGCGGTCCTGGGCGATGTCGAGAGCCGTGCCCGCGAGAGCAAGGTAACGGTCGCCACGATCCGTCCGCTCGGCGGCATGGCGCGCGTCCCGGTCCGGCATCGCAAGACGCCCCGTGGGTCGGGCCCGTGCCGTATCGACCGCTTCGGCCAGCTGCCGCGCCGTCTCGTCGCGTGCGTAGCGCCGCTCTGCCGACAGAACCTTGTCCACGTACGAGCGGGTCGCGGGAATCACCCGAGCGTCCTTCCCGCGGCCGACCCGCGAACCGCCATTGTAGTGGGACAGGGCGAGATCCCAGCGTCCGTCGTAGCGCTCGATGAGTTGATCGAGGAAGGCGACTCCCAACTGAATGTTGAGGCGGGGATTCCAGAGTTCATCGGCATCGACGCCGAACTCACCCCGGGCGGTGGCCGGCATGATCTGCATCACCCCACGGGCGCCGACCGGACTCAGCGCGTCGGCGACGAAGTCGGACTCCGCCTCGGCGACGGCCAGGGCCAACGACGGCGGCACACGTTCGCTGCGCATCGCTTCCTGGACCACCATACGCCGAACCTCCTCGCGGGTGGGCAGGTCGGCGGGTGACGGTCGAGCCCCGGCCGCCGGAATGTCGGCGAACGCCAGAACGGCGGCGGCTATGGCAAGGAACAAGCGCGTCATCGTGCCTCTCCGGCGCCAGAGCTCCCACCGGCTAGCCGGCGGACCCAGGCCGAATCCAGGGTCGTGACGGTGACGGACGCCTCATTCGTCACGGCCCGCGCCGCGAGAACCGCGTCAACCGACAGAGCGGGGTCTACCGCGAGCACGAGCGGGCCGTCAGGCAGCGTCGCCGGATCCAGCGCGACCGCGTCGTGGTCTAGGAAGCGGCCGTTGTGGAAGATGATCAGGGTCTCGTTGTCGGCGACCGGGCGGTCCGTCCCGCCCCGTTCCGCAGTGTCGATGCGGGGCGCCGCCGACAGGGCTCCTCCTCCGGCCGGATCGCCGACGGAGACAAGGGTCAAGACCAGGAGGCAGAAAAACGCCATCGCCAAGGCGAGCGCGATCTCGCTCAAGGCGCCACTGGCGGCGGTGTCGTCCATGGGAACCTCCTTCGGCCGGTCTCAGATCGCTTATGGAAGGGCCGGGCCGGTTTTCCCTGCAACGCTTGGGACGCCGTATCCGTCCGCCGGCGCTCCGACGGCAGGGGCGAGACCGACGGTGCCGCAACAATCCGCGGCGACTCAGTCGGAAAATGATGGCGAGAAAACGTCCAAAGATGGCCCGGACAGGATCAATCCACGCTACGCGCTCCACCCGGGGTCAACCGTTCGATCCAAATGTCCGAGCCGCGAACACCGAGAAAGACTTGGCGCTGTGGATCGAGATCCATATCCACCAGCAGGAGTGTGAGCCAGCGCTCGATCTCGGCCACGCTCGCCGTGCTTACGTACTGGTACCGACGCAGCGCCACGCCGCCGCGCATCAGGTCATGGCTGCGATAACCCGGAAAGCCGTCGGTCATGACTCCGATGATCGACAGGGCGTCCTCGGTGGAGAGCTGGCGGAACGTTACCGTATAGACCGACTCGTGAAGCCGCTTGCCGCCGGTGACGGTGCCGGCAGGCGGCGCAAGGTAGGCGAGTCGGCGAGCCAGAACCGCCCCAAGATCGACAGCAAGATCGCGGGCCCGGCCGCCCACCGCATTCGACGCGCAGGTCGACGTCACGCAGCTCCCGGCCGTGCTGACGGTCTCGGTTGGCAGGTCGAACGCACCCAGGAAACGATTGCTGCGGACGTCATAAATCTCGCCCGAAAGGGTCAGGTCGATCCTGGTGGTGTAGCGCAGGTCGCGATAGATGCTCTCAATCCGGAAGAGAACGACGGCCTGGACGCGCGTCGCCGCGCTACCGCTGGCATTGGCCAGCCTGGCCGCCTCCAGCGCATCCACCCTGTCGCCGGTTCCGCCGGATTTCCAACCGAGCTCGGCGGCGACCGCGGCCGCGTCCACAACCCGAAAACCCCGACGATCCATCGCGGCCTGGAGTTCCGAGACGACCCGTCGGAAGGCTGGATCGTCGCGTGGCAGAAGGCTCGGATGCGCGTCCTCTCCCAGCACCATGACGCTCAAGGGTCCCGTCTCGAACCCCAGACCGGAGGCGGGCGCGCCCGTTTCCTGAGCCCGCGATTGAGTCGGCGCCGAGGCGCAGGAGAGCAGCATGACGCCCGCGATCAGCAGCAGCGCGGTCCGAGCGGCCATCGTCGTCCCCATCGTCGCCATTGCCATCCTCCCGTCCGCTGTCGCCCCGGTCATGGCAGATGCAGATGGAGTTTCTGGCACACCATCCCGAAACCAAAGTGTGCCGACTCAGGATTGCACACTCAATGATCGTATTTTCGGCATCTCTAGTCCGTGGCACGAACCCGGTAGGGCAGGACGGCAAGGCTGGTGCGCGTCAGATCCAACCCGGCAAGCATGTCCAAGAACGCGCTCATCTCGACTGCTCCGGCAAGGCTGTCCGACGCGGTCTCACCAGCGAGCGGCGCCAGCGCATCGGCGGAGAACGGCAGCGCGCTTGCGACCACGATGACAGCCTCGACGGTTTCCTGCGACCCGGGCAAGGGAGCGGGCGCAATCTCCGGATCTCCAGGTCCGGAAAGATCGGTGCGCTGCGCCGCTTCGACCCTGAGGGCGGCCTCCTGCCAGGGCGCAATACGGACCACCGTATCGTCCGCCTGCCAGACGAAGACGGCTACATGAGCCCGGCCCCCCCGCACCAGAACCCGCACGCCCATTCTCTCACCGGCTCGGTAGACCGCACGCTCGATCGACGCCTCCAGTATCGGCGCCTCACCGCCGCCGATCGGCGACATCCGCGCACGAAGAGTCTGGGCTGCAGCAGGCGCGGACGCCCACTCGTCGTGCCAAACCTCCTCATGCGGGATACCCTTGGCGAGACGCCCCATCGCCGCCGTCAGATCGGCGTGGCCCCGGCCCCTCCGGTCGCCTCCACCGGACCCGAGCGTCCGGTCGATCAGGGCCGCGCGAGCGAGGACACGCGCGGCGAACAGAACCTCCCGCCGATCCGTCGGCGCCTGCGGCTCGAAGGACCCGACCGCCTGCTGCAGTCCAAGGCCCACCCGCCCACCGTAGCGCGTCAACGGCAGGAAACTGCGCGGTATCGACCGGACCGCGATACGGACCGACGACCGGGCCGCCACCTCGCCCATGGACGCCCTTCCGTGGATGTCCAACCGATCTCCGTGATCCCACAGCGCGAGCTCGAGCACGACCGTCCGCGGGGCAGGCACGCTTCCCAGGCTTCGCAACGGATGCGGCATATAGGGCGGCGCCTGCGCAAGTCGTCGGGAGATATGCTCGGCGACGAGAGCGGCGAACCATTGCCCGGCAGCGCCGCGATCACCGGCCGTATGCACGCGCACCGTGAAAGCCGCGCTCGGGTCGACGGAGGCGCGCAATCCTTCAGCCAACGCCACGCCCAATCGCCGGGCGCCGGCCTCGGCACCCGCCAGACCCAGCGCCCCCATCTCCAGCGCCAGGGCGGTTGGCGCCATCGTCGCGAGGACATCGCCGACGGCCTCTCCACGCACGGCCAACAGAACGGCTGAGAGCGTCACACCGTCCGCCTGCTCGGCAACCGACGCCACGGCCACGGCGTCGACCGCCGCCTGGGCGAGCAATCCGGCGGCGGCGCCCTGCGTAAAACTCTCCGCTTCCTCCCAAGCCATCGGGAGATCGCGACGGCTGGACACCGCGCTTCCGGTTGGCGCGGTGGCGAGCAGGGCGGCGGCGAAGGACCGTTCCACCTCGATCAGTAACGCGTCCGGCAAGCCGCTCGTATCCGGGTCTATCGGCGCGACGGCAATCCGGCTTCCGCTTGGCATGGAAGCCCAGATGCGGGCCGCCGGTTCAATCAGCGCCCGAGTGACGCCATCCGACGCCCGCGCGGACTGCGCTGAAGCCCAAAGGAGAACAACCGTCAGCAGCGCCAAGCGGCGCAGGGGAGCCGACCGACCGCTCATCGCTACATCCTCTCCACCGCCACACCATTGCCGTCTAGCCTCAGCCGGACCGTCGCTGCCGCGGTGGCCTCGATGCTGCCGCCTGACCAACGTTAAGAGATCGCCAGGTCGACGCGATTTTCGGCGACCTGCACGACCTCGTGCCGGTCGATGGATCGCATGCGCTCCGCGAACTCGACGATGGGAGGATTGCCGCGGAGATCCCACACCGATCCTTCCCGCGCGTAGAACGAGAAGATGACGGTCCGCACTTCTTCCCAGTTCGCCGCCAGAAAGGCCTCGGCCTCGTCGACGGTCATGGGTCTCCGGATTCCGGATACCGCGATCGCCGGGGTCGCGACTCCACCTCGAAGCGGCACGGGAACCGGCGCCGCCGGCTCCCGCCATGCCGGAGAAGCGGTATCGGCTGGCAGCCGCTCAACGAGAACCGACGCCGGATCACCGAGGATGCTGGCCTGCTGAACCCGGCGGAACAGACGCCGGGCGGCATAGGTCATCTCGTCGTCCAAATAGGCCTCCAACTCCGACAGGGAGACGGCGCCGTCGCCGTTTCCGCCGCGGCCGCGATCGGCGGCACCGCCGGCCAGCGCGTCCAGCATGTGGCGGGTGAACAGGCCGAGCCGCGCGGCATCGTCCCAACTCGCCACCTGATCACCCCTGGCGGCCGTCACGATGGTCATGCCGCCAGGATCCGGCGGAGCGGCGGCCCGCACGTAGACGGGCGAGGCCGACCGAATCAGCCATCCGGCGGCGGAACTTCCGGAGAAGCAGGCGTCGATCATCACGATCGTCGACCGGGCATTCAGTTTGGCCAGATTGGACAGCATCAGATCGAGGGAATAGCCATTGATCTCCGGTGTCGCCGGATCGGCATCGACCGGTAGCAGGTAGCCGCGCCGATCCCTCAATCCCGGCACGCCGTGACCGGAGTAATACACGAACAGATCGGACAGCCCGGGCCGTATCCATGCCCAGAGCTTGCCACGATGATCCGCGTCACTGCCGAAGACAGACAACATCTCCGCCTGCGAGGCATTGCGCAGATCGATGACGTTGCCAGGCCGGTAGCCAAGCCGGTCTACGAGGAACCGCCGGACCGCCTCCGCATCGTTTTCGGCATAGCGAACCTCCGGCAGACCATGCCCGTAGGCGCGGTTGCCGATAACGACGGCGATCGCGTCGTGGTTCTCCCGCGCGCCGTACCTCTGCGGCGACGGTTCGGCCGGGCTCGTCACCGGCGCCGCCGAGCCCCCGGCAGGCGGAGCCCCGGTGGACAGAGCCCCGGAGGAGAGAGCCCCGGAGGACAGACCGACCTTGTCCGCGTCCAACGCCATTGCCGGCACGACAGACAGCACGCCCGCCAGCATGGCGGCGACAAGAATGGCGGCGGCGAGATTGGCGGAGCGCAACATTCGAGACCGCCTCGTCATCGACAATCATCAGGGTACCGTGAACTCTAGCGAACCGAGCGGCTCATGGCACGCACAGAGAGCTTTTTTTCACAGATCCTCAACCATAAAGGAATTTTGAACCTTGAACCGCCTTGAGGGCTTGGCCAGACTCCGTGTCACCGTTGTCTCGAGAAGGGGCTGAGAATGAGACGAAGGGCGATGGCCGCGTTGGCTGCGGCAACGGTCCTGGGCGCCTGCGCGGGGCGGGATCCGGTACCGGTCTCGGCCTATAAACCGACCGACGCCAAATTAAGCTGCGCCGACATCGCCGCCGAGGTCCGGGGAATAAACCGAACGATGGTGTCGTTGGCCCGGGAATCCGCCACCACCAGCGATCGCAACGTCATGATGGGCGCAGCCGGTGTGCTGCTGTTCGCGCCCATTCTCTTGGCGATCGATGCGAAGGACGCGGCGGCGACGGAGAACCGGGCCTTCGAGGCACGCAACAAACACTTGGCCGACCTGGCGCGGCAGACCGGACGCGAACCCCCCGTTCCCTACACGGTGGCGATGGCCGAGGAGGAGATAGGCCGCGAACGGTCGCCGGAAGATACGGCGAGCACCGAGACCGCGTCGGCGTCGCAGACATCGAACGCCGCCGCACCGCCCCAACGGTCCACCGCTTCAAGATCGGCCACGCCGGCGGCGCCTGAAGGCGACCTCCAGAACCTCATGGCTCAGTTCCTGCGCGGCGAGATCAGCCGCGAGGAGTACGAGAAAGCGCGCATGCAGATCGCGTCGAACTAACCGCATCGCGAGCGGGGCCGATCACCGCTCGGATCGGCGGGACACGGTCTCGGCCAGCAGGCAAAGCTCCTCGAACAGGATGGTCGCGCCCAGCAGGGCGGTATTGCCGCTCGGATCGAACGGCGGCGCCACTTCGACCATGTCGGCGCCGACGAAGTTCACGCCGGACAAACCGCGCAGAAGCTGCAGCGATTCCGCCGCGGTGAAGCCGCCAAATTCCGGTGTGCCGGTTCCGGGCGCATAGGCCGGGTCGCAGGCATCGATGTCGAAGCTGAGATAGGTCGGCCCGTCGCCCGCCACCCGGAGAGCTTCGGCGATCACCGTGTCCAGTCCCATTGCGGGAATCTCATGCATGTAGATGACCCGCATGCCGCTCTCGTGGCTGAAGGACCACTGCGCCCGGTCATTGATGCCGCCACGGATACCGATCTGGATGGTCCGTTTCGGGTCGAGCACGCCCTGCTCAGCTGCCCGGCGGAACGGGGCGCCGTGGTGAAAGCGCGAGCCAAGGTAGTCGTCGCCGGTATCCGCATGAGCATCGATGTGGATCATGCCGACGGGCCTGTCGCGGCCGATCTGGCGCAGGATCGGGAGCGATATCGAGTGGTCGCCGCCGACCGATAGCGGAATCAGCCCGGCTTCGACCACCCTTCGGTAGAAGCCGTCGATTTCTTCGTGGGCTCCTTCGAGTTGGAACGGCCGTTCCACGATGCAGTCGCCGATATCCGCGATCCGCGCCAGATCGTAGGGGCAGACGCCTGTCGCCTGATTGATCCGTCGCATCATGGTGGAGGCGTTTCGAACCTCCCGCGGTCCGTGACGCGATCCCGGACGGTTGGTCACGCCGCCGTCATAGGGGACGCCGATCATGGCTATGTCGAGACCGTCCCAGTCTTCCGAGAACGGCGCCCGCATGAAGGTCGGAATGCCCGTGTAGCGGGGGCGTACCATCGGATCGGTCGTCTCTGTCATGGTTGTCTCCTGGTGAGTCGGCGAAGAGTGTGACCACGCTCCCGCGCCGTGGCAACGGAACACCGTCGTCTTGCCGACGGGTCGGGCCCGGCTCTTGCGGGGGACGGCGGCCCGGCCTACCTCTAGAGGCCGACTGGAGGATTGAATGGCCAACGCGTATTTCCATGTGTTCGACGATCGCGGCGTCATCCGCGTCAGCGGCGAGGACAGGGCGAGTTTCCTTCAGGGACTGGTGTCCAACGATGTGCTCAAGGTGACGCCGGACAGGGCGGGCTACGGCGCCTTCCTGACGCCGCAGGGCAAGTTCCTTTACGATTTCTTCCTGATCGAGACCGGCGACGCCTTGCTGATCGAGACGGCCGCCGACCGACTGGATGAGTTCTTCCGCAAGCTGCGTCTGTACAAACTGCGCTCTAAGATCGAGCTTTCCTTCGACTCCGACAGTTGGATGGTAGCCGCCGTCTTCGGGGCGGGCGCGCTCGATACGTTCACGCTGCCGGCCGACCGCGGAGCGGCCGGCGCCTTCGCCGAGGGGATCGCCTTCGTCGACCCGCGCCATGGGGATGCCGGCGTCCGGGTTCTCCTGCCTCGCGTCGCCGGAACCGCCGCTCTCGAAGCGGCCGGACTGGGCGCCACAGACCGCGACGCCTATGACCGGCGGCGTGTGTCCTTGGGACTGCCGGACGGATCGCGCGACATGGCGGTGGAGAAGACCGTGCTCCTCGAGGCCGGTTTCGAGGAGCTCGGCGGTGTGGATTTCGACAAGGGTTGCTACATGGGCCAAGAGCTGACGGCCCGGACGAAGTATCGCGGTCTGGTCAAGCGCCGGCTCATGCCGGTCATCATCAACGGCCCCCTGCCCGCCCCCGGCACCGAGATTACCCTGGACGGCCGCGAGGCCGGCGAGGTGCGCAGCGTCGTCGCCAACAACGGCGGCGGGAGCGAGGGCGGTGGCATGGGCCTAGCCATGATCCGCCTGAACCGCCTGGACGAGGCTTTGCGCTCCGGTGACCCGCTGACCGCGGCGGAGGCCACGGTGATTCCGCACAAGCCGGATTGGGCGAACTTCTGATGGCGTCGCGCCGGTCCAGAGGGCGGGTGCGACACGACGTCCATGGGGTCTTGATCCCGACGCATCCACCCGAAACCGACGTACGCCGTCGCACCGGGAAAAACCTCGGCGTCGGGCAGCGATAATGTGCCCGCTGACGCTGGATCGAACCGCGTGCATGATTGCTTTTTCGTCCGGGAGATGACGCATGGCCGCGAGCGCCGGTCGGCTGGGGCCGACCACCAAGCAACGCTATTCCATCTTCGCGCTGGCGCGGAACGCGCTCGGCTACCACGAGGGCTGGCAGCAAGCCTGGCGGTCGCCGGAGCCGAAGAAGGCCTATGATGTGGTGATCGTCGGCGGCGGCGGGCACGGCCTGACCACCGCCTACTACCTCGCGAAGCTGCATGGCGTGCGCAACATCGCGGTCCTGGAGAAGGGCTGGATCGGCGGCGGCAATACCGGACGCAACACCACCATCATCCGCTCGGGCTATCTCTGGGACGAGTCGATCAAGCTCTACGAGCATGCGCTCAAACTCTGGGAGGGCATGAGCCAGGAAATCAACTTCAACGTCATGTTCAGCCAACGCGGCGTGATCAACCTCGCCCACAGCGAGCACGAATGGCGCGAGATGCGCCGGCGATACGAGGCGATCCGGCTGAACGGCGTCGATATCGAACTGGTGCTGCCGGACGAGATCAAGCGGCTGGTTCCGATCATCAACATCGACCCCAACATCCGCTATCCGGTGAAGGGCGGAATCCTGCAGAAGCGCGGCGGCACCGCGCGCCACGACGCGGTCGCCTGGGGCTACGCCCGCGCTGCCGACGAACTCGGCGTCGACATCATCCAGAATTGCGAGGTCACCGGGTTCGAGCGCGCGCCGGCCGGCCACATCGTCGGGGTCCAGACCACCCGCGGCTTCATCGCCGCGAACAAGGTCGGCTGCGTCCCCGCCGGCCATTCCGGCGTGCTGGCAGAGATGGCGGGTTTCATGCTGCCAATCCAGGCGCGGCCGCTCCAGGCGCTGGTATCGGAACCGATCAAGCCGTGTATCGACAAGGTCGTAATGTCGAACGCCGTCCACATGTATATCAGCCAGTCGGACAAGGGCGAGTTGGTGTTGGGCGCCGGGACGGATTCCTACAACTCCTATGCCCAGCGCGGGTCGCCGAACCACCCCGAACATCTTATGGCCGCAACGGTCGAGCTCTATCCGATCACCTCACGGCTGCGGATGTTGCGGCAGTGGGGTGGGATCGTTGACACCTGCCCGGACGCCTCGCCGATCATCTCCAAGACGCCGATCCCCGGCCTCTACTTCAATTGCGGTTGGGGCACGGGCGGGTTCAAGGCGACGCCCGGTTCCGGCCATGTCTTCGCCGATCTGATCGCCCACGACCGCCCGAACGCGCTCGCCGCACCGTTTTCTCTCGACAGGTTCCGTACGGGTTACCTTGTCGACGAGCATGGCGCCGCCGGCGTGGCCCACTGAGCGGGAGGACACGAAGATGCAGCTTGTCCCCTGCCCCTGGTGCGGCCCGCGCGACGATGCCGAGTTCCACTACGGCGCCGAGGCCCATGTCGCCCGGCCGTCCGTGCCCGCGGATTGCAGCGATGCCGAATGGGAGGCGTATCTCTATCTGCGCCGCAACACCAAGGGTCCGTTCGCCGAGCGCTGGAATCATGCGCACGGATGTCGGCGCTGGTTCAACGTGATCCGAGACACCTACACCCACGAGGTTCTCGCCAGCTACAAGCCTGGCGAAGCGAAGCCGGATATCGGCGAGACCGACCGCGCGCAGAAGGACGCCTGACGTGAACCGCCAGACAAACCGCTTCGCGCCCCACCCGACCCTCGGCGGCGGCCGCATCGACCGGAGCAGCCCGATCGGCTTCAGCTTCGACGGCCAGCGCTATTCCGGATACGCCGGCGATACGCTCGCTTCCGCCCTGCTGGCCAACGACGTCCACCTGGTCGGCCGGAGTTTCAAGTACCACAGGCCGCGCGGGATTCTCGGCCTGGGTGCGGAGGAGCCGAACGCGTTGATCCAACTCGCCCGCGGCAATCGGAGCGAGCCCAATCTGCGCGCCACCCAGATCGAGCTGTTCGACGGGCTCGACGCCGCCAGCCAGAACCGATGGCCGTCGCTGAAATACGATGTCGGGGCCGTGAATTCCGCACTGCATCGGCTGTTTCCCGCCGGTTTCTATTACAAAACGTTCATGTGGCCGGCCTCCATGTGGATGACCTACGAGGAAGTGATCCGCAACGCCGCCGGTCTCGGCAAGGCACCGGAAGGTCCGGATCCGGACCGCTACGAGCACATGCATGCGCACCCGGACGTGCTGATCGTCGGTGCCGGACCGGCCGGGCTTGCCGCCGCACTGGCGGCCGGACGCACCGGGGCGCGGGTCGTTCTGGCCGACGAGCAGGCGGAATTCGGCGGGTCGCTGCTGTGCGAAGACGATATCGCCATCGACGGAAAGCCGGCCGCCGACTGGGTGGCGGCGGTGGTGGCCGAACTCGCCTCCATGCCGGAGGTAACCCTGCTGCCGCGGACCTGCGTGCATGGGTACTACGACCACAACTATCTGCTGGCCGCCGAACGGGTGACAGATCATATCGGCGCCGTGGTGCCGAACACGCCGCGCCAGCGCCTCTGGAAGATCCGCGCCAGGCAGGTGGTGCTGGCCACCGGCATGCTGGAGCGTCCGCTGGTGTTCCGCGACAACGACCGGCCGGGTATCATGCTGTCCACGGCCGCGCGCGGATATGCGGTCCGCTACGGGGTGGCCGCCGGCCGCAAGCCGCTGATCGTCACCGGACACGACGACGGCTATCGCACGGCGCTGGCCTATGCCGCGCGGGGCGCTCAGGTGGTCGCCGTCGTCGATCTCCGGCCGGAACCGAAAGGTCCCCTGGTGGAGGCCGTCCGCCAGAAGGGAATCGATATCCTGGCCGGGTACTCGGCGACCGGAGCCTTCGGCGGGCACCGGGTCGAGGGGGTGGACGTCGCCGTGATGACGCCCGACGGAAGCGGACTCGCGAGGGCCACGCGGCGGATCGGCTGCGACCTCGTCGCCATGTGCGGCGGCTTCAACCCGACCGTCCACCTGTTCAGCCAAAGCCGCGGCAAGCTCCGTTGGGACGACGGCCTGGACGCGTTCGTGCCCGACAGGATCCACGACCCGGTCGGCGCGCCCCAGGCGTCGGTCGGCGGAGCCGCCGGAACCCAGACGATCACCGCGGCGGTGAAGGACGGCATCAAGGCCGGTCTAGAAGCCGCCCGCGCGACCGGCAGCACCGCCCGCCAGCCGGCGGCGCCGAAAGTCGAGGAACCGGGCAGCGGCGAACACCGAACGCTTTGGGTACTACCTTCGGAGAAGCCGGTCGGACACCAGGGCAAGCACTTCGTCGACTTCCAGAACGACGTCACAGCCGCCGATCTCGGCCTGGCGGCGCGCGAGGGCTACCGGTCGATCGAGCACGTGAAACGTTACACCACGACCGGCATGGGAACGGACCAGGGCAAAACGTCCAACATCAACGCCCTCGGCATCGTCGCCGCGACCCTCGGAACCGACATACCGTCGGTCGGTACAACGACCTTCCGTCCGCCCTACACACCCACCACCATCGGCGTCTATGGCGGCCGCAACATCGGCAAGCTGTTCGATCCGGTCCGCACGACGGCTATGGATGCCTGGCACCGGGCCAACGGGGCGAAGTTCGAGCATGTCGGCCAGTGGATGCGGCCTTGGTACTACCCGAAGGCGGGCGAGACCATGCGCCAGGCGGTCGACCGGGAATGCCTGGCGGCCCGAAACGCTGTCGGCATTCTCGACGCCTCGACGCTGGGCAAGATCGACGTCCGCGGCAAGGATGCGGCCGAGTTCCTGAACAGGGCCTATACCAATGCCTGGCTGAAGTTGGGTATCGGCAAATGCCGCTATGGCCTGATGCTGAAGGACAGCGGTTTCGTCATGGACGACGGCGTGACGACGCGCCTCGCCGAGGATCACTTCCACATGACGACCACCACCGGCGGGGCCGCCGCCGTGCTCGGTCATCTGGAAGAGCATCTGCAGACGGAATGGCCCGATCTGGAGGTCTACCTGACCTCGGTGACGGAGCAGTGGGCCGTAGCGTCGATCTGCGGCCCCAAGTGCCGCGACCTGCTGGCGGAACTCTGCGACGACATAGATCTCGCGAACGAGGCCTTTCCATTCATGAGCATGAAGGAGGGAACTGTCGCCGGCATTCCTGCCCGGGTGTTCCGAATCTCGTTCACCGGCGAACTGTCCTTCGAGATCAACGTGCCGCGCCGCTATGGCTCGGCGCTCTGGAACGCGTTGATGGCGGCCGGCGAGAAACACGGGATAACGCCCTACGGTACCGAGTCGATGCACGTCCTTCGCGCGGAACGGGGCTTCGTCATCGTCGGTCAGGAGACCGACGGATCTGTCACGCCGACCGATCTCGGCATGGACTGGATCGTTTCCAAGACCAAGACGGACTTCATCGGCAAGCGGGGTCTGTCCCGGCCCGACCTGATGCTGTCCGACCGCAAGCAGCTCGTCGGCCTGCTCACGGAAGATCCGACCGAAGTCCTCCCGGAAGGCGCACAGATCGTCGCACAGCTGAAACCGCAGCCGCCGATGGTCATGCTCGGCCACGTCACGTCGTCATACTACTCCGCCAATTGTGGCCGTTCGATCGCCATGGCCCTGATCAAGGGCGGACATGGCCGCAAGGGCGAGACCCTGTCGGTGCCGCTGGCCGGCAAGACGGTCAGAGTGACCGTCACCGACCCCATCTTCTTCGATCCGGAAGGGAGCCGCCGCGATGGCTGACGCCGCCCGCAAGCTGCCCGAGGCCCGCAGCCCGCTCGCCGGCCATACCGGCCCGGCCGGCGGTCCGCATCACGCCGGCCTCGTCCTCCGCGAGGCGACGGGCCTCAGCCTGATCAACCTGCGCGGCGAGGCCGGCAAGTCCTTCGCCGGTCATGTCGAGACCGTGTTAGGCGCCGCGCTTCCAACGAAGCCGAACACCGCGACGCAGGGCGATGGGGTGTCGCTGATCTGGCTCGGCCCCGACGAGTGGCTGGCGGTCAGCGAGGACGGCGACAGTGGGGCCCTCTGCGCCCGGCTCGAAGAGGCTATGACCCGGGTCCACCACGCGGTGGTTGATCTGTCGGACAACTACGCGGTGATCGAGGTCTCGGGGCACGCGGCGCGCTGGGTGCTGGCCAAGGGATGGCCGCAAGACCTGCATCCCACCGTATTCAAAACAGGCGCCTGCTCCCAGGGTATGCTGGCCCATGCCCAGATCGTCCTCGAACGGACCGACGAGGACGCCTACCGCCTGTTCGTGCGGCCGTCCTTCGCCGCCTATCTCTGGGACTGGCTGGTCGACGCAGGGGCAGACGCAGGGGTTCGCATCGCGCCGTCCTGACGCTGCGGCCTGACGCGGCGCCCTATCCGGCGGCCAGCAGTCGGGCCGCCCGCTGCTTCGCTCTCTCCCAGGCGTCAGGGTTGCGGATGTTCGCCGGCTGCTCGGCGTTGAACACCGTCAGCATGGTGCGCGCCACGGTCATCGCGCTCTCCTTCATGAAGCCGCGCGTCAGGCCGCCCACATGCGGGGAGAGGAGGATATTGTCGAGCTGGCACAGCGGGTTGTCCGCCCCCACCGGCTCCACCTCGAACACGTCCAGCGCCGCCGCCCGGATCTTTCGCGCGCTGAGCGCCTTGTGCAGGGCGTCCTGGCTGACGATCTTGCCGCGCGCGGTGTTGATCAGGCAGGCATGGGGCTGCATCGCCTCGAACGCCGCGTCGTCGAACATGTGATGGGTCTCATCGTTCAGCTCGGCATGAACCGAGACGTAATCCGAGCGCGCCAGCAGGTCGGTCAGGTCCGTCACCATCTCGATGCCGAGGTCGTTGGCGGCGCCCGGGTCGACATAGGGGTCGTAGGCGATCACGTCCATGTCGAACGCGCCCATGCACTTGCGCGCCATCTCGGTGCCGATCTGGCCAAGGCCGACGACGCCCAACGTCGACTGGTCGAGATCCTTAATCGTATTCGTGTCGCTCAAACGATCCGACCACCCTGTGCCGGAGCGAACCATCGCGTCGTGCTCGAAGCCATGGCGCGACAGGCTCATCATCATGAACAGTGCATGCTCGGACACCGGAATCTTGCCGAACCCCGGATTGTTGACGACGATGACGCCGGCCTCGGTCGCCGCATCGATGTCGATCGCGTCGGTTCCACGCCCCGACGAACAGACGACCAGCAGATCCTCCGCCGCCGCGATGACCCCGGCATCGACTTTGTTCGGGTAGCGCCCGCAGATCCCATGGGCGCCCTTCGCCGCTTCCAGCACGGCGGCGCGATCGGGGCGGATCAGCAGGTCCACATCGACATGGGCGCGAAGATGCTCCTCTCCGCCCGGGTGATAGAGCGGGTCGATCAGTAGGGCCTTGTGACGCACGGAGACTCCCTTCAACCGAGTGTTCCTTCCAAGGCGTTCCGCAGGACCGCCGCCATATCCGAAGCGGTCATCGGCTTCGGGTTGCTGCCCGTGGACGGGTCTTTTTCGGCGGCGGCTGCGATTTCATCGACCCGGTCCGGATCGACGCCCAGTTCCTTGGCCGTATGAGGGATGCCGAACGCCTGGCGCAGATCCAGAATCCACTCCATCACCCCGTCGATCCCGGACGTCTTCAATCCGAGATAGGCGGACAGACGGTCGCACTTGTCGGCGATGGCCTCGCGATTGTGGGCGATCACGTAGGGGAAGAACACGCCATTGGTCAGACCGTGGTGGGTATCGAACCGGGCACCGACCGGATGACTGAGCGAATGGATGGCGCCAAGCCCCTTCTGAAAGGCGGTAGAACCCATGGACGCCGCGGCGAGCATCATGCCGCGCGCCTCCAGATCCCGGCCGTCCTCAACCGCCCGCGGCAGGAACTCCTTGATCAGCCGCATGCCCTCGACGGCCACCCCGTCTGAGAAGGGATGCAGTTCGGGTGCGCAGAACCCTTCGAAGCAATGGGCCAGCGCGTCGATGCCGGTCCAGGCGGTCAGGTTGGCCGGGAGCCCGACCGTGAGCTGCGGATCCTCGATCACGATGGTCGGCATCATCTTCGGATGCAGGAAGATTCGCTTCTCGTGCAGTTCCTCCTCGGTGATGATCGACGCGCGCCCAGTCTCGGAACCGGTTCCCGCTGTGGTCGGTACTGCGATGATCGGCGCGACCTTCGAGCCATCGATTGCCGCCGGACCGCCGGCCGTCACGTGCAGGTCGAAGAGCGGACGATCCTGATGGGCGGCCATCGCGATGGCCTTGGCGACGTCGAGGGCCGAGCCCCCGCCGAAGCCCACGACGCCGTCGAAATCGCCGTCACGGAACATCTCGCAACCTTCGGCCACATTGGCGCCGATGGGATTACCCCGAACGCGGGAAAAAACTTCCGCCGCCATGCCAGCATCCTGCAGGTCGTCCCGGGCGCCCGTGATCATGGAATTCCTGACCAGTCCGGCGTCGGTGACGATCAGCGGGCGCCGGATTCCGGCATCCGAACAGGCATCGCCGAGCCTATCGATCTCACCCACACCGAAACGGATCTCGGTCGGATAGCGCCACACGCCATTCGGGAAATCAGCCATGCTGGCTCCTCCGTCCTTCTTTGGTTTGAACCAATCGGATTTCCGGGACGGTACCGTCCGTCAGCGGTCGCCACAAGCGGGTAGCGGGCCCCTCGGCGAGGTCGTGTACGCACGCCTGCGGCGAGCTATGCGGAAGACGCTTGTCTGCCCTGCGCCAAGATTTCCCCCGTTAACCCTAAATCCTGCTTGATGTTCTGATTGCGTACGTTAAATGGCGGATCCTGACGGACAGAGGAAGTCATCCTCTGCGATTTCACCGGTCTGGATCCCATCGGGGGATCCGGCGACCCCAGAGGAGGCGACCATGACGAAGGATGAAATGATCCGGGCTTACAATCGAAATGCCGCCTCCTGGCCGGCACTCGTTTTCGTGTACGGCATCATTGTCGGCACCATGGTCCTGTCGGCCTCAGCCATCACGTAATAGGTTCGGCGGGCCGTGCGCCCGCCCCGTCAACACCGCGTGCCCCGCCCTCGGTCGACCTTGTCCGAGGGCTATCGGTGTTTTTGGTCGGTGTCCGTTTCGCCGGTGGCGACGCCCTGCGATACGCCGACCCGACCAATGCCCGGAAGGCGCAGCGCCGGATCCGCGATATCGACCCCCAGTCCCAAGCCGAGGATGTTCAGCTCGACACCTTCGGCCGGGGCGACGATCAGACCCGCCAACCCGAGCAGATTCACCTGAAGCCCACCGCCGCTCGGTGCCCTGCCCACCGGATCGGCCAGAGGACGGAAGTCCTTACCGATCGCCGTCGGCGGTAGATCGAGACCCAGCTCCGGCACCTGACGGGCGACGAAAGCGACGAAGGTGTTGCTGTTCGGGCCTGGAAAGCTTCTGTAGGTCTCCGGCCAAGGATAGGCCGCAACCGCCTCGCGGATCTTGGGAATCAAGTCCGCCGCCCGGTCTCCACGAACGTCCAGCAGGAGGGAAGGCTCGCGGCCGAACCAGCGATGATCGGCGCCGTCGTAGTTATGGCGGATCACGCGGCCGCGTCCCCAGCCCATGACATCCCAACGGTCGTACCGTCGGGCTTCCGCATCCTTGACTGCGATCCAGGTATGCACCGCGAAGATTCCGCGCCATCCGTAGGTCGGCGCCGCATAGACCTGGACGACCGCCTCGCGGGTCACTTGAGGCTCCGGCGCAAGACCGGTCGAGCTTCTATCGGTCCGGTGCCAGGGCGTACCGGCCCAGGAATGACTGACGCCCTTGAACAGCAGCGGCCCGACCATGGCGACGGCAGCCAGGGCGAGGGCGATCTTCGCGACGGCGCTCATCCGGTCACCGCGGTCAGTCCGGCGGCCTCGATACCGGCCACGGCACAGACCTCGTCCCGATCGGAAGCATCGCCGGAGACGCCAACGGCAGCGATCACATTGCCCGCGCCGTCCTTGACGAGCACACCGCCAGGGGCCGGGATCAGCCGACCGCCGATCATCGCGTTGACCGCATCGAGAAACACAGCACCACGCTCCTTCACCCGGTTGGCGAGCTCACGGCTTCCAAGCCCCATGGCCAGCGCTCCATACGCCTTGCCGATGGCGATCTCGGGTCGGTGCATGCTCGCCCCGTCCTGCCGTTCTATCGCACGGATATGGCCGCCGGCATCGAGCACGGCAACCGCCAAGGGGCTGAGCTTCAGTCCGTCCGCCTCGGCAAAGGCCCCGGCGATAATGGCCCGCGCCTCGTCGAGGGACAGCTCGGAGGTGGGGATGGGCATGGCCGTGCCCTCAGTTCATCCGGAACAGCTTGCCCGGGTTCATGATGTTGTCCGGGTCAAGGGCCTGTTTCACGGCGCGCATCACGGGAATCGCCTCCGGAAGTTCGGCGGCCAGGAATTCCATCTTGCCGTAGCCGATACCGTGCTCGCCCGTGCAGGTGCCGTCCATCGACAGCGCCCGGAGCACCATCCGGTCGCTATGTTCCTTTGCCAGACGCATTTCGTCCTCGCTGTCCGGGTCGATGATGTAGCAGATATGGAAATTGCCATCTCCCACATGGCCGACCAACGGCGCCAGGAGGCCGGTCTCGGCGAGATCCTTCTTGGTCTCGGAGATGCACTCGACCAGCCGCGAGATCGGGACGCAGACGTCGGTCGGCCAGCCCTTGGCGCCCGGGCGCAGGGCCATGGCGGCGTAGAATGCGTTGTGCCGCGCCTCCCAAAGCTTGGTGCGGTCCTCGGCCTTGGTCGCCCATTTGAAGTCGACGCCGCCGAACTCCGCGGCGATGCCCTGTACGGTCTCGGCCTGCTCCACGACGCCGGTCTCGGAGCCGTGGAACTCGAAAAACAGAGTGGGACGCGCATCAAATCCTTCGAGCTTCGAATACTGCACGCACGCCCCCATCTGCGTGTCGTCCAGCAACTCCATGCGGGCGACCGGCACGCCGGACTGGATCGTCAGAACGCAGGTGTTCACCGCACTGTCCAGATCGTCAAATTGAACGACGGCAGATGAGATAGCCTCCGGGATCCCGTAGACCCGTAGTTGGATTTCGGTGATCACGCCGAGCGTTCCCTCGGATCCGACGAACAGGCGGGTCAGATCGTAGCCGGCAGCCGATTTCTTCGCCCGGCGGGCGGTGTTGACGATCCGACCGTCGGCCATAACCACGGTCAGGCTGAGCACGTTGTCGCGCATGGTGCCGTAACGGACGGCATTGGTGCCGGAGGCGCGGGTCGCGCACATGCCGCCGATCGAAGCATCCGCGCCGGGATCGATCGGGAACATCAGACCGGTATCGCGCAGATACTCGTTGAGCTGCTTGCGGGTCACGCCGGCCTGAACCCGGACATCCAGATCCTCGGCGTTCACCGCGAGGATCTTGTTCATCTCCGAGACGTCGATCGACAGACCGCCGCGCAGGGCGGCCACGCCGCCTTCCAGCGAGGTACCGACACCGAAGGGGATGACCGGCCATCTGTGTTTGGCGCAGATCGAGACCGCCTGCGACACTTCCTCGGTGCTCTGGGCGAAGAACACTGCGTCCGGAGCGATGGTGGGGTGGTAGCTCTCATCGGTGCCGTGGCGATTGCGGATATCCCGACCGGTCAAGATCCGCTCGGCGCCGAAGTGCGCGACCAGGTCGGCCATAGCGGCTTCGCGGACGGTAGCGTTGGACGGTTGGACATCGACCTGCATGGTCCTGTTCTCCTTCTCGGGGGACTTCGCCTCGTACACTGGGCCCGACCGGCTATGACCCCGGCTGACGATAGGCACGGGCCGCAGACGCTAGTCCCGGAGACGCGTCCTAACAAGACGCGGTCAGCGGTAACGGTCCGCCAACTCTATGTGACGCGGCGGGAAAGCCAGGTCAAACGTCATCGTAGGCGTGGCTGAAAAATCTGGCGTCACAGCACGCGATCATGATGATCGGCCGGCGTCGAGCGTGTCGCGCCGCAGACCGATCGGGCAGCGCCGGCTCGATTAACTAAGCCTTAAGCATTAAGGGGTTATTTCTATACAATCATTGCGTACCATCACATTCTCATAGACCGGAAAGATTTACCATGTGGTCGGCTATAAAATCAGCGTTTTCAGGCCAGGGTGATCGCCGTGCGGCGCCGCGCGTCCAGGCGATGGGAAAGGTCGTGATCGACAGCTCGACGTTCGCCCTGGAGAACTGGAGCACGTCCGGCATCCTCATCTCCGGCCATGACGGTCGACTGATCAAAGGCCAGAAGTTCAAAATGACGGTCGAGGTGCAGGAAGACGCAAAACTCATCGTCTTCCAGGCGGAAGCCGTGGTTGTGCGGATCGCAGGCAACAAACTGGCGGCGCAGTTCTACCGGATAGACAAACACAAGAAACAGCAGATTCTCGAATATTTCGCGCGCAATACCGGTTCGCCAAAGTAGCACAGCGCTGGGCCGAGCCGCGGTCGCCCCAAAGATTTACTCATACGACGACCACTCTCATTGACCGGCGCCGAGACCGACGCCAAACTCCGCCCGCTCGACCGCATGCGACAGTGGAACTCGGGGACGGCGTGAGCATCTGGGGAAAGATTATCGGTGGCGCCGCCGGCTTTGCACTGGGCGGACCGATCGGCGCTCTGCTTGGCGTAGTGGGTGGCCATGCGCTGGACCGCTATGCCGACGAGCAACCCATCGATGAGGAAGCGGCGACCAAGAAGATCGCCTTCACCATCGGCGTGATCGCGCTCGGCGCGAAGATGGCGAAAGCCGACGGCGTCGTTACCCGTGACGAGATCGCCGCCTTTCTCGATGTTTTCCGGGTGCCGCCCGAGGAAACCAAGAACGTCGGTCGGGTCTGGGACATGGCGCGACAGACAAGCGACGGCTTTGAAGCCTATGCCCAGCAGATCGCCCGGCTGTTCAATCCCGGCTCCCCGGTGCTGGAGGAGTTGCTCGGCAGCCTGTTCTATATCGCGAAGGCGGACGGCGTGGTTCACGAGAACGAACTCGCCTATCTGCGCCGCGTCGCGGAGATCTTCGGTTTCAACGACCTTGCGTTCGATCGCCTGCGCGCCACCTATGTCGGCGACAGGAAAGACGATCCGTATTCGGTGCTTGGCGTCGATCACACCGCCTCGAACGAAGAGGTCCGCAAGGCCTATCTCAGGCTGATCCGCGAACACCATCCGGATCGGCTTACGGCCCAGGGCCTGCCGGACGAGTTGATCTCGGCCGCGACGGAGCGTATGGCGGCGGTCAATGCCGCTTGGGACCGAATCAAGAAGGCCCGGGCCATCCCTTGACGGATCGCTCCTGACGAGATGAAAGCCTGATCCATGGCAACTGCAACTGACCGTGCGGCTCCACCGGCCGTTGCTCTGCGGGGCGCCGGCCTTGGCTTCGGCGGCAATCCGCTGTTCTCCGGCATCGACCTGCCGGTGGCGAAGGGCGACCGGATCTGTCTCGTCGGCCGCAACGGCTCCGGCAAGTCGACCCTTATGAAGGCCCTGGCGGCCGACATCGACGTCGATACCGGCGACCGCTTCGTCAAACCGGGGGCGCGCATCGTCTATCTGCCCCAGGACCCGCGCCCGCCGAAGGACATGACCGTATTCGACTACGTCGCCGGGGGATTACCGCCGGCGACGGACGGAGCGCCGCGCGATCATCTGGTGGAAGCCGCCGTCGCCGGCCTGTCGCTGGACGGAGGACGGACCATGGGAGGACTGTCCGGCGGGGAAGCGCGGCGCGGGGCCCTTGCCCGCGCCCTGGTCTCCGAACCGGACGTCCTGTTGCTGGACGAGCCGACGAACCATCTCGATCTGCCTACGATCGAGTGGCTGGAGGACATGCTCGAAGGTCTGGATGCCGGCCTGCTGATCATCAGCCACGACCGGGCCTTCCTGCGCCGCCTCGCCAACCGCACCCTGTGGCTAGAGCGCGGACGGTTGCATCGGCTGAACGACGGCATCGACGCCTTCCCCGACTGGGCCGAAAAGCTGATCGCCGACGAGGAGGCACAGGCGCATAAGCTGAACAGGCAGATCGCCGAGGAGACGCGCTGGCTGCGCGAGGGATTGACGGCCCGGCGCAAACGGAACATGGGACGGGTCAGAGGCCTTATGGACCTGCGGCGCGAGCGTGCGGAGCGCATAAAGCGGCCGGAAGGCATGAAGATCGACGCCGGCGAGGCCAGCCGCAGCGGCAGCCTCGTGATGGAAGCGATCAACCTTTCAAAGCGCTTCACCGACGAGCGTGGAGTCGAGAAGACGGTCGCCGACGACATCTCCTTCACCGTGCGCCGAAAGGACCGGATCGGGATCATTGGGCCGAACGGCGCCGGCAAGACCACACTTCTTCGGATGCTCCTGGGCCAGGAAGAACCGGATTCAGGCCGGGTAAAGACAGGCTTCGGCGTCGAGGCGATCTACTTTGATCAGAAGCGGGAACAACTGAATCCGATCGACACGCTCTGGTCCACCCTATGTCCCGGCGGCGGCGACAGCGTGGAAATCCACGGAAAGAAGAAGCATGTCGTCTCCTATCTGCGGGACTTTCTGTTCTCCGACCGCCAGGCGACAGCCAAGGTCGCCACCCTGTCCGGCGGCGAGCGCAACAGGCTGCTCCTCGCCAAGCTGTTCGCCCAGTCCCACAACCTCATGATCCTGGACGAACCGACCAACGACCTGGACGTCGAAACCCTCGATCTCCTGCAGGAGGAGGTGTCGGACTACGACGGCACGGTGCTGTTGGTCAGCCACGACCGGGATTTCCTCGACCGGACGGTAACGTCGATCATCGCCGTCGAGGGCGACGGCCGCATCCGTGAGTATGTCGGCGGCTATCAGGACTACCTGGCGGAGCGTCGGCGCACCGAGCTGCCGGCCGCGGCGACGGCGGCGAAGGCGGACAAACCGAAAAGCGGTCCCGAGAAGCCGCGCAACCGCACGGCAAAGATGTCCTACAAGGATGGCCGCGAACTCGAGCAGCTACCCGGCCGCATCGCCACGTTGGAGACGGAGATCGCGAAGCTCGGGGAGGATTTGAGCGATACCGGGCTGTTCGCCCGCGAACCGAAGGCCTTCGAGTCCAAGAGCGCCCGGCTGGTCGCCGCTCAGCAGGAGTTGGCCGCAGCAGAGGACCGTTGGCTGGAGTTGGAAGCGTTGCGGGAGGAATTGGCCGGATAGACCGCTACGAACCGCCTCGAGCGGGCGATACCGGTCTCCCGGATCCAAGGATCTTCGGCTGCGTGGTCCGGCCGTCAGCCGCCGGCGGCGCGAGCGTTGATCGCATCGTGACGCGCCCGGATCTCAGCCGGCCATGTGCTCTTGATGTAGGAGAGGACGGCGACGATATCGCGGTCGCTGATGACCTGCTCGAAACCGGGCATGTCCGACTGATAGTCCGGATCGTTCATCATCGCCGCCGTGCCGTACTTTGTGAGGAGAAACAGCACGTGGTCGGGATGATGCCAGGTGTGCCCGCTCGGATCGTGCGGAGGCGCCGGCAAACGGCCATCGGCACTACGCCGCTGCCAGTCGGGCTGCCCTTCCAATGCCTGGCCGTGGCAACTCGCACAGAACTCGGCATAGATCCGCTGACCGTCGGCAACCAGCACGACGTCGGACGGATCCAGGCTGATGCTCCCTGCGTCAGGCTGCTCCGGCCGGCCACTGGTCAGGATTAAAACACCGACCGCCGCCATCAACGCCACCGCCCCGATCGCCAACACCACCGCACGGCGCGGAACTCCTTGCCGCATTAACCGATACTCCCATTCCGTTCAACACCGCAGGCTAGCGCTTCCAGCTACAGGAAGGTCAAGCGCGGCGCCCCAAGCCCAGCGCCCGCCGTCCCGCGGTCTCGGGACGCGATTTCCATAACGGCGCTGGACGGCACAGCGCCTTGGGCCTATCACACCGGCCATGTTCCTCGTCATTGCTGCGGCGCAAACACCGTGAGGCCGATCGATATCCTGGCGGCGGTGGTCGTCAACCTCGCCTGGGGGCTGAACTTCGCGATCACGAAGCTCGGCCTCGGCGAGATGCCGCCAATGCTGCTGGTGGCGATGCGGTATGCGCTCACAGCGCTCCTCCTTGCACCCTGGCTCCGATGGCCGCGCGGCCAGTTTCGGCAGGTCGCGGCGATCTCCTTCACCCTTGGATTCCTGCACTTCGCGCTGATGTTCACGGGCCTTAGCGGGATCGACGCCTCGATCGCGGCGATCGCCGTGCAGATCCAGGTACCGTTCTCGGCACTCCTCGCCTTCCTGATCTTCCGTGACAAGCTCGGCTGGCGAAAGGCGCTCGGCGGGGCGCTCGCCATCGGCGGCATCGTCCTGATCGCCGGAGCGCCGAACCAGGCGCCCGACCCGTTCTACCTCTCCTTGACCATCCTCGCGGCCCTGTGCTGGGCGGTCTCCGCGATCCAGGTCAAACGTCTCGGCGCAATCGACACGTTGACGCTGAACGCCTGGATCGCGCTGCTGGCGACCCCCCAGCTGCTGCTCGGCTCCGCCCTGCTGGAAGGCGACCGATGGGGCGAAGTCGCGGAAGCCGGCTGGCTGGGGTGGGGATCGGTGGTCTACATGGCCGTGGCGGTCACGGTGTTCGGCTACGGCCTGTGGTATCGTCTGCTCCAGCGCTACCCTGTGACGACCGTGATGCCGCTCTCGCTTCTCGCACCGACCTTCGGCGTTGCCGCCGGGATCTTCATCCTCGGCGAGCCGGCCACGTTGGAGAAGTTCATCGGCGGCAGCCTGACCCTGCTCGGCGTGGCGATCGTGATCCTCACACCGCCCGAGAAGGTGAAACCGACCGGCGAGCCGGACCGGGCGGAGGGATGATCGGTCTGCCTTGCATCGAGCGGCCGTCGCCGAACCATGGCGAGCGCGACGGGCCGCCGGACATGCTGCTGCTGCACTACACCGACATGGTGCGGGCGGAGGATGCGGTCGCGCTGCTCCGCGACCCCGACGCCGGGGTCAGCGCCCACTATGTCGTCGCCGAGGACGGACGGGTCTGGCGCCTGGTCGACGAGAGCCGCCGGGCCTGGCACGCCGGCGTCGCCTGGTGGAACGGGGAAAGCGACATCAACTCGCGTTCGATAGGAATCGAGATTTCCAACCCCGGCCACAGCCACGGGTACCGCCGCTTCCCGGAGGCCCAGATGCTCGCCGTCATGGCGCTCTGCAGGGATATCCTCGCCCGACGGAGAATCCCGGCTCAGCGGATTCTCGGTCATAGCGATGTGGCGCCCGGCCGCAAAATCGATCCGGGGCATCTGTTCGACTGGCGGACCCTGGCCCGCGCCGGAATTGGACTGTTTCCGGAAAACCTGAGCCCAGCGGCACTGTGCGAAGCAGACGCGGTGGCCGCCCTGGCGCGGATCGGCTACCGCACCGGCGCCGACACTTTCGCCGATCCGGTGTCGCGCATGGCCCTGGACGCGTTCCGGCGGCATTGGGAGCCTCTTTCCTTGGGCCGGCCTTACGACCCGCGGGGCGCGGCCATGCTGCAACAGGTCGCGGAAATGTGCGTGGCGGCTCAAAAACCGATTGCATAAATCGCCGACCGTTCATACGTTCCCGCCACCGACGCAAACGCACGTGCCCCTGGCCCCACAGCGGTTAAGCAACGACGAGAGGCGTCTCTTTTCACAACCCCGTCCCTTTGGTGGGCGGTTGCGAAGGGGGAACCCCACGATGCTGCAACCCGAAGCGGGCGCACGCGCCCGTCTCCGTACTTCTTCAGACACCCCGTCCCGTCGCCCGATTCCGGCGTCGAAACCCCTGCTCAGTCTTGTTCCGGCGGCAACCCCGCCGCGCGGAGAGGTGACGGACGCGATCCGCGACTATTTCGCGGCCAACGCCCACGAGCATCCGCTTCTCGCCGTCGACCTTTCCGTGGTCGAGTGGAACTACCGTGCGCTGGCGCGGGCCCTGCCGGAGACAGCGATCTACTACGCAGTCAAGGCCAACCCGGCGCATGGCGTGGTCGACCGCCTTGCCGCCCTCGGCTGCCGATTCGACGTGGCCAGCCGAGGCGAGATCGAACTCTGCCTGTCGCGCGGTGTCGACGCCGCGCGCCTGTCCTTCGGCAATACCATCAAGAAAGAGCGCGACATCGCCTTCGCCCATTCGGTCGGCGTGCCGCTGTTCGCTTTCGATGCCGAGGAAGAGCTCGAGAAGCTGTCCCGGAGCGCGCCGGGTGCTGAAGTGTTCTGCCGGATCCTGACCTCCGGCGAAGGCGCCGACTGGCCGCTTTCCCGAAAGTTCGGCTGCACCCCCGCGATGGCGGCGACCCTGCTGCGCCGGGCGGCCGAGCTCGGCCTGACCCCGCGCGGCGTGTCCTTCCATGTGGGCTCGCAGCAGAGCGACTTGGCCCAGTGGGACGGCGCCCTGGCGCAGACGGCGGCGCTGTTCGCCGAGCTGGCCGAGGACGGGATCGAGCTTGACCTGGTCAACATGGGCGGCGGCTTTCCGGCGCGCTACCGCGACGACGTGGCCGAGACCGACGCCTACGGCGCCGCCATCATGGCGGCCCTCGAAAAGCACTTCGCCGGTCTCGACATCACCACCATCGCCGAGCCGGGCCGCGGTCTGGTCGGCGACGCCGGCGTGATCCGCTCCGAGGTCGTGCTCGTCTCGAAGAAGGACGCGGACGAGGCCGAGCGCTGGGTCTATCTCGACATCGGCAAGTTCTCCGGCCTGGCCGAGACCATGGACGAGGCGATCAAGTACCGTCTGACGGCGACCCGCGACGGCGCCGACCTCGACGGCGCCACCGGTCCGGTAATTCTCGCCGGCCCGAGCTGCGACAGCGCGGACATCCTGTACGAAAAGGCCGGCTATACGATGCCGGTCTCCCTGCGCGCGGGTGACGAGGTGCTGATCCTGGCGACCGGCGCCTACACCTCGACCTACTCCTCGGTCGGTTTCAACGGCTTCCCGCCGCTGGAGACCGTCTGCGTCTGATCCCGGACCCGTCCGCTTCGCAGGTCGCGAGACGCCCGCCCCACCCGGCGGGTGTTTTCGTTTCCAATGCCCGCGCTTGACGGGATGGCGGCGGCGGCTTACCTCTCGCGCCGTTCAGACGGTCGGGCGGCCGCCGGTGTCCGAAAGGGCATGGGAGGAAAGTCCGGGCTCCACGGGAACACGGTGCCGGGTAACGCCCGGCGGGGGCGACCCCAGGGACAGTGCCACAGAAAGCAAACCGCCCATGCGCCTCGGCTCGTGGGTAAGGGTGAAAGGGTGCGGTAAGAGCGCACCGCGAGACCGGCAACGGGATCGGCAGGGTAAACCCCACCGGGAGCAAGACCGAATAGGGATGACCGGCTGCGTCTTCGGATGGCAGCGGACGCGTTCCCGCGTCGTCGTCCGGGTAGGTCGCGCGAGGCGGTCGGCAACGGCCGTCCCAGATGAATGGCCGTCACCCCGGGCGCGTCCCGGGGGACAGAACCCGGCTTACAGACCGTCTGAACCTTTCCCATTCCAGCGCTGTCCTACGCATCCCATCGATGGGTCCCATGCAGTCCCATGGCGCCATTCCAGGTCCGTCCATCCGACCAACCGACACCTCAGATAGAACATATCATGAACAATATTCGCAAAGCGTCCTCTTGCCGGGCTGAAGGGCTCTGCTTTCTCACCTAACGGTTTTTCTTCGCTTCACAGAGAGATCGTCCACCCAGTCGCTGAAAACGCCTGTAACACCCAAAGAATGCGGGCGACTTCCCATTGACCCCCATATTAGCCCATGATATCCCATCATATCCCATGAATGACGGTGGGCGTTCCAGGCCCGCCCGAGTTCACCGGCCCGATCCGTATCGGGGGACACGCTCGGAACCGGACACGGGTGCAAGGAGGTCGAGGCCGAGAGGTCGAACGGGGTCAACGCCGGTACGTCCGGCACGCGAGGGCACGGGTGGCGGTTTTTCTGTCCACATTCGCGAACAGGATCGACAAGAAGGG
>JANSYS010000051.1 GCA_024742275.1 Alphaproteobacteria bacterium | reverse complement strand
ATAGCTCGGGGCGGTCTGGAGCGCCGAAAGCGATGCGTCTGGCTCCGAATATCGGGTTCCTGCCTCCGAGGGTTGCAGGGAATGCGCCCTTTGCTCATCATCGGCTTCGTCAGGAGCGTTCACATGGGAAATGTCGGTTGGTAAGGTTGTTGAATCATACCTTTCTTCGATGCCGACGGCTGTCGCGGGTGCTCTTGCGGCGCAGTGGGGTCAGCGTGTCGGCGCCGAAATCGGTGAGGATCTCGCCGGTGAAATCGGAGCTTCTATCGGGGGGGGGCTTGGTTCCATTGTCGCTCAACGTGTCGCGACCTACGCCGTAGAGCAGGCCTATGCTCAGATCTTCGGCTCGGCAGCCGGGACACTGCCGTCGGTGGACGGGCTGGTATCCGCGGCTACAAATATTTCACCGGCGGCGCTAGCCGCTATCGTCGGGCGTGGGGTGGGAACGGCGCTGGATCTCCCTCCGCACGCGACCAACGCGTTCTCATCCCTTGCCGGAGTTGGGTTTAAGGTCAACGCGGCGGGTGAAGCTCTGTCGGCGGCAAGGTCATTGGCTCTCGATGCCGCCGTTGGTGGGGATGTAGCCGCCGGTGCCCTGGGTGCTCAAGGCGCGCAAGCCGCGATGGCGATGGGCTACGTGGCGATCGCACTCGCCGCTTATCAGATGTACTCGGTGATCACTACCGAGCGCCCAAGGTCTATCGCCTATCTTGACATCGATCCAAAGACGGATCGTTCCGCGTTCGAAGAGGAATTCCCTGTCGTCGTCGAGGAAGGCGGCAGCGCGGACATGGCGTGGTCGTTCGGGAAGACGATCCGCTCGATGATCAACAGCGTCACGGACCAGGTCGGCGGCGAGGTCGTCAACTACAGCGACTTCGCCGAAATAAGCTTTGGCTGGGACGTGGACAAGTATGAAGGACACGTGAAGGTCTATGACGACGATTACGCGAGCCTGATCTACATCCCGCCGCAAACGATCGTCGGCGACGACGACACCCATGAGATCGACGCCTACTACCGTCGGGCGGAACACGGAACCAACCTGGACGCCGACGCGGACGATCCGGACCCGTATCTCGGACCGAAATACTATCTTGTCGATCGTGATACCGGCGAGCGTGTCGCCGAGCCGAAGCCCGCGCTTATTGGTCTTTTGAACGACTATATCATCGAGAAGGTGCACGCCACGTCGGACGAGGGCAGTCCGTTCGAGGATGCGGAAGTCTCGACGCACAACATCGCCAACCATAGCGACGACACCAATTACGCGCTTCCGTTGGAATCCGTCGTCTTCGGCGTGCTCGGCTCGCTCGAGTTCCGGGGCGGCAATCCGTTCCTGAAAAAGGTGCTCGACAACCTGAGCTTCGACGACGCGAAGACCACGACGTCTTACGGTGTCTTCATTCAGGATATGGCGACGGCGCAGCTCTACGAGAACTATCTGCTGAATAAGGACGAAATCGACACGCTGATCGCGTCGGAGCCGACGAGCGAGAACGCGCTGACGTGGCAAGACGCTATCCAGAAAGCCAATACGATCGGTCTCGACGAGGTTCCGCTCGTCGATGCGGTGCGCTGGTGGTTCGAGAGTTCAGCCAACCTGGCGGAGCGCGACCTTCAGGAGGACATCCGGTCGCGCCCCACCATCTTCTTCGGAGAGGAGAATGACCTTTACTATGGCTGGGAAGACCGTGACCGGGTCTACGGCAATGACGGAAACGACACGTTCTACGGCGGCGAATGGGATTCGGTCGCGGGGGCTTTCGTCGATACCGGTGCCGATTCCTTCTTCGGCGGCCAGGGCGACGATCTCGGCTACGGCAATCAGGGCGACGACGACCTGATCGGGGACCAGGGCAACGACACGCTCTACGGCGGTCAGGGCCTCGACCTGCTCTACGGCAATACCGACGACGATGTGCTCTACGGCAACCAGGGTATGGACACCGCCTATGGCGGTCAGGGGAACGACCTGGTCTACGGCAACGAGGGTCGGGACAATCTCTTCGGCAATGACGGCAACGACACCCTGTATGGCGGTCTGGACGGCGACTGGATCGACGGGAACGCGGACGACGACCTGATCTATGGCGGTCAAGGCGCCGACTACGCGTTCGGCGGCGACGGCAACGACACGGTCTATGGCGAGGAGGGCAACGACACCCTCAAGGGCAACGACGGCAACGACACGCTCTGGGGCGGCGACGGAGCCGACGTCCTCTACGGCAACGAAGGCGACGACATCCTCTACGGTAATACCGGCGGCGACACGCTGTACGGCGGCGAGGGGTCCGACAGCCTGTACGGCGGCCAGGACGACGACCTGCTGAACGGCGGCCTTGGCGGGGACCTGATCGACGGAAATCTCGGTAATGACACGGTCTCCTACCGCCATTCCGATGCCGGCGTCTCCGTCGTCATCGGCAATCCACAGCCCGGCGGCGGCCATGCCGGGAACGACACGCTGATCAGCATCGAGGCGGTGATCGGCTCGCAGCACGCGGATTCCATCACCGGCGGTGCCGCGAACGACACACTTGCCGGCGAAGACGGGAACGACATCGTCGAAGGCCGCGACGGAGCCGACATCCTGTACGGCAACGAGGGCGACGACACGCTGATCGGTGGTGGTGCGGACGCCCTAGGCATCGATACGGATACGGCGGCCGACACGCTCTATGGCGGCCAGGGCAACGACGTCGCCTACGGCAATGCCGGGGGCGACTTGGTGTTCGGTAATCTTGGAGATGACACGCTCCATGGCGGCGACGGCGACGACGTGGTCTACGGGAACCAGGACCAGGACATCCTGTACGGCGATATGGGGGCCGACACGCTGTATGGCGGTCAGGGGCATGACGTCCTCCATGGCAATGAGGACAACGACGTCCTGGTCGGCGGGTTGAACGAGGACAGTCTGTACGGCGGTGAGGGCGACGACGTTGTCTACGGCAACGAAGGGTTCGACGTTCTCTACGGCGACGAGGGGCAGGACACCCTCTACGGCGGTCAGCATCACGACAAGCTGTCGGGGGGCAGCGGCAGCGACACGCTCTACGGCGGGGTCGCCACGGACGAGTTGAACGGCGGCGACGGGGACGACGTCGTCTACGGCAACCAGGGCGACGACGTGGTCTGGGCGAGCGCCGGCGACGACACCGTCTATGCCGGCCAGGATCAGGATCGCGTCTATGGCGGCGACGGCGCCAACCTGATTTTCGGCAACAGCGGATACGACACCCTGTCGGGCGGGGCCGGTAATGACACGCTCTCCGGCGGCGCGCATGACGACAGGCTGATTGGCGGTTTGGGATCCGATTACATTGATGGCGGGGACGGTGAGGACACCGTCGTCGTCGACAGCGATGCGGGCGGCGTGTCGATTGATGTCGCCGCCGGCGTCATTTCCTACAGCAACGGCGACCAGGATACGATCGTGTCGGTCGAACGGATCGAGTCCACCGGCGGAGCAGACAACGTGGTCAGCTCGGATGGGGACGATGGCCTCGCGACGGGCGCTGGCAATGATACGGTCTTCGGCGGCGGCGGCAACGATACGATCTCGGCCGGGGCCGGGGCTGACAGTGTCATCGGGGGCAACGAAGCCGACCTCCTTTACGGCAACGAAGGTAACGACACGCTGATCGGCGGCAATGCGACAGACGACGCTGGATCAGCCGATGGATCGGATACGATCTACGGCGGCAAGGGCGAGGACCTCGTTTACGGCAACCTGGGCAACGACAGGCTGCACGGCAACCTGGGCAACGACACCCTGTATGCAGGTCAAGGCAACGATGTCGCCTATGGCAACCAGGACAACGACACTCTCTACGGCAACCTCGGCAACGATACGCTGTACGGTGGGGCCGACGACGACGCACTCTACGGCCAGGAGGACAATGACGTCCTGCACGGCAACCTCGGCAACGACACAGTCGATGGCGGCTCCGGTGATGATGTCGCATACGGCAATATCGGAAATGACGAGTTGTCCGGCGGCGCGGGCAACGACACGCTGTATGGCGGTCAGAACGATGACCGGTTGCTGGGCGGCAGCGGCAATGACGTCCTGAATGGGAACCTTGGTAACGACTCCCTAACCGGTGGAGCGGGCATCGATGCGCTACTGGCCGGCGACGGAGACGACGTGGTCCGCTCCGGCGGGGGGAGTGCGCTACTCGACGGCGGCGAAGGCAACGATGTTTACGAGGTCAGCGGTGCCGATCAGGACGTGCTGATCTACGATACCGGGCAGAATGGCGGCACGGACCGTCTCCAGCTCGATTTCTCGTCCAGCGAGGCGACGATCGTTCAGGAAGGCGCCCAGCTCATTATCTACAAAGGCGATGGGACCAAAATTACTCTGCTCGGCAACAACATCGAGCAGATTGCGTTCACCGACCGGACATTGGTCAACGGTCAGATGGGGCCAGTGACGATTCCGGGGGGCGGCCCGAACCTGGCGGGAACCATGCCGGGAAGTACGTCCGATTTTGAGTCTCTTAGTGGTGGTAGTGATTCCTGGACGGACAGTTGGGGGACCAACCGCCGGATGCGTGGCCTTGGTGGCAACGACACGCTGAACGGGCTCGACGGCAACGACACTCTGGTAGGCAACCCAGGTGACGACCTGCTGCTTGGCGGTGACGGCAACGACATTCTGGTTGGGGTGCATGGATCTGACGTGCTGTCCGGTGGCAATGGTCAGGACATCCTGTTCGGCGGTGGCGACGGCCAGCTGTTTCATAATCAGTATGAAAATGACATTGACGCCGGTGACTATCTCGATGGCGGCAACGGACACGACATCCTGTACGGTAACCTGTCCGATGACACTCTAATCGGTGGGGGCGATTGGGACCGCCTTTATGGAGGCCAAGGGCACGACCTGATCAGTGGCGGTGCCGGCGGCGACTATTTTCAGGGCGGCCTGGGCCACGACACCTTGATTGGGGGCGCAGGCGACGACACGTTCGCCTATGACCAAGGCTTCGGAAACGAGGGCGTGGACGTCATAACCGCGGATTCCGATGGATTTGACGTAGTCTATGTCAACGGCGCCGGTACGGTCCAGAAGGTGGGCAGTGAGCTGCACGTGCTCATCAACGGCCAGACCACCGCGCGGATCCAAAACAACGCCGTGGAACGGGTTTACTTCACTGGCAATCCTCAGGGTTCTTCCGGCAGCTTCTCCTCCAACACCCAGGTTGGATTGACCGGCACTCAGATGCAGGCCCTGGTCTATTTCGCTGCGGTCAGTACCGGCACGTTCGATGGCCTGCTCAGTATGATCATGGACGCGTCCTCGGACAGCGCTCTTGTTCAGCAGGCGGAGACGGCCGCTGCGGAGTATCTCGCCAGTGGCGGAACGGTCGATGATCTGGCCGCGGCGGGCTACGCGGCCCTCAATGCTGCAGTGCGCCAGCATCACTCAGGCAGTCTCCATGACTCGGCAGGCGTCAACTACACAAGCGATGGCGTCACCATGCATGTGAGCGCCACACAGGGGCACGACACTTTGCTTGGGAGTGCAGGTGCCGAAACGCTCGAAGGCGGGGACGGGGATGACTATCTCTCCGGTGCTGCAGGAGCGGATCGACTGATTGGCGAAGACGGCGGGGACAATCTAGAGGGTGGAAGTGGCAACGACACCTTAGAAGGCGGGTTGGGCGAAGACACGCTGTCGGGTGGCGACGGCGATGACGTCCTGGATGGCGGTTCCTATGCCGACCTGGTGAGTGGCGGCGCAGGCAACGATCAGATCCTGGGCGGGAACGGCGCCGACACCATGGATGGCGGCGAAGGCGAGGACGCCGTTGTCTATTCAAGCTCCAGCGAAGCGATCGTTCTGGATCTAGCCAACGGCGTCGGCACCAGCGGCGATGCCGAAGGGGATGTCCTGTCCGACATCGAAGTGGCGGTCGGCAGCGCGCATGACGACACGCTGATTGCGGGCGACTCCGGCAGCACGCTGTCCGGCGGGGATGGAAACGATGTCCTGGTCGGCGGTGCTTCGGCCGACCTGCTGGATGGTGGAAACGGCCTCGACATCGTCGACTACTCTGCCGTCGACAGCGGCTTCGCGGTCGATCTGAACGGGACCGAGGGCGTCGGCGGAGACACGCTGATCGGGATCGAGGGAGCGATCGGCGGTGCGGGAGCCGACACACTCATCGGCAACGATGCCGACAACGTGCTCGTCGGTGGCGATGGTTCCGACAGCCTCGTTGCTGGCTTGGGCAATGACACCCTCTCCGGCGGGGCCGGGGCCGACCGTTTCCAGTTCCTTGCCGGTGACGAGGGCGCGAACGTCGTCCTCGACTACGACGCCGCTGAAGGCGACCGACTTCGGCTTTCGGCCGTGGACGACGCATCGGAGACTGCGGCTGTGGCGGCGGCATTAGACGGTCAGCAGACGGTCGGCGACGACCTGGTACTTTCCGTCGGCGGTTACGTCGAACTGCGCGGTGTCGGCTCGGAACTCGGCTGGCAGGACTTCGGCCTGTCGACGGTGTCTGTCATGGAGGCGGATTCGAATATCGAGGAGCGCGACGGCTACGCGGCCTTTGTGCTCGTTCGAGAGGGCGACATGGCGCGGGCGGCGTCGGTCGACTTCTCCTTGACCGGAAGCGCCGTGGCGGGAACCGACTACGTGGCGCCGACGAGCCAAACCCTAACGTTCGCTGCGGGGCAGGCTTCGGCGGTCGTGTATATCGAATTGATCCAGACCCCAGATATTGTCTCCGCAGATCGAACCCTGGCGCTGACTCTTTCCAACGCCGTCCTGATGGGGCTTTCCGCGACCTCGGTTACTGCCTCGGTCGAGCTCCTGGAAGACTCCGGCTACGATCTGACTGGCGGTGATGGGAACGACTTCCTGCGAGGTGATCATACCGACGATACGCTCTCGGGCGGCCTGGGAGACGATACTCTCGTAGCCGGCGGGGGAGATGATGCCCTGCATGGCGGATCGGGGGGCGATGTCTTCGCCTTCGACGCCCGCGTGGCAGGAAACGCCACGGTTCAGGACTTTAACGCCTCCGAAGGCGACACGCTCCTGATCGACCACGACAGCGCCGCCGAAGAGACAGCAGCAGTCGCAGCTGCCATCGCTTTCCAGCTCGAGGTCGAAGGTGGTCGGGAGATCGATACCGGCGCCGGGACCCAGACCATTTTGGGTGCTAATTCGGATCTGACCTGGAGCGATTTCGGGTTATCGGAACTGTCCATCGCGGCGGACGCGTCACAGATCGAGGACAGCGCCGGCGTCGCGGTCTTCACGATTACCCGCACGGGCGATCTGTCAGCGGAGGCGTCGGTCGATCTGGATTTCTCGGGAAGCTCTGCGATCCCTGGCACGGACTTTGTGGTGCCGGACGAGACCTCGGTGACCTTCGCCGCGGGCCAGTCGACCGCGACGGTGACGGTGGAGCTTCTCTACGACGAGGCAGAAGGCAGCAGCCGAGCACTGTCCGTCGGCCTCGCCAACGCAGTGCTTGCCGGTATCCTGGCCGAGGGCACGGCGGCCACTACGGAGATCATTGATGGCATCCCGCTCTATCTGACCGGCGGCGAAGAGGGCGATCTCCTGCAGGGAGGTGGTGCGGGCGACACGCTTATCGGGTTGGGTGGCGCGGACACGATCTCCGGAGGTGGCGGCAGCGATCTTATCGACGGAGGATCTGGCGACGATCTTCTTTCGGGGGGGGGCGGCAACGATCTGCTGAATGGCCTTACCGAGAACGATGAGCTCCATGGCGGAGATGGTGACGATACGTTGGTTGGCGGGGAGGGCGCCGACGCCGCCTTTGGCGGAGACGGCCTGGATCTACTGTCCGGTGGGGCGGGTGAGGACACGCTGTGGGGCGAAGACGGCGATGATACGCTCTATGGTAACGTCGGCAACGATCTCCTTTCAGGCGGTGCCGGCAACGATCTGCTGTCGGGCGGTCTCGGGGACAACGACCTCAACGGCGGCGAGGGCGACGACACCTTGGTCGGCGAAGACGGCGCCGATCTCCTTTCGGGCGGTGCCGGCGATGACTCACTGGTCGGCGGCTCCGGCGACGACGCGGTGATCGGCGGTGGCGGCGCGGACATTGTGTATGGGGAGGATGGTAACGACAGCCTCTCCGGGGGCGCGGGCGACGATCAGCTGACCGGCAATGACGGAAACGATCTGGCGGTTGGCGGCGCGGGCAATGACGACCTGTATGGCGAAGACGGCAACGATACCCTCTCGGGAGGCTTGGCGGACGATTGGCTGGAGGGCGGCGAAGGCAACGACCTTCTGGTCGGTGGCGAGGGCATCGACACGCTGTCCGGCGGAAACGGCGATGACAGTCTCTCCGGTGGCGACGGCGCCGATGTTCTGGTCGGAGGAGCTGGCGCGAATACTCTGACCGGCGGCGGCGGTGCCGACGTTTTTGTCTTGTCCACCCAGTTAGGCGACGGCGATGTCGTCTCGGACTTCGATGCTAGCCAGGGCGATATCTTGCGCGTTTCCAGCGCGGACGCCGCGTCGGAGACGGCGGCGGTTGCGGCGGGGATCGCTGGGCAGGCGGCTTCGGGCGACGACCGCGTGGTGACGGTCGGGGATGCCGCGCACAGCATCCAGGGTGTTGGCGGCGATCTCGGTTGGTCGGATTT
>JANSYS010000068.1 GCA_024742275.1 Alphaproteobacteria bacterium | reverse complement strand
GCGAGCTTCGTAAGCCCGGGACGGTCGAGGAGCGCCGAGAGATAGATGCTGCCGCTGAAGAGCACCGTACCGATCACGAAGCCCCATCCCGCAAGACCGAGGAGCAGACCGTCGATCTCCGGCGCGCCGAGCATCAGCGCCCCGGCGATGGCCGCGGCCAGGGCGTGCACTTGGTTGTAGCGCACGGCGGTCATGAGGAACCGGAACGTCTCGGCGCTGACCCGCGGCCGCAGGCCGTGTTCGGCATAGGCGCCGAAGGCGACCGAGAAAAACCCGGCGAAGGCGGCGACCGCCAGCAGCATCGCTCCCTCCCCGGCTAGGACGCGCGGCGGCGCAGGGAGAAGGCCTCAAGCACCGCGTTCGCCATCGCGGTACCGCTCGCATGGGCATGCTCCGCGGAATTGCCGAGGCACCAGTCTCCACCGACGAACAGCCTGCCATCCGGAGACGTAAGGTAGGGCCGCGCCAAGCTGGTGCTCGTCCTCGCGTAGCGCCAGCGGTGGGCCGAGAGATAGCTCGGCGTCGCCGATGCGCCGGTGCACGCGCGGCGAACCTCCGACAGAAGAAGGTCCGCCACGGTCTGCAGATCCTCCTCCAGGTGCGCCCTCGACCATTCCGGGCTCGCATGGGCGACGAGGCAGGAGGCGCCGGAACTGCGCCCGGGTTTGTCGGACTCGACCGACAGCTTCGTCAGACTTTCCGGCAAGGCCGCGTCGCCCCCGGCATGCGCCGTGGCGCCGTCGAAGGCCGCCATCAGCGCCCAGCAAGGGTCGAAATCCACCGCGTCGAGAGCCGATGTCAGCGACGGATAGGCGGCTGCCAACTGCGCTGCCTGCGGCGCGGGCACGGTCAGGATGACGAGATCGACCTGTTCCTGAACCGTGTCGGACTCGAAGAAGATCCGCCATTCGCCCTGGACCCACTCGATTGCCGTGACCTGCGCCCGGCGGGTCACCGGCAGTCCCTCCGCCAGCGGCCTCACCAGGGAGGACATGCCGGGCAGCCCGACATACTTCGCCTCGCCCGACGCCCAAACGGTTTTGGTGCCAGCGCCGCGCGCGCAAACGAATTCAAGCGTCCTGAGAAATGCCGGGTCGTCCGTCTCGACATAGGTGGCACCATGATCGAAGCGCAGGCCGTTCTCCAACCGCCGGGACGCGAGCCGGCCGCCGAGCCCCCGGCCCTTGTCGAACACCCGGACATCCATGCCGGCGCGCATCAGTCTGGAAGCACATGTGAGGCCGGTAAGGCCCGCGCCGATTACGGCCACACGCATCAGCGCCATGAAAAAGAGTCTCCATAAGCTGTCCTTACCGGCCGGCGACACGGTGCCGCAGGACGTTTCTTCGGCCTCTGGAGCGCTAACTTGGTTCACATGACATACGAGGCAACCCCAGTCCCGCCGAGGCCGAGGCCCACAGAACTGGCAGCGCGGCTGGCAGGGCGCTTCCCGCCCCTATCCCGCGTCATGCGTGCATCCCCGGCGGAGCGTACCGATCGTGACCGTCGGCGCGATCTTCTCCTGGCCCTCGCCTATGGGGGCGCATGCCATGTCCTGTTCGCGGCCGCGGTCATCGCGATGGTCGTGGCGATGTGGTTCGGCATGTCACGGTCGTTCGGCTGCTTGGCCGCGCCCTGGTCGTATGTGGCCAATGCCGCGCTGCTCATCCAGTTCCCGGTGTTCCACTCCATCCTGCTCTCCGGAGCCGGACGACGAGTTCTCGCACGCCTGGCGCCGTCGGGCACGGGTCCCACGCTTTCCACGACGACATTCGCCATCATCGCGTCGGTCCAGCTGCTGCTCCTGTTCGCGCTCTGGTCGCCGTCCGGCGCGGTCTGGTGGCGGGCCGAGGGCTGGCTGCTCGGAGCCGTCGCGGGTCTGTATGCACTCTCCTGGCTGCTGCTGATGAAGGCGTCCTGGGACGCCGGCGCAGATGTTCAGAGCGGTCTGCTCGGATGGGTATCCCTGCTACGCGGCGTCAGACCGCCCTTCCCGCCGATGCCGACCACAGGTGCGTTCCGCTTCATCCGCCAGCCGATCTACGCATCCTTCGCGCTGACGACATGGTGCGTGCCGGTCTGGACGCCCGACCAGCTCGCCGTGGCAGTCACGCTATCGGCCTATTGCCTGCTCGGCCCGCTGCTCAAGGAGCGCCGGTTCGCCCGGTCGTTCGGAGACCGATGGCACGCCTACAGGGCGCAAACGCCTTACTGGATACCGAGCCTCCGCTCCAGACCGTAGCGGCGGGTGCAGCCGACCTGTTTGGCCGCCCACCAGGGGCTGCGCCAGCACATAGCGGAACTGCACCTCGCGGACAT
>JANSYS010000025.1 GCA_024742275.1 Alphaproteobacteria bacterium | reverse complement strand
CTCCTGAAGAAAGCCGCAGCCCGAACCGTCACCGATCTCTTGAACGCCGCCCGAGACGCGGTCGACACTATCTCGCCAATCGAGGTCAGAAACTACTTCACCGCAACTGGATATGAGCCGGAGTGATCGGAAAATGCTCTAGTGGACACCGAGCAGGAGGGCTGCTGTGCCGGACGCTCACAACCGTCGTTGGGATCGACGCCCAAGGCCGTGGCGCCATTTGGCGCCAACAGCCGTATAGAGCCTTAAGTGTGCCGCTAAAACTGCTCTAGGCCAGTGCTCTTGCATGCGTGCCATCGCTTAGCTCACAGTGAGGAAAGCCGCGCTTGGTTGGCGCGATGATTTGCCAGACGATGGTCTGACCCGGCTGGAGTTGGTGGTCGTAGTAGCTTTTGTTCGCGCCCGATCCGTGGATGACGGTTGGGCTGGCTTTACCGTCCACGCTCCAGAACCAGAACGGCACACCAGCGGTGGCAGTCGGGGGCGCGGTGTAGGTTGTGCCATAGGTTGTAAATGACTTGATGATTGGCACGGTAAGCGGCTGTCCTGTGCTCGGGTCGTTCGCTAAGTTAGTGTAAGAGAAGTTTGGGTTGTTGGCCGCAATGTCATCCATGACTTCGCCAATCGTGTCACCGTTCCCATAAAAATACTGACACCAACTATAGGTGCCATTGGGATAGTGTGGCAGGTTGTTAGCGTATTGTTGTTGAAGATAAACTAAGACGGTGTGGTCTGCACCGGCGCCTGAAGCAAGCGCACCCCCCATATTGTTGTGAATGACATTCTGCATAAGCTGGACTGCCTGACGGTATGCGGCCAGCGGCTTTACAATCGAATACCCATTGACAGATCCATTGCTGCCAGTAGTGACCACCCGGCGCAACACGGCGCGTTCTGCCTTGGAAAGATTGGCCGCATCCGCTTCCTTGATTGGATCTGCCAAAAACGCTCTGAGGGCATCATCGTCTTGATTCAACTTGTTCAGGTATTGAGGCAGAGGTTGGTGCAACATGTTCAACTCCCTTATATAGAAAAATTATGCGTTATACACGCATAGATAGATTACATTTGCACCCGGGTCAATTCAATCTTCACTGCTTTCTCAGAATCATCTCCATGCAGGTCTGACATGAGCGGATAAGCTCATTCCAACAGGTTTCTAGAGCGTTGAATTGATTTAGGAATAGAATGGAATCCGCCGAACTTTCCGAATTTGCTTCAACGTCACCGTCCGTCTGCGTCGAAGCCGGCGCGGAAGGCGCGGTTTGCTAGTTGCACTACCATGTGGAGAGGTGACGCGTCCTCGTCTGGACTTCTATTTCTGATTTTCTCGAACTCGTCAGCATTGATCCGAAATCGCCGACACGGAAAAGGATGGAGCATGTCCCGCGGCCACAATCCGCCGCTTGTCCTCATCAGACCAATGCGGTCATCGTCTTGCCGCCACCGTGTCCGCTCCCGCCTGGTGTCCACTTTGAACGGTCATGGGCATCAGCGCCGGATCACGGCCTCAGTGTCGACATCCAGAGCGGCGATGCAAAGTAGGGGAAACGGGCCGCATACGCCGGCCGCACCATGGTCGCGTTCCTGATCTAGGCCCGGCGCTACTGACCCGGCTCCGGTACGCCGATGACGCCGGCGAACTTGAGCGCCATCAGAAAAACCACGCCCCAGAGTGCCAGATTGACGCCGATCAGGATCCCCACCTGCATCAGGAAGGCGCCGATATGGCCGTGCCCGGCCCAACGCAAGGGGGCGGCGGATTTCGCTTTTCCGGTCGGCTTGTCTGTATCGCTGGGAGAGCGGGGCTTCGGGTCCATGGCAGCACCGGCAATGAAGATGGCACGCTAGCAGAGCGCCGGCGGTTCGTCGCGTTGCATCGCTGCGGTGCCGGTCGGCACTCCCGTCGCGGTCACACCAGGAACAAGGTGATCGCGGGGAACATGACCAGGATGGCGACCCGCACCAGATCGCTGACCAGAAACGGCAGCGTGCCCCGATAGGTTTGCGCCATGGGGACGTTGCCGGCCATCGAGTTGATGACGAACAGGTTCATGCCCACCGGCGGCGTGATTAGCCCGACCTCCACCACGATGAGCACCAGAATACCGAACCAGAGCGCGAAAGCCTCCGGATCCATCCCGAAGTCGAGCTCGGTCATTACGGGGAAGAAGATGGGCACGGTGAGCAGGATCATGGACAGCGAATCCATGAAGCAGCCGAGCACGAGGTACAGCAGTAGAACGGCTAGGAGTACGGTGTAGGGTGTGAAACCCTGATCGGTGACCCAATTCGCGGCTTCCTGGGGGAGCTGGGCAAAGGCCAGAAAGGTGTTGAACACGGCGGCTCCCAGCACGATGAAGAAGATCATGGCTGTGGCGTTCGCGGTCTGAAGCAGCGAGGTGCGCAGCTTCTCCAAGGTCAGGCCGCGGTTGAGCAAGGCGATCAGGCCGGTACCGGCCGCGCCGAAGGCGGCCCCTTCGGTTGGGGTGAACAGGCCCGCATAGATTCCGCCGACGACCACGGCGAACACCGCAAGTACCGGCCAGATACGCCAAAGCGCGCGGAACCGCTCCGCCATCGGTGCCGGGTCGCGGTGACCGGCGCTGTCCGGGCGCAGGCGGACGTAGACGGCGATCGCCAGCATGTATCCGAGCGCGGCGAGGACTCCCGGCACGGTCGCGGCCACGAAGAGCTTGGCGATATTCTGTTCGGTGAGAATGGCGTAGATCACCAGGACCACCGAGGGCGGGATCAGGATCCCAAGCGTGCCGCCGGCCGCCAGAGCGCCGGTCGACAGCGCGCCGGAATATCCGAAGCGCTTCAGCTCCGGGAGCGCGACCTGTGCCATGGTTGCGGCCGTCGCCAGAGATGAGCCGCAGATCGCGCCGAACCCGCCGCAGGCGCCGACCGCGGCCATCGCCACGCCGCCCTTGCGATGGCCAAGCCAGGACTCGGCGGCATCGAACAGCGCCTTGGACAGACCGCCATGGGTCGCGAACTGCCCCATCAGCAGAAACAGAGGAATGATGCCAAGGGAATAGTTGGAGAAGGTGTCGTAGGCCATCGACTTCATCTGCGACATCACCGGCAGCCAGGTGCCGTTGACCAGCACCGAGCCCGCAATGCCGAGCGACAGCATGGCGAGACCGATCGGCATACGCAGCCCGATCAGCAGCAGCAGAACGGGGAACGACCAGAGCGCGATCTCGAGCTTGTCCATCAGCCCCGCTCCCCGGTCGTATCCGTTCCGGAGAACACGGCACGTGCGTCGACAACGCTGCGCACAACGCTCCAGGCCGCGACCAGAACGAAGACGGTGCCGACGGGTACGCAGGCGGCGTATCCCCACCAGACCGGAAACTGGAGGATGAACGTCGTCTCGTTGTACAGCATCTTGTCCTGCATGCCGGCCCAGAGCCGCCAAAGGATGAAGGCGGCGGCGGCGGTTATCAGCATGTTGAAGGCGATCTGTAGGACGACATCGATCCGAGGGCCTAACCAGTCGGCGAAAACGTCGACCGACACATGGCCACGCTCCATCTGGCACCAGGGAAGAAAGCAGAAGATGGCCAGGGCCGTCGCCGACTCGACCAGCTCGAAATCGCCGGGGACGGGGCCAAGCCCGGCCCAGATCAGCGCCCGACCTCCCACGCTTACGACGACGAGCGCCGTCACAGCGAGCAGCAGTCCCCCGCCGATCAGGGCGAGGATCCGGGATAGCGCCTTCAGTAGTGTGTCGATCGATTGGTACACGCTGTTCCCCTGAGCCGAGCGCGCCACCCTAGAAAACTCCGCTCAACGGAGCTACCGCGAAGAGGAAGAGAAAGAGGCAGGCTAGAGAGTCGCCTGCCTCTTCCGATGCTGTACGGCGAAGTTACTTGGTTCCGGCGGCCACCAGGTCTCGGGCGTCCTGGGCCAAAGCGGCACCGTCGATGCCTTTGCCGTCCATCTCTGCGATCCAGTTGTCGATCACCGGATTGGCCGCTTCCTTCCAGCGGGCGGTTTCCGCCGCATCCAACGTGATGATGGTGTTCCCAGACTGCTGCGCCTTTGCGAGGCCGATCTTGTCGACCTCGTCCATCGCCCGACCGGCCAGACGCGCAGCCTCGACACCGGAATTGTCGTCGATCACCTTCTTCAGATCGTTCGGCAGCGCGTCGTAGCGTGCCTTGTTCATGGCGAACAGGAAGGTCGCGGTGTACAGACCGCGGTCACCGGAGAAGCCGGTATGGTTGGTGACCAGCTCCGTCATCTTGAGCGGCAAGGTCACTTCCCAGGGGATCACCGCCCCGTCGATCACGCCCTTGGAGACCGCTTCCGGAACCGCCGGAACCGGCATGCCGATCGCCACGGCGCCAAGTTCGTCGAGCATGCCTGTGATGACCCTGGTCGGGCCTCGCAGTTTCATGCCCTTGAGGTCCTCCAGGCTGCGAACCGGTGTCTTCGAGTGAATGAGTCCGGGACCGTGGGTGTGCACGGCGATCACCTGCATGCCGGGGAAATCGTCCTGCATATGCTTGTCGGCGTATCTCTGGAAGGCGACTGAGGTTTCCTCGGCCGTTGCGACCATGAACGGAAGTTCGAAAGCCTCGGCGCGGGGGAAGCGGCCGGGTGTATAGCCCATCACGGTCCACACGATATCAACAGCCCCATCCGTGACCTGCTGTGCCAGTTCCGGCGGCTTGCCGCCGAGCTGCATGGACGGGTAGTGCTCGACCTTGATCCGGCCGTCGGACTGCGACTGCACACGCTCGATCCATGGGGTGATGAAACGATCGGGAATGGCGGCTCTCAGCGGCAGAAACTGGTGCAGCTTTAAAGTTACTTCCTGGGCGGTCGTCGGCGTGGCGACCAGCATCATACCGGCGGCAACGACACCGGCCGAAATCAGTTTCTTGAGCATGCTCTCGTCCTCCCTATGGGTCGGTTCTTGTTCAGTCGAACTGCAAAATCGTGGGCCGACTGCACCACGTCTCAAAAACGGAGTCGACGGCGGTATTCATCCCCAAGCCTCATGTAGAAATCAGGGCGAGGCCGGGTACCTTGGTCATGAGGTTTCTATCCTCGATCACAACATCCAGGTTGTTGCGCGCAAGCCTTGCATGTTCCCGAGCCAGAGCCTCGGCACGGCCGCCTTCGCGCAACTCGATCGCATCTACGATCGCGCGGTGCTGCGCCTGAGCCACGACGAGGGAGGCACGGATCTCCGGCATCTGTGCCTGTGCGGTGACAAAGGCATTGGGCAAGGCGAACGGCAGCTTCATCACCCTGGCCAGTTCTCGACGAAGCGTGTCACTGCCCGACAGCGTGTGCAGAAGTTCGTGAAACTCTCCGTTGCGGTCGATATAGGCGCTGAAGTCCATTTCTTGCGGTTCGGCGACGATCGTGTCGATCTCTGCGAGAAGGGCGTGCATCGCCTGAAGGCGAACGGGGGCGACGCCGCGCTCGGCCGCGAACCGCGCCGCCGTCCCCTCCAAAACGCCACGCAGTTCGATCGCGTCCGCGACGTCCGCCTGAGTGAACCCGCGGACGGTGTAGCCGCCGGACGGGATCGTCTCGAGCACGCCTTCCTGTTCGAGTTGGGCGAGGGCGGCGCGGATCGGCGTACGCGACAGGCTCAGGCGGTGAGACAGGATCACCTCTGATAGTCTTTCGCCGGGACCGATCGCGCCGGAGAACACCAGCTCGCGGATGCCAAGCAGCGCCTTAAGCGTCTGTGATCCGCCCCGATCCGCTCGAGTCGGCGCCGCCATCCTTCAGGCGCCTGCGGATGCGCGTCGGGACGTGGCTTGCTGGCTGTATACATCTCGATGCGCTGAAGCCGGCACGCAAGCCGTCGAATTCGCCGGATTGCAAATGCTGTTCACCGTTTTCCTCCCCGATTGTCTGCCGCAATCGTATACGAGATGTATACATTCATACGGACCGACGGGGCAATCACCACACGCATTTGCCTCTGCAGTTTGCTCTTCCGACGGATTTCCGAGGCGGGTACGGGCCTCGTGACTTCATGGAACGGGTCTTTAGAGGATCTCTGCAGTTCGCTATGCTCTTTCGCATCCATCGAGCGGGGCGGCATACTCTGCGAACAGGAGGTCTGACGAACGGCCCGCGTCGTCGCCGATGCCGCCAGTGACGTCCGGGGGCGATCCGATCGCCGCCGCGCATTTTCGTTAACCGTCTATTTACAGTGTTGGCATACAGTTCGCGGCATTATCTGGAGGACTCGATGGCTGACCCGGCGCAGATCGACGGAAACGGTTCCAAGAAATACGACTTCGGCGCTTCTGAGGCGGCCGTAGATCGACTGTACGCGCTGCCGCTCCATGATGTGCCGCTGCAAACCCTCGGCTTGAAAAAGGCCACGATGATCAAGAACGCTCATCTCGAGAGCGCGCTTGAACTGTTCCGCGGGGACAGCATCGGTAGCGGGCAGATCCGCATCGACGAAATACCGCAGTTCTTCAACCAGGACCCCAAGGCGCTGGAAGAGGATGTCGAGATTCTTCGCCGTCTGGCGGAACTGGAGAGCTTCGACGTGTTCTCCCTGCGCATCGAACTGCGGCGTATCGATGTCGATTTCACAAGTGCAGACGCGCTGAACCTGTCGCCGGAGAAACGGGCCGAACTGTCGGAGTACATGGCCTCGTTCACCCGGCCGCTGATCATGAGAATCTACGGTCAGCAACAGGACGCGTCGGAGGCCAGCGAACTGATCGACCTGGTGCGCAAACCGAATCGTGACGACGCGATGAGAGCGCTCAAGGAGTTGGCCGACACCTTGAAAATCGGCCTCGACGATGTGCCGAAGTTTCTCGAGGAATGCGGCGATGTGTTCCTCAGCCTGAGCTATTTCCGGGACGCCCTTGACGAGGTGACAGGCGCCATTCCGGACATGATCGACTGGATGAATGATCTGAAGGACAACTTCCAGATCCGTTCCGACCCTGCCAATCAGCGTGTCATTTCGGACATCGCCTCGGACCTGACCGACATCTCGACGAGCCTGGTCGGGCGCTTCGATATGTTCGATCAGCGATCCCAGAAGCTGTGGGACGACATCGACCCCAACGCTTTCGAAGCCTTTCGCGACTTCGTGCGCGACCACCATGTCTCGCTGGCGGCGGTGCTGTGCGGCCTGACTGTGAAGATGAAACTCTGGGCAGAACGGTTCCCGTCCCGCGGCGGCGCTCCGATGAAGCGCATCGAGTTCATCAAGGGCGAAATGTTGCCGGGCCTGGCGCGCATCAAGAAGCGCGAGACCGGTCATTGACGGACTGCGAATAAAATTTTCGACGTTAACCTTTCGTTTGGGGCTTGGTCGTTAGAGTCCGGCGAATGGAGAGCGGAGAGGATCCGCCGAGAAGGAGATAGAGCATGAATGCGCTCACCGCACAGCCCAGCGAAACCGGAACGGCCATGACCATGGCCGACGTCGTCCAATTCGTGACCGTGAAAGTCGGAAAGCAGAGCTTCGGCATCCCCGTGCTGGACGTGGAGGATATCATCGGTCCGCAGCCGGTGACCCGCGTGCCGCTGTCGCTCGAGGTGATCCGCGGTTCGCTGAACCTCCGCGGTCGGATCGTTACGGCGGTCGATCTTAGGACCCGCCTGTCGCTGCCGAAGTCCGACGGCGACCACCACATGAATGTGGTCGTGGAATACAAGGGCGACCTCTACAGCCTTGTGGTCGACGAGGTTGGCGACGTTCTGAACATCAACGGCGCTGCGATCGATCCGCATCCGGCGACGATGTCGGCAAAGTTGCGCGAAGTATCCAACGGCATCCACAAGCTCGACGGCGAACTGCTGGTTCTGCTCGACGTCTCAGAAGTCCTCACGTTCTAACTCTTCTCCGGGGACAACGTTCCTCGGCCACCGGAGGTTCCTCATGTCTGTCTGTTTGATCGTCGATGATTCCTCAGTGGTCCGAAAGGTCGCACGGCGCATTGTCGAGAAGTTCGGCTACACCGTCGCCGAGGCCGCCGACGGGACGGACGCGCTCGACTACGTGATGTCCAATCCGATGCCCGAGGCGATCCTGCTCGATTGGAACATGCCGAAGATGCAGGGCATCGACTTTCTTGAGAGCCTCCGCAAGCTGCCGGACGGCACCACGCCGAAGGTCGTCTTCTGCACGACCGAGAACGACTTGCAGAAGATCAGCCGCGCCCTGTGGGCCGGTGCAGACGAGTACATCATGAAGCCTTTCGACGAGGATATCCTCGCCGCCAAGTTCGCTACTGTCGGCCTTCGCTCCGCCGCCTGATCCGCAACGCCAGCGTCCAGGAGGCCGCAGTGAACCAAGCAGACTTCGAGCATTTTATCGGGTTTCTCAAAACCAAGGCTGGGATCGTCATCACGGCGGAGAAGGCTTATCTGGTTGAGAACAGACTGGCGCCGGTGGCCCGGAAGCATGGCATCGCAAGTGCCAACGATGTGCTCTCGAAGCTCCGTCACGCTCCGCCTCCGGCGTTGATCAACGATGTGCTGGACGCGATGACGACGAATGAGACGCTGTTCTTCCGCGATCAGCGTCCGTTCGATCAGTTTCGGGACAAGGTGATCCCGGAGCTGCTGGAACGGAACGCCGCTTCCAAACGTATCCGCATCTGGTGCGCCGCCTGCTCCAGCGGCCAGGAGCCGTATTCGCTCGCCATGCTCTTCAATGAGCTTGGGACGAAGGTCGCAGGCTGGCGGCTGGAGATCGTGGCGACTGATATCTCTAAGACCATTCTCGACCGGGCCCGCAAGGCGGAGTACTCGCAGTTCGAGGTGCAGCGGGGCCTGCCGATCACCATGCTCGTCAAATACTTCGAGCAGAAGGGCGAGGCATGGGCACTGAAGCAGGATATCAAGAGCAAGGTTCAGTTCCGCGAATTCAACCTCCTCGAGAGCCCGCGTGCGCTTGGTCAATTCGATGTCGTCTTCTGCCGCAACGTGCTGATCTACTTCGATCACCCGACCAAGGCCGACATCCTTTCCCGGATCGCGGGAGTCATGCCGTCCAACGGCTATCTGTTCCTCGGCGGGGCCGAGACCGTGCTCGGGGTATCCGACAAGTTCGCCGCCGCTCCGGGACTGCGCGGTATCTATCTGCCGAACGACAAGTCCGCTGCCCGTGCCGCTTGACCGGCGTTTCGGATCAGTGGCGACCGGTCGGGAGCGAGCATCCGACTAAGCTGTGATGCCGACGCCGAACTGACGGCCGGCGGCGATCAGCCGTTCGGCGAGACTGTGGGCGTATCCTCTGGGCATATGAACGTCGAATGTTCCGGAGCCTCGGCGGCGGTCGATGGTCACCGCGACGTGAAACAAGGCTGTCGACGCCACGCTGTTCTCCGCGAATGCGCGCGGATGCAGATCCAACCCGGTTCCCTTGGCCAACAGATCGCGCGACCGCGGCCCCGAGATCCGGAGAGCGGCCCGACCGTGTCCCTGCTCGACCAGAACAGCGCCGTTCGGTCCACAGGTCGCCTGCAGCCTGTCGATCAGGGGCGGCGTATCGGTGCTGACGGCAATCCACCTTCCAGGCGCCATGCTTAGCAGGCGCATGTCGTCGATGGACACCGCCCGTCCGGCGGGCGGCAGCGGCAGTGCGATCGTTCCGGCAAGCTTCGGGTCACAGTCTATCTGTACCTGATCGAGTGTCCTGGCGGTGAGCATCACCGCCGGATCCGGATCGGACTCGGCCACCGCGAACAGCGCGGAAAACGGCGACAGTCGAGGGGGAAAGGCGGTTGGGTCAGCCACGGAGCCGCTCTCCTTCTGGATCGACGAAGACCGGCTCGGTAACCCTCACCTGGATCTTCAGGCCGCGCAGCGGGAAGACCGCCCAGACCGTTTCGCCCTTTCTAGCCAGCCCGCCGGAGACGAAGCCCAGCGCTATTGGGTGGCCGACCGTCGGAGACAGGTACGCGCTGGACGACACATGGCCGAGTTTGTCCATCGGCAAGGCCGCGTCCGGGTCCTCAACCAGGATTGATCCGGCGGGTATCCGCGTTCGGCCGTCCGCCGGCACCAGACCCACCAGCTTCGGGCGCGCCGGGTTCACATAGGCGGGTTTGTTCAGCATGCCGCTGCCGACGAAACATTTCTTCGTGCTCGCCATCCGGCCCATGCCCGCATCGTCGAGGGTGACCCGTCCGTCCAACTCGGCATGGGTTACATGCCCTTTCTCGATTCTCAGGATCCCCATGGCCTCGGTGCCGTAGGGGCGAATGCCGTATGGCTGGCCGGACGCCATCAGGGCGCCCCAGACCCGGGGTCCCCAGTCGGCGGGTGCGTTGACCTCGTAGCTCAGTTCCCCCGAGAAACTAATACGGAAGATGCGCACCGGCACATCCGCGATCCGGGCGGCGGTCACGCCCATGAACGGCAGGGTGGCGTCCGAGACGTCGGTGCCGTCGTCGACCGCGTCCGCCAGCACAGCTCGGGCCTTCGGACCGGCAAGCGCCATGGCCGACCATTGCTCCGTCACCGAGCACGCATGCGCTTTCAGATCAGGCCAGACGACCTGCAGATACCACTCGATCTGCGCCAGGACATCGCCGGCATGGGCCGTCGTGGTGGTCATCAGATAGTGGTTCTCCGCCAGACGGGTTGTCGTGCCGTCGTCGTGGACGATCCCGTCCTCGCGCAGCATCAGCCCATAGCGTGCCTTGCCGATGGCAAGAGTCTTGAAGCCGTTGGCATAAAGCCGGTTCAACAGCTCGCCGGCATCGGGGCCTTGGATGTCGATTTTTCCCAGAGTGGAGACGTCGACCAACCCGACCGCATTGCGGACGGACTGCACCTCCCGGGTGATGGCGGCGTCCATACTCGCCTTCCCATCCGGTTCGTCCGGCGCAAGATAGTATTGCGGGCGCAGCCAGTGTCCGGCCTCGACGAAGACCGCGCCATGGTCGGCGTGCCAATCGTGCATCGCCGAGCGGCGGACCGGCGTATGGTGGCGGCGGCGGTCGCCCCCGGCGAAAGTTCCCATAGCGACGGGGGTGTAGGGCGGACGGAAGCGCGTGGTCCCGACCTGGGGTATCGGCTCGCCGCGCGCTTCGGCCATCAACGCATGACCGATGATGTTCGATGTCTTGCCCTGGTCGGTCCCCATGCCGAGCGTGGTGTAGCGCTTGAGGTGCTCGACGGAGACAAAGCCTTCGCGGTGGGCCAGGGCGATGTCGTCGACCGTCACGTCGTCCTGAAGATCGACAAACCGTCTCTTTCCCGTGCCTACCGACCAGAACGCGCGCACCGGCCGCTCGGCGGGCGCGTCGGCGGTCGGCGTATCCGGCAGTGCTCCAGTTGCGAAACCGGCCGATGCGGCCGCGTCGGTCCCTGCCTTGAATCCGTCGGTCAGGCAGTCCGAGAGGCCGTAGATCCCCCGCGCCGCGCCGACGGACACATGGGCCTGACGAGCCATGCCGGGAACGAACGCGGCGAGCCCGTCGTTCCACTCGATCCCTCCAAGCGCATGAGTATGCAGGTGGACGGCCGGACTCCAGCCTCCGGACACGGCGACAAGATCGCAGGGCTCGAAATGCGACCGCGCGGATCCGTCCAGCCTGGTCACCTCGCAGCCGATCACGGCGAGCCGGCCGTGAACCTTGGTCACCGCCGCGTGGTCCACGGTTTCGACTCCGGCGGCGTCGCAGCGCGCGCGCCAGTCGCTGGTGCCGGGGGGGCGGGGATCGACCACCTGGATCACGTCCACGCCGGCTGCCTTCAGATCCAGCGCCGTGCGATAGCCGTCGTCGTTGTTCGCGACGACGACCGCCCGGCGCCCAGGGCGCACGGCGAAGCGGTTGACGTAGCTGCGCGCGGCTCCCGCCAGCATTACGCCGGGTCTGTCGTTGTTGGTGAAGGCGATGTGTCGCTCGATCGCGCCCGTGGCCAGGACCACGCGTGCCGCGCGGACGTGCCAGAGCCGTTGGCGAGGGACATGGGGGGCTGGTGCGACGATATGATCTGCCACCCGTTCGACCGCGCCGATCAGGTTGTCGTCGTAGTAGCCGAAGGCAGTGGTGCGGCTCAGAATGCGTACCTCGGGCAAGCTCTCCAACTCGGCCCGGACGCTTTCCACCCAGCGCATGGCCGGGGCGCTGTCAAGGGTCTCGCGTTCGGACCGCAAACGGCCGCCCAACCCGTTGGTCTCTTCCACGAGGATGACCCGTGCGCCGCTGCGGCCGGCCGTCAATGCCGCCGCAAGACCACTCGGTCCGCCGCCCACGACGAGAACGTCGCAATGGGCCGACATCCGTTCGTAACTATCGGGGTCGGGCTCGTTGGTTCCCCGGCCCATTCCGGCGGCGGCCCGGATGCGCTTCTCGTAGAAATGCCAGCCAGGGAATCCCATGAAGGTCTTGTAGTAGAATCCCGCGACCAGGAACCGTCCAGCGAGATCGTTCAACTCCATGGCATCGAAGGCGAGAGACGGCCAGCGGTTTTGGCTGGTCGCCTCCAAGCCGTGGAACAACTCGGCCATCGTCGCGCGCGTGTTCGGTTCCAGTCGCCCGCCCCGGCGGAGCTCGACCAGCGCGTTGGGTTCTTCCGGCCCGGCGGAGAAGATTCCCCGCGGCCGATGGTACTTGAAGCTGCGCCCCACCAGGGTCACGCCGTTGGCCAGCAGCGCGGAGGCGAGCGTGTCGCCCTGATATCCGGTGTAGCTTCTGCCGTCGAAGGTGAAGGAGAGTGCGCGCCGACGGTCGATCTCGCCGCCGGTGGGCAGGCGACACGCGTTTACGTCCTTGATGCGGCCCAGGATCATCGCGGCGTCTCCAGGGGGTCGTCCGGACCCCCGCAGGCCAGAACCTCATGGGTGGTCACGTCGCGCAGCACCTTCACGAAGCGCCGACAGCCATGGATGTGATGCCAGAACTCCAGGTGCGGACCGGCCGGATTGTCGCGCAGATAGACATAGGAGTGCCATTCCGCGGCCGTCGCCGAAGCGGGGTCGGCAGGCCGGGTCTTCGTCGCGTCCCCAGCGTAGGAGAACTCGTCCTGGTCGCGGGGGCCGCAATGGGGACAGGTGATCAGGATCATCGCGCTCCGTCCCTCAATGCAGTTTCGGGGTCGGCCCTTTGCCGCCCTCGTCCAGCAGGTGCCCGGTCTCGAAACGGTCCAGGCCCATCGCACGATTGGTCTCGTGCGGCGCGTCATGGGCGATGGTGTGGGCGAAGGCGTAGCCCGATCCCGGCGTCGCCTTGAAACCGCCGTAGCACCAGCCCGCGTTCAGATAGAGGTTGTCGAACGGCGTCTTGGAGATGATCGGGCTGCCGTCCATGGACATATCCATGATGCCGCCCCAGCTCCGCAGGATTCGCACCCGCGCCAGATTGGGCATCATCGCAAGACCGTTGGCCATCACGTTCTCGACCACCGGCAGGTTGCCGCGCTGGGCGTAGGAATTGTGAAAGTCGATGTCGCCGCCGAGTACCAGCCCGCCCTTGTCCGACTGGCTTATGTAGAAGTGTCCGGCGCCGTAGGTAACGACCCCGTCGATCAGCGGTTTCAAGGGTTCCGTGACGAAGGCCTGAAGGACGTGGCTCTCGATTGGCAGTGTCCAGCCGAGCATGGAGGCGACCCGTGAGGTGTTCCCGGCGACCGCCATGCCGACCCGGCCGCAGCCGATGGTGCCGCGGCTCGTCTTGACCCCGGTGATCCGGTCGCCGTCGCGCTCGAACCCGATGACCTCGCAATTCTGCAGGATGTCGACGCCGCGCCGGTCCGCGCCGCGCGCTAAGCCCCAGGCCACCGCATCGTGCCGGGCGGTTCCGCCGCGCGGCTGAAGCAGTCCCCCGTAGATCGGCCAGCGTGCGTCCGTCGAGTAGTCGAGATGCGGGTAGAGCCGCCGCACGCCTTCACGGTCCAGCAGCTCCGCGTCGATACCGTTCAGGCGCATCATGTTGCCGCGCCTGGCGTAGGCGTCCATCTGGCCGTCGCTATGGGCAAGGTTCAGGACGCCGCGCTGGCTGAACATGACATTGTAGTTCAGGTCCCGCGACAGGCCCTCCCAGAGCTTGAGCGAGTGTTCGTAGAAATGGGCGTTGCCGTCGAGCATGTAGTTGGAGCGGACGATTGTGGTGTTGCGCCCGACATTGCCGCCGCCGATCCAGCCTTTCTCGACCACGGCGACGTTGGCGATTCCGTGATTGCGCGCAAGGTAGTAGGCGGTCGCCAGACCGTGCCCGCCGCCGCCAATGATGACGACGTCGTAGGACGCTTTCGGTTCGGGATCGCGCCAGGCGCGGATCCAACCCTTGTGGCCGGTGAGTCCCTCGCGGATTAGTGAGAAGACAGAATATTCCGCCATCGCCCTTTCCTTCCGTTGGAAGAAGTCTGCACCAGGGAAGGGGGGTGTGCGAAGCGACGATCGGAGAAATAATGTCGTAGGACCTTCACGATGCTGAAGTTTGCGCTTGATCCGATCAAGTCAGCGGGGCGTATCCCGTGTTCTAGATGTTAATCGGAGGTTCGACGGGTGATCACGGCAGGATATGCGGGCGCTCTTGGATTGCTGTTTCTGGCTCTCACGGTCCGGGTGATCATGCGCCGAGGGGCGGTCAAGGCGGCGCTGGGCGATGGCGACGACATCCAGCTACGACGCCGCATTCGCGCCCACGCTAACTTTGTAGAATACGTGCCCCTGACACTGCTCCTTATGGCACTAGTCGAGATCCACGCCGCGCATTCTTGGTTGGTTCACGCGGTCGGCCTCTCCTTGCTTGCCGGACGCATCGTCCACGCCTCCAGTATCGTAAAGGAGCCCGAGGTCATGGCGGGCCGTGTGGCTGGCATGCTCCTCACCCTGACGGCGCTGGCGCTGGCTTCGGTGGTCGGTATGGCGAGTGCCTTCGGGCTCCTAGGCTAGGACGGCGCGCACCGCCCGCCTACTGACTGTCAGGGCCGACTCAAACCGGGTCGATCCGGCGCCAGTTCCGCTTTCGTCAGTCCCAATGCCGCCATGTCCGCCGGTATCTCCCGGCCCAGGGCCATGGCGGCGCTGAACCGGCCCATACCCGCGCTGGTCTGGATGCCGTAGCCACCCTGGCCCGCAAGCCAGAGGAAGCCGTCGGCGTCCGGCGCGAAACCGGCGACTGGTGACTTGTCGGCGACGAAGCTGCGCAGTCCGGCCCAGGTGGAGTGCGGTCGGGAGATGGTAAACAGTGTGTCGGTCTGAATACGGTCGATGGCCAGGGCCACGTCCTCGATCTCCGGTTGGGCGTCGGTCGGCGGGGAGGGGATCTCGTCGGCGGGACTGCCCATCATGCGTCCGCCTTCGGGGCGCACATACCAGGACTCATCGCAAAGATCGGTCATGGCCCAGCGCGACGGATCGACGGTCGTGCCGTCCCGCAGAGTGGCGTCGAAGGTGAAGGCGGTCCGGCGTTTTGGAATAAGACCGATAGGCGCCGCGCCGGCCATCTTGCCGACCATGTCGCACCATGCACCGGCCGCGTTGACGACGATGGGCGCGCTGAACATTCCGGCGCGTGTCTCCAGGGTCCACACGCCGTCGGCGCGGGACAGGCCCATAACCTCGGCATCCGTCACCACGCTCCCGCCCTTGGCCCGCAGACCGCGCAGGAACCCCTGCAGGATGGCATGCACGTCCATGTCCATCGCCCCCGCCTCGTAGGCGCCGGCGACGATACGGTCGGGATCGAGGTAAGGCGCGATCTCGAACAGCGCCTTGCCCTCGATACGTTCCATGCTCGGCGACTGGGCGAGTTCCGCCTCCAGAGTCCCGATGAGGGCTTCGGTGGCGACGGCAGCGGCGCCGCGCGGGGTCATGAGCGGCGCTTCGGCGAATCCCTCCGGTGGATTCTCGAGAAACGGCCGGGTCGCCTTGTTCAGCTTGCGGATCGTAGCGTTGCCGTAGTTCTCGAAGAACAGCGCGGCCGACCGACCCGTGGTGTGATAGCCGGGCTGGCTCTCGCGTTCGAGCAGGACGACGCGGGCTTCGTCGGCCATGAAGTAACCGGCCGAAGCGCCGGCCATCCCGCCGCCGATGATCAGGATGTCGGCGGTGCTGCTTGGTTCGGTCATGGGGCGAATTGCTCCATCAGCACACGTTCCTCGAGGTTGTGCTCGGGATCGTAGAGGACCCTGAGTTCAACGTCGCGATCCTCCCGAACCTCGACCTCGATCACGTCGTTGACTTCCATCACGTCCGCCACGGCGCTGACCGGACGCTTCTCCGGCCGGATCGTTTCGAACCTGATCGTGGCTCCTTGCGGCAACAAGGCACCGCGCCAGCGGCGGGGCCGGAAGGCGCTGATCGGCGTCAGCGCCAGAACGTTCGCGCCGAGCGGGATAATCGGGCCGTGGGCGGAGAGATTATAGGCGGTGGACCCCGCCGGCGTCGCCACCAGCACACCATCGCAGACCAGTTCGGCGAGCCGCTCGACCCCGTCTACGGAGATGCGGATCTTCGCTGCCTGGGCGGAGGACCGAAACAGCGACACCTCGTTGATCGCCAGCCCCTCTACCCGCGTGCCGTCGCGGCAGACGGCATGCATCCGCAGGGGGTGGAGCGTGACCGGTTGGGCGTTGCGCACACGCTCGATCAGACCCTCCTCTCGGAACTCGTTCATCAGGAAGCCGACGGTGCCCCGGTTCATGCCGTAGATCGGTTTGCCGGCGCCGATGGCGGCGCGCAGGGTCTCCAGCATGTAGCCGTCGCCGCCGAGCGCAACGATCACGTCGGCGCGGCTCGGCGCTACGCTTCCGTAGCGCTCGCAAAGGATCTTCTGCGCCTCCTGCGCCTCTTCCGTGTTGGCGGCCACGAAGGCGAGGGCCATAGTCTCTGCATCGGCTGTCACAGCATTTCTCCGTCGCCCGCCCAGCGGTCCGGCGGCACCATAGGCGAAACCGTCGCGGACGCGCACCCCTCAAACCGCGCGCTCCGCTCGGCTCGCGCCACACCGGCCCACGGGTTGGCCGGCCATTTGGAGATCTCCTTCATGCGCATCCTGCTCATCGCTCTCTTCGCGGTCGCCACGGTGACACTTGTCCAGTTTCCGGCACGCGCCGACGACCGGCACGAAGGCTACTACTACCCGGACATCACCTCGACGGAAGAGTATCGGGCTCGGGTCCGCACATTGCGGGATTCGGACCGCACGCGAAGGCTTGGCTTCGTCACGGGAATGGCCGCCGGGGCACAGGAGAAGGCCTATGCGCCGCAGATGGCGTTCTTCGCCAAGGGCAAGGACGCGGAAAAGGCGATCCTAATAGCGCTGGACGACGATCGGATGGGTACGCTGTACCGGGCGCGGGCGGTGCTTGCGCTGCTGACGGCGACGGCCCGGGCGACGCCGATCTTCAGGGACCTTGATCCCAACGGCAACTACACGTTCCTGGACCTGCTCGCGCTGCTGGGATTCGAGCAACTGACGGTCAGCGACGGGCGCAGCTACGCCCACCAGATCGAGATCCGGTAGCTTGGGTTTCCGGTAGTTTGGGGTGCCGCGTCACCCGCCGGTCACGCTCATATGCCGGGCCACGGCGGGACCACGATGGCGGCGGTCGATGATGAAGTCGTGGCCCTTGGGCTTTCGGGTGATCGCCTCGCGGATGGCGTCGTGAAGGGCCCCGTCGTCGTCGGTGGCGCGCAAGGGCGCGCGCAGGTCGGCGGCGTCGTCCTGTCCGAGGCACATGTACAGCGTCCCCGTGCAGGTCAGCCTTACCCGATTGCAGCTTTCGCAGAAATTGTGGGTCAGCGGCGTGATGAAGCCCAGCCTGCCGCCGGTCTCCGCGACCGAGACGTAGCGCGCCGGCCCACCGGTCTTGTAGGGAATGTCGGTGAGGGTGAAGCGCTCCGCCAATCGCGCGCGGACCGCAGAGAGAGGCAGATACTGGTCGAGCCGGTCCTCGCCGCCGATGTCGCCCATGGGCATGACCTCGATCACGGTCATGTCGTAGCCGCGGTCGCCGCACCACTGCAGCATGTCGCCCAGTTCGTCGTCGTTCACGCCCTTGAGCGCGACGGCGTTGATTTTGATCGCGATCCCGGCCCGGTCGGCGGCGTCGAGCCCGGCCATAACCTTGGCGATGTCGCCCCAGCGGGTGATCGCGCGGAACTTGTCCGGGTCCAGGGTATCGATGGACACGTTTATCCGCTTGACGCCGCAAGCCGCGAGTTCGTTGGCGAAGCGCGCGAGCTGGCTGGCGTTCGTGGTGATTGTCAGTTCTTCGAGCCCGCCGCCGTCGAGACGGGCGCCGAGGCGGCGGATCAGCCACAGGATGTCGCGGCGTACCAGCGGCTCGCCGCCTGTCAGCCTCAGCTTCTTCACGCCGAGATCGACGAAGGCGCCGCAGAGCCGGTCCAGTTCCTCCAGCGACAGCACATCTTTCTTCGGCAGGAACGTCATGTTCTCGGCCATGCAGTAGACGCAGCGGAAGTCGCATCGGTCGGTCACCGAGACCCGCAGGTAGGAAATCGCCCGCTGGAACGGATCTATCAGCGGAGCGGGTCCGGCGGTAGCCGGTGCGGCTGGATTGGCGGTATCGATGATCATGCCCCGATATATACGACCGGAATAACGGGATCGAAAGAGGATGCGTTGCATGGACCCATGGCGTAGCCCAGATTCGACCCATGACGGAACCGAAAGAAGTGCGAGCGGCCGCGCCGCCTCAGAGCCGTGAGGAACTGCTGGGCGTGATCCTGGCCGGCGGTCTCGCCCGTCGCATGGGCGGTGGCGACAAGGCGCTCGTCGACCTGGGCGGACGGCCGCTGCTGGCCAGGGTGATAGAGCGTATGGAAGGGCAGGTCGGCGACCTCGTCCTCAACGCCAACGGCGATCCGTCGCGGTTCGGATCATTCCGATTGCCGGTGGTGTCCGACACGGTGCCGGAGCATCCCGGACCGCTGGCCGGAATTCTCGCCGGACTGGAACATGCGTCCGCGCTTGGCTGGCGGTGGATCGTCACCGTGCCTGTGGACACTCCCTTTCTGCCGCGCGACCTTGCCGACGGTCTGATCTCGGCGCTCCGCGGGGAGGCGGCTGAGGTCGCCTGCGCGGCTTCCGGTGATCGCGTCCATCCGGTTGTCGGGCTCTGGCCGGTCGCTCTCGCACCTTGCTTGCGCAGGGCTCTATGCGTGGATGGTTGCCGACGGGTCGGCGCCTTCGCCGACGCCCGACACCGAGCGCTCGCCCGGTGGACTGTCGAGCCCTACGATCCCTTTCTGAACGTGAACTTCGTTGCCGACCTGTTTGAGATCGAGCATGGAATGCCCTTCGATTAGAAGGGCTTGCCCTGGGAGGCGGAATGCAGCACGGTTCACCTCATGATACGAAAAGCACTGATCGGCATGGTCGCGGTTCTCGCGCTGACCGCATGCGGCGAGGACGAACCTCCAGGGCCGCCGACCTCGACCATCTATGTCCGCAACGACAGTTCGACTGAGGCGAACATTCGCATCAAGTTCTGGGCCAAGGACTTTACGAAGGTGTCGGCGGGCGACAGCGCTGACGTGACCTTCGTGAACGAGGAAGGCATCAACGCCGTTCAGGTCGAGGCCAAGTCCCGCAAGCAGTGGGACGATTGCTGGGTGACCATGAATGTGGGCCAGACGATCGTCGTTTATGACGCGACGGAGCGGATTGGCTGCCGGGTCGAATAGCACGCACTGACCGGTTTCCCTGATCGTCCCCGGCCAGACACCGCATCCCTATCGATCCGACGGCTTTGCGGCGTTGGCCTAAGCTTCTGGAATCGCGCCGTCATAGGCGATGGCCGCTTCGGACGTCTCCCAGATCGTGCGCATGCTCGGTTTCTCCTGCTCCTCGCGCACATGGCCGACGAGACCGGCGCAGCGCGTGATCAGGGCGAAGCCGCGCAGAATCTCGGCTGGTACGCCGCAGTCGAGCAGTACCGCCGCGATCGCGCCGGTGGCGTTGATGGTGATGTGCTTGCCGTAGACACGGTCGATCGCGGTGCTCAGCGCCTTCAGGGCTGCGATGTAGGTCCCGGACTGGCCGTGCTCCTCGGCGAGTTGGAACAGTCGGATCGGGCGGGGATCGTCCGGCTTGTGCAGGTGATGGCCGAACCCGGGAAGCGGTTTGCGCGCCGCCCGGTGCTCTTCGGCGATCCGGGTCGCCGTCGCCTCGATGCCGGCCGGGTCATCGACGATCTCGAGCAGAAGCTGAGCGTTACCCTCCATGGTGCCGACGAAAACGCTGCCGACCCCCATAAGACCGGCAGCGACGCCCGCCTGCATGGCCTCGGGGGCGCTCGAATAGATCAGGCGGGTGGCGAGCGCGCTCGGCGTCAGCCCATGCTCCATCAGCGTTACGAAGCAAGCGTCTATCATTGCCGTCTCGGCGGCTGTGGGGACCCGGCCGAGCATCTGGAACACGATCATCTCGGTGAAGGTCAGCTTGCCGATCAGTTCGCTGCACAGGCTTTTGTCGCGGATGAAGATGTCGTCGTTGGTGTGGGTGGCGATACTGGTGGTGGGCGCGGCCCGTTTCGCGGCCTTGGGGGCGCTCATGCTGTTTCCTCCGGATTCTTGATTTCAGTCTGCGGCCGGCAGCCGCTTCTCGAGTTCGTGGCGCTGGATCTTGCCCGAGGCGGAGCGCGGGAAATCCTCCATCGCGATAAAGATGATGCCCTTGGGCTGCTTGTAGCCGGCGAGTTCGGCGCGGCAGCGGGCGTAGAGGTCGGCGTCGGTCAGCCCGTCGGCTTCCGGAGAGCCCTCGCGCCGCGCGACGAAGGCGATTGGCACTTCGCCCCACTTCGCGTCCGGGCGCCGCACCACCGCGGCATCGACCACGCGCGGATCGGCGAGGATCACCCGCTCGATCTCGGCCGGGTAGATGTTCTCGCCGCCGGACTTGATGAGGTATTTGACCCGGTCGACGAAATCGAGACTGCCGTCGGGGTTGCGCACGAATACGTCGCCCATGTGAAACCAGCCCCGGCGGAAGTCCTCCCGGTTGGTCTCGTCGTTCCGCCAGTAGCCGCTGAACAGGGTCGGTCCGCGCATGGCGAGCTCGCCCGGATCGCCGTCGGCCACCTCGTTGCCGTCCGGGTCGACCAGCCTGACTTCGCAGAAGACGCTCTGCTCCTTCGACAGGCTGGTGGGGGCCGTGCCCACGGGGATCAGGGAGGAGGAGCAGGGCGGACAGCCGGTCTCGGTCGCCCCGAAGGTGTTGGCGTAGGGGGCGTCGAGCAGGCGGGTGATGCGCGCGATCTCCGCCGGCGGCACCAGATCCGCCATGACGCCGCAGACCTTGATTCCTTTCGCCGTCACCCCGCGCGCCTCGATCTCCGCCGCAAAGCCGCCGACCATGCCGGGCATCAGCAGCAGCCAGCCGATCGGTTCGTCGCGGATCACCTCGGCCAGATGGCCCTGGTCGAAGCCGTCGACGACGATGACCTTGCCGCCGGCCATCAGGGTGCCGATGGAATTGTCGGCCGCTCCCATGTGGTACATCGGCGACCAGGCGACGAAACTGTCGGCGGCGGCGATCGAGAACTCGGCGCGGGTCACCATGTTGCGCACGATCTGCGCCCGGTGGCTGATCACCGCGCCCTTGGGCAGACCCGTGGTCCCCGACGTGTAGAGGATCAGCAGCGGCGCCTCGGGATCCAGGTCCTCCAGCGCGGACAGCGAAGACGGCGTGGCCGCTGCCAGGGCCGTCTCGTAGGCCTCTCCCAGCACCAGGGCCTTTCCGTCATATCCCCCGACCGTCGCCAGCTTTTCCGCATGGCGCTCGGAGACGAGCACCAGTGAGGGTTCCACCAGACCCAGGCAGTGGTTCAACTCTGCGGTCGACAGCCGCCAGTTCTGGCAGGCGAGGATCGCACCGGTCATGGCGGCCGCGAGATAGGCTTCCAGATACTCCACGCGGTTCTCCGAGAGAATCGCGATCCTATCCCCCCGGCCGATGCTGCGCCTCTCCAACTCCGAGGCTAGCCGCCGCGCCCGGTCGGCGAGGGTGCCATAGCTCACGGTACCTTCACGGGTCTGGGCCGCGGGCCGCGACGGTCCGCGGCGGACCTGCTGGAGAAACAGGCCGGCGACGGTGCTCTGGGCGCTTCGGGCGATCAGGGCGGGGGCGGAAGAGGCGGGGGCGGAAGAGGCGGTGCTCATGGTCTGGAAACCGTAGCGCCTTCCGCCTGCTGATCAAATCCTAGTTGTTTGCTGCATTGCGGCTTTTGCCGCCCTGGAGCGGGTGGTGACGGCATAGCCTGTACGCCGCCACCACGGTGCTATTTGATCGGCAGCGATTCCAAGTTGTAGAAGATGTGACTGATAGTCAGCCCATCGTCTGCGGCGTTTGCGCTGTGACAGGCGAAGCAGTTGTCCTCCTGATGGAATGTTTCCATCGTCGTGTTCGCGAGAATGGTTGATCCGGTCACCTTGCTGGGTGTCGTGGCGTTGAAGACCGGGATAGATCCGTCGCTGGTCCACGTGGCGCCGCTGATGAAGTAGTTCAGCCTAGGGTCCGTGACCTCCACGCCATTTGCAACGTAGAAGCCATTAATCTGGTTGATAATGTCCTGATTGAGGGAGATCAGGTCGGAGTTCGTCTTCGCTGTTGCCAGCATTTCGGGAGTACTGGCGCCGTGGGAAGGGGGGGAGACTGGTCCGCCCCAAGGATGGAAGCGCTTGACGTTCACCGGCAAGATATTGACGCCGTTTTCGCTTACGATGTTGCCGTTCTCGTGAACGCGTGCGCTCGGCTTCAGCGTTTCAAGAGTCGTCTGAGGGCCGTTGGGATTCCAGAAAAGCCAGTCGTTAGCCGCAGCATTGTCTGATGCGAAGGCCAGATGGTTGTTGCGGTTCAGATAGGGGTAGGAAACGTTCGGCGCGTTGTTCCGGTGCTCGATGGTCGCCCAGATCATCTCCGGATGTCCTTCGACACCCGCGACGATGTGCATGCCGACGAGAGCGAGTTCCTTCGTTTCGGTCCCGGCCGGCTCCCAGATATCGGCGGTAAGCTTGTTGTAGATGGGAACGCTATGCGTCTGGGTGATGTACTTTGACGTGTCGGCCACGGTCGAGGCATCGACCCAGGATGTCTTCATCTCGACCGTCATGGCCAGATAGTCCACCGCCGTCTCGATCTGCGGGATGATGTCACCGCCCAAAGACGCGAGCATGGATGCCGTGAGTGTATCTTGGCGGTCGCCGGACGTAGCGTTTGCCGGGCACAGGTTGTCGAAAATCAGGGTCGATATCTGGGTGGTCGCGGCCAATCCGTTGTCTCTGGAGTACTTGAGTACCGAGCAGACTTCCTCGCTGGTCGTGGGGAATTGTTCGGATGGGCTCTGTGAATGGTTGGCCTGCTGGGTGCGAAAGTATCCGTACAGACGATTGGTATGGATGCCGTAGTAGACCAGCGAGTCTGCCTGCGAGATCAGGACGTCCTGGCCTCCGGCTTGCCCCGCCTCGGTGGACTTCAGTGTCCGTATGGCAAGCACGCCATCTGGCCCGTTATCCCCCTGGCCGATGAACTGGCGATTTTCGGCAGAGGGTTGATCGGAGCCTTCTGCGTTGGAGACTTTATAGAAGAACTCCGTATCGAAGACATAAGGTGTCAGACTGTTCGGCGGGGAAACTGCAGGCGGCGGAGACCCGATATCGTTCGTGATCGTAGATGTCGCCCAGTAGAACATCTGTGCGCCCCATGAGAAGAACTTGCAGGGCGAGACGCCGGCCGTGGACGCGAAAGAGGGGCCGTTGGGCGGGAATATATAGACTAGGCCAGTCTTCTTGTCATACGCGGGGCCGATTTTCGGGCCACCTGACCCAGTGAAAAGCGAAATCGTCGTCCAGTCCGTGTTGAACGCGCTCCCGACCTGGCAGCTCTGGAGCGAGTTTATTGGGAGAGCGGTCTGTGCCTGAGCGGTTCCAGGCGCTGCGATCGATAGCAAGGCGGTCGCGCACAAACCGCCAATGCCAAGGGCCAGATTCTGAATTGAGGTGCGCTCACCGATGCGTGGTCTACCGGTAGCGGGCGACAGGGTCTTCAGCATGAGAGTCTCCTTCACCACTTAAAAAAGAACGATAATTAATAAAAAACACGTTATACGGTTAATCGGATCAGTATACTATTATAAATTGAAAATTATCGAGTACCGATGAGGCGGCCTGGCGCCGGACAGAGCTTTGTCATCTTTTTGAGGAGCGCACCGCCGTGGGAGCCGCAGCGCTGGCAGGGACTGCCGACTTCTAGACCTGAGAAACGGTCAGGGTCACCGATCTGCCGAAGCGTTTCAGCGCTTTGGCGCCCGCGCCCTCCATGACGGCGGAGAACGCCTGGTTGGGCTTGGAAACCACGAACCCGGCCAGCCGGCGGACGGGACCGTCCAATAGGCCGGGGCAAAGCGGGACCGATGGCCCGACGATCGTGACCCGGGCGGTTTGCGGTACCAGGTCGAGGATGGATTCGGCCGTATTGTTCACCAGGGTCGAGGCTGTCATCACAACGGCTTGTGCGGCGGCGATTCGGGAACCGGCGTCCGCGAACGCGATTTCCCCCTCGCGCGGCTCGAGTTCGACAACTGTCGCACCGGGGAACTTGGAGTCGAGATTCGGGAACCGGCCGATCACGACGGTCCGTTCTAGCTCCTTTCGGCGAGCATCGGACTCTTGCGACCAGGTCGCCAGTCCGTCCCCTTCTGCAAGCGCGTCAGAGGGCCGATTCCAATAGGCGTTGACCGCAGCGAGCCCGATAGACCGCTCATAGGGGTTGTCGGACCGGCAGAGCAGGGCGAGTTCCGCAAGACTGCGCCCGGCATAGGTGCCGGTTTCCGCCGTCGTCCTGGCCCCGGCTATCCCTCGGGGCGACCAGGCCAGACCGACATGGCCCGCGGAATGAATCGCCGTCCAATTGAAACCGACGACGACCCGATCGGCTACGCCCTCGCCGACGCCGTCGACCGCCGGTCGCAAGAACTCAAGCGGCATCTGAAACCGGCTAATGGGAGCGGTTGAAATCGTCCGCGGAAACAAGCATCGCCCGATCCATGTTGATCAGCTGCTTGCCCGCATGCTCGAAATTGACGGTCACGCGGGATCCCACGACGGATTGTATCTGGCCAAGGCCCCAGTCGGGACGACCTTCCAGTCGCACGTAGCATCCAGGACTGAGAAACTGCACGCGCGCCTCCGATGCCACGTTCTTTGATGTATCTACCCCGATACGGTAATCATAGCAGATAATTTGGCGGCCATTAACTGACGGTTAACTGGCGATATGGCGTCGATACGTTCAGTCCTAAAAGTAAGGAAACCGCTTTGTCCATTTCTCCTCGTCATCTCGACCTGCTTCTGTCCCGACTGTTCCACGATCTGATCGGCCCGGTTTCGGCCGCGCGCAATGGGTTGGAACTGGTCAGCGAGTTCGGGGCGGACGATGTCGGTGCGGAGGCGATGGATTTGGTTTCGGGATCGGTCGATCAGGTCGCGGCGCGGTTGACCTTTTTCCGGATGGCTTTCGGTGGCGCCGGGAGCGGCGGGGGAATCGGTTTCCTCGACGCCCGTCAGATCCTTGCCGATTACCTCACCCATCGAAAGTTGGAGCCACGGATTTCGGTCGCAGACGGTGTGGAGAAGCCGAAGGCCGGGGTCGTCAAAGTGATGCTCGGGCTTGCGGTTGTGGCGGCCGAGAGCCTGCCGCGCGGCGGAGCAGTCGAAGTCGCGATAACGCACAGTGACATCCGCATCACCGCCGAGGGTCCCGGGGCGGCTTTGCCGGAAAAGAGCTTGAAGGCTCTCGGCGGCGAGCTTCCTCCGGACGACGAAGTGACGGTGCTGCCGGCCACGGTCGGGATGTCGGCTACCCGGTTCGAGGTCGACTATGCCGTCGTTTCGGTGACACCGCCCGTATTCGCAATCTCCCTTTCCTGAATTCCGTCGTTCGGTTCCTCACATCTGTCGCCATATGGCGCTCAGTCCGCTTGTATCCCCGCTGATTTCAGGCGAGAAAGTCACCCTGGTGAGATGCGGTTCTGAACACTGAGAAGCGCGACGGGCAAGGGTGGCGGGTCCGCGGGATCAAGAACGGACGGCAATGGCCAAAGACAATCTACCCACGTCAATACGAAACTCCGGCCTCCCGGGCCTTCCCGGCGGCAATGCCAAGACTGCGCAGTTCGTGTCGGTCAGCATCGACGGGCAGATGTTCGGTATTCCGGTGTTGCTCGTTCAAGACATTCTGGGGCCGCAGCGCATCACGCGCATTCCGTTGGCGCCGCCGGAGGTGGCGGGGTCATTGAACCTCCGTGGACGGATTGTCACGGCAATCCACGTTCGCCGCCGGCTCGGCGTCGAGCCTCTGCCCGCCGGGCAGCAGACGATGAGTGTCGTGGTCGAGTATCACGGCGACCTGTACAGCCTGATCGTCGACGGCGTCGGTGAGGTTCTGACGCTGAATCTCGATCAGTTCGAACCGCATCCGCCAACGATGGCGCCGCGCGTTCGCGACCTTTCGGCCGGGATCTATCAACTCAAGGAACATCTGCTGGTGATCCTGGACGTGTCCAATCTTCTCGACTTCATCGGCAAGGACATCGCATGATGAGAGTCGAACAATCAGGGCCAACTGTAAAACCCCAGAAGGGGCGATGAGGCGACACCGATGAAGTCCTGTCTGGTCGTCGACGATTCCAAGGTCGTCCGCATGGTCGCGCGCCGCATTCTTCAGGAATTGGCGTTCGAGATCGAGGAGGCCGAGGATGGTCAGAAGGCACTCGAAGCCTGCCAGCGCCGCTTGCCGGATGCTGTGCTTCTCGACTGGAACATGCCGGTCATGAACGGGATCGAATTTCTCCTCGCCCTTCGGAAGCTGCCGGGCGGCGATGCGCCGATCGTGGTGTTCTGTACCACCGAGAACGATCTGCAACATATCCAGCAGGCGATCTCATCCGGCGCGAACGAGTACATCATGAAGCCGTTCGACAGCGATATCATCGCCACGAAGTTCCAGCAGGTCGGATTGATCTGATGGTTCTGACGTCTCCCCCAAAGCCTCCGCGTTCGGCCGACCCGTTCCGAGTAATGCTGGTGGATGACTCCGCGGTCATCCGCGGGCTGTTTGCCCGCTCGCTCGAGAGCGACCCTGACGTCCAGGTCGTGGCATCGGTCGGTGACGGACAGATGGCGGTCAACGCGCTCGCGAAGGACAAGGGGAAGATCGAGGTCATCGTTCTCGATATCGAGATGCCGCGCATGGACGGCCTAACCGCGCTGCCGGAACTGCTGAAGATAGATCCGGACGTACCGGTCGTCATGGCGTCGACCCTGACGGCACGCAACGCCGATATCTCTCTCAAGGCCATGTCGCTTGGCGCGAAGGATTACATCCCTAAGCCCAGCAGCATGCGGGAGCTCTCGGCGGCGGAGTCTTTCAAGCGCGAGCTGCTCGAGAAAGTGAAGTCTCTGGGGGCCGCGCGTCGACGGAAACTCGGAACGGCGGCGCCCGCCCGACCGCGCTACTCCGTCGATAGGGCCGCTGGAACGACGCCGAGAGCCGCCGCGCCTACCGCCGCCCCGGCGGTGAAGGCGAGCGCCGCGATCTCGCTCCGTCCGGCGGGCCGGCGACCGCCACAGGTGCTCTGCATCGGCAGTTCTACAGGTGGTCCGCAGGCGCTCTTCAAAGTCCTCGGCGCGTTGCCGAAGACTCTTCGTCTGCCGATTTTGCTGACCCAGCATATGCCGGCGACCTTCACCTCGATCCTGGCCGACCACATCACACGGTCCACAGGATGGGAGTGTGTCGAGGCGACCGACGGCATGCCCGTGCTGGCCGGGCGAATCCATCTGGCTCCGGGCGACTTTCACATGCTGGCTGAACGCTCGGGCACCGGAGCGGTGCTGCGCCTGAAGAAGGATCCCCCGGAGAATTTTTGCCGACCGGCGGTCGATCCGATGCTTCGGAGCGTTATTGCGACCTGGGGCGGTCAGGCCCTGGCGGTGATCCTAACGGGCATGGGCCACGACGGACAGAAGGGCTCGGAGGCGCTTGTCGAGGCGGGTGGAACGGTCATCGCCCAGGACGAGGCGTCCAGCGTGGTCTGGGGTATGCCGGGCGCCGTCGCCCGAGCCGGAATTTGTACGGCGGTCCTTCCCCTTGACCAGATTGCCCCCTGGATCGACCGGCAGACCCAGCGGTGGGCGGCATGAAGGCGGCGGATTTCGAGCTTCTGGCCCGTACGCTCAAAGAGAAGTCCGGTCTCGTGGTCACGCCCGAGAAAGCATATCTTCTGGAGAATCGCCTCCAGCCAGTCGCGCGAAAGTGGGGGCTGGAGAGTCTTGACGCCCTGGTCGCGGCCATGCGGTCGCGGGCGGATCAGAAGATGGTCAAGGACGTGGTCGACGCCATGACCACGAACGAGTCGCTGTTCTTCCGCGACATGAAGCCGTTCGACAACCTGCGCGATATTCTCCTGCCGGAGCTGATGAAGACGCGGGCGGCGGCCAAGCGCATCCGGATATGGAGTGCGGCCTGCTCAAGCGGGCAGGAGCCGTATTCCATCGCCATGCTCCTGAGCGAACTTGGCGCGAAGGTTGCGGGTTGGCGGTTCGAGATCGTCGCAACTGACCTTTCGAGCGAGATCGTGGCCCGTGCGAAGGCCGGGGCGTATTCCCAATTCGAGGTTCAGCGCGGCCTGCCGATCACCATGCTGGTGAAGTATTTCGCCCAGGAGGGCGATAAGTGGCGGATCAGCGACAAGATCCGGACGATGATCCAGTATCGGGAGTTCAACCTCCTGGACCATCCGCGCACGCTCGGGCAGTTCGACGTGGTCTTCTGCCGCAACGTGCTGATCTACTTCGATCAGCCGACCAAGGCGAAGGTCCTCGGCGGAATCGCAGACCAGATCGCGCCGGACGGTGGATTGTATCTCGGCGGGGCGGAGACCGTATTTGGCATCACGGACCGTTTCGAGCCGGTTCCCGGCCAGCGTGGCGTGTACCGTCTTTCCCAGAAATCCGCGGTCAAGGCGACTGCCTGACCGCGTCAATCCGGCACCGGTCGTTCGGGAAAACGACGCGGCCTAAGCCGCGTTGTTCTTTGCCTCGTTCGGATCGCGAAGAACGTATCCGCGGCCCCAGACGGTCTCGATGTAGTTGTCGCCGCCGGTCGCGTTCGACAGTTTCTTGCGCAGCTTGCAGATGAAGACGTCGATGATCTTCAACTCCGGCTCGTCCATCCCATTGTAGAGGTGGTTGAGGAACATCTCCTTGGTCAGGGTCGTGCCCTTTCGCAGGGAGAGCAACTCGAGGATGCCGTACTCCTTGCCGGTCAGATGCAGCGGCTGGCCCTCGACCTCGACGGAGCGGCTGTCCAGGTTAACCTGAAGCTTGCCTGTGCCGATGACCGATTCGCTATGGCCCATGGAGCGACGCACGATCGCCTGAATCCGGGCAACCAGCTCGCGGCGATCGAACGGCTTGGTGACGTAGTCGTCGGCGCCGTAGCCGAGGCCCTTGATCTTGGCATCCAGTTCAGACAGGCCGGAAAGGATTAGGATCGGTGTCTTCACCCGCGCCTGACGCAGCCGTTTCAGGACATCGTAGCCGTCCATATCCGGCAACATCAGGTCGAGAAGAATGATGTCGTAATCGTACAGCTTGCCGATTTCGAGGCCATCTTCCCCGGCTTCGGCCCGGTCCACGACCCAGCCTTCGGCGCTCAACATAAGTTCGATGCTGCAGGCCACCGCATCTTCGTCTTCGACCAGCAGGATACGCATGGCAACTCTCCTTAGGTTCCCCACCCGATGTTTAAGAGACATGCCTTAAAAGAAAGGTTAACGCCGAACCGCCGCTCGTGCCTAGCCGCTGGTCGTGATATCCTGCGAAATCCCAGCGGATCAAGGAGTTGGCCGTGGCCACCCTGCTTAAGCACCTGGCGAGCGATATCGAAAAAATTCCTGAATTTCGTCTTTACGGGCGCGTAACGGCGGTTCTCGGCATGATGGTGGAGATCGGTGGCGTGGAACGCGCCTTGTCGATCGGCGACCGTTGCTTCGTTCAGGCTCGGGGCGGGCGGATGGTTGCCTGCGAGGTCGTCGGTTTTCGTGACGGTCGGGCCCTGGCGATGCCGTTCGGGCCATTGGAAGGCGTCGGAATCGGCTCGCGGGCCCAGATCTCTGACGCGGAGCCGGTCATCTATCCGGACCATAGCTGGCTCGGCCGCGTGGTCGACGCGATGGGGCGATCGATCGACGGCAACGGCCCGCTCGCGGAAGGGGCGCAGGCTTACCCCCTTCGCAACAGTCCGCCGCCGGCCCATCGGCGCCGCCGGGTCGGTGGCAAGCTCGACGTGGGCGTCCGGGCGATCAATCAGTTTATCTCGATCTGCCGGGGCCAGCGGATGGGCATCTTCGCCGGGTCGGGCGTCGGCAAGTCGGTGCTGATGGCAATGCTTGCCCGGTTTTCCAACGCCGACGTCTTTGTCATCGGCCTGATCGGAGAACGCGGCCGCGAGGTCCAGGAGTTCATTCAGGACTATCTCGGCGAAGAGGGGATGCGCCGCTCGATCGTGGTGGTGGCGACATCGGACGAGAGCCCGCTGATGCGTCGGCAGGCGGCCCATCTCACGCTGTCGGTTGCCGAGTACTTCCGCGATCAGGGCAAACAGGTCCTGTGCATGATGGACAGCGTGACCCGATTCGCCATGGCACAACGGGAGATCGGGCTGGCGACCGGCGAACCCCCGGCGTCGAAGGGATACACGCCGACCGTTTTCGCGGAGCTGCCCCGCCTGCTGGAGCGCGCCGGCCCCGGAATCGACGACGGCTCGATCACCGGTCTGTTCAGCGTCCTAGTCGAAGGCGACGACCATAACGAGCCGATCTCCGACGCGGTCCGCGGCATTCTCGATGGTCACGTCGTTCTGGAGCGGTCGATCGCTGATCGCGGTCGATATCCGGCGATCAATATCCTGCGTTCGGTGTCGCGCATGATGCCGGACTGCAATACGCCCGAGCAGACGGCCCTGGTTCGGCGGGCGCGGGCGCTGATGTCGACCTACGAGGACATGGCCGACATGATCCGGCTCGGCGCCTATCGACGCGGGAGTGACCCGCTGGTGGACGAGGCCATCCGCTACCACGAACCCTTGGAAGCCTTCCTCAACCAGGACAAGGACGACAACGCGGATCTCGATGCCGGCTATCAGGAACTGGCCGACATCCTGGGCGTCGCTCCGGATGAAGAGGGGGTGGAGTCGTGATGATCGGAGCCGCACCTCGCGGCACGTGACCGGAGACTGACCGATGCGTCCGTTCGACACCCTGATCGAACTGTCCGAGAATCAACTCGACGAGAAGCGCAAGCGGCTGGTTCTCTTGGAGGAGCGGCTGGCGGCGGCACGGGCGCGACGGAGCGCCCTTGATGAGGAGCAGGCCCAGGAGCAGCAGGTCGCCTCCCAGGAAACCGGGATCGTCGGCTTTGCCTACGGTGCCTATGCGGAGCGTCTCATCCAGCGCCGCGAGGAGGCCGACCGGGAGATCGAGAAGGCTGGGCAAGCGGTCGAAGAGCAGCGCGAGATCGTGCGCGAGGCGTTCGCCGAACTCAAACGCTACGAAATGGCCCACGAGGCGCGGCTCGCAAAAGCGCGCCGGGAGCAGGAGGCCAAGGACCAGATCGAACAGGACGAGATCGCGGGGAACCTTCTGAGGCGCCGCGACGAGCGTCTATAGGCGCGCTCAACCCACGGCGCTCTAACTCGGGCCATCCCGCTGTTCTAGGTCGAGCAGGACTTCAGCAAGGCCGCGGAACGCCTATCGCCCCCTACGCTCGCCCCAGAGGTTGACCATGTTGCCGGCGAAGATCAGCGCGCCGCCGAACAGAACGTAAGGATTCCAGGGTTCGGCATAGAATACGTACCCGATGACCGCGATGATGGGCAGGCGAATGAAGTCCATCGGCGCCACCACGGCGGCGTCGGCATGTCTCATGGCATGGGCCAAGCACCAGTGCGAACAGAGCCCGGCCAAGCCGATGGCGGCGATCCAGATGTAGCTGCCCGGCGACGGGGCCACCCACATGCCCAGTGCCGGTAGAAGGCCGAGCGGAAGCTGAATCAGGTTCATCCAGAAGACGATGGCGAGGGGGCTTTCGGTGGCGGCCATATGCCGTGTGAACACGTAGGTCGTCGCATAGGCCATGGCGGCGCCAAGGACGGCGAAGGCGGCGACGTCGAGCATCTCGGCGCCCGGTCGGACGACGATCAGGATGCCCACGAACCCCATCGCCACGGCGATCATCCGCCAGCGGGTGAAGGGCTCGCCGAGGAATATCGCCGCCAGGACCGCCGTCCAGATCGGGACGGTGAATTCGATCGAGAATACCGCAGCCAGGGGAAGCAGGCTGAGGCCGTAGACCCAGCCGAACTGGCCGGCAAAATGGATGGTGTTGCGCGCCAGATGCAGACCGATACGGTCAGTGCGAATGCCTTCAAAGCGATGGTATCCGGCAATGGCTGTCAGCACGGCCACGCAGATGATGCTGCGAAAGCTGAGGGCCTGGAAAACCGACATCTCCTGGGTCAGCTCGCGTCCGGCAAGTGCCATGGTCGTGAACGAGGCGAGTGCGCCCATCATCCACAAGACGGCTTTCAGGGTGTTGGTTTGAAGCGGAAGGGTTGTGACGGCCACGGGGCGGTTCCATCGGGTCGGGCAGGGAACAGACACCCGACGGCCCGGCGCGTCAAGAACAGTACCATGCTGCATTGCGGCGAAGAGCGCTGCCGCCGGACGGTCGCTTGGCGTTCGGACGGGGCGGCGATGCGGCAAATAACGAGCGGTGCGACATAAAGCGCACCAATTCGGTACTCATTTCGATTGACCCTCTGTCGACTGAGCCATATTTATTCAGGACTGAAACGGTACGGTTTGTGATGTTGCGACTTAATCGCATGACCGACTACGCGATCGTGATCCTGGGCCAGATGGCGCAGGACATCGGCCGCGTGCGCACTGCACCGGCGCTCTCCGACGTGACATCGGTGCCGCTGCCGTCAGTCTCGAAAATCCTGAAGACCCTGTCGCAGGCCGGCTTGGTCACGGCGCACCGGGGCGCCAAGGGCGGGTATTCGCTCGACCGGCTTGCCTCCGAGGTCACCATGACCGAAGTCATTCAGGCGCTCGAAGGACCGATCGCACTGACCGCCTGTGTCGACGGGGCGGAGGACAGCTGCGACGTTCAGCATTCCTGTTTCATGCGCGGCAACTGGAACCGGGTGAATTCCGCGATCCATGCCGCTCTCGATGCCGTCACCCTTGCCGACATGATGGATCCAGAAGAGATGTTCCCGGATCGCTCCAGCGGTCGGGCCGCCGGCGTCAGCCTGCAGAACGTTTGATTATGGATTGGGAGAACTGAGGATGGCTGCGACAGCCGATACAGTGCGCCAGGTCGAGGAAGTGACGGGACGTGCCTACAAGCACGGTTTCGTCACCGATATCGACATGGAGATGGCGCCGAAGGGGCTCGACGAGACCACCATCCGCTTCATCTCCGCCAAGAAGGAGGAGCCGGAGTGGTTGCTGGAGTGGCGCCTCAAGGCGTTCCGGCAGTGGCAGCAGATGAAGGAGCCGGACTGGGCCAAAGTCGGGTATCCGGCGATCGACTACCAGGACCTCTATTACTATGCGGCGCCGAAGCAGAAGCCGAAGCTCAACTCCCTCGACGAGGTCGATCCGGAGCTTCTGGCGACTTACGAGAAGCTCGGCATCCCGCTCAAGGAGCAGGAGATCCTGGCGGGTGTGGTCGCCGTGGATGCCGTGTTCGATAGCGTATCGGTGGCGACAACGTACAAGAAGGAGCTGGAGAAGCACGGCGTGATCTTCTGCTCCATTTCCGAGGCGGTGCACGACTATCCGGACCTGGTCCGGCGCTATCTCGGCTCGGTCGTGCCGGCCGCGGACAACTTCTTCGCCTGCCTGAACAGCGCTGTCTTTACCGACGGCAGCTTCGTCTACATCCCCAAGGGCGTGCGCTGCCCGATGGAGCTGAGCACCTATTTCCGGATCAATGCCGAGAATACGGGTCAGTTCGAGCGTACCCTGATCGTCGCCGACGAGGGCAGCTATGTCTCCTATCTGGAAGGCTGCACCGCCCCGCAGCGCGACGAGAACCAGCTCCACGCCGCCGTAGTCGAGCTGGTGGCAATGGACGATGCCGAGATCAAGTACTCAACTGTGCAGAACTGGTATCCGGGCGACGAGAACGGCAAGGGCGGGATCTACAACTTCGTGACCAAGCGCGGCGCCTGCCGCGGGAGGCGCTCCAAGATCTCGTGGACCCAGGTGGAGACAGGGTCTGCCATCACCTGGAAGTATCCGAGCTGCATTCTCCAGGGCGATGACAGCGTCGGCGAGTTCTACTCCGTCGCGATCACCAATAATGCTCAGCAGGCCGACACCGGCACGAAGATGATCCACCTGGGCAAGAACACCCGCTCGACGATCATCTCCAAGGGGATCAGCGCCGGTCGGGCCGACAACACCTATCGGGGCCTGGTGCGCGTCGGCAAGCGGGCCGAGGGCGCGCGGAACTTCACCCAGTGCGACAGCCTGCTGATCGGCGACAAGTGCGGCGCGCATACCGTCCCGTACATCGAAAGCAAGAACCCGAGCGCGCGGATCGAGCACGAGGCAACCACCTCGAAGATCAGCGAGGATCAGCTTTTCTATTGCATGTCGCGCGGTCTCTCCACCGAGGACGCCGTGGGTCTGATCGTCAACGGCTTCTGCAAGGAAGTCATGAAGGAGCTGCCAATGGAGTTCGCGGTCGAAGCGCAGAAGCTCATCGGCATCAGTTTGGAAGGGAGCGTCGGTTAATTCGACGCGTGAGGAAAAGACGCTATGGCATTGCTGGAAATCGAAAATCTTCACGCCGAAATCGATGGTAAGCCGATCCTGAAAGGGATCGATCTTTCGATCGAGGCCGGTCAGGTTCACGCCATCATGGGGCCGAACGGGTCGGGTAAGAGCACGCTCAGTTACGTCCTGGCCGGCCGCGACGGCTACGAGGTCACTGAGGGCTCCATCCGTCTCGACGGGCAGGATCTGCTGGAGATGGAGGCGGACGAGCGCGCGGTCGCGGGCGTGTTCCTTGCCATGCAATATCCGGTCGAATTGCCGGGCGTGACCGGTATGACCTTCCTGCGCGAGGCTGTGAACGCCCGGCGCAAGGCGGCCGGCGAGGACGAAATCGACGCGATGGGCTTTCTGAAGATGGTCCGCGCGAAAGCCAAGACTCTCGGCGTGACCGACGAAATGCTGAAGCGGGCGGTCAATGTCGGCTTCTCCGGCGGCGAGAAGAAGCGGAATGAGATTCTTCAGATGGCGGTTCTCGAGCCGAAATTCTGCGTGCTGGACGAGACCGACAGCGGCCTGGACATCGATGCGCTTAAGGTGGTCTCCGAGGGGGTGAACGCGCTGCGCAGCGCTGGGCGGTCCATGCTCGTCATCACCCACTATCAGCGCCTGCTGAATCATATCGAGCCCGATGTGATCCACGTGCTCGCGCACGGCCGCATCCAGAAGACCGGCGGCAAGGAATTGGCGCTGGAACTGGAACAGAACGGCTATGCCGACTATGTCGAGGCGGCGGCCTGAGGGGGCGATCATGTCTGACAAAGCGACCCTTGCGTTGCTGACCGGCGCGCCGTCGAGCGGGGACGGGCCGCAGTGGCTGGCGACGGTCCGGCGGACCGCCGTGGAGCATGCCGAGCGAGCGGGCCTGCCGGGCGTGCGGACCGAGGCGTGGAAGTTCACCAACCTCAATGCGCTGAAGGCGCTCGAGCCCGTCGCCCCCCGGGGGACGGCCGAGATCGCTCGACCGGCGTCCTTCGGCGGGTTGGATGCGGCGGAGCTTCACCTGTCGAACGGGACCCTGACCCGGGCAGACGCACTGCCGCACGGCGTCGAGATGGTCTCGCTGGCAGGTCCGGATGACGCGCCGGGCTGGGTCGCCGAGACGCTGGGCCGCATTGCCGACACGGATCAGCATCCCTTCACCGCGATCAATACCGGGGCGTTTGCGGGTGGCGTCGCTCTGCGCATCGCACGCGGTGCCACGGTCGAGCGGCCGATCCTGCTGCTGGTCGACACGCAGGGTGTGGAGGGTGCCGCCGTCGCGACCCACCCCCGCGTGCTGGTGGTGGTCGAGGACGGCGCCATGGCCGATCTCGTCGAGGTCCACACAGGCAGCGGCGCCTATGTGAACAACGCCGTCACCGAACTTGTGATCGGCAAGGACGCGCGGCTCGGCCACTACAAGCTCCAGGCCGAGAGCGGCGAGGCGTTCCACATCGCCATGACCGCCGCCCTCTGCGCCGACAGCAGCACCTACGACAACTTCGCCCTGTCGACCGGCGGCCGTCTGGCCCGCAACGAGATCCGCGCCACCCTCGACGGCCGGCATATCGAGTACCGGATCAACGGCGGCTATCTGGCCTGCGGCGACCAGCACATGGACACCGCGACCTTCATCGACCATGCCAAGCCCGACTGCGCCAGCCACGAGCTGTACAAGGGCGTGCTCGCGGATCGCGCCCACGGCGTGTTCCAGGGCAAAATCCTGGTGCGGCCTGACGCGCAGAAGACCGACGGGTACCAGATGAACCGGGCCCTGCTGCTGTCGCGGGAGGCGGAGATCAACTCCAAGCCGGAACTGGAGATCTACGCCGACGACGTGAAGTGCAGCCACGGCGCCACCGTGGGCGAGTTGGAGGACGACCAGCTCTTCTACCTGATGGCCCGTGGTATCTCGAAGGAGCGCGCCCGCGCGATGTTGGTGGCCGCCTATGTTGACGAGGCCATCGACCACATCCAGCGCGAGCCGATCCGCGACGCCTTCCGGGCGGCGGCGGCCGACTGGATGCAACGGCACATCGCCGGTGCGCCGGCCGAGGGAGGGGTCTGATCATGCCGGAAGGTGCCAGCGCGCAGGGCGAGCACTACGACGTCGACCGGATCCGCGCCGATTTTCCGATCCTGTCCGAGACGGTCCACGGCAAACCGCTGGTCTATCTCGACAACGGGGCGTCGGCGCAAAAGCCGCGTCAGGTGATCGACCGGGTGTCGGAAGTCTACGAGACCGGCTATGCCAACGTGCATCGCGGCCTGCATTTCATGAGTGAGAAGGCGACCGACGACTACGAGGCCGCGCGCGAGACCGTGCGCGGTTTCCTCAACGCAGCCTCGACGAGCGAAATCGTCTTCACCCGCAACACGACCGAGGCGATCAATCTGGTCGCGTCGAGCTGGGGGCGCGCGAACCTCCAACCCGGCGACGAGATCATCATCACCTACATGGAGCACCACTCGAACATCGTGCCGTGGCAGATGCTGCGCGACGAGAAGGGGCTGGTGCTGAAGGCGGTGAAACCGGGCGAGGGCGGGGCCTTCGATATGGCCGCGTTCAAGGAGATGCTGACCGACCGGACCAAGCTGGTCGCGATCTGCCACGTCTCCAACGTCCTCGGGACGGTCGTGCCGGTCCACGAGGTGACGAAGCTCGCCCACCAGGCCGGAGCGGTTGTCATGCTGGACGGCAGCCAGGCGGTGCAGCACATCGCGGTCGACGTTCAGGATATCGGCTGCGACTTCTACTGCTTCACCGGTCACAAGCTGTACGGTCCGTCCGGCATCGGCGTGCTGTACGGCAAGGAAGCTGTGCTCGACGCCATGCCGCCGTATCAGGGCGGTGGGGACATGATCTCGTCGGTAACGATCGAGAGCAGCGAATGGGCCGACCTGCCGGCGAAGTTCGAGGCGGGTACCCCCGCGATCGCCCAGGCCATCGGTCTCGCGGCGGCCATCGACTACGTCAAGGGCGTGGGCATCGATCGTATCGCCGAGCACGAGCGCGACATTCTGAACTACGCGACCCAGCGGCTCGCCTCGGTGAAGGGGCTGGAGATTCTCGGGACGGCGGCCGGCAAGGTCTCGCTGGTGACCTTCACGCTCGACTGCGCCCATCCGCACGATATCGCCACCATCGTCGACCAGCAGGGCGTCGCCGTGCGGGCCGGCCATCACTGCGCCCAGCCGCTGATGGATTTCTACGACGTGGGGTCGACCACCCGCGCGAGCTTCGCGATGTACAACACCCGCGAGGAGATCGACGCGCTGGTCGGCGCGCTCGACAAGGTCCGCCAGATCTTCGCCTGAGAATGGAAGCCGCGATGAACCACGAGCTCGGCCTGCACGACTTCATGCCCGGCGCCGTCGGCCCGGACGGCATGGCCCGTGCCGGCGCGCCCCTTGCGGACCCAAAGGGTCCGGCGGACGAGGAGGTCGTGATCGAAGCGCTGAAGACCGTGCATGACCCGGAAATTCCGGTCAACCTCTACGACCTCGGCCTGATCTACGACATCGAGCGGTTCGACGACGGCACGGTGAAGATCGAGATGACGCTCACCGCCCCCGCCTGTCCGGTGGCGGGCGAGATGCCGAAGATGGTCGCCGACGCCGTGGCGAAAGCCGACGGGGTTGGCGAGGTGGAAGTCAGCCTGGTCTGGGATCCGCCTTGGACGAAGGCGCGCATGAGCGAAGAGGCGCGGCTTCTCCTGGACATGTTCTAGACGCCGCCCCACGTGTATAATCGTTCGGTCGATGCAGGACGCGACCTTGGCATAACGCCTAAACTCCAGGTGACAGCGATGTTCCAGCCCGGAAAAGCCCCGATCACGCTAACCGAAGCCGCCGCCGAGCGCGTGCGTAGGCTTGTGGATAATGCCGGCGATGAGGGGGTCATCGGCCTGCGTGTCGGCGTCAAGAACACAGGCTGCTCCGGTTTGTCCTACGTGGTCGAGTACGCGAAGGACCGCAAGAGACTCGAGGATGTGGTCGAGGACAAGGGCGTGAAGATCTTCATCGACCCGACCGCGATCATGTTCATTCTCGGCTCGGAGATGGACTACCAGGAGGACAAGATGTTCTCCGGCTTCGTCTTCAACAACCCGAATGAGACCGGTCGCTGCGGCTGTGGCGAGAGTTTCAGCGTCGCCACGGGCTAATCCCGCCTCGACACTCTCAGGGTCATCTCACTCCCCTCGCTCCTCTTGAGGGCTCGGTGGCAAGCGCCGGTCGCGTGCGTGGCCGGCTGGCACGGGAATAAAGTGTTCGTCTGAAGGGTCTGTGGTTCCGGATCGCCGACGCGCGGAGGAGACCCTCCGGCCGTGTGCGGCGCCTGCCCGCGACAGCCCACGGACGAGCGATCACCATGTCGCATCAAGATCGGGAGTTTACATCCGGCACGAGTGCTGGTGGCGTGGTGACGCAGTCACTCGCCCTGACCGTCCTATGCGCGCTCGCGACGGTGGCGATCACCGTTGCCATATCATCGGCATTCGAGGCGTTCCTCGCTGTTTCGCTCCGGGGCACCTACAAGTGGCTGCTTGTCGGCCTGTTTGGCGTCCTGACCGCTTGGGTGTCCGCAAATTTCTGTCTTTCGATCCTCGGCGCGGTCTCGATTGCCCTTGGCCGTCGACATCCGCCACCCCGGTCTACGCGGGTGATTGGTCGGCGTCTTGCGGTCGCGATTCCGATCTACGAGGAGAACCCGCAGGCGGTACAGGCCGGTCTGGAACGGATGATCGCCGATTTTTCGCTCGAGCCGAGGCTCGACGGTTTCCACCTGTTCATCCTAAGCGACAGCCGTTCCGAGACGAAGGTCGAGGCGGAGATCACCGTTTGCAGAGCGCTGCGCCGGCGGTTCGATGCCGCCGATCGGGTGTTCTACCGCCAACGTAGGGACAACCGCGGTCGCAAGGCCGGAAACATTCAGGACTTCGTCGAGACCTGGGGGGGAGCGTATGAGTTCGCGCTGATCCTGGATGCCGACAGCCGGATGGACGGTCCCGCGGTGCTGCGCCTCGCCGACGAGTTGGACGGCGATCCAAAGCTTGGACTGGTTCAGACCTGGGTGCGGCCGGTCCGCGGAACCACCCCGTTCGGTCGGATGCAGCAGTTCGCCACCTCGGTCTACGGACAGGCGTCGGTCGAGGGCGTTCGGCTGCTGATGGGCGACAGCGCCACCTATTGGGGGCACAACGCGATGATCCGGCTGCAGGCGTTCGCCGACTGTTGCGGATTGGCGGCATTGCCCGGCCGTGCGCCGCTCGGAGGCGAAATCCTGAGTCATGATTTCGTCGAGGCCGCGATGCTGCGCCGCGGCGGCTGGCGTGTCACCGTCGTCGCCGACCGGCTTGGCAGCTACGAGGAACCGCCGCCGAGCCTGCTTGCCCACGCCGCCCGCGATCGCCGCTGGTGCCAGGGCAATCTTCAACACCTTCAGCTTCTGGTCGCCGACGGTATCGGCTGGACCAACCGTCTCCATTTCTTCATGGGCGCGATGGCTTATCTCGCGTCGCCGATTTGGATGCTGTTCCTCGCGATCGGTGCCGTCGCGTTGCTGTCGGCAGCGCCCGGGTTGGCGGCCCGCCCCGGGATCGCCTGGGTCTCGCTGCCGAGCGACGTCCAGATCGAGCCGTGGCTGCTGATCGGCGTACCGCTTGGGATGCTATTCCTTCCCAAAGTCGTCGGCGCCCTGATGACCGCGGCGGACGGAGAACTGAGACGCGGCCACGGCGGTTTGCTCGCTTTGATCGGCAGCATGCTGCTGGAGATGGTGTACAGCACGCTCACGGCGCCGGTGATGCTGCTGCTGCACACTCGGTTCGTCGCCGAGATCCTGGCGGGTGCGTCGAGCGGCTGGAAGCCTGGAAAGCGGGCCGGTGAGCAGGCGAGGATGGCGGATGCGCTGCGGGCGCATGGCGGTCATATGCTGGTCGGGGCCGTCTCGGCTGCGGCGGTCGGTTGGGTCTCGCTAGAGGCGCTCGCTGTGGCGAGTCCGGTGATCCTGGGGCTGATGCTTTCCGCACTGCTGACCTGGGCGGGAAGCTCGCCGGCGCTGGGCGCCGCATTGGCCCACTGGCGTCTGTTTGTGATCCCGGAAGAGATGCACCCGCCACGGGTACTAACCGATGGCGGGTGACAGGGGTGGGGCCGACGGAAGATCCGCTGGTGCGCTTTGACGACGGCGGTGCGTCAACCGGCGATCGGCGGTGTGCCGGCGCCGGGAGCGGCGATGCGCCTCCGGAACGGCGCGGGGAGCGACAGGGCCAGGCCGGTAAGAAAGCCGACCGTCATGCCGGCGACCGTGCGCACGCGACGTATAGGCATGGGTCTCTGTGCGGGCGGTGGGGCGAGCGGAAGGTCGTCGCCGTCATGCGGATCGATCCGGGTCGAGAGGATGATATCTGGGACAGTCATGTCGCCGGATCCTTCTGGCGGGATTGGAAGAGTTGGCCCGAGGCTGCGTTGGATGGTTGAGACTCAGACGGCGGCTGTGGGGTGGAAATTCCGCGGGACGTCATCGATTGCCGATGTCCGATACGTCGATCGGCTCGGATCTAGCGACGGACCGCGTTTCTCAGGATCGATGACGGAGGCGGTATGCTGATCGATCGACGAAATCTGCTGGCCCTAGGGGTGTCCTCGCTCGTGGCCTTGTTCCCGCCAAGGAACGTCCGGGCGGAGACCGGCGGACTTGGAGAACGGATGGGTCGGGTGGAGTCGTTCGAGAGCCTGCAGGCGCTGGCCCGCGACGTCGCCCGAACGCCATTCGAGCCTCCGAGCCGGGTGCCAAAGCGGTTCATCGAATTGGGCCACGATCAATACCAGGCGATCGGTCTCGCCGAGGGTGGTACGATCTGGTCGGCGTCGGACCTGCCCTTCAGGGTGGCTCCCGTCCATGCCGGCTGGCTGTTTCCGCATCCGATCGACCTCTTCGAAATCGGCGCGGCAGGAACCCGCCGGCTCTCCTTCGATGCGACACGCTTCACGTATCCGGACTCCATGACACCGCCCGATCCGGGCGAGGGCGACCAATTGGGCTATGCGGGCTTCCGGGTGTTCGACCGCTTCGATGTCGAGCGTGATGTCGCGGCGTTCCTCGGTGCGAGCTACTTTCGGGCCGTCGGAAAGGAGATGCAATACGGTCTTTCGGCCAGAGGCCTCGCGCTCGACACGGCGCGGTTGGGCGAGGAAGAGTTGCCGTTCTTCCGCGCTTTCTGGCTTGAACGGCCCGCGCCCGACAGCGGATCGCTGACGGTTCTGGCCCTGCTCGACAGCGCCGGGACGACCGGCGCCTACAGGTTCGTCCTGGAGACAGGCCGGTCGACGGTGATCGACGTCTCCGCCTCGATCTTTCCGCGTACGGAGCTGCCGGGCATCGGTCTCGCGCCGATTGCCTCGATGTATCTGCATGGGGAGAACGACTACCGGCGGCGCGACGATGTCCGCCCGGAGGTCCACGATTCCGACGGCCTCGTCATGCGGACCGGCGCCGGAGAGTGGATCTGGCGGCCGCTGCGCAATCCTGCTGAGCCCCGCATCAGTACGTTCTCGGACGCAACGCCCCGTGGCTTCGGTCTGCAACAGCGCGACCGCAGCTTCGCGCACTACCTCGACGACGGGGTCTACTACGACCGGCGGCCGAATCTCTGGATCGAGCTTGTCGGCGACTGGGGACGGGGGCGGGTGGAACTCGTCGAACTGCCCGCCGAGGATGATATGACGGACAACATCGCCGTGTACTGGCGGCCCGAAGTCCCGCCGCTGCCTGAGCAGCCGCTTTCCATCGGCTATCGCATGTACTGGGGCACCGACATGCCCGACCGTCTGCCCGCACCGGCGCGCGTCATGGCGACGTGGACGGGGGTTGGCGGCGTTCCGGGTGAGGGGCGCGACCCGAGGATCCGCAGGTTCGTCGTCGACTTCTCCGGGGGCGACCTCGGCCGGCTCGACGACGGAAGCGCGGTCGAGGCGGTGATCACCGTGTCGAAGGGCGAGGTTCGCCGGATCGCTGCGCGGCCGGTCGAGGAACTCGGTGGCTGGCGGATGACCTTCGACCTCGATCCGCAGGGCGAAGCGCCGATCGATCTTCGAGCCTATCTGAGATTCCGCGGCGGCGCGCTGACCGAAACCTGGCTCTACACATGGCATCCCGACGACGTGTGAAAGCCGGGGCGGCGGCGCCGGGGACGATCGTTCGACGGCTTCCGGATCGCACGAACACGGTCATGCCTGGACGTTTGCCCCCGAAGCTGGATAAAACCTTGAGTACCGCGTGATCCTGTCGACGAGACTGCACCGAGGAGGTTCCATGCCGCGTCCGGTCATCGGCATCCAGTGCAACAGATTTGTCGCCGAGGAGGTGATCGAGGCCCAGATGACCGGGCGGCGCACCATCGACGCCGTTGCCGAGGTCGCCGGGTGTACGCCGCTCCTCATTCCCGCCATCCCCGAGGCCGTCGATCTGCCCGACCTTCTCGACGTCCTGGATGGCGTCGTCCTGACCGGCGGCCGCGCCAACGTCCATCCCCGGCACTACGGCGAGGAACTGACGGATCGGCATGGCGAGATGGACGAGGGCCGCGATGCGGTGGCGCTGCCGATGGTGCGCGCCTGCATCGACCGGGGCATCCCCATCCTCGGCCTCTGCAAGGGCATCCAGGAGATGAACGTCGCCTTCGGCGGCACCCTGCACCCGGAGATCGCCGAACTCCCCGGCAAGCACCGGCACCGCATGATCAAGGGCTGCAAGGACCCGGAAGTGATCTTCGAGTTGCGCGAGCACGTTCGGCTCACGCCGGGCGGCGTGATGGCGACGATGCTCGGAGCCGAGGAGATCGTTACCAACTCCCTGCACGGCCAGGCGATCCTGGACCTTGGCGACCGCGTGGTGGTCGAGGGTGTGGCGGCGGACGACACGATCGAGGCGGTCTCCATCGCCGAGGCGCGCAGCTTCGCCATCGGGGTCCAGTGGCACGCGGAGTACAACGCCGCCGGCGACCCGGTGAGCCGTGTGCTGTTCTCCCGCCTCGGCGACGCGGCGCGGGAACGCGGGAAGCTGCGACGGGCGGGCATGCTCGCCGGCGCGGCCTGACGGCGGCCGAAATGCGCGACGACAACTGGGGCTGGCAGGCCCGGATCGGCATGTTCATCGTCTCCAGCGAGGCGGTGCCCGAGGCCGAGTGGTGGGCGATGTGCCCGCCCCATGTCTCGGTCCATGCCGCCCGGATCGCCGCCAAGGCGCCCTGGGCCCGCTGGAACGGCGACCGCACCGCCGTGACGCTCGCACCGGACCTGCAGCGGGGCGCCGAGCATTTCGCCGCCATGCGCCTCTCCGCCGTGGTCATCGGCCACAGCTCCAGCAGCATTCTCGGCGGGCCCGGCTGGGACGAGGCGGTCGTGGAGGCGATCTCCGGCATCGTGCGGCCCGAGACCGTCGTCACCACCAACGGGCTCGACGGCCGGGCGGCGATGCGCGCCGCCGGCGTGCGCCGGCCCTTCATCGTCCTACCACCCTGGTTCGACGGGGCCACCGCCGAGAAAGCCATGGCCTACTACCGCGGCCTCGGCGTCGAGCCGGTCGGGCCGCTGAGCCACGATCCGGGGCGCGGCTGGCGCGACGTGCCCCACGGCGAGATGTATCCCCAGGGCCTCGGCTTCGAGCAGCAGGTCGAGCCGCTCTACACCCAGATCCGCGCCGCCTGTCCGCCCGAGGCCGACGGCGTGTTCATCGCCGGCACCGGCTTCCGCTGCGTGGCGATCCTCGACGCCCTGGAGCGCGACCTCCAACGCCCGGTCCTGTCGGCCAACCAGGTGAGCCTCTGGCACTGCCTCCGCCTCGCTGGCGTGAGGGCGGAGGTGTCGGGGTACGGGAGCTTGTTTGGGGTGTGAGGTTGGCTCGTAGGTTTTGGTCGACGGCAAGAACGGGTGGGAAGCGGACAGAGGCATTGTCATATCTTCCGGCTAATCGCTCAAGGAGCCTGGATGGCACGTCGTGTCACGCGACACCAGAGAGGACCCTCCATTGGGCCAGAGCTCCAGCGCGGTGAAGCTTCATGTGGCGTTGAAGGTTTAAGGCGTTGCAGACGGCGGCGTGGTGGAGAGAAATCTCTGCGTCGAGCCTGCACGCTTGAACCCGATCCAACGTCGTTCTCTGCGTCTGATTGGCTGATGCGAATTCTCCGCCCGATTGTTCGAGCGGCCTCCGGTGACATGTCGATCGCGTAGACGAAGGTCTCGCAAGGCGGCGCGGTGCGAGCCCCGTTTGTCTGTCGTGATCAAAGTCGGGACGATGCCCTATTTCTTCAGAAGACGGCGCGCATCAGCTTCATCGCGGCCTTCTTGTCACGTTTTGGCTGCAGGAAGATGTCGAGAAACTCGCCCTCAGCATCGACAGCGCCATAGGTCCACCCGGTGCCCGCCGGTCCAGACCAACATCTCATCATGATGCCACCGATCATCGGAGCGCGGACGCCTGCTCCGGAGGCGTTTGGCGTAGGCGGATCCAAACCGCGCCACCCAACGACGAACCGTCTCGTAACTCACATCGAGTCCGCGCTCGGCAAGCGGGTCTTCGACATCACGGAGGCTGAAATTGAACCTCAAGTACAGCCAGACCGCATGCTGGATGACGGTCGCCGGGAACTGAAAGCGGCATATGAGATCGGGGGCATCGGACGACCATAGCGTCAAACCCGCGCCAACCGGCTTTCGTGTAAAAATACCCTTTATTCAAAAAAATAAGCAATAATTTCAGAAATTTACCAAAAATTATCAAATAAAAAAAACCAAAGTACGATTGCAAATTGACTCATCACAAGAAGTATAATAAATTAACAGTTGAATGTATTTTGAGTATTTTTGCACTTAACGCACTTTTTTTGGAGATATCCATGAAAAATCCTGAATGGACAGCCCCCGCGCTTGTGGGCGCACTCGTCGGGGCCATCGCCGTTGCCGCGCTCGGCTTCGGTATTGGCGGGTGGATGACGGGTACATCGGTGGACAAACTGGTGCGCGCGGAAACGCAGGCCACCCTTGTATCCGTCATGCTGCCTATTTGTTTGAATCAGGCCGCAGGCGATCCCGAACGCGCCCCTAAGATGGCGCGACTGCAGTCGGCGTCGACCTGGTCGCGGGACGACGTTGTCTCGGCCAACGGATGGGCCACGATGCCAGGAGCGGACGAACCGGCGCGCGGTGTGGCGCAGGCTTGCGCGGAAAGCCTGGTTAAGGCCGCCTCGACCAACTGATCCAAGAGCAGAACGAGACCCGCGCCGAACTTCAATGTTGGCTAGACGAGCCTGAAGTCCGAGCCGCGCCGGGCGCCGCGCCGACCCGGAAGAAGGTTGGCGCGGCCGCTCGTCCTGCAATACCGGTATGCGGCTTCATGAGAGATCTGGACGCAGGCAGGACCGATATCTGTGAGTGCAACCGAAGATCGGGAGAGCTCCGACATGCTGACCAGGACCAGAAGCGAAACCGTGATCTTGAAGCATCCGTTTCAGATCGCCGATCTGGCGCCGGAACAACCGGCAGGAGAGTACGTCGCCGAGACAAACGAAGAACTCCTTACCGGCGTATCCTTTATAGCATATCGAAGAGTCAGTGTGGTCTTATACCTCAAAGAGAAAAGTAAAATAGGCACGACCCGAAAATCCATCTGGCTGAATCCAGAAAAGTTCGACGAGATACTTCAAGAAGACTGCCTAAAGAAAAAATGATCGCTACCGAATTTTTTTGCTCAACAACGCCTCGGGCCAGCTGAAAAGATCGTTCGGGCTGCACACCCATCAAACTCATGGATGTTAAAATGGAAAAAGAAGCAGAAAAGCCAAATGCAGATAATATTACCCGCTCGGACGAAGAACTTTGCAAGAGATACGGTATTCAAACCATAGAAGCGACGTACTTCATCGTCGGAAGCTACAAATACACCAGCTTGGAGGATGCTGTCGCAGCAGCGAAACGGCGGGAGAAGTCAACCGACGGGTTATGAGAAAGCGGAAAACCAGCCGCCGCATCGTTTTTCACCATCCATTCTCGTTGGATGGCCTCGATGGTCTGTGGCCCGCCGGAACGTATAGCGTTGAAACCGAACATGAACGTGGATGGTGGAGAGTGTTCGGCCAACCACGGCAAAGCGCATCAAGGATTCGGATCTGCACGGCATACGGTCTGAACGGTCTGCTGGACACCGTGGTCGTCGATCATGCCGCCCTCTCGCGGGCGCAGCGGACAGATTCATCCGACCTCCAGCCACCGAGATCCGAGCTCCCTCAACGAAGCTCCAACAGAGGTTAACAATGCGGATCAGCATCGGATGCAACATGACCTTCGACTTGCCGCAAGTGACGCCTATCGTCACGTTGCTGAACGTCCATTTTTCAAGGGCCAGTCACCTTGAACAACCCGACGTACTTCTGACCGATCCCGCCGTACGCGTGACCGGATACCGCGACCTGTTCGGGAACTGGTGCAGCCGCCTTGTTGCTCCCCCAGGCCGATTTTCAGTGGGAGCGAATGCGGTCATTCATGACGAAGGCCTAACCGATCCGGCTTTGCCAGACGTGGAGCAGCATAGGGTTGAGGATCTGCCTGCCGAGACACTTGTATACCTGCAGGGCAGCCGATACTGCGACACGGACCTGCTTTCCGACGAAGCGTGGCGGCGGTTTGGGTCGTCCCCCCTCGGCAGGGAGCGCGTCCAGGCGATCTGCGACTTCGTTCATGGGCATATCGCTTTCGGATATGAGACCGCCCGCCCAACCCGAACCGCCTCCGAGGCGTTCTTCGAACGTCAGGGCGTGTGCCGCGATTTCGCCCACCTGGCCATTTCCTTCTGTCGGTGCCTCAACATTCCCGCGCGCTACTGCACCGGCTACTTGAGCGACATCGGCACGCCGCTTCCGCATGGCATTCCGGATTTCGCGGCCTGGATCGAGGTGTATCTCGGCGGTCGGTGGTGGACGTATGACCCACGCAACAATGCGCCCCGCATCGGTAGGATCCTGATTGCACAGGGACGGGATGCAGCGGATGTGCCTCTGACGCAGATCTTCGGCCCCGGGGAGCTGGTCGATTTCCGTGTCTGGACCTACGACATCGACAACGTCGATCCTGAGACAGCGCCCGTGGGTCAACCGCCAGCAATGTCTGTTTGAGCAAATGGCCGCGGCCCCCGCTCTGAGCTATCGCATCGCACAGGTCTCAAAAATAAATAAGAATAATAAAAGAAAAAATTCATCCCAAACTTAATATTATTCTAGATAACTAAAAAATAATTCAGAATCTTATTGCAATAATAGTAATACTGTATATTTTATAATTCGTGTAGTTTTTTAAATTAGTAACCAAACGAGGTATAGTTATGTCTTTCAAGTATTTCGCCAAGAAAACGGAAAACATCAAAAAACCGAACTTGCCGAGTTTACCGAGCGCGCCGGCTGCGGCGAAGAGTCAGCTCAAGAAACCGCCTTCGGCCGAGAGACTGGCAAAGGAAGAGGCAGGGCCGCCAAACAGGACCACGTCGAAGTCGTAGGCAGAGCCTGCTGACCGGCCGTGCCAGCATGTTCAAGCGCCACGCAACGGGACGCGCAACAGCTCTGAATTTTCCGAATGCCTCGCGCAGTTTCGACCCAACACGCGACCGTGTTCGTTTCTGGGGATACGACAGATCTCTAGAAATCGCCTTCTTTGTTGAAGGGGCGGTCCTTCGGAGTTCGCTTCCCGGCACTGAAAGCCGGGAGGCGGATCTGTTGCGCACATTCGATCGGCTGCTGGATCGGATCCACGAAGCGGCTCGAGTGGCTTATGCGCGAGATCAACGTTCCGCCTACGTTCTGACCGCCGAGGATCTGTGATCCTCGCCTGAGTTCTGTCCCGGTTTTCCGAAATCACTCGCGCCTACCGGAATGGCGCCATCACGCTTGTATGGGAAGTCAGATGTCATCTTCGAACGACGGCCGCGGTGGCGGTGGACCTTGGGGCCGCGGTGCGCCGCCCCACAGTCCGGAAATCGAGAGGCTGATCAAGGCCGCGCAGGATCGGTTCAAGCAGCTTCTTCCCGGCGGCGGAAGTTGGCGGGCGATGACGCTGGTCGCCGTCCTCGGCGCTGTCGCGCTCAGCATATGGACCGCCTATTACACGGTCCCCAGCGACTCAGTCGCGGTTGTCCAGCGGTTCGGCAAATATACCGCCGAGATTCCACCGGGCCTGCATTTCAAACTCCCGTTCGGTGTCGACGCGGTGACGATCGTGCCAGTTAAGCGGCAGCTCAAGCAGGAATTCGGATTTGTCACTCCCGGTGCAACCGACGCCTATCAGGGCACACGTCAACGTGACGGCATGCGCGAGACCGAGATGGTCACGGGCGACCTGAACGCCGCCCTAGTCGAGTGGGTGATCCAGTACCGGATTTCCGACCCCCGGAAATTCCTGTTCGAGGTCCGCGAACCCAGCGAAACCCTGCGCTATGTCTCCGAATCCGTCATGCGCGAGGTCGTCGGCGACCGAACGGTGGACGAGGTGATTACGGTCGGCCGCCAGGAGATCGAGACCGAAGCGCTGACGAAGATGCAGGCGCTGTCGACCAAATACGCCATGGGCATCAGCATCGATCAGGTGCAGCTCAAGAACATCAATCCGCCGAAACCGGTTCAAGCCTCCTTTAACGAGGTGAACCAAGCGCAACAGGAGAAGGAAAAGCTGATCAACGAGGCTCGGCGGGACTACAACAGAGTCATTCCGTTGGCCGAGGGCGAGAAGGATCAGCGCATCCGCGAAGCCGACGGCTACCGGCTGAAGCGCATCAATGAGGCCGAGGGCGACGCCGCCCGGTTCCGAGCGCTGTTCGCGGAGTATCTAAAGGCGCCCGAGGTCACCCGCCGGCGCATCTATATCGAGACGATGCAGGAGGTGATGCCCGTCATCCGCTCCACCGTGATCGTCGACGGTAGTCTATCCGGCATCCTGCCGCTCATGAACCTCACCCCCGGCAACCTCAATCCCGGGCAGGGAGTCTCGCAATGAAGCGTTTCGTCACGACCGTCGCCGGCCTGGCGATCCTCGCAAGCGTCTACATAGTCTCCAGCGCGGTTTATGTGGTCACCGAGGTCGAGCAGGTCATCATCACCCAGTTCGGCAAGCCCGTGGGCGATCCGGTCACCGAAGCCGGGCTAAAACTCAAGATGCCCTTCGTCCAGGAAGTCAATCCGATCGACAAACGGGTGTTGGAATGGGACGGCAGCCCGTCGGATATGCCGACAAAGGACAAGCTCTACATTTCAGTCGACCTTTTCGCCCGCTGGCGCATCACCGATCCTCTGCAGTACTTCCTGCGCTTGCGCGACGAGCGCAGCGCCCAGTCCCGACTCGACGACATCCTTGGCAGCGAGACCCGCAACGCGGTCGCCAAGCATGAACTGATCGAGATCATTCGCACCACGAAGGGTCGCGAGCCGCTGCGGGACACCTCACTGTCCGACACAGAGACGGCGCAGAACATCGGTGCGCTGGTACCGATCCAGAAAGGCCGTGCGCTGGTCGAGGAAGAGATATTTCTTGCTGCCGCCGAAAAGGTCCGGGTGTTCGGCATCGAACTGCTCGACATTCGCTTTAAGCGGATCAACTACAATGAAAGTGTGCGCCCCAAAATCTATGACCGGATGATCAGCGAGCGGCGGCAGATCGCCGAGCGCTTCCTGTCGGAGGGTAACGGTGAAGCCGCCCGTATCAGAGGCAATCGGGTGCGGGATCTGAACAAGGTCCAGTCGGAGGCCTACCGGGCGGTAGAGGAGATCCGAGGCGCGGCCGACGCCGCAGCGGCGACGATCTATGCCGACGCCTACAATCAGTCGCCGGACTCTGTCGCGTTCTACGAATTCACCCGGATGATGCAGTCCTATCGGACGATCATTGCCGAGAATTCCACCCTGGTGCTCACCACGGACAGCGATCTGTTCGGCCTTATCAAAGGGCTGGCGCCGTTGTCCGCCGCCACCGCTGTACCGCCTGGGCAGATAACCGAATGACCGGGCACCCGACAATGTCCTCGGCTTCGATAACAGCCGGCGATCCGAGTCGGGCCGAGCCCGGCAGCCTTTCCAGCGGTCCACAGCTGGTTCCGGCCAATCTCGATCCCGACGCCTCGGTCTCCAGCGAGGGGCGAGTCAGCGAGCCAATCCTGCTGACCGCGCTGCGCCTGTCCACCTTTGACGGCGCCGTACACCTGACCAATGCGAGCGGTTTTCTCTTCGAGCGCGAGACCCACCTGTTCCTGGTCACGAGCCGCCACGTGCTGCTGGACGCCATCAGCGGCCATCGGCCGGACAGCGTCGTCGTCGAACTGCATACCGATCGACAGAACCTGACCATCTCCACCGGCTTCTCGATCCCGCTTTACCGCAACGGCCAACCGCTGTGGCGCGAGGGCATCGACGGCGGCGGCATGGTGGACGTGGCTGTGATCGCCATCGACCGGGATGCCCTGCCCGAGACCACCGCCTATCAGGCCTTCACGCCTGACCATCTCGTCCGCCACGGCGACCGGGTGGAGATCGGCTGCACCCTGATGGTCGTCGGATTCCCCTTGGGCTTCCACGACACGCTGCACCATATGCCGGTGGTCAGGCGGGCGGCGCTGGCCTCCTCCTTCGGGCTGCGGTTCCAGGGGCAGGGATACTTCCTGACCGACGCGCGCACCCATCGCGGAACCAGCGGTGCCCCGGTGGTGATGCCCGTCGACAGAGCGCAGGACGGACGCCGGACGGCGCTCGGCGACGTTCCTTGGCTCTTGCTGGGAATTCACTCCTCGCGACTTGATCTGGGCTCCCGGGACCTTGTTCAGGACGAGGCACTCGGCCTGAATTGCACCTGGTACGCCGACATCCTGCTCACCCTCACAGACGGATAGGCCGGGCTCGCGCCGAACCGCAGGCGATCTCGCCGCGAAAGCCTACGCACTCGGAGCCACTCAATCCGCCCGATCGTTCGCCGGCACATCGTCTTCTGTGGACAGACCCATCCTCATGGCCAGGGCCTGCTGCTCCCAGTCACCCCGAGCGAAGGCGGTGACCTGGATCTTCCCGTCGTCCGACCAGAGCAGCCCCAGGATGCGCTTTCCCAGGTGCAGCACGTCGAGCCCGTAACCCATCGTCGGACCCGGTCGCTGGACCTCAACCGCATGGCGATACCCCGGCGAGGAGGCTTCGTCGGGCGACAGGTCGCGGAAGGGCGTCCAGTGAGTGATCGACCACGGTCCCTTCAGCAGGGCAATCCGGCGGAGTCCGTCACGCTGGATCTGCAGGATTCCGTTGGCCCGCACGATGGGCAGGAAACAGTCGCGGAGGGCGACCACCAAGTGATCATTTGACGAGACGAGCTTCAGCGACATGGCGGTTCCAGTCTGTTTCCGGGGCCAGCGAGCCAGAGGCGATCGAACGGTGTCACTATCGGATCATGCGCCCCATCCGCCAGCCGGGACAGGGTCTGGCCGCCGACGCCACGAAATGACGTCGGCGGGATAGTATCGTGGGAGACGCCGAAGTTGATCGGCGCGTTCGAAAACACCCGGCTCAGTAGTCGCCGCCTGCGCCCACCGCTTCCAGACTCCGCTCAACCCTGGTCGCAACCATCGCCTCCGTGGTTATCAGCAGACCGGCGATCGACGCCGCCCCCTGCAGAGCAAGGCGCACGACCTTTGTGGGATCAATGATCCCAGCCTTGATCATGTCGACATAGGCACCGGACTGCGCGTCGTACCCGTGGTTGGCGTCCGCCTTTTCCAGCAGCTTGCCGACGATGATCGAGCCGTCGCCTCCCGAATTGGCGAGGATCTGGCGTGTCGGCGCCTGAAGGGCGCGGCGGACGATATCAATCCCGACTTTCTGGTCGTCGTTCTCCGGATTCAGCCTGTCGAGCTTGCTGCTGGCATAGAGGAGGGTCACGCCCCCGCCGGCAACGACACCCTCCTCGACCGCCGCACGGGTCGCATGCACCGCGTCGTCGACCCGATCCTTGCGCTCCTTCACTTCGATCTCGGTGGCGCCGCCGACCCGGATGATCGCCACGCCGCCGGCCAGCTTGGCGAGCCGTTCCTGCAGCTTCTCCTTGTCGTAGTCGGAGGTGGTCTCCTCCATCTGCGCCTTGAGCTGGGTGCAGCGGGCGGCGATCGCCTTCTTCTTGCCGCCGCCGTCGACCACGGTGGTGCTGTCCTTGTCGATACGCACCTTCTTCGCCGTGCCCAGCATGTCGAGGGTGACGTCCTCGAATCTGGTGCCGACATCCTCGCTGATCACCTGTCCGCCGGTGAGGATCGCGATGTCCTCGAGCATCGCCTTGCGACGGTCGCCGAAGCCCGGGGCCTTGACCGCCGCGACCTTGAGCCCGCCACGCAGCTTGTTGACGACCAGAGTGGCCAGGGCTTCGCCCTCGACATCCTCGGCGACGATCAGCAGTGGGCGGCCGCTCTGCACCACCGCTTCTAGAAGCGGAAGAAGGACCTGCAATCCTGGCAGCTTCTTGTCGTGCAGGAGGATGAGAGGATCGTCCAGTTCGCAGACCATCTTCTCGGTATTGGTCACGAAGTATGGCGACAGGTAGCCGCGGTCGAACTGCATGCCGTCGACGATGTAGAGCTCGGTCTCCAGGGACTTGGATTCCTCGATCGTGATCACGCCCTCATTGCCGACCTTCTGCATCGCCCTGGCGATCATGTCGCCTATCTCGCGGTCGTCATTGGCGGAGATGGTGCCGACCTGGGCGATCTCGGCATTGGTCTCGACTTTGCGCGAGACCCGCTCCAGATCCGCGACCACGGCGGCCACGGCGAGATCAATGCCACGCTTCAGGTCCATCGGATTCATTCCCGCAGCAACGGCCCGACAGCCTTCGCGCATGATCGCGTGGGCCAGGACCGTCGCGGTGGTGGTGCCGTCGCCGGCCAGATCGCTGCTCCGGTTGGCGACCTCCTTGACCATCTGCGCACCCATATTCTCGAACTTGTCGGTAAGTTCGATCTCCTTGGCGACGGTGACACCGTCCTTGGTGATGCGGGGCGCACCGTAAGCCTTGTCCAGGATCACATTGCGGCCCTTCGGCCCCAAGGTCACCTGGACGGCGCGGGCGAGGATGTCAATGCCGCGCAGCATGCTGTCGCGGGCATCGGTATTGAAGCGGACTTCTTTGGCAGACATGGATGATCTCCTGGTTCGTTACGCGGCGGGCGTCGTTGTGGTTGCCTGGTCCACGATCCCCAGGATGTCGGTCTCCTTCATGATCACGAGGTCCTCGCAGTCGAGTTTCACCTCGCTGCCGGACCATTTGCCGTAGAGCACGCGATCTCCGACCGTCACGTCGGGCGTGTGCAGCTTGCCGTGGTCGTCTCGATTGCCGGAGCCGACGGCGACGACCGTGCCTTCGACTGGCTTTTCCTTGGCGGTATCGGGAATGATGATTCCGCCGGAACTGATCGTATCCCGCTCAAGCGGGCGGATCAGGATGCGGTCCTGTAGCGGACGCAATTTCATGGAAGTTCCTTGGCCCCAGGGCCTGTAGCGCGCTCTGGCCCGATCGGGTCGAAAGGGCGAGGCGTCCTCCAACAGATGGGGTGTCGAAAGGCCGAATACGACGTCTAAATCGAATGACAGCTTCGGGTCGGGCGCTCCAGTGACATCGACCGACCGCTTCGGGTCGATACTGTTGAAGAAGTCGGCGGTTGGATCGCCGTTGAGGCATGGCGATGCTCCCCGGGCTTGGGCGCAAAGGCGTCCCGACCGTCAGGTTGCCGGCACCAGGGTCTGAGGGCTGCAGATCTTGGCGAGCTTTCGG
>JANSYS010000041.1 GCA_024742275.1 Alphaproteobacteria bacterium | reverse complement strand
TTACGCGATGATCTTGGAGACGACGCCGGCACCGACGGTGCGGCCGCCTTCGCGGATGGCGAAGCGCAGGCCCTCGTCCATGGCGATCGGCGCGATCAGCTCGACATCCATCGCGATGTTGTCGCCCGGCATCACCATCTCGGTGCCTTCCGGGAGCTCAACCGTCCCCGTCACGTCCGTCGTCCGGAAGTAGAACTGCGGACGGTAATTCGTGAAGAACGGCGTGTGACGGCCACCCTCTTCCTTCGTCAGGATGTACGCCTCGGCCTTGAACTTCGTGTGCGGCGTGATCGTGCCGGGCTTCGCAAGAACCTGACCCCGCTCAACGTCCTCGCGCTTCGTGCCGCGCAGAAGAACGCCAACGTTGTCGCCCGCCTCCCCCTGGTCCAGAAGCTTGCGGAACATCTCCACGCCCGTGCACGTCGTCTTCGTCGTGTCCTTGATACCGACGATCTCGATTTCCTCGCCGACCTTCACGATCCCACGCTCGATACGACCCGTCACAACAGTCCCGCGGCCGGAAATCGAGAACACGTCCTCGATCGGCATCAGGAACGGCTGATCCTTCGGACGCTCCGGGGTCGGAATGTACGCGTCAACCGTCTCCATCAGCGCAAGGATCGCCTTCTTGCCGATCTCCTCGTTGCTGTCCTCAAGCGCAGCAAGCGCAGACCCCTTCGTGATCGGAATGTCGTCGCCCGGGAACTCGTAAGAAGACAGAAGCTCGCGGATCTCAAGCTCAACCAGCTCCAGAAGCTCCTCGTCGTCCACCTGGTCGACCTTGTTCATGAACACCACAAGCGCCGGAACGCCAACCTGACGCGCCAGAAGAATGTGCTCCCGCGTCTGCGGCATCGGACCGTCCGCCGCCGACACCACGAGGATCGCACCATCCATCTGCGCCGCACCCGTGATCATGTTCTTCACGTAGTCAGCATGACCCGGGCAATCAACGTGCGCGTAGTGACGGTTCGCCGTCTCGTACTCAACATGCGCCGTCGAAATCGTGATGCCACGCGCCTTCTCCTCCGGCGCCTTGTCAATGGCGTCATACGCCATGAACGTCGCCCCACCAGACTCCGCAAGCGTCTTCGTAATCGCCGCCGTCAGCGTCGTCTTACCGTGGTCGACGTGACCAATCGTCCCGATATTGCAGTGCGGCTTCGTCCGCGCGAATTTCTCCTTGGCCATCCCAGTATGCTCCGTACGAAAAAGGGGGTGACGTTATCGGTGAGGTGTCGGGTTCGCGAGCGGACCCGATCAGGCCATCTTCGCCCGCACCTCGTCGGCGACAGCCTGCGGAACAGGCTCGTAGTGGTCGAACTGCATGGTGTACTGCGCCCGGCCCTGGCTCATGGAGCGCAAGGTGTTCACGTACCCGAACATGTTCGCCAGCGGCACCATCGCGTCTACGACACGGGCGTTACCACGCTGATCCATGCCGCTCACCTGGCCGCGGCGGCTGTTCAGGTCGCCGATGATGTCGCCCATGTAGTCTTCGGGCGTCACGACCTCGACCTTCATGATCGGCTCGAGCAGGACCGGGCCCGCCTTGGCAACGCCTTCCTTGAAGGCCGCGCGAGCGGCGATTTCGAACGCCAGGACGCTCGAGTCGACATCGTGATACGCGCCGTCCGTCAGGGTCACCTTCATGTCGACCACCGGGAAGCCGGCGAGAACACCCGTATCGAGAGCCGAGTTCAGCCCCTTCTCGACACCCGGAATGTATTCCTTCGGGACCGAGCCACCGACGATGGTGTTCTCGAAGGTAAAGCCCTCACCGCGCTCCTGCGGCTCGAAGGTCAGTTTGATCCGGGCGAACTGACCGGAGCCGCCGGTCTGCTTCTTGTGCGTGTAGTCAACCTCGGAGGTCTTGGTGATCGACTCGCGGTAGGCGACCTGCGGCGCGCCGACATTGGCGTCCACCTTGAACTCACGACGCATGCGGTCCACCAGAATCTCAAGGTGGAGTTCGCCCATGCCCTTGATCACGGTCTGACCGCTCTCGACGTCAGACGTGACGCGGAACGACGGATCCTCGGCAGCCAGGCGATTGAGCGCGACGCCCATCTTCTCCTGGTCGCTCTTGGTCTTCGGCTCGACCGCGACTTCGATGACGGGATCCGGGAACTCCATACGCTCCAGAATGACCGGCTTGAGCGGATCGCAGAGGGTGTCGCCCGTCGTGGTGTTCTTCAGACCCGCGATCGCGACGATATCGCCGGCGCGCGCTTCCTTGACGTCTTCGCGGTTGTTGGAGTGCATCAGCAGCATGCGGCCGACACGCTCGCGGTTTTCCTTCACGGTGTTCAGGACCGAAGAACCGGTATCCAGAACGCCGGAGTAGACGCGCACGAAGGTCAGGGAACCGACAAACGGATCGTTCATGATTTTGAACGCCAGGGCCGCAAACGGCTCATCGTCGGAAGACTTGCGCATCATCTCGGTTTCGCCGTCGACCGACACGCCCTTGATCGCCTCGACATCGGTCGGCGACGGCAGATAGTCGATCACCGCGTCCAACAAAGGCTGCACGCCCTTGTTCTTGAAAGCCGAGCCCAGGAACACCGGAACGAAGCTGCTGCTCAGCACGCCCTTGCGGATGCACGCGCGCAGCACCTCTTCGGAGGGCTCTTCGCCTTCCAGGTACGATTCCATGGCGGCGTCGTCCATCTCGACCGCCAGCTCGACCAGCTTCTGACGGTATTCCGCCGCCTGGTCCGCCATGTCGGCCGGGATGTCCTCGTACTCGAACTTGGCGCCCAGCGACTCGTCCAGCCAGCGCACCGCTTTCATGGTGACCAAATCGACCAGCCCGACAAAATCGGACTCGGTTCCGATCGGCAATTGCATGACAAGCGGCGTCGCGCCCAGGCGATCGATCATCATCTGCACGCACCGGAAGAAGTCGGCCCCGATGCGGTCCATCTTATTCACGAAGCAGATGCGCGGAACGCCGTACTTATCGGCCTGGCGCCAGACGGTCTCGGACTGCGGCTCGACGCCGGCGACGCTATCGAACACCGTGACGGCACCGTCCAGCACGCGCAGGGAGCGCTCGACCTCAATGGTGAAGTCGACGTGGCCCGGCGTGTCGATGATGTTGATCCGGTGATCGCGCCAGAAGCACGTCGTCGCCGCGGACGTGATGGTGATGCCGCGCTCCTGCTCCTGCTCCATCCAGTCCATCGTGGCATTGCCATCATGGACTTCGCCGATCTTGTAGGACCGGCCGGTGTAATACAGGATACGCTCGGTCGTGGTCGTCTTGCCGGCATCGATGTGCGCCATGATGCCGATGTTGCGATACATTTCGAGCGGATGAGTGCGGGGCATGACTCACGTCCTCGTCTCTTGAGGTTTCGGCCGCCCCCGTCCAGCCAGGGCGCTCGTCTCGCCGTGACTCGGGGCCGCCATATAGTTAGGACGGGCCGGTCTATACGCCAGCCCGTCCCTGAATGCCAGTCGCTGTTACCAGCGGTAGTGGGAGAACGCCTTGTTGGCGTCGGCCATACGGTGCGTGTCTTCACGCTTCTTCACCGCGGTACCGCGGTTCTGGGCTGCGTCCGACAGCTCGCCGGACAGCCGCTGGACCATGGTCTTCTCGGACCGCTTGCGCGCGGCGTCGATCAGCCAGCGAATGGCCAGCGCCTGGGCACGCTCGGGACGGACTTCGACCGGAACCTGATAGGTCGCGCCGCCGACCCGACGGGAGCGGACCTCTACATGCGGCTTCACATTGTCCAGTGCCTCGTGGAAGGTCCGGACCGGCTCGCCGCCCGCCCGTTTCTCCAGCACGTCGAAAGCCCCGTAAACGATGCCTTCGGCAACCGAACGCTTGCCGTCGTACATCAGGCAGCTCATGAACTTGGAGACGACCTGGTCTCCAAACTTGGCATCCGGCAGAACCGGACGCTTTTCCGCGCGATGGCGACGCGACATGCTTCGTTCTCCTTACTTCGGGCGCTTCGCGCCGTATTTCGAGCGGCGCTGGCGACGGTCCTTCACGCCCTGGGTATCGAGCGTGCCGCGAATGATGTGATAGCGCACACCCGGCAAATCCTTCACACGACCGCCGCGGATCATGACGACGGAGTGCTCCTGGAGGTTGTGACCCTCACCCGGAATGTAGCTGATGACCTCGTACCCGTTAGTCAGGCGCACGCGGGCGACCTTTCGCAGAGCGGAGTTCGGCTTCTTCGGGGTGGTGGTGTACACCCGGGTGCACACGCCACGCTTCTGCGGACACGCCTGCAGGGCGGGAACCTTGTTCCGTGCAACCGGAACCTTACGACCCTGGCGGATCAGCTGATTGATCGTCGGCATGCGTCGACCCTCTTAACCACAAATACAAATCCCCACCACGGGATCACCCATGGGGGACGTTCGTTTGAACCATGCGCCGCCAAGCGGAGACCGCGACGACGCTTCTCATATTCGACCCTTCGTGCGAGGACCGCGTTCAAGTCACCCGGGAAACCGCCGTCTTAGGCGCTGGACCCGGGGGAACAGCTGGGCCCCCGTCTCAAAGTGCGCGGATACTATTGATGCGCCCGACGAGGGTCAAGCGGATTATCGGCCGGAAGAAGCAAGCCGACATCCCCGTCATTATTCGGCATTCCGGGCACCAAAGCGCCCGGAATGCGCAATTTAATTACCATACCGTCAAGGCGTGCCCTATTCGGCAGCCGTGACCTCTCCCTCGGCCTCCAGCTTCACGGAATCGCCTTCGGAATCCTGTGGAGCCGGAGCGAGCGCCCGGTCGCGGTCGGCGGCAACACGCCGCAGCCGGTTCATGACGCTGCCCGTACCGGCCGGGATCAAGCGGCCGACGATGACGTTCTCCTTCAGGCCGTCGAGGCTGTCCTCCTTGCCGGAAACCGCCGCTTCGGTGAGGACGCGGGTGGTTTCCTGGAACGACGCGGCGGAAATGAACGACTTGGTCTGGAGCGACGCCTTTGTGATGCCCTGGAGCACCGGTTTGGCCACGGCCGGGCGGAGGTTTTCCGCCAGAGCCTTCTCGTTGGCCTCCTGGTACTCGTCCCGGTCGATGGTCTCGCCGACCAGCAGCGTGGTGTCGCCGGCCTCCATGACTTCGACCTTCTGCAGCATCTGGCGAACGATGACCTCGATGTGCTTGTCGTTAATCTTCACGCCCTGCAGGCGGTAGACCTCCTGGATCTCATTGATGAGATAGTCGGCCAATGCCTCGACGCCCATGATGTTGAGGATGTCGTGCGGGACGCGCGCGCCGTCGAGCAGCATGTCGCCCTTCTGGACGAAGTCGCCCTCATGCACAGCCAGGTGCTTGCCCTTCGGGATCATGTATTCGATCGGATCGGCACCCTCCTCGACCGGGCGGACGACCACTCGGCGCTTGGTCTTGTAGTCCTTGCCGAATTCGACCCGGCCGTCGGCCTCCGCGATGACGGCGAAGTCCTTCGGGCGGCGGGCCTCGAACAGCTCGGCCACACGCGGCAGACCACCAGTGATGTCACGGGTCTTGGACGACTCCCGCGGAATACGGGCCAGCACGTCGCCGGCCTTCACCTGCGCGCCGTTCTCGACCGACAGGATAGCGTCGACCGACATGAAGTAGCGGGCCTCGAGACCATTGGCGAGCTGAACCACCTCGCCGGAGTCATCCCGCAAGGTGATCCGCGGCTTCAGGTCGTTGCCGCGAGGCTGCTGCTTCCAGTCGACGACCACGCGGGACGAGATACCCGTCGCCTCGTCGGTAACCTCGCGCATGGACAAGCCGTCCACGAGGTCGACGTAGTGAGCGACACCTTCCCGCTCCGTGAGGATCGGGATCGTATACGGGTCCCACTCGGCCATCTTCTGGCCCGCCTCCACCATGTCGCCGTCATCGACGGCCAGCTTGGCGCCGTAAGGAACGCGGTGACGCGCCCGCTCACGGCCCTGCTCGTCGAGAAGCACGATCTCGGTGTTGCGGCTCATCACCACCAGCACGCCGTCGGAGTTGGTAACGACGTTCCGGTTGTGCAGCTTCACCTCGGCGCCGATCGACGCCTCCACGGTCGACTGCTCGGCGCCGCGCTGGGCGGCGCCGCCGATGTGGAAGGTACGCATGGTCAGCTGGGTGCCCGGCTCGCCGATCGACTGGGCCGCGATAACGCCGACCGCTTCGCCGATATTCACAGGCGTACCGCGCGCCAGGTCGCGGCCGTAGCAGGCCGCACAGACGCCCGGCTGGGTCTTGCAGGTCAGAACCGAGCGGATCAGCACCGCATCGATACCGGCCCGCTCGATCGCCTCGACCAGCGCCTCGTCGATGATCTCGCCCTTCTTCACGACGACATCGCCGCTCAGCGGATCGAGAACATCCTCGAGGGTGGTCCGGCCCAGGATACGGTCGCCCAGAGCCTCGATCACCTCGCCGCCGTCGATCACCGCGCGCACGGTCAGGCCGCGATCGGTGCCGCAATCGACTTCGGTGATGATGCAATCCTGGGCCACGTCGACCAGACGACGGGTCAGGTACCCCGAGTTGGCGGTCTTCAGAGCCGTGTCGGCCAAGCCCTTACGGGCACCGTGGGTCGAGTTGAAGTACTCGAGCACGGTGAGGCCTTCCTTGAAGTTCGAGATGATCGGCGTCTCGATGATCTCGCCCGACGGCTTCGCCATCAGCCCGCGCATGCCAGCGAGCTGCTTGATCTGGGCGGCAGAACCACGGGCACCGGAATGGGCCATCATCCAAACGGAGTTCACCGGCTTGGTGCCGTCGTCCTCCTTGATGACCGCCATCATCTCCTCGGCGACCATGTCGGTGCAGCGCGACCAGACGTCGACCACCTTGTTGTACTTCTCGCCCTGGGTGATCAGGCCGTCGAGATACTGCTGCTCGAACTGCTTGACCTGCTCGTTCGCCTCGTCGACCAGGGCCTGCTTGGCCTCCGGAATGACCAGGTCGTCCTTGCCGAAGGAGATACCGGCGCGGCAGGCGTGACCGAAGCCGAGGCCCATCATCCGGTCGGCGAAGATCACCGTCTCTTTCTGGCCGCAGTGGCGGTAGACCATGTCGATGACGTTGGAGACTTCCTTCTTCGTCATCAGCCGGTTGATCATCTCGAAGCGCAGCTTCGGGTTGTCCGGCAGCAGAAGAGCCAGCTTGAGGCGTCCCGGCGTGGTCTCCACGCGCTTGACGACCTTCTCACCGTTCTCGTCATAGGTCGTGACCCGGGCCTTAACCTTGGTGTGCAGGGTTACCGCACCGGTATCAACCGCATGATCGACCTCGGCCGGGTCCGCGAAGGCCATGCCCTCGCCCGGCTGATTGTCGCGCTCCAAAGTCAGGTAGTAGAGGCCCAGGATGATGTCCTGGGACGGCACGATGATCGGCTTGCCGTTGGCCGGGCTCAGGATGTTGTTGGTCGACATCATGAGCACGCGGGCTTCGAGCTGCGCTTCGAGCGACAGCGGCACGTGAACCGCCATCTGGTCGCCGTCGAAGTCGGCGTTGAAGGCGGTGCAGACCAGCGGATGGAGCTGGATTGCCTTACCCTCGACCAGCTTCGGCTCGAACGCTTGGATGCCGAGACGGTGCAGGGTCGGTGCCCGGTTCAGCATGACCGGGTGCTCGCGGATGACCTCTTCGAGGATGTCCCAGACCTCGGGACGCTCCTTCTCGACCATGCGCTTGGCCGCCTTGATGGTGCTCGCCATCCCGTAGAGCTCGAGCTTCGAGTAGATGAACGGCTTGAACAGCTCCAGCGCCATCTTCTTCGGCAGGCCGCACTGATGCAGCATGAGATCCGGACCGACAACAATGACCGACCGGCCGGAATAGTCGACGCGCTTGCCGAGAAGGTTCTGGCGGAAGCGGCCCTGCTTGCCCTTGAGCATATCGCTGAGCGACTTCAGGGGGCGCTTGTTGGCGCCGGTGATGACCCGGCCGCGGCGGCCGTTGTCGAACAGCGCGTCGACAGCCTCCTGCAGCATGCGCTTCTCGTTGCGGACGATGATGTCCGGCGCGCGAAGCTCCATCAGGCGCTTGAGGCGGTTGTTCCGGTTGATCACGCGACGGTACAGATCGTTCAGATCGGACGTCGCGAACCGGCCGCCGTCCAGCGGAACCAGCGGGCGCAGTTCCGGCGGAATGACCGGCACGACGTCCAGGATCATCCATTCCGGACGGGAACCGGATTCCTGGAACGCCTCGATGATCTTCAGCCGCTTGACCAGCTTCTTACGCTTCGCTTCGGAACCGGTCTCGCGGAGTTCGACGCGGACGGTCTCCTGCTCCACCTCCATGTCGAGGCGCGACAGCATGGTCTTCAGCGCCTCGGCACCGATCTGGGCGACGAACGCGTCCTCGCCGTAATCGTCCTGCGCCTGGTAGAACTCCTCCTCGCTCAGGAGCTGCTTCTCCTTGAGCGGCGAGAGCAGCGGGTCGGTGACCACGAAGTTCTCGAAATAGAGGACCCGCTCCAGATCCTTCAGAGTCATGTCGAGAAGCAGGCCGATGCGGCTCGGCAGCGATTTCAGGAACCAGATATGGGCGACCGGCGACGCCAGGTCGATATGGCCCATGCGCTCGCGCCGCACCTTGGAGAGCGTGACTTCGACGCCGCACTTCTCGCAGATGATGCCGCGGTACTTCATGCGCTTGTACTTGCCGCACAGGCACTCGTAGTCCTTGATCGGACCGAAGATGCGGGCACAGAACAGACCGTCGCGCTCCGGCTTGAAGGTCCGGTAGTTGATGGTCTCCGGCTTCTTGATCTCGCCGAAAGACCACGACTTCACGCGATCCGGGCTCGCGATCGAGATCTGGATGTTGTCGAAGCTCTGCGGGCCGCTCGGCTGACCGAAGATGTTCACCAACTCGTTCATCGAAGCACTCCTCGCGCCACTTGGCGCTGTTTGCGGATCCGGGCGTCCCCGGAACTCCTAGCCGGTTCCGTCCCGGCGGATACCGTCTGCGCGACGCTATCCCCGGGACATCGTGAACCGGCGACTACACCGACTGCGACCGCCTGAGCGGCCGCTTCCGGCGTCAGTACTCCTCCTGGTTCAGCTCGACGTTCAGTCCGAGCGAACGCAGTTCCTTCACCAGAACGTTGAAGGATTCCGGAATACCCGCCTCGAAGTTGTCGTCGCCGCGGACGATGGCTTCGTAGACCTTGGTACGGCCGGACACGTCGTCGGACTTCACCGTGAGCATCTCCTGCAAGGTGTAGGCGGCGCCGTAGGCTTCAAGGGCCCAGACCTCCATCTCACCGAAACGCTGACCGCCGAACTGTGCCTTACCGCCCAGCGGCTGCTGGGTGACGAGGCTGTACGGACCGATCGAACGGGCATGGATCTTGTCGTCCACCAGGTGGTGCAGTTTCAGCATGTAAATATAGCCGACTGTGACCCTCCGGTCGAACTGCTCGCCCGTTCGGCCGTCCCAGAGGTCGACCTGGCCGCTGGACTCGAGGCCCGCGCGCTCCAGCATGCCGACGATGTCCTCTTCCCGGGCACCGTCGAACACCGGCGTCGCGAACGGCACGCCGCGCCGCAGGTTCCGGGACATCTCGACGATCTCGTTGTCCTGCAACGGATCGATCTTCTGACTGTACTCGTCGTCGGAATAGATGCCCTTGAGCTTGTCGCGCAGATCCGCCGCCCGGGTGTCCTTGCCCATGTTCTCGAGCATCTCTCGGATCTGGCGCCCGAGGCCGGCCGCCGCCCATCCCAGATGGGTCTCCAGGATCTGCCCGACATTCATGCGCGACGGCACGCCCAGCGGGTTCAGCACGATGTCGACGGCGGTACCGTCGTCCAAGTACGGCATGTCCTCGATCGGATTGATCTTGGAAATGACGCCCTTGTTGCCATGACGACCGGCCATCTTGTCGCCCGGCTGCAGCTTGCGCTTCACCGCGACGAAAACCTTGACCATCTTCATCACGCCCGGCGGCAGTTCGTCGCCCCGCTGCAGCTTGTCGACCTTGTTCTCGAACCGGTCCTTAAGCTGCTCGATCGACTTGTCGAAGTGCTCTTTCAGGCCCTCCAGGTAGTCCATCAGCTTGTCGTCATCGACAACGAACTGACGCCACTGACCCGGCGTGTACTGGGCGAAAACCTCTTCGGTCAGTTCGCCGGCCTTGAAGCCCTTCGGACCGCCGGTGGCCGTCTTACCCATCAGCAGTTCCTTGAGACGGTCGAAGAAACCGCGCTCGAGAATCGCCCGCTCGTCGTCGCGGTCCTTAGCCAACCGCTCGATCTCGGACCGCTCGATGGCCTGGCTGCGCTCATCCTTGTCGACGCCGCGGCGCGAGAACACCCGCACCTCGACAACCGTGCCGGTCACTCCCGGCGGAACCTTCAGCGACGTGTCGCGGACGTCGGACGCCTTCTCACCGAAGATCGCCCGGAGCAGTTTCTCCTCCGGCGTCATCGGCGACTCGCCCTTCGGCGTGACCTTGCCGACCAGGATGTCGCCCGGATTCACCTCGGCACCGATGTAGACGATGCCCGCCTCGTCGAGGTTCTTCAGAGCCTCTTCGCCGACGTTGGGGATGTCGCGGGTGATCTCCTCCTGACCCAGCTTGGTATCGCGGGCCATGATCTCGAATTCCTCGATATGGATCGAGGTGAACACGTCGTCACGGACGATGCGCTCGGAGATCAGGATCGAGTCCTCGAAGTTGTACCCGTTCCACGGCATGAACGCGACCAGCACGTTCTTGCCGAGGGCCAGTTCGCCGAGCTCCGTGGACGGGCCGTCCGCGATGATGTCGCCGCGGCTGACCACGTCGCCCACGGCCACCAGCGGGCGCTGGGTGATACAGGTATTCTGGTTGGACCGCTGGAACTTCAGCAGACGGTAGATGTCGACGTTCGACGCGGTGCCTTCCAGATCCTCGTTCGCCCGAACGACGATACGCTGGGCGTCGACCTGGTCGATCACCCCGGACCGCTTGGCGGCGATCGCCACGCCGCTGTCGCGGGCCACGGTACCTTCCATGCCGGTGCCGACATACGGCGCCTCGGCCTGGATCAGCGGTACCGCCTGACGCTGCATGTTTGAGCCCATCAGCGCGCGGTTGGCGTCATCGTTCTCGAGGAACGGGATGAGCGCCGCGGCGACGGAAACGAGCTGCTTCGGCGAGACGTCGAGCATGTCGATGTCTTCCGGACGCGCCAGACCGAAGTCGCCGCGCCGGCGCACCGGAACCAGCTCCTCCTCGAACTTGCCGTTCTCGTCGATCGGCGCGTTCGCCTGGGCAATGGTGTAGCGCCCCTCCTCCATCGCGGAGATGTAGCGGACCTCGTCGGTCACCACGCCGTCGGTCACCTTCCGATACGGCGTCTCGATGAATCCGTACTGGTTGACCCGTGCGTAGGTGGCGAGCGAGTTGATCAGGCCGATGTTCGGCCCTTCCGGCGTCTCGATCGGGCAGATGCGGCCATAATGCGTCGGATGGACGTCGCGTACCTCGAAGCCGGCGCGCTCGCGGGTCAGACCGCCCGGGCCGAGGGCCGACAGGCGCCGCTTGTGGGTGATCTCCGACAGCGGGTTCGTCTGGTCCATGAACTGCGAGAGCTGGGACGAACCGAAGAACTCCCGGACCGCAGCCGCCGCCGGTTTGGCGTTGATCAGGTCATGCGGCATCACGGTGTCGATATCCACCGAGCTCATGCGCTCGCGGATCGCCCGCTCCATGCGCAGCAGGCCGACGCGGTACTGGTTCTCCATAAGCTCGCCGACGGACCGGACCCGGCGGTTACCGAGGTGGTCGATGTCGTCGATCTCGCCCTTGCCGTCCTTCAGGTCCACCAGAACCTTCAGGATCGCCAGGATATCTTCCTTGCGGAGCACGCGAAGCTGGTCGTCGGTCTCAAGGCCGAGACGCGCATTCATCTTCACGCGGCCGACGGCCGACAGATCGTAACGCTCACTGTCGAAGAACAGGCCGGCGAACAGCGCCTCGGCGGTCTCGAGGGTCGGCGGCTCGCCCGGCCGCATCACTCGGTAGATGTCGACCAGGGCCTCCTCGCGGGTGGCGTTCTTGTCGAGCGCCAGCGTATTGCGCATGTACGCGCCGACATTCATGTGGTCGATCGCCAGGACCGGAAGCTCGGTAACGCCGATCGAGGCCAGGGTCTCGAGCAGATCGGTGGTGATCTCCTCTCCGGCATCGCAATGCACCAGCCCGGTGCTCTCATCGATCAGATCGGAGCCGACATAGTGGCCGATGAGCTGCTCGCTGGTGACGTACATGTCCTTCAGGCCGCCCTCGAGCAGCTTGCGGGACGTGCGCGGCGTGATCTTGTCGCCGGCCTTGGCCACGACTTCGCCGGTATCGGCGTCGACCAGGTCGTCGGTCAGCTTCGCGCCCTTCATCCGGTCGGCGTCGAACGGCAGGCGCCAGCCGTCGCCTTCACGGGTGTAAGTCACCTTGTCGTAGAACGTTCCGAGGATGTCCTCGGCGCTCATGCCGACGACCTTGTCGCGCTGCACGTCGTCGCCGTTGGCATGACACGCCTTGATGTACGCTTCGCTCTGGTCGGAGAGCAGCGCCAGCAGGAGCGTCGTCGCCGGCAGCTTGCGGCGCCGGTCGATACGGACGTAAGCGATGTCCTTGGCATCGAACTCGAAGTCGAGCCAGGAGCCACGGTACGGAATGACCCGTGCGGCGAACAGGTACTTGCCGGAGCTGTGGGTCTTGCCCTTGTCATGATCGAAGAAGACGCCCGGCGAACGGTGCATCTGGCTGACGATGACCCGCTCGGTGCCGTTGATGACGAAGGTGCCGTTGGCCGTCATCAGGGGCATGTCGCCCATGTAGACGTCCTGCTCCTTGATGTCCTTGATCGACTTGGATCCGGTCTCCTCGTCCACGTCCCAGACCACGAGACGCAGGGTGACCTTCAGCGGCGCGGCGAAGGTCAAGCCGCGCTGCTGGCACTCCTCGACGTCGTATTTCGGCTCCTCGAGCTCGTAGCGCACGAACTCGAGCATCGAGCGCTCGGAGAAGTCGCGGATCGGGAACACCGACTTGAAGACCTCCTGCAAGCCTACATCGCCACGGTTCTCCGCGGTGATGCCCATCTGCAGGAATGCGTCGTAAGAGCTCTTCTGAACCTCGATGAGGTTCGGCATCGGCGCGACTTCGGGAATGCGACCAAAGCTCCGACGAACGCGCTTACGACCGGTGAAGGATCCGACTGCGGAAACTGCCATCTTGCGACCTCGACCTCGCGTGTGACCCGCGGACATCGCTATGTCCGTCGGGCGAAACGGTGACCGTCGCCTGGACGCGACCCTTTCGGGGGACCGGCAGGAGCCACCTGCGGCGCGTCTTCGGCGGGCGATCCTCGCCTCGGCCCGAGGTCGGACGGGTCTGTCCGGCCCCCGGCGGAGGGGAGGAAACGGGTCGGGAGCGGACACGCAGGCGCGCCGCTCCCTTCCCGGATTCTAGCTGGAAATCGAGCTCAATTACTTCAGCTCGACGGTGGCGCCAGCCTCCTCCAGCTTCTTCTTCAGCTCGGCGGCCTCTTCCTTGGAAGCGCCTTCCTTGACCGGCTTCGGCGCGCCCTCGACCAGGTCCTTGGCCTCCTTCAGGCCCAGGCCGGTGATGGCGCGAACTTCCTTGATGACATTGATCTTCTTGTCACCGGCGGAAGCCAGGATAACGTCGAACTCGTCCTTCTCCTCGGCGGCCGGAGCGGCATCGCCACCACCGGCGGCAGCGGCAACCGCCACCGGAGCAGCGGCGGAAACGCCCCACTTCTCCTCAAGCATCTTGGACAGCTCGGCCGCCTCGAGGACGGTCAGGTTCGAGAGATCTTCGACGATCTTCGCAAGATCAGCCATTTAATTCACTCCTGGTTGGTACTTCTGACGACAGAGCGGTTCGTCCGCCCTCACTCCGACTGCTCGCCGCGGGCAGCGAGGACCCGAGCAACCTGTCCGGCCGGCGCGACAAGCACACCAACCATCCGGGAAGCCGGGGTCTGCAACAAACCCACGAGCTTGGCACGCGACTCATCGAGAGACGGGGTCTTGGCCAGAGCCTTGACCTCGTCGACGCTGAGTGCTCGTTCGCCCAGGCCCCCACCGATGATGGTGACCTTGTCATTCGAATTGGCGAACTCGACGATGACCTTGGCGGCCGCCACGGGATCCGATGACGTCGTGACTGACGTCGGGCCCGTGAACAGATCGCTCAGGTTCTCGTAGCGCGTGCCCTGCAGAGCAAGACGGGCGAGCCGATTCTTGGTGACCTTATAGCCGGCCCCAGCTTCGCGGACCTTCGAGCGCAAGCCTTCGACCTCGGACACCGTCAGACCCGTCTGATGGGTGATGACGACGACCTCGGAGCCCTCGAACGTCGAGCGAAGAGAGTCGACCAAATCGGCCTTTTCGGTTCGGTTCACCTCTTATCTCCGCAATTGGAACCGTCGGATCCGTTCTCCGTCAGGGATCGGGATCCATCGGTCCGGTTGCACGAAGACGGCATTGCCATGCCGCCCCTGTTCGCCTGTCCCAGAAGACCAACACGACCGGCCAGGCCGGATCCCGTTGGCGCTCCCGTCTATACGGGCTGGTTTTAAGGCTCCCGCGAACTCCTTCGCCGGAACCGCCCGTAGTCTCGGACAGGTCGGACCGGGCATTACTCCGGTCCTTACGCCGACCTCCGAACTCCCTTTCGGGGAGGCCCGGAGGCCGTCGATCTCATGTTGCGCGGCCGCCTCAGGCGGCCGGCGCGGTCCCCAGTTCCGCGGTGTCGACCTTGATACCCGGCCCCATGGTCGAGCTCACGGACACCCGCTTGATATAATTGCCCTTCGCTCCCGACGGCTTCGCCTTCTGGATCGCGTCGACAAACGCCGCGGCGTTCTCGACCAGCTGATCCTCGGAGAAGCTCGCCTTGCCGATCCCGGCGTGAACGATGCCGGCCTTCTCGACACGGAACTCGACCTGACCGGCCTTAGCCGCCTGAACGGCGTCGGCGACGTTCGGCGTGACCGTGCCGAGCTTCGGGTTCGGCATCAGGCCGCGCGGGCCGAGCACCTTGCCGAGCCGACCCACGACGGCCATCATGTCAGGCGTCGCGATGACGCGGTCGAAATCCATGCGACCGTTCTGGATCTCTTCCATCAGGTCGTCGGCGCCGACGACATCCGCCCCGGCGGCGCGGGCCTCGTCCGCCTTGGCGTCCTTGGCGAAGACCGCCACGCGGACCGACTTGCCGGTCCCGTGCGGGAGCGACACGACGCCCCGGACCATCTGATCCGAGTGACGCGGGTCGACGCCCAGGTTCATCGAAATTTCGACGGTCTCGTCGAACTTGGCGCTGGCAGCGCCCTTGATCAGTTTGATCGCCTCGGACATGGCGTAGACAGCCTCGCGGTCGAGGGAGCCGTACGCGGCGCGAAGACGCTTACCTTTGTTTGCCATGATCGCCTCACTCCACCACTTCGATGCCCATGGAACGGGCGGACCCTTTGATCATCTGAACGGCTCCGTCCATGTCGACGGCGTTCAGATCCGGCATCTTCTGCTCGGCGATCTCCTTGACCTGAGCCATGGTGACCTTGCCGATCGTCCCCTTGCCCGGCGTCTGCGAGCCCTTGGGCAGCTTCGACGCCTTCTTCAGGAAATAGGATACCGGCGGGGTCTTCGTGATGAAGGTGAAGGTCCGGTCGCCGTACGCGGTGATCACCACCGGCACCGGCATACCCTTCTCCATCTTCTCGGTCGCGGCGTTGAACGCCTTGCAGAACTCCATGATGTTGAGTCCGCGCTGACCGAGCGCCGGGCCCACCGGGGGAGACGGGTTCGCCGCCCCGGCCGGGATCTCCAGCTTGATATAGCCGACGATCTTCTTAGCCATGTGTTGCCTTCCTCTATTCGGTCCGTGGTCCGATGCCGCAGGGCTTCGCGGTCATCTCCCACAGGCCGTCCAAAACATGCCGCTTCGGTCCCGCCGCGCTGGCGCCGCGGAATCGAACCCGAACCGGCTCAGGTCTTCTCGACCTGGGTGAAATCCAGATCGACCGGCGTCGACCGTCCGAAGATCGACACCGCAACTTTGAGACGCGACCGCTCCTCGTCGACATCCTCGACGAGGCCGTTGAAGGTCGCGAACGGACCGTCGGCGACGCGCACCTGCTCACCGATCTCGAAGGTGACCGACGGCTTTGGCCGATCGACGCCTTCGGAAACCTGCTTCAGCAGCCGGGTCGCCTCCGCGTCGGTGATCGGGATCGGCTTGCCCTTGCCGCCGACGAACCCGGCCACCTTCGGCTGCGACTTGACCAGATGCCAGGTCTCGTCGGTCAGCTGCATGCGAACCAGAATATACCCGGGGAAGAACTTGCGCTCCGTCGTCGCCTTCACCCCGCGGCGCATTTCAATCACTTCTTCGGTCGGCACCAGAACATCGGTGATCAGATCGCCGAGCTCCATCTGCTCGACCTGCTCATTGATAGACTGCGCAACCTTCTTCTCGAACCCCGAGTAGGTCTGCACCACGTACCAGCGATGTGCCATCTCAGCCTCCGAGACCCAGAACCAGTTGCACGCCCCAGGCCAGAACCTGGTCGACCACGAAGAAGAACACCGAAGCCAGCAACACCATGATGAAGACCATCAGGGTGGCGACCGACGTCTCCTTGCGGCTCGCCCACGTCACGCGCGACATTTCCTGACGCACCTGACGCACGAACTGGGCGGGACTCACCTTCGCCATCGTCTCTGCTCTCCGCCGCGCTGTCCCGGGAACCTCCCAGGCTGGCACTGGCACCAGTTCCGAACACATGAATGCGGATGGCGCCCATCGGTTTTCCCGACGGCGCCGCCCGCGGACCCTATCAATACAGTGGCAGGAGTGGAGGGGCTCGAACCCCCAGCCCCCGGTTTTGGAGACCGGTGCTCTACCAGTTGAGCTACACTCCTAACCTAGCAAAAGCGTTTCCGCGCCCCCGCTTCTTACGCGATGATCTTGGAGACGACGCCGGCACCGACGGTGCGGCCGCCTTCGCGGATGGCGAAGCGCAGGCCCTCGTCCATGGCGATCGGCGCGATCAGCTCGACATCCATCGCGATGTTGTCGCCCGGCATCACCATCTC
>JANSYS010000037.1 GCA_024742275.1 Alphaproteobacteria bacterium | reverse complement strand
TGCACCACCGCCGCCCCAAAAAAGGCGCGGTCGTCCACCCAAGAACGGAGGCGACAATCACATGCAAGGATGACCGCTGAAACCGAAAAGGTGGGGAATTTTGCGCCAGCATCTCTGGGGAATTTTGATCCAGCATTTACACGCGATCGCGGCGCGGCTAAACGCCGAAGGCATTCCGAGCCCGCGCGGCGGTCTCTGGAACGCATCGACGATTAACGGTAGCCGGCAGCGCCGCAACGGCATTCTGAACAACGAGCTCTATCTCGGCCGGATCACCTATAACCGGCAGCGATTCGTCAAAGACCCCGATACCGGCAAACGGGTCTCCCGCCCCAACCCGCCCGAGGTATGGATTACCCATGATGTGCCGCACCTGCGGATCATCGACCAGCAAACCTGGGATGCGGTCCAGGCAATCAAGGCCCGCTACAGCAGCCACGCCGGCAATATCCGCCAGACCAAGAAGCGGCTGCTGTCAGGCCTGATCCGCTGCGGCAGTTGTGGTGGGGCGATGACGATCGTGAACCGGGAACGCTATTCCTGCTCGGCCCGCCGCGAACGCGGTACCTGCGACAGCCCAACCAGCATTGCGGCCGTAGATCTCGAGAACCGCGTCCTTGATGGGCTGCGGTCTATCCTGCTGGGGCGGGAAGAGTTGATCGCTGAGTTCGCCGACGTCTTCAAAGCGGAGCTGAACCGGCTACAGAAGACCCGGCACACACGCGAACGCGCACATGCCAAGGAACTCACCAAGATCGAGAACGGGATCCGGCGGTGCCTCGACTACATCGTCGAGGGAGACGGCGACCCAGGTGCTGTTCGCCACACACTTCAGGGCCTGGAAGCGCATAAAGAGGCGATTCTCCGAGATATGAAGGCGGCCAACGACATCGCAGAGGTCGTTATCCATCCCAATATCGCCGACCTCTACCGCCGCAAGGTCGAGAACCTTCAGACCTTGCTCACCGACGAGACATCACGTCATCAAGCCATGGAGATCATCCGCTCGCTGATCGACCGGATCGAGATCTCCCCCGGCGCCAAGCGCGGCCATGCCGAGGTGCTTCTGGTCGGCGCGCTCGCCTCGATCCTGGACTACGCATCGAGCCCAACCGCACAAACGCAGAACGCCGCCTCTGGTGGAGGCGGCGTATGTAGGGTCTTGCTGGTTGCGGGGGCCTGAAACCACCGAGAGTCGACCTCTTCGCAGGATGCGGCGGCGCAGCTCGAAGAGCCACGGCTACGACCCAGGCAGCGTTTCGCCCGCGAACAGATGGCATCGAACCAGCCCCGAAACATCGCGCACAGTCGGCGGCGTCTCGACATCGCAGACCCCATCAATCCGTTCCGGACAACGAGTGTGGAAGCGACAGCCGGAGGGCAGGTTGATCGGACTCGGAATATCTCCTGCAAGTGGAGGACCGCGATCAGGTTGCACCGCCTGCGGATACGGAACAGCCTTCAGCAAAGCCTTTGTGTAAGGGTGGCGGGGATTGTTGAAGACGGCCTCGGTCTCCCCCTCCTCCACGATCACTCCCAGATACATCACCGCCACGCGCCGGCAGAGATAGCGCACGACCGCGAGATTGTGGGAAATGAACAGGTAGGTCAGCCCAAAATCGGCCTGCAGCTTCTTCAGGAACTCCAGGATCTGTGCCTGAACGGAGACGTCGAGCGCTGAGGTCGGCTCGTCGAGTATGAGCAGGTCGGGGTTCAGCGCGATCGCCCGGGCGATGCACACACGCTGCTTCTGACCGCCGGACAGTTCGTGCGGATAGCGGTAGAGGAACTGACTGGACAATCCGACGATCTCCAGCAACTCCGCCACCCGGTTCCGAAGCTCGGCGCCGCGCATGCCAGTGTGCAGAACCAGGGGCTCGGCGACGCTGCGCAGGATCGTCATCCGCGGGTTGAGAGCGGAATGGGGATCCTGGAACACCATCTGCGCCTTGCGCCGGAGCTTCTTCTCGGCACGCGGATCGATCCGGGTCAGATCCTCCTGGTCGATGACCAGCCGCCCGTCGGTGATCGGCACCAGGTGCAGAGCGGCCTTGCCGATCGTCGACTTGCCAGAGCCTGACTCGCCGACCAACCCGAACGCCTCGCCCTTCTCGAGCTTCAGCGTCACGCCGTCGACCGCCTTGAGAACAGTCCGTTCCTTGCTCTTGCGGCCGACCTCGAAATGCACCTTGAGATCTTCAAGTGCCAGCACTGGCAGCCTCCATGGCGCGCCAACACGCGGCCTCATGCCGATCCGCCAGCGCCACCGGCACCGGCCGCGTCAGACAGTCATCCCCGGCGAGCGAACATCGGCCAAGGAACCGGCATCCACTCGGCGGATCGAGCAGGTTCGGGAGTGATCCGGGAATCCCGGACAGGCTCGCCGCCGGCCGTCCCGGATGCGGGACCGACGCCAGCAGCCCGCGGGTGTACGGGTGGGCCGGATGGTCAAACAGACGCTCGACCGACGCGTTCTCGACCACCTGCCCCGCGTACATGACCACCACCCGGTCGCAGACCGACGCCACCACGCCGAGATCGTGGGTGATCATCAGTACCGACAGCCCGAAATCGGCGCGCAGCTCGTCGATCAGATCGAGGATCTGCGCCTGGATCGTCACATCCAATGCCGTGGTCGGCTCGTCCGCGATCAACAACTTGGGCCGCCCGGACAGGGCCATCGCGATGAGCACGCGCTGCCGCATGCCGCCGGAAAGCTGATAGGGATAGCTCTCCAGTTGTCGTTCGGGGTTCGGCAGGTTGACCTTGCGCAGCATGTCGACGGCGTGATCGCGCGCTTCCTGCTTGGTCATGCGCTCGGATTTCGGCTTGCCGCGCTGGTGCGCCATGATCACGTCGACCAGTTGAGTCCCGACGCTGAAGACGGGGTTCAGATAGGTCATCGGGTCCTGGAAGATCATCGCGATGTCGTTGCCGCGGATCTCGCGCAGCCGGTTCTCGCCGACGGTCAGCAGGTCCTCGCCGTCGAACAGGATCTCGCCCGCCCGCACCCGCGCCGGCGGGCTCGGCAGCAGGCCCATGATGGACTTCGCGGTCACCGACTTGCCGCAGCCGGTCTCACCGACGATGCCGATGGACTCGCCGGGTGCGATGTCGAAGCTGATGCCGTCGATCGCCTGGTAGACGCCGTCGAAGGTGGCGAACTCCAGCCGCAGATCGCGGACGGACAGCAGAGGCGCTGCAGGCCTTGTCATCACGGCGGCGCTCATTCGCGGTGCTTCGGGTCAAGAATGTCGCGCAGCCCGTCCCCCAGCAGGTTGAAGCCGAGAACGGTGATCGAGATCGCGACGCCGGGGAAGAACGAGTACCACCACCAGTCCGGCAAATAGGTGCGGGCGATCGAGATCATCGCCCCCCATTCAGGGAACGGCGGCTGCGCGCCGAGCCCGAGGAATCCGAGTGATGCCGCCCCCAGGATCGCCATGCCCATGTCCATCGACGCCTTGACGATGATCGGCGAGGTGCAGTTCGGCAGGATGTGCACGAACACGATCCGCAGGTTGCTCGCTCCCATGGAGCGCGCCGCCTGAACGTAGATCTCGTTCTTCAGAGACAGAGTCTTGGCCTGGACCAGACGTACGTATCCCGGCCACCATACGAGAGAGAGTGCGAGCATGGCGTTGACAATTCCAGGGCCGAGCGCACCGACGATGGCGATCGCCAGGATCAGCCCGGGGACCGACAGGAACACGTCGGTTATTCGCATGATCGCTTCCTGGACCCGACCGCCGACGACGCCGGCGATCATGCCCAGCGGCACACCGATCAGCATGGCCACGCCGGTGACGATACAGGCGATCTGCAACGTCACCCTGGTGCCAAGCACCACACGGGTGAACACGTCATTGCCGACCTCGTCCGTACCGAACCAGTGGATGTCGTCCGGCGGCTGCAGCTTCTTGTCGAGACGGATGGAGCCGGCGGCATCCTCGGGGAACGGCACAATCCAGGGGCCGATGGCGGCGGTGACGAGGAAGATCATCACGATCCCAAGCCCCAGCATCGCCGAGGAATTGCGCGCAAACGTCCGGGCGTAGAGCCGCAGCGCGCGGATGGTGCCGGCGTGCCGCTCGGCGAAACTTGGCGCGGTTGGAGGGACCGTGGCCGGGAGATCGCGCGTGGTTTCTTCCACCATTAGCCTACACCTGGTCCCGCACTCTCGGATCGAGGATGCCGTAGATGATGTCGATCAGGAGATTGGTCATCATGAAGAAGAAGCCAAGTACGATGGTCGCCCCCATGATCGGCTCGAAGTCCGAACTGATCGCCGCCTGCACCGCGTAGAGGCCGATCCCCGGCCAGTCGAACACCGTCTCGACCAGGACCGTCCCGCCCAGCATCCAGCCGAACCGCAGGCCGATCATCGCCATGGTCGGCAGCATCGCGTTCTTCAGTGCGTAGATCGCGACGATGCGGAACGTGGTCAGGCCCTGGGCCCGGGCGTTGACGATGTAGTCCTGCTTCAACGTCTCCAGCATCTCCGCTCGGTTGACACGGATGATCGACGCGAGCGCCGGGAAGCACAGAGCAACCGCCGGCAGCACGATGTGATGCAACGCTTCGAGAAACGTCCCGAACTCGCCACGCAGAAGGGAGTCGATCATCAGCAGGTGCGTGATGTCACCCGGCGGGTCGGTCATCATGTCGATCCGCCCGCCGAGCGGGAACCAGCCCAGGTGCAACGCGAAATACAGCTGGGCCATCAAGCCGAGCCAGAACATCGGCATGGCAACGCCTGTGACCGTCAGGATCCGGATCACGTGATCGATCGGCCGGTTCTGGTATACCGCCGCAATCACCCCCAGCGGAACGCCCAGCACAATGGCGATCATGATCGAGAACACCACCAACTCGACGGTGTTCGGAAAGTACTCGACCAGATCGTCCCATACCTGCCGGGTCGTGTGGATCGACTTGCCCCAATTGCCGGTGAGCAGTCGCCCCAGATAGATCGCGAACTGTTCGTAGACAGGGCGGTCCAACCCGTACTCGACGCGGTAACGCTCGATCATCTCCACATTGGCGTCCGGCCCGGCTGCCAGGGCCGCCGGGTCGCTCGGCGCGATATGCGAGATCGTGAAGGTGATCGCCAGCAGCCCGAGCAGCATGAACACCATCAAGACGGCCCGCTTGAGGGTGAAGCGAAGCATCGGCAGGCTACCTCCGCGTTCGGGTTACGGAACGATCATGATGACGGTCGGCCCTTCGGCCGGCGCTCCATCCCGCCGCGTCACCCTGTCTGACGGCGCGTCGGGATGGAGGGCGGAGCGACATCACGCTCCGCCCTCTGGGTTCTCTACTCGATGTACAGCGGGTAGAAATCGACCTCTTCGGTCATGCGCACCGGGCTGTACTCGTAGCCCTTGAGCCAGTCGCGGTAGGCAATCCGACGCTCGCGCATCATGCCGAAGATCTCCGGCTGCAGATCGACGATCCGCTTCTGGATTTCCTCATAGATCGGCTTGCGTTCTTCCCACTTCGTGGTGAAGCGCGCTGTCTCGATCATCTCGTTGAGCGTGGCATCGTCGAGGTAGTGCACGCCGTAATACGCACCCTGACTCGACGGATGGTACTGGATCGCCACCGCGTCCGGGTCGATCGACACCGGCGTGGCGAAGATCGCGATCATGTCCGGCGAGGTTTCGACCTTGGAGCCGCGGGCGACCATGTTGGCCCAGGTGAGCGGGACCATCTTCACAGTAATGTTCAGCTCCTGCAGGCTGTCGATCAGGATCAGCCCCATCAGACGCTCTTCCTCCAGGCCCTGCACATACACGTACTCAAGCTCGATGCCGCCACCGGGATACTTGGATTTCGCCAGGTACTCCTTCGCCTTCGCAATGTCCTGGCGCGGTATGTTCGGCACCTCGATCTTGCCGAGGATCGAGTCCGTGAACGGGCTGGTCTGCAGGACGGCGCGGCCGTTGTAGATCTTGATCAGACCTTCGTAGTCGAATGCGTAAGCCACCGCCTTGCGCAGGTTGATGTCCGAGGTCTTCTCGCCCTGGGTGTTGAACTTGATACCAAAAGCGGTCAGCGCCGGCTTCGTGGACGTCACGATGCCCTTGGCCTTGGAGATCTGGTCGAACTCGTCGGGGCTGAGACCCGTGACGAGATCCGCCTCGCCTCGCATCAGCGCGGCGCGCTGGGCCGAAGACTCGCGGATCAGCTTGTAGATGATGCCGCCCAACGGGCCCTGGAAACCCTTCCAGTAGCCGTCGAAGCGCTCAAGTTCGTAGAGCGTGCCCTGCTCCACCCGCTTCAACATGTACGGACCCGAGCCGGCCTCGTTCTCGATCAGCCAGGCCTGGCCGAGGTCGCCGTCCTTCTCGTTCGCCATCACCTGCTTGGGGTTCATGATGTACCACCAGGGCAGGAACGACGTGAACGGCGCGAACGGCCGGTCCAGGGTGAACGTCACCGTCGTGGCGTCGACCACCTTGATGTTCTCCGCCTTGAGGAAGGAATTCAGCATCCAGGCCGGGCCCTTGCCGATCGTCAGCGTGCGCTCGAAAGACCAGCGCACCGCCTCGGCATCGAGGGGATCGCCATTGTGGAACTTGGCATTGTCGACCAGGTGGAAGGTGTAGGTCAGGCCGTCATCGCTGACGTCGAAGCTCTTTGCCAGCCACGGCACGACCTTCGGCGGGGTGTCGACGTATTTCAGCAGGGCGTCGTACATCGCCTGCTGCATGGTCCGAGTCGAGGCGTCGTATTTGACGCTCGGGTCCATCGTCGGCACGGCCTGGCGCTGTGCGGTGACGAGGATCTTCTCTCCGTCGCGGCGCTCGAACGCGTCCGCGGGCACCGCGGTGGTCACGAGACACGCCGCCATCATGCTGGCGGCAAAGCCCATTCTGATGAGTTGGTTCATGTGAAACCCCCTGTTTTCCGTCCACCATCGCGAAGATGTGGTGGATGTCACGGACCAGCCTCCGGTCTCCTTCCGGTCCCACCCGGCGGCTCTCGGCGCGCGCTCTGCGTCGCGCTGCACTGCAAAAGTCTAAGCCCAAATGCGCCACCGAGTCCTATACGCGCGGCCACGTAGCGCCTTAACCCATTGGAATAACTAAAACTCTGAAAGACTATCCACGGTCCGGACCAAATCGGTCATCGTGCGGAATTCCATCTTGCTCATCATGCGCGCGCGGTGAATCTCGACTGTGCGGAAGCTGATCCCAAGGCGGAACGCGATCTCCTTGTTGGCCAAGCCACCCGCAACCAGGAACATGATCTCCCTTTCCCGCACACTAAGCGTGCGCAGCCGTTCGCTCAGCGCGCCATCGGTGGTGTCGGGATCGCGGGGTGCGGCCAGACGGTCGAGGGCTTCCCGGATCGCGCTCGCCACCAGCCGCCGCGCCAGGACGACCGGCTTGCCGGAGCGTGTTGCGGCCTTGCGCCGCTCCTCCTCGGAATAGGTGACGGAGTGCAGAATCAGGACGTCGCACTCCGCCAGTTCGTCGATCGCACCCGCCAGTGCAGCGCCGTCTCCGGGCCGTGCGATCGCGGCGCGCACCATGTCCGGCTGGCGGGTCCGCTCTCGCACCACCATGTCCCCTTGACTGTCGAGAGACAGCACGATGCCGACCTTCAACCCGGCATCGGCGAAGGTCTCGATCGTGCGCGACACGACGCGGTCGCAGAAGATTGTGGTGCGCGCCGGTGCCGGAACCGCCCCCAGGAGCGACGACATCAGAACCACCAGATCGATGTCGATCCCGGCGATTTCGGAGTAGATCTCCTGCATCCGGTCGCTGGTCCAGTCGATCGACATCACGATGTCGCTGCCGTCCCGGAGCCGGGTAATCAGCGCCGTCTCGCCCGGCCCCGGTGCGATGCGTCCCAAGGTCTCCGCATCAACGCCGTCCAGAACGCCGAACTCCATCGCTTCCATCGGACGGCCGGCCATCTCACACAGTTCGGGGACGACATCGATACGGGGGGTCTGACCCAGCGTGACGACCGCGACCCGAGGCTCCAAGGGAACCGATCGGTTCCTTGCCGAGGTGGATCTGGTCGTCGTTCCCTGCCCCATGGACGCCTCTGCGTTGGAGGGAAACCGCTTGGTTAACTTAAATGCTAGGAGCGGGCATCGGCGTTATCAAGCCAGGGAATCGCTGTGCAGTACGGGCGATCTCGTATTGGGCAACCGAGCGCCCGCGACCTAGACTGCCGGCGCTGACCCCTCTTGCCGGGGCTGACGGGAGACTTTCGTGACCGCTTCCCCTGATCCGTCCTCGGGCCTCGACGCCGCGCCCTATCCGCCACGCGAGCTCACGCTGGACGATATGGAGGCCCTGTCCCTTGGCGCCTGGATCCTGGGCACCGGCGGCGGTGGGACCCCGTATCACAAGCTGCTCAACATGCGGGAACTCTACCGACAGGGGCACACCGTCACCCTGATCGATCCTATGTCGCTGGCCGATGACGCGATCGTCGCGGTCCTGTCGAACATGGGCGCTCCCCTCGTCGGCCAGGAACGGCTGGCCGATGCTGCGTTCGCGGTGAAGCCGGTGAGGACCATGGAGCGCTATCTCGGCCGTTCCTTCGACGCGGTCATGTCGCTGGAGATCGGTGGCGGCAACGGTGTCCACCCGATGATGGTCGCTGCTTTGACCGGATATCCCGTGGTCGATGCCGACACCATGGGCCGCGCCTATCCCGAGGCGCAGATGACCAGCGTCGCCGTCGCTGGGCTGCAGTGCTACCCGTTCACCCTGGCCGATATCCGCGACAACGAGGTGATCATCCCGCGGGCCGAAAGCTGGAAATGGATGGAGCGGATCAGCCGCAAGGCCTGCACCGAGGTCGGCTCGATCGCCGCCACCTGCAAAGCGCCGCGCACCGGCCGGGAGGTCAAGGATCACGGCATCCTCTACACCACGACCAAGGCGATCGAGCTCGGCCGCGCCGTGTTCGCCGCCCGCCGCGCCCACGCCGATCCAGTGACCGCGATCCTGGAGGCCTGCGACGGCCTGCACGTCTTCAGCGGCAAGGTGATCGACGTGGAACGCCGCGCGACCGAAGGGTTCCTGCGCGGCCGTGCCGAGATCGAAGGGCTGGACGGCGACACGGGCGCGCGCTTCACCGTGCACTTCCAGAACGAGTTCTCCGTCGGATACCGCGACGGCGAGCCTGTCGTGATGACCCCTGACCTGATCTGCGTGGTCGACAGCGTCAGCGGCGACGGCATCGGCACCGACGTGCTGCGCTACGGCCAGCGGGTCTCGGTCCTGGCATTGCCGGGGCCGGAGGTGTTCAAAACACCGAAGGGCCTGGAAGCGGTCGGCCCACGCGCCTTCGGTTTCGACCTCGACTTCCAGTCGTTCTTCCGGGGCGCCACACCATGAAACGCATCGGCATCGATGTCGGCGGCACCAACACCGACGCGGTTCTGGTCGACGGCAAGACCATCGTCGGCGCGGTCAAGACCGCCACCACCGACGACGTGACCTCCGGCGTGCGCACGGCCCTGAAGGACCTCGCCACCGCGGTCGGTGAGGCGATCACCGGTGTCGGTGCGGTGATGATCGGGACCACCCACTTCGTCAACGCCGTGGTCCAGCGCCGGCAGCTGAACCGGGCGGCGGCCCTGCGGATCTGCCTGCCGACCTGCGCCAGCCTGCCGCCGATGGTCGATTGGCCGGCCGACCTCGCAGCGCTGGTCGACGGCGGCAAATACCTAGTCGCCGGCGGCCACGAATATGACGGCAGGCCGATCGTCCCGTTGGACGAGTCCGCCATCGCCGAGGCCGGCCGGAAAATGCGCGCCGACGGCGTGCGGTCCGCCGCCGTCACCGCCGTATTCTCTCCCTTGACCTCGGAGTTCGAGGACCGCGCCGCCGAGATCCTGAAGTCGGAACACCCCGATCTGCGCGTGACGACGTCCAGCACCCTCGGCCGCATCGGCCTGCTCGAGCGCGAGAACGTGACGATCCTGAACGCCAGCCTGCAGGATCTGGCCGAAGAGACGGTGCGCGCGTTTGAAGAGGCCATTGCCGACGGCGGCATCGACGCCCCGCTCTATATCACCCAGAACGACGGCACCGTCGCGACCGCCTCGGTCGCGCGAGAGCAGCCGGTCTACGGCTTCGCCTCCGGGCCGACCAACAGCATGCGCGGGGCCGCGTTCCTGTCCGGCATCGAGGATGCGATGGTGCTGGACGTCGGCGGCACGACCAGCGATGTCGGCTGCCTGCGCGCCGGCTTCCCGCGCGAGGCCAACAACGTCGTCGAAGTCGGCGGCGTGCGCACTCTGTTCCGCATGCCCGACGTGGTGTCGATCGGCATCGGTGGGGGCACCATCGTCGAAAGAAACCCGCACTCCGTCGGCCCGCTCAGCACCGGCTACCGTCTGACCAGGGAGGCGCTGGTGTTCGGCGGCGACACGCTGACGCTCAGCGATATCGCGGCAGCAGCCGGCATCGTCGAGATCGGCGACCCAGCGCGGGTGGCCGACCTTCCCGCCTCGCTGATTGCCGAGACCATGGCCGTGGTGCATCGGCGGATCGCCGATACCGTGGACCGGATGAAGACCAATGCCGCCGCGGTTCCCCTGCTCGCGGTCGGCGGCGGCGCGTTCCTGTCGCCCGACCGGATGGACGGTATCTCCGAGGTGGTCCGGGTGGAACATTACGCCGTGGCCAACGCCGTCGGCGCCGCCATCGCCCAGGTCAGCGGCGAGGTCGATCACGTGTTCCGCGACATGGGCCGAGACGCCCTGCTGAAGGAAGCGGAGACCATGGCCCGCGACAAGGCGCTCGCAGCCGGCGCCGACCCGGCGAGCCTCAAGGTCGTCGACATGGAGGACCTGCCGCTCGCCTACCTGCCCGGCAACGCGGTGCGCGCACGGGTCAAGGTGGTCGGCAACATCAAGGCCGCTTAATCCGCAGGGAGGCGTACATGGGTATTCCGAGAATTGGCGCCCTTGTGGTCGGACAGAGCCCCCGCCCCGAGGTGGAGCGCGAGCTGCGGGCATTGGCCGGTGTGCCGGTCCAGCTCGATCTGCGCGGCTGCCTCGACGGTTTGAGCCGGGCTGAGATCGAGGCTCTCAAGCCGGTTGATGACGCCGACACGCTGTTCACCCGCCTGCCGAACGGCGACGGCGTGACACTGAGCAAGAAAGAGGTCGTCGCGCACGGCACGGCCAAGCTGCAGTCGCTCGCAGAGGCCGGATACGACGTCACCATGGTCATGTGCACAGGCGAGTTCCCCGACTGGATCGGGCGCTTCAAAGTGCTGTTCCCGTCGCGCACGCTGAACGCCATGGTGAAAGGTTGCCTGCCCAGTGGCCGGCTCGGCGTTTTCACCCCGCTGGCCGAGCAGTGCGCCAAAAGCCGCAAGCGCTGGAGCGAAGCCGGGTACGACGCGCAGGTCGTTGCGCTGTCGCCGAACGCTGGCCCTGACCAAGTTCGGGCCGCGGCCGAGTCCCTACGCGATCATGCGCCGGAACTCCTCGTTCTGGACTGCATCAGCTACACGCGGGAGACCAAGGCGATCATGCGCGAAGTCCTCGGCGTGCCGGCGATCCTGGCGGTGTCCAGCACCGTGCGTACGGCCTTGGAGATGGCGGGCTAGCGGTCAAAGAGCCGGCGCTGCCCGACCTACTCCGCCGGTTCGGTTTCCTTCGCCTCGCCCTTGCGCAGGCGCTCGCTCGCCTCCCGATCGATCCGACCGTCCGCTGCGACGACACAGCCGTAGTCGCGTCGCGCGCCCTCGGGCGTCACGTAGCCTTCGTCGAGGTCGGCCTGAACTTCGTCAAAGCTCCGGGTCAGCGGATCTCCGAAGCCGGAGCCGCCGGAAATCCGCAGCTCGGCGAATTCCCCCGTCGTGAGCAGCTTCGACAGGGCTCCAACGCCCACATCGCGTGGCGTCTCGCCGAACTTGCCAACCAGCCCGGCGGACGGCTTGCCGGCCTTGCCGCCGAACAGCCCGTCGACCTGGGCCAGGACACCGTTGGGATAGATGCCGACCTGACACGGCTGGCCGTCATTCTCAAGCTTGCGGGTGGAGATCACCTGGCCGAGGCCGCCACGTTTGCGACCCGCCCCACCGCTGTCCGCCATCAGCGCCTTCTCCAGCACCAAGGCCGGCACGCGGGTTTCGAAGAGCTCGACGGAAGTATTCGCCGCACTGGTCGGGTACAGCAGCGCCGACTTGCCGTCGCCGTGGTTCGACGCCCCCTGGCCGCCGCCCTGGAACAGGTGGTCGCTGTACACCACCCCGTCCGGCCCGACGCCGTAGAACAGCGCACTCGAGGGCAGGCCGGTGAAGGCCTGCACCCGGTCGGGAGCGGCATCGGCGAGCGCGCCGAACACGTTCGGAGCGATATACCAGCCGGTCCGCGTTCGCATGTTGACCGACAGCGGCCGGTCGCAGTTCAGGATGCTGCCCTGGGGCGCGTCGACCGACATCGGGCGGTAGCACCCGGCATTCCCCGGTACGTCCGGCGAGAAGATGCATTTGAGCGGATACGTCGCGTGCGCCTTGGAATAGGTCAGCGTGCAGTTGCTGCCGCCCCGGTCCATCTGCGGCGGCGCGCCGTCGAAGGCCACGTCGATCTGGTCGCCCTGGATCGAGATCTGGATCGGATAGCGCATGGCCTGATCGATACCGTCGCCATGCACCACGTGCTCGTAGATGCCGTCCGGCACCGAGCGGATGGCATCCCGCATGGCGGTCTCGGCCCGGCGCTGCACGACGGCGGCGAGCGCCTTGAGGTCGTGCATGCCGTATTCTTCCATGAACTCCGAGATGCGCTCCGCCCCGGTCATTCCCGATGCCACAAGCGCATGCAGATCGCCCAGCACCTGGTCGGGTCGGCGCACGTTCTCGCGCAGCAGTTCCAGCAGATCTTCGTTGGGCTTGCCGGCGCGGAACAGCTTCATCGGCGGAATCTGGAATCCTTCATCATAGATCTCGCGGGCGTTCAGGCTGTCCTTGGTGCCGCCGATATCGGACACATGCCCGACGACGCCGACGAAGGCCACGACCTTGCCGTCGCGGAACGCCGGCACGGCAACCGCGATGTCGAACAGGTGCCCGGCACAAAGCCAAGGGTCGTTGGTGACCAGCACATCCCCCGGTTCCAGGGTCTCCGGCGGGAACCTCTCGATCATCGCGTTGACCGCGATCGGCAGGGTCAGGTTGAACACCGGCATGGCGCGCGGCGAGTGGACGATCTGCTTTCCGTCCGCGTCCAGGATCTCGCAGGCGAAGTCCTGGGCTTCGCCGATGATCAGCGAGAACGCCGTGCGGATCACCGTGTGCCAGCACTCCTCGGCCACGTTGATCAGGCGGCTCCACATGATCTCAAGCCCGATCGGATCCGCCTCGATACGCGCGATCGCCTCATCGAGAGACGTATCGGAGGCGACGATCACGCGTTCGGCGGAGACCTCCGCCAAGGCAAGCCTCAGATTGAACTGAGCGTCGACCGACACGGTGCAGGCGTCGGGAACGATCGTCGTCGCCTCCCGCTCCTCGATGATGGCCGGACCTTCGACGGTCGAGCCGGGCGTCAGAGCGTAGCGGTCATAGACCGGAACCTCGGCAACCGCGCCGCGCTCGGGAACCCACGCCGGACGATGGCCCTTCAGGGCGTCGGCCCCGGCCTCGCCGTCGACCAGACGTGTCGACAACTCGGGTACGGCACCGGTGCAGACGACCCGCCAGTTCAGCACTTCGATCTCGGCGTCGTCGTAGAGGTGGGTGTAGCGTTTCTGATACTCGGCGGTAAAAGCGTCGACCATGGCCGGCAGGTTGTCCGCCGACAGCGGCTCCGCCGGCATCGCCACCGACAGTTCGTGCATCTGGCCGCGCAGCCGCATGTCGGCCCGGCGCTGCACAGTCACCCCGCTCTCGACCCCGGCCTCGGCGAGGCGCGCACGGCCCTCGGCCTCCATTTCCGCCAGAATGGCCTCCACGTCGTCGAAATGCGGGTCCGCGATCCGCATCGGATGCGACCGGGCGAGCTCGTAGCTGACGGGCGCGCCGAGGAAGCCGAGCGCCGACGCCGCTCCGGACGCGGGCGGCACCACCACCTCCCGCATTCCCAGCTTGCGCGCGACCCGGGCGGCGTGCAGTGGACCGGCCCCGCCCATCGCCACCATCGCATAGGCGCGCGGATCCCGGCCCTTCTCGACGATGTGGACCCGGGCCGCCCCCGCCATGTTCTCGCAGACCAGGTCGTAGATGCCCCAGGCCGCTTCGATGGCGGTGAGGCCGAGTTTGCCGGCGAGCGCCGACATGGCCGTCTCGGTCGCCGCCACGTCGAGGCTCATGCGACCGCCGAGGAAATACCTCGGATCCAGATATCCGAGCAGCAGGTTGGCGTCGGTCACCGTCACCTCGGTGCCGCCCTGCCCGTAGCATGCCGGTCCCGGATCGGCACCGGCGCTGTCCGGCCCGACCTTCAGCAGGCCGAGATCGTCGACCCGGGCAACCGAACCGCCTCCGGCACCGATCTCGATCATGTCGATCACCGGCGCATAGACCGGAATACCGCTGCCCTTTTTGAACCTGTGGACCCGCGCCGCCTCCAGCATGGGGGCGATGTCGGGGTCGCCGCCCTGGATCAGCGCCGCCTTGGCGGTGGTCCCGCCCATGTCGAAGGACAGCACGTCCGGCTGCCCCATGGCGCGGCCGACCATGCCGGTCGCCTGGGCGCCCCCGGCAGGCCCGGACTCCAGGAACCGCACCGGCAGTTCCGCGGCCGTCTCCGGTGAGGTGAGGCCTCCGGAAGACTGGATCATATGGAACCGCCCGCGGAACCCCTGGTCGCGCAGTGCCGTATCCAGTTTGCGGACATAGACTGCCATCAGCGGCTGGACGTAGGCATTTGCCGCAGTGGTCGAGCTGCGCTCGTATTCCTTGATCTGGGCATGGACGTCGCTGGAGATCGACACGGAAAGATCGGGGAACTCTTCCGCGACCAGATCGCGCACCGCACGCTCGTGCGCCGGATTGGCGTAGGCATGGATGAAGCAGACCGCCAGGGCGCGAACCCCGTCGTCGACGAGGCTTCGGATCTCTGAACGGACCGCATCGAGGTCGATCGGGGTGAGGACCGTCCCGTCGTGATCGATCCGCTCGTCGATCTCGCGGCGGCGGCGGCGCGGCGCGAGTGGATCGGGATAGGTCAGGAACAGGTCGTGAATGTCGTAGCGCTGCTCGGTCCCCATCTCGAGGATGTCGCGGAAACCCTTGGTCGTCAGAAAACCGAGCGGCGCGCCTTTCCGCTCGATGATGGCGTTCGTCGCCAGCGTCGTGCCGTGCACCACATGGTCGACGGCCGACAGCTCAAGTCCGGCGGCGGCCAACAGGTCCCGCATGCCCTGGAGCGCGCCGACAGACGGGTCAGCCGGGGTCGTCAGGCACTTGTGCAGGTGCAACTGGCAGTTCTCCTCATCGAGGAGCACGAAATCCGTGAAGGTTCCGCCGATGTCGAACCCGATCCGATAGCGCTGCGTCATTTCTACCATGCCAGGCCTCCTGTTTCGGGCGTCTGAACGCCGACCGACGCATGACACGAGGTTACGGCCCCGAACGCGCAGGCGGGCGTCTTGCGCTGTTCCCAATCTCGGAAAGAAGTGTATGACCCGGCCAGAACGGCTCCAATACGGGCGACCACTACCCACACAGCGCGTCCGAACGGCTAGATGGCGATAACGGATTGATGCTCACACCCGATGCCGATCTGCTGTTTGCCCGTGGCTTCGTGATCTTCGAAGATCATGGCAGCGTCCGAGTTTCGGACCGGTTCGACCGGCGGGATCTGGAACGGCTCGGGCTGGGTAGCGTGGTGCCCGGACAACTCGGTTTCGCGGAGACGCAAACGCCGTTCATACACCTGGAATTCCAGTCCCAGCAGTGCGATTACCTTGCCTACCACAGGACCGCCGTGTTCGTGGAGTAGAGCTGTGCCCAGGTCGCCAAACGCTAATCATGCTGCGATAGCCCGCGGAGGGAATGGTGCATGATTTGCGCCCCAGCCGGCTTCCCTGTTGCTTCCGGGCAACAAAAAATGGCCTAGCCCATATTCGCTAATACCAGTCTGTGAAGATGGTGACTCACCGGGGGATTCCCAGATTTAGTAATTTGTGATTCGGTTTGGCAAACATGTTGGGGGTTTGCCATGGCAGCACCGATCTTGCTTCGCGACGACTTCGACGGGCCGACGCTTCGCCGACTGGCCAAGGTCTGCACCGACGCTAATCAGACCCGCCGGCTTTTGGCACTGGCGGTCGTGTACGACGGGGGCCGGCGCAGTGCGGCGGCCGAACTCGGCGATGTTACGCTGCAGATTGTTCGGGACTGGGTGCTGCGCTTCAACGCCGACGGGCCTGACGGTCTGATCGACCGCAAGGCTCCCGGCCGTGCGCCGAAGCTGGATGCCAAGCAGCGCCAGGCCCTGGCGGATCGGGTCGAGCGTGGTCCGATCCCAGCGGTCGACGGCGTGGTGCGCTGGCGCCTGAAGGATCTGGCGCAGTGGATCTTCGAAGAGTTCTCGATCTCGCTCGACGAGACGACGGTTAGCCGAGAGCTGAAGTCGCTCGGCTACGCCCGGCTGTCGGCTCGCCCGCGCCACTACGCCCAGAGCGGGCCGGCAATGGAGGCGTTTAAAAAAACTTCCCGGACACGCTGGCGGAGATCCGCGGAGCAGTGTCCCGTGAAGTGGTCAGGTTTCGGGCCGCCTGTAATGATTGGGCCATCACCGGCTTCTTGAGCCGTGTTTGTGGCCCCGGATTTTACTGATCCGGGCTGATTTTCTGGATTTCAGGCAGACTCATCCCCTGGCGGCGCGGCGCTCGTGGAAGATCAGCCGGTCGAAGTTGTAGGCCAGATTGGCCAAGGTCAGTTTGGCCTCTGCTCGGGCCAGACCGATGGTCCGGATGAACATCCCGAACCTTACTTTCTGATGGGCAAACACGTGCTCGACCGCGGCACGGACGGTGGACTTCTTCGCGTTCGCCCGCGCCATGGCTTGAGGCATTGGTTTGCCCGCCGGCTTGCGGCGACGGATCCGGCTGGTCAGCATCCGTTTCGCCAGCCACGCCTCATTCCCAGCTGAGCGATAGGCGCTATCGGCCCATACCTCGGAGGAGAGGTTGTCGGTCGTCACCAGGGCCTTCAACTGCCGTCCGTCGGGGGCTGCCGCCGAGGTCACCACGGCTTGGCGGATAAATCCGTACCGCCGGTCGATGCTGATGTGGGATTTGTAGCCGAAGACCGGCGTCGCGATCTGTGGCAGTGCTGTGCCATCCGGCTTGTACCGTACCTTGCCGCCGATCTTCAGCGTCCAGCGCGCATCAACGTCCTTCTGAGCCGCTTTGGCGGGATCGTCGGGCCAGATCTCGGCGGCGGTCTTGCCCGCCTTGATCGCCTCTTTCTCTGCGTCGGTGTTCCGCTGCTTTGGTGCGGGGACAAGGCTGGCGTCGACGATCTGCCCGGACATCGGGATGTAGCCCTTCTTCCGGAGTTGCCAGTCGAAGGCCTTCATCACCCGCTTCAAGGTCCCGGTATCGATCATCCGGTTCCTGAAGTGCCGGATCGTGTTCTCATCCGGCGTCGCACCGCCGAGCTCAAACCCCAGAAACCGCATCCATGACAGCCGGTCCCGGATCATGAACTCCGTCCGTTTGTCGCTCAGATTATGCTGGGTCTGCAGGATCAGAGCCTTGAACATCGACACCGGATCAAACGGGGGACGCCCACCCTTCGAGCCGTCCCCATAGCCAAGACCCTCGACCAGCCATTCCCGGAAATACTCGAAGTCCACCGTCGCCTCAAGAACCTCAAGAGGATCACCATCCTGGCTCAGGCGCTCCAGATGATCCGAAAGCCCAAACAACCCTGGCTGGCCCATACATCGCTCCTCTCAAACCCGTCAGCAGAGAGAATCACATCGGAACCGAGACCGGTAGGTTTTTGCGGGCGTCCAGATGGAAGAGGAGCTGCCCGCCGGTCTGGGCGAAGGGCAGATAGCCGAGCTCGTCGAGGATCACAAAGTCGAGGCGACAGAGCAGATCGGCTGTGCGGCCCTGGCGGTCATCACGCGCCTCGGCATCAAGCTTGTTCACGAGGTCAACCACGTTGAAGAAGCGACCCCTTTTGCCACTCCGGATGCAGGCGCGCGCGATACCGACGGCCAGATGTGACTTGCCGGTTCCGGTGCCGCCGATCAGCACGACATTGCGCTGATGCTCGAGGAGCTCGCCGCCGGCGAGGTCGCGCACCAGCGTCTCGTTGACCGGGGTGTCCTCGAAGTCGAACTCGTCGACTTCCTTGGCCAGCGGCAGCTTGGCGATGGTCATCTGGTATTTGATCGACCGTGCCTGCTTCTCGCTGATCTCGGCATTCAGCAGGTCGCCGACGATCTGCTGGGGCTCGTGCTGGCGCTTCACGGCCGTGGCGATGATCTCGTCATAGGCCGCCTTCATCCCGTAGAGCTTGAGCTGGCCCATCGCGCCCAGCACCTGTGATCTTTCCATGGTCTCGTCTCCTGAGGCTGTCATAACGTTTGCAATCGGCAACCGGCTCGCAGCTCAGGCGCAGTGCTTGCGGTGTCGTGATGGTCAGCGGCGGCGCCGGCTCGCGGCGGCGCGCGAGGATATTGAGAACGACAGAGGAGGCGGGAACGCCGTCACTCAGTGCTGCGGCGCAGGCCGCTTCGACGGCGTCCAGCCCGTCAGTCGGAACCGCGCTCAGAATGTCGACCATCTGGCGGTCGCCATTCGGCACGCGGCCCAGCTTGCGCTGGATGCGCCGCATCGCCGGCGGCAAGTCCCAATCCTTGAAGGGCGCGCCGTTCCTGAGCGCGCCAGGCTTGCGGGCGAGCACCGGAATGTAATGCAGCGGGTCGTAGATCGCCTTGTCGCGGCCGAAGGCGCGCCCATGTTCGCCGACGATCTTTCCGTCCTGCCAGAACTCCACGCGCTCCGCATAGGCACGGATCTCGACCGGGCGACCGACAGCGCGAGCATCCACCGAGTAGCGGTTCTTGTCGAACCGGACGAGGCAGGTCTTCGAGACCGAAGCGGGCACGGCATGGAAGCCGTTGAATGGGCCTGCATAGGGTACCAGGCTCGACCGCTCGTCTTCGAAGACCTCCCAGGTGGTCCGGTCGCGCAGCTCGGGATGGGGATGCCTCCTGGCCCAGGCGGTACACCGATCCAGAAGCCACGCGTTGAGTTCGGCGTAGCTCTTGAAGTGCGGCCGCGGCACGAAGAACCGCCGGCGGATCACGCCCACCTGGTTCTCGACCTGGCCCTTCTCCCAGCCCGAGGCCGGTGTGCAGGCGACCGGCTCGACCAGGTAATGCCCGCACATCTGCTGGAACCGCCGATTGTAGGCCCTGTCACGGCCGATGAAGATCGTGTCCACCGCCGTCTTCATATTGTCATAGATGCCCCGTGCGCAGGCGCCGCCGAAGAAGGCGAAGGCCTTGTCGTGGGCGTCGAAGACCATTTCCTGGGTCTCGCGCGGATAGGCCCGGACAAAGACCATCCGACTGTGGCAGAGCCGGACATGGGCAACCTTTACCGTCGTGGTTACACCATCGATCAGAACGATCTCGTGGCTCCAGTCGAACTGGTAGGCTTCCCCGGGATCGAAGCTCAGCGGGACGTAGGCCGCCGCCGATGCCTCGCGCGCCGACCGTGCCCATGTGGCCGCGTAGCGCCGCACGGCATCGTAGCCGCCCTCGTAGCCGAGAGACCTAAGCTCTTCGAAGATCCGGATACGGGTCAGTCGCTCACGCTTCGGCTTCTGCGCGTTCTCCGCCAGCAGCCGGTCGAGTTCGCCCCGCCACGGACCGATCTTCGGCTGCGGCTGGATGCTGCGCTCATAGCTGAACTCGGTCGCGCCGGACCGGATGACCTTGCGCACCGTATTCCGCGACACGCGCAGTTCCCGGCAGATCTGCTTGATCGACTTCCTGTCCTGAAAATATGCGCGACGGACCTTTGCAATCGTCTCCACGACCAACATCCCGAACCTGCTCCCGATAGCCTCGGGAGCATCATCAACATCAATGCAAGGGGGTCAGATTTGCACGCCGATTACCCCGCTACGGGGTCACTTTTGCAGGCCGGTTCACAGGCGGTGTGCGGCCGTCGGTGGTTGTAGAAGGTCATCCAGTCTTCGATGCCTCGGCGCGCATCGCTGCCGCCGACGAAGGCGTGCAGGTAGATGCACTCGTACTTCAGCGACCGCCAGAGGCGTTCGATGAAGATGTTGTCAAGGAAGCGCCCGCGCCCGTCCATCGAGATGCGCACGCCGAAGTCTTTCAGGCGCTGCGTCCAGGCCCAGGCCGTGAACTGGCTCCCCTGATCGGTATTGAAGATCTCAGGTGGCCCGTGGCGTTCCAGCGCTTCCTCCAAGGCATCGATGCAGAAATGCGCCTCCATGGTGTTGGAGAGCCGCCACGCCAGCACCTTGCGGCTCGACCAGTCCATGATGGCGACGAGATAAAGGAAGCCCTTTGCCAACGGAACGTAAGTGATGTCGGCGCACCAGACCTGGTTCGGCCGGTCGATCCTCATCCCGCGCAGGAGATACGGATACAGCCGATGACCTTTGGCCGGGATCGTCGTCCGCGGCCGCCTGTCGACAGAGCGGCTCCCTGATGTCTGAGGGAGCCGCTTTGCTCTAGAACCGTCGGCAAATCGCCATTTGTCGCGCTAGAAGCGCTTAGCAGAACGTGACGGCGTTGGTCGCGCTCCACCTGGAGAGGACGCCCTCTCCATCCAGTAGGTAGCCTCTCATGGCATCCGGAGAAGGGGGCCTTCTCTCAAAATCTGCAGAGTGTTAGGTTTGAGTGATACCCGCCCCGAGTGCGATTTCCTTCTTGCTGCCGCTGCATGCTGCTGCAAGAGGATTGCTGTCTGCAATGGCTGATTGGATTCAGCACTACACTTAGCAGCGCCGTTCATCACCTTTCCAACAGAGTATTCCGAAGCGCTTCGTCGAAAGTTAACTCCGGACAATAGGTTGTCCTAATACCATGCTCCGTCAGTTTTTCATGCAAGATCCTAAAGGTTGCACGCCAAAGTACGGTCCGATACGGTGTGTTATTCAGTCCGTAGTTATTCTCTGTAACCGAAATCATTTCAGCAAAGTTGTTCCGCCTCAGCATGAGCTTGATGAACTCGACTGGGCCGACAACGTTTACCAGCGCAGATCTTGCTTTTAGGTAGCGCTCTCTGTTTGGACAGGGAGTGCCAAAGAACTCCCAAAATTCATTGTCCTCAAGAGAAGATATAAGTTTTGATCCGCCGCTGACGTTCACTTTTATCCTGGTTTCTCGCATACCAGCGTCCAGGAACCGGCTCGCCGCAGCGGACATTGCCGTCATTCCGTCGCCCGGATCGAGCCATGCTGGCAAAAACTCCAGAAGACCCTCATCAATCCAATTCAGCGGTTCAATGGAAACAAGGCCGTCGATGTAATGGCTCGGGAGGCCCAACTCCTCAGCTTGCACATCGACAGCAGCATCACAAATCTGGTCCTTGATATGCTGCGCGTAAGTCGGATTTGCCATCAGCACAATGGGCAGAAAATCCTGCGAGCTGCATTCGTTGGCCATTTCCTTGAGCGTTTCATCCGGCCCATTCTTGTTCTGAGTGTTCCAGAAACGGTCGTAGAGGTCATTGACCTGCGGCAATGTAAAAGCGGCGCACGCAGCCTCGATTTGCTTGAGGGCCGAGAGGGAAGACTGAAGACCATTATCCGGTTTTTGCTGACCATTATCCATATTCATCTTATTTCTCCTTGGTGTGGCACAGTATCCGTTTGGGATATCGATTCCTCGACTGCACTTGGTTTAGCGGGTCGAGATCGTGGCAGTTTGCGGGTTACGCGCTATTCCAGATGACCTGTGGGTCTGATTGGGGAAGCCCAAAATTTGACTTGGCGTGTCGGCGGCTCTTTGACGCGGGCCTCTGGGCCGCCGGCCGATCAGCTGCTGGAGCTCTTAAGGCGGCGGCGCGATCCTCTTCTACGTCTGTCGAGAGCCAAGTCCGCCTGTAGCCGCTTGCGCGGTCCCCTTACCTCCTCTGCAGCTGATGTCTGGCTAATCCAAGAGCTAGGAGGGCCACTCGCCGGTGGAAGAAAAAAATGCGCGCCGGTTGCGAATTTTCGCTCGCCCCCGTCAGCATGGTGGTCTGTCCACCACTGTTGGGAGGCCTTGAAATGGCCGAGAACCCACGGTTTTTCACCGTTGCCGAAGTCGCAACGCTCCTGCACTGCAGGCCGGCAACGGTCCGAAGAATGATCAAGAGGGGCGACCTGGCTGCCCAGATGATCGCGCGCGCCTGGCTCATCCCAGCCAGTGAAATCACCCGCCTCGAGCGCAGCGCCTACTCGTCTGTTCTCTCGCGTGAAAAGCCATGATTCCCGAGCCCGGCCAAGCGGCCTCGGATCCCTCGCCTGCCAGCAAGAAGGGTAACCTGGGTCTCTCCAGGGAACGGTTGCGCCGCGGCGGCGAACGCAACCGCTCCCTGGAGAAACCCATGAGCAACATCCACACTCTCAAGACCCTCGCCGCCATCTTCGATCGACTGCTGGACGCGGAGACCAAGTCGATCCTCGCCGCTGAGTTGGCGCAGATCGAGAAGGGCGCATCGGTTGACACCGTCAGCGTTACCGCCCTGCAGCTCCTGCGGTCGTTGGACCGCCTGCCGGCCGGGCTGGCCGCTCGCTTCGCCGCGGAGACCTGCACGCTCGCCGACGCGGTCTCCGTTATTGAGATCGCGAAGGTAGCCGGCCTCAAGATCACGGGCATGGAGCGCTGCATCGCCGATGCCCGCCGGCTCGCGAAGCATCTCTTCAAGTCGACGGCGGGATTGTCCTCTCTGCCGGTCGCCAGGGGTGCACTCTATCAACGGATTCAAAGGATCGGCGCGGCGGAGATGGGCATGTCACCGAAGTCTTTTGGATCGTTCCGGGCGCGGATTCTGCGTCTTGCCCGGATTCTCGACCGACGTATTGCCAAGGTTGTTCTGCCGGAAGTCTGGGCCGATCTTGTGGCGGCCGCGCGGGCTAGCGGCCACGGGCATCAGGTCGCGCGGGCTTATGTCCTCGTCCGCACCGCAGCCAGGCTGAACCTGGCACCTATCGAGGTCGACCCGTTCCTCGTCTCAACGACCCTGGAGGAGGCGGTCGAGCGCGGCCTCGACAAGCCCCATATGATGATCGCGCGCGCGTGCGAGGCCTGGAACGCCCTGGCGCAATCTGTCACTGGCTGGCCCGCCGTCTTGCTAAGCGCCCCGGCCAAGCCCGGAGCTATTTTGCCGACGCGGCGGTTCTTCAATGACCTGCCCCCGGCGGTCCAAGCGCTCTGGAACACCTTTGAAGACCGACATCGACGGTATAAGGGGGGCGATGCTGCCAGCAAGCCGCCAGCACAGGCGGAGGAGAAGAACCGGTTCCTTGCCCTGCTCGATCAGCAGGTCGAGCAGAGCGTCCCGCGATACGCATCAGCGACTCTTAAGGCGTACCGAGGTGTCTGGTTGCAGCTTGCCCACATGGCGCTCAACGACGGTGCGTCACCAACAACCGTCGGCGATGTTCTAACTCTGGGCCGCTGCTCCCGCCTCCTCGCGCAGACCGAGGAGGCGCAAATCTCGCGCGCCCAACAGAACGGTGACGATCACATGCCAAAAAATTCCTCGTTGGCGAGTAAAGCGACCGCGATGATCGCGCTGGCGCGAGCGACCCAGAGCGATCCGGCCGTCATTGCATCGCTGCTTAGGATGCGGGCCGCGGTCGACCCGATGGTGGACCGTATGGTTCTGGACCCGGAAACCGGCCAGCCCAAAAGCGTCTACATCAAGTCCCGCCGCCGGACCGGACCGCGCCATCGGCGGGTCATCGAGCAGTTCCAAGGGGAAGGCGCTGACGCGGTCAAGGCCGCATTCTTCCGCCTGCCGCAGCAGCTGATGGGCCCGATCCTTCCGCGGATCCGGGCCGGTCAATCGCTGTCTCGAACCGAACAGGTGGACGTGATCGTCGCCCTCATGTGTCGGATCCTCATGGAGTGTCCGATGCGCCGCGCCAACCTGGCGGGCTCGCTGCGGATCTGCGGCGACCGTCAGACCCTCTTCCTGCCGTCAACGAGAAAGCGGCCGGCACGGCTCCACGTGCCGGCTATCGAGACAAAGACGGAGCGGACCGATGTGGTCGCTGAGTTTTCGCCAGAAACGACCGAGCTGATCAGGCTGTTCGTCACTCATGTCCGCCCGCAACTGGCAAAACGGGTTGGCGCGGATGCCGATAACTGCTGGCTCTTCCCAGGCGAGGGGCAGTCGCCCCGGAGTCCGTGGTGCTTTTCGACCACCCTCAAAGCGAGGGCTGAGAAAGCCGCCGGGATCGTCATTAACCCGCATGCATTCCGCCACGTGGTTGGCCTGCTGATCCTCGAACAGGATCCAGCGCAATTGCCTCTGGTCAGCAGCCTCCTGGGTCACGCTTCGCTCCGGACGACGACCGATTGGTATGCCGAGGTCCCACAAAAAGAGGCCCACGAGGCGTATCTGCACAAGCTCTCAGCGGTCGCAGCCAAGGCGGCGCTTGCTGCTTCAAAAGGAAGGAAAGGTCGCAAATGACCAAAACTGTTGACCACGCCGGCCATGCCTTCCGGATCCTTCGGGAGAGCGAGGCCTGGCCGCCGC
>JANSYS010000065.1 GCA_024742275.1 Alphaproteobacteria bacterium | reverse complement strand
TTTCAAATATAAATCATTTAATAAATATTTATTAAATGATTTATATTTGAAAAAACCAACATTAAAATTACTAGTTTTAAAAGAAATAAGCACTTGTTGTAAGTGTAATTCATATGGTCGAAATTTATTAGCAGCATTTATAACAATTTTTTTAAAAAAGATCTGAGCCATATGTAATTTCCTATAAAATTTACCTTTACGTTTTAACGAATATGTAGTAAAACTTTCCTTTCCTTTTACTTTTAAAAATAAATTGTAACGTCTAGTCTTAAGCTTGTATAATTTACGCCGTCTACTAAATTTATATTTATAATGTCTATAAAACCAATAATATTTAAATTTAGTTTTTCGAATAAATTTAAATGAAAAAAAGAAAAGATAACATTATCTTTAATAAAATATTTAACTTCAAAAAAAAAAAATTTATTAAAAAAGTTTTTAAATACAGTATTGATTGAAGAACATTTTTAAAATATTGGTCAATAAAGAAAAAAAAACCAAAATCTTTCCTTAAATATTGACTCCAAGACACTTTCCAAGAACCATGATATTTAATTTGTAATGAAATAGGATTAATTAAATGTCCCATTTATTTTTATTTTTTCTTTTTCTTTTTTTTTTTAAATTTATAACGTGCTCTTGTAAAAATTAATTCTCCAAAACAAAATAAAGTACGGATTGTTACTTCAATAAGTCCTCTATGTACATTAATAGGTTTGATAACTTACCATTATAAACTCCTAATTTCTTAGAAATTAAAAACTTTACACCCATAGAAATATAAGCATCATAATCCATTAATGGAAAAACCGTAATAATCTAAAAGGAATACGTTCTTTTCGTGCATAAATACGTTTAATTATTTTTAAAGGAACTGATTTATCTTGTGTTCTAATTAAATTTGGTTGATCTTCATTTCTATAAAAATTAAGTAACTTAAAACTCAAACATTTTTTGTATAATTTTACATTATACTTTGAAGTATATTTTAATCGTCTATTTTTTTTTTTTTCAAAAGAATAAGTCATTTTTTACTTTTTTTCCAAGGCATAACGTTTAATTTTAATAAAACAATCAATTCTTCTAGGACGTCTTTTAAAAATAACTTTTTTAGAAATAACATTTTTACGTGTTTTAACACCTTTTGTTAAAAGTCCTTTAGGAGTTCTACATGGAGCACCCCATGTGTTTTACCACCATGTGGATGATCAATTGGATTCATAGCTACTCCTCGAACACAAGATCTAAAACCAAATAACCTTTTTTTACCTGCAGAACCAAATTTAGTTAACCAATGATTTCTATTAGATGATACTCCTATAACTGCACAACAATTAGCATTAACTAAATATTCTTCTCCTGATCGTAATCGTAATAATATTTTATATTGTTTATTTGGGAATTTATTAATAATTTTAATAGATGTTCCTGCTGAACGTCCAAATTGTCCTCCTAAACCTACCTTGATCTCTACATTATAAATAGAAGATCCTTCCGGTATTCGTAATAATTTTAAATAATCACCTTTTTTTAACGTTCTATAAAAACCATAAGACCACGTGGTTCCAAGTGTAACTGTATTTTCAACTAAAATATATGAAAAAACACCATTTTGTATAAAATTAAACCAACATGTGCGGTTCGTGATGGTGCTGACCTAATTTGTAATAAAACATAACTTAAATTAAAAATTGAATATTTTAAATCAACATTTAAAAATCTACGCTTTAAAGCACAATTTGATCTCTATGTGCTAAAGTTATTCGTCCCATACGATTACGCCCCCCTTTTGATAAAAGACGAGCAGTAAATTTCTTATAAATATGTTTTTTTAATCTAAGACTTATTTCTAACTTTAGTTCGTTTTTTTTTGAGTGACCGTATAATTTTTTTTTTAGTACGTGACCAAGGTTTTAAAAAGCGTTTTGCTTGCCACAATTTATATCTCAAACGTTTAAACCGTTTTAATATTTTAGACTTATATTTGATTTTAGCTGTTCTAGCCTTTAATTTTTTAACATTATCTAAAATTTTTTTTGTTGTTACTTTTGTCTCTATAGTTTTATTTTTTATAATTTGTGAAAGAACATCACGTCGCTCCATCTTAACAGGAAAAAATTGTGTAGACCTAAAATTTTCGTTATTATCAAGTACTTTATCAGTAAATTCAATTACATTTTTAGCCGTTAAACTAATACTATAATATGTTTCCCAAACTTCCATTAATAATTTATTTAAAAATTCATGTTTACGATGAATTTTTATCTTTTGAATTCTATTAGCTGCATTTTTTAATAATAAAGTTAAACCTAAACGAAGTCCTCTCCAAGGTGCTATTGGAACAGGCACTAAAATTTCTTTTTTACGAAATTTTCTAAAACGTAACTCTAACTTTAAACTAATCATTCCAAAAACGGACCTAATTATATCAGGAAAAGTAAGTAGTTTATTTTTAATGGTAATTTAGTAAAATTAGAAGACCCATATTTCCATTTACATAAATTTTTAACTTTTTTTTTATGTTCTCTCATAAATTTATAAAAAAAATTTATATATCTACTCGTGAATCTTTACGCTGCAAACGATTAATTAATTTACGATAATGAGTTGTTACAACAGATTTTTCAGTTTGGTTTCTTCTAAATAAAAAAATCTTACGCTTAAAATTCTTTTTATATAAAGCCATTTAATAATTCATTGAGTCATCTTTTTTTAAATTAAATTTCGAACGGCGCCTTACTCGTTTAAAATTTTCTTTAGTACTTACACCTAATTTTCCTCGTATAATTTTATAACGTACTCCTGGCACATCATTCATTCTACCACTCGGATCATAATTGGCGTATTTACCTTTACATTATGACCTTGTCCCGGAATACCCACAATTACTTTCTTCCTGTACTTAATTTTACTTTAGCAACTTTTCTTACTGCTGAATTAGGTTTTTTTGGACTTGTTGTATAAACTTTAATAGCGACACCAAAACGATGTGGTCCCCCTGCCAAAGCTTTTGTTTGATCTTTATGTAATTTACGTTTTCTTCCCTTAAATTTAATTGAAAGTTGAGTTAACGTTGGCATAAATTTAAACTAATTAATAAATTATATATAATTTATTTAATGTTTATTTTCAAAATTATAAATATAAATATAAGCATAATAGCTTTTTTTATTACATTTATATAAATGTAATAAAAAAAGCTATTATGCTTATATTTATATTTATAATTTTGAAAATAAAC
>JANSYS010000053.1 GCA_024742275.1 Alphaproteobacteria bacterium | reverse complement strand
TTTCGGTACCTCTCTCGAGTCTGCCGACCCGCCGTATAACAAGCCCCTGAACCTGACAGACAGTTGGCCGGGGTGAGAGCGGGGCTCCGCGGCCTCCTGGCGCTTCGCGCCCAAGGCCGCTCGTGCCGCTGGGCTACGATCGCCGTACCTCGATCAGGCCTGGCCGGCGAAGTCTGCAGGTTATGGGCTGATCCGTTATGCGGCAGAACTCACGATGAGCCCGAACGACGCAATTGTGCTGTTCGCCGAGATCTCCGTAGCGCTTGCCGGTCTCGCGGGTGTCGCCTCGGCGTTGGCCGGTAGAGATCGCGACTTCGGAGTACTCGACCGAGGTCGGATTCGCGCGATCGTGGGCCTGCCTACAATCGTTTTGGTCGGATGCCTTGCCTTCGTCGCCGCCTCCGTCGGCGATCCGGCGCTAGCGCGAGCTACTCGGGTCGCCGCGGCCGTCAGTCTCGTCGCTTGCCTTCCGCTCTATGTCTGGGTCGTGGTACCCGCGATTCGGGACTTCAGACAGCCGAACTCTGTCGCGGATCCGTGGGTCATTTATCTCTCGACCTTTCTTGTTGCGCTAGCAACCGTGCTCTACGGCTGGGTTGCCTTATTTCCGAAAGTTCTCTGGGTTCTCGTAGCTTCGTTCTCGCTCCAAATCGTGCATGCAATCTGGATGTTCCTTCGACTCCTCACCCGGCCGAAGTAGAGAATTTTAAGGTGAAAGGCGTTCCGCCGCATAACAATCCCCTGAACCTGACAGAGAGTTTGTCGAGTTTGTGACGGGCCCCGCGGCCTCGATTCGCGCTGACGCGCGAAAAGTCCGCTCGGTGCCCCCTGGCGTCGACGGTGTATGCTGTCGACGAACCCTTTGAGCGGACTCTGCAGGTTATGGGCTGATCCGTTATACGGCGCTCCCCCGCGACTTCGGAAGAGGCGGGTTTCTGCCGTGCTGCCGACGAGCGTGGCTGGTCGCCTCGAAGACTCGCCGACTGGGGCTTGGGAGTTCGGGACTCGAAGTAGCTTGGTGGCTCGTCCGGTGTGGCCTGGTTGGCCTTGAGATCTAGGTGGAGCCCGTCGCGGCCAGGCGCTCGTTTGAGAGGACTCGTTGACCTCGGTTGTCCGATGCGATGAGCCGGATCCGCTTCGCTTCGGTCGACCCGCAGGCCGGCCGCTTCCGATCGGAAGTCGGCTCCGAATAGGGACTCGGCCAATCGACCTCCGATCCCAGATGTTGCGCCGTCGCGCCGTATAACAAGCCGCTGAACCGGACAGGGCGTTTGACGAGTCTGAAGCGACCTCCGCCGCGCAAACTCCTCGCTCAATCGCGCGGAGAGCGCGGCTTATCTCACCTGGCGTAGAATTTGATCTTCTCGATCGGTGCGACGCCGGCGATCCCCGCCGGTTATCGGCTGATCCGTTATACGGCAGACGCTTGAGCTTGTATGCGTCTACTCGGACTCGCAGTGCTTCTGATCTTTCTGACTAACTGCGTAGCTAGTCAAGAGAATCCTTTCGCGTGCCCCTGGCAGCCGAATACGGACTGGGATGATCCAGTTCCGCCGGCGACGGTGGTTCGCGTGTGTCTCGAGCGTGCTCACAGGGAGAGAACTCGCCCCTTCTGGGAGGAAGCTCGCGCTTGCGAGACCGTCGAATGCAGAGATGCGGCGCTGCAGTCGATGGCCGCGATAGAGCTCGAGCTACCTGACGAGAGCTACGTCCTCGAAGTGACAAAGCCGCTGAATGTCTCGGAGACCGGTGCAAGTGAGTGCCCGCCCGGCTGGATGCGCTCGCATTTGCTTGGGGAGGTATGCGGCGATCACTACTGCGGACGCGATTTCTCGCTGATCGAATGCGAATAGCGCGTCCGCCGTATAACAAGCCCCTGAACCAGACAGACAGTTTGCTGAGCTTGGAGTGGACTCCGCGGCCTCCTGACGCTTCGCGTCCAAGGCCGCTTGTGCCGCTGGGCTACGATCGGTGTACCTCGATCAGACCATGGCGGCGAAGTCTGCAGGTTATGGGCTGATCCGTTATACGGCAGGCCTACATGAGTGCCCTGATCGCCGTGCTCGTCGCGCTCTGGCCGAGCGTTGCCGCCGCTCTCCCTGGAGCCGAGCCGGGCGACGAGTGCGACGCCTATCTGACGGCCCTTCGCGCGCGCGGAGCCGAGATCGACGACTCACTCGGCGACCCGTCGTACTTCGTTCGAGACCCAGAAGGCGACCCGCCTAGTCAGGCCGCCTATTGGTGCGAGAACGGAACGATCACTCGCCAGATCCTCATCCTTGGTTTCGCCGCGGAGAGGCAGGCGCGAAACCACTATCTAGAGATTCGCGACGAGCTCGAGCGAGCCTTGGGAAAGGCGATGTACGACGACACGAACGCTCGAGATCGGCAAGAGTTCGCCGAGCGAAGCAGATTGTTCGGAACGAAAAGCGACCCGGATCTCATGTCCGGCGCAATCATGTGGGAATCCGGCTGGAATCTCTCGATCGAGGAATTCACGAGTGAGTTCGGCGCTTGGAGAGTCACGATTTCGTTTAACCCGCCGGCCCGCCGTATAACAAGCCCCTGAACCTGACAGGGCGTTGGCGGAGATTGGAGTGGGCTCCGCGGCCTCATCCCGGCTTCGCCGGGAAGGCCGCTCGTGGTACTCTGGCGACGAACTTGATCTGCTCGGCCCGGGCTCGATGGCGATCCCTGCAGGTTATGGGCTGATCCGTTATACGGCATGAACTACCACCTAGACGAGATCGGCCGCCCGCTCATCTTCTTCGTACTCGTCTTCGCTGGACTGGCGCTGATGGGACTTGTCGAGTCTCGCGTCGAAGCCCGCCATCCCGAGGAACTTGAACGCCTGGGAGGCGGGCGCGTCGTGGTGGTCCCCGCGTCCGATTCGTTCTCGAAGGGGCTCCGCTGGCTTCGGTTTACGGGCGTAGACCACTTTCGCCTGGGCGATCCTGTTCTTTCGGTGCTCTGCGTGGCTACGACGGTCGTGCAGGTCGCTGTCGTTGGTGGACTTCTCGGAGTCTTCTAGGCCCCGTTCACGCCGTATAACAAGCCCCTGAACCTGACAGACAGTTTGCCGAGTTGGGAGTGGGGCTCCGCGGCCTCCTGACGCTTCGCGTCCAAGGCCGCTCGTGCCGCTGGGCTACGATGGCCGTACCTCTATCAGTCCGGCGCCGGCGAAGTCTGCAGGTTATGGGCTGATCCGTTATGCGGCATCCACGAGGCGTCGTGCCATGTTCCTCGATCTCGTAGTGCTTTGTGGTGTTTCCTGGGCCCTGTCGATCATCTGTGCGGTCCGCCTCTGGCGACGCCCTGACCCGGTCAGTCGAAAGCTTCGCTGGACATTTCTTCTCGTGATTCCCATTTTCGGGCCGTTGTTCTATGGCGGCTTGTATAGACCGCCGCCTGTGCAGCCCGAGGAGATGAGGGCGCCCTTCGACATCACCCGGCATTCTATGTAGGCGGTGCCGCTGGACGCCGCATAACAAGCCCCTGAACCTGACAGACAGTTGGCGGAGTTGGGTCGGGGGCCCGCCGTCCAAATTCGCGCTGACGCGCGAAAAGACGGCTCGGTACCGATTGGCTACGATCGTTATACCTCGATCAGGCCACGCCGGCGAAGTCTGCAGGTTATGGGCTGATCCGTTATACGGCAGCTCCGTATGCGCAGAGATCGAACCGCCCTGATTCGAAGCGCCTACGCGCTGAGCACGCTGTTGTTGCTCGTCTCGCACGCCCGTTCCGCGGTGTTTTTGACGCTCCCGGTGGTTGATGTTGCAAGCGCCGCCGCCGTTGCCTTCACGGGTGCCTTTCTACTTGGCTGTGTATTCGGATTCTCTGGAGTCCCTGACGGCCGCTGGTGGGGATTCGTAGGCCTCTACGTAGCGACGGCGTCGGCGACATTCGGGATGGGAATTTCGATGGTTCCTTTTGTGGTCCGAGTTTTTCCGGCTGAGCTTCGGTCCGTCTTGTTGATAGCGATCAACTTCGCCTTTCTCGTGGGCCTCGTTGCTGTCCAGGTGGAAGTGCGCCGCGAGGCCTCCGCCGCCGTATAACAAGCCGCTGCACCTGACGGAGAGTTGGCCGAGCCGGAAACGTGGCTCCGCGGCCTCCTGGCCCTTTGGGCCCAAGGCCGCTCGGGGCGTTGGGCTACGCTGCGTTGTACCTCGATCGAGTCGGCGCCGGCGAACTCCGCAGGTGAGCGGCTGATCCGTTATGCGGCAGGCTTCGGCGCGACAATGCTTGCTCGACTATTCGTCCTCTGTGCTGCGATCCTCGCCTGCGCCGCGCCCGGTGAACGGGTAAGCCCAAGCCAGGCCAGCTCGGTCGTTGCGATCTATTTCGGCCCGGAGTCTCCACTGGTTCGATCGAATCCGACTTGGCCCTCAGTCCCGGAGATACAGCCGACTACGGGTGTGGTCTTCGCGCGATTCGATCTCGATTCTGGCGGCGAGCCGGAAAGACCATACGTGGTCGCAAGCGATCTTCCGGCCGAATACGGCGATGCCGTTGTTGATTCGATCCGACGGTGGAGATTTCAGCCGCCGGAGGAGCCTGGCGATGCGGGGTGCCTGCTCGTTGCCTTTCTACTAGGCGACGTTGGTCCCAACCTCTCTGTTCTGGGCTCGAGCTACTCCGGATCCTACGACTGTGGCGGTGTCCGCTAGCTTACGGGTGCCTAACGCCCGCCGCATAACAAGCCGCTGCACCTGACAGACAGTTGGCCCAGTTCCGATCGGAACTCCGCGGCCTCCTGGCCCTTCGGGCTCAAGGCCGCTCGTGCCGATGAGCTACGATCTCCGTCTGTTGATCGGGTCGACGCCGGCGAAGTCTGCAGGTGATCGGCTGATCCGTTATACGGCATGACGCGACTTACCCTACTCGCAGCGCTAGCGCCCATCCTACTCGCGTGCTCCGGCGCGTCAGAATCGGTCTGCGCCCACCACGGCAGCTCGATCGACGAGCTGCTTGACGCACGAGAGCTTGGCTGGTCCATCTCGGACCCGCTGTCGGTGTCTGAAATCGAGGCCGAAGAGCTCGAATCGCTCCGTGAATACGCCGAGCTTCCTCACGCTCGTAAAGATGTGCCGATGGTTCCGTTTGGCTTCGCGAACAAGAGATGGCGAGAGTTCAAAGCAACTATCCAACCCGGCGACGAGATCCGGCGAATCTCGTCGCCGAGCGCCTGCTGGGATCGACTTTCTGGCTGGCAGGGCCTCGTTCTGATCCGAAACGGACGAGCTGTGTCCAGGCACATGACGCTGATCAACTGATGCTACGCGCAGCTCACGCTTGTTCGTGTCACGCCGTATAACAAGCCCCTGAACCTGACAGACAGTTTGTCGAGTTGGGAACGGAGCTCCGCCGCCTAGCTCCGCGCCGAGGGCGCGGAAGGCGGCTCGTGCCTTTGGGCTACGATCGCCGTACCTCGACCAGTCCACGCCGGCGAAGTCTGCAGGTGATCGGCTGATCCGTTATACGGCATCTCCCGCGCTGCCATGACGACTGATCCCAACCGCGACGAAGGTGGGCTTCGCGCCTCCTCCGAGTTTCTCGTGGTCTTCTCCGCGTTCGTTTCCGTAGTGATTCTGCCGAACGTGTTGCTCGAAGTGTCGAGAGCGCTTCCAGCAGGCAGTTCTCATCCCGAGTCGGCCGTCGCCATCCTCCTGAGGTATCTCGCGATATTTCTGTCCCTCAATGGCCTCGCTCATCTCGCAGCGATGTTCCTTGAGCCCCGCGAGCGTCATACGACGATCTTCTCAGCTCAGCAGCAAGGTTGGCGACTCGGATTTCTAGGCGGACTCGTCGTGGCAGCCGTCCTGCTGGTTCGAGCGTTCTACGTCCGTCTTTGAGCGGACAATCTACGACGACGCCGTATAACAAGCCCCTGAACCTGACAGACAGTTTGCGGAGCTTGGAACGGGGCTCCGCGGCCTCCTGACGCTTCGCGTCCAAGGCCGCTCGTGCCGCTGGGCTACGATCGCCGTACCTCGACCAGTCCACGCCAGCGAAGTCTGCAGGTTATGGGCTGATCCGTTATACGGCATGACATGATGCGCTCTGCCCTGATCGCGCTCTGCGTAGCCGCTGTACTCGGATGCGGACCGATTGCGGCGTCAGGCTCCGGGGTGCCGGTCGAGTTTCGTACCCCAGACGACGGCGGAACAGTCTTCTTCGAGTTCGGCGGTGCAGAAATCTGGCTCGGGGAATCCCAAGTTCGGCGCTACGTCGAACATTTTCAGACCACCGGGAAGTTCAAGCCTCGAACCCGGAGTATCTCGCCCCTCTTTGTGGTCTCGACTGATGGGGACCGAGTTCTCACGCACGAATTCAGTCCGAGCAGCCACCGCTTGATCGTGTATCGGGCGCTCGATGAGCGCGTCGCCCGAATTGAATCCGGTGAGACCTCGTTCAAAACCCTATTCATGCGCGACGTGGCCCACGAATGCTCGTCCAGCCGACAATACCTCTCGCACGACGGTATTCCCGTAGTCTCCCACCCGCTGGTTATCGGTGAGTGCTGGTAGTCACGCCGTATAACAAGCCCCTGAACCTGACAGACAGTTGGCCGAGCTGGGAACGGGGCTCCGCGGCCTCCTGACGCTTCGCGTCCAAGGCCGCTCGTGCCGATTGGCTACGATCGTCATACCTCGATCAGTCTGCGCCGGCGAAGTCTGCAGGTTATGGGCTGATCCGTTATGCGGCATGATCCCGACCGCCGCTACTCGAGCGCCCAGGACAACTCACTTCTGAGGATTTCGCAGTCTTCCGATTCCGAAAGCTCGGCGTGGCAGATGCAGTAGGTGAGGGCGGCTCCCAGCACCTGGCCGAGCGCAAGTCCAGCTTCGTCAACCTCTTTCGGCGTCGCTGATCCCGACTCAAGCGCCTGAGACGCACGCTCCAGCTCAGTCGCGCGATCTGACGATTGTAGAAGCAGCTCCTCGAGCCGGTTGCGGGCGACTGCCGGATTCTGTTCTTCCGCCTGCTCACACGAAACGAGGGTCTCAGGCTCAAGCGGAGCGACTGAAGCCATGCAGCCAACTGCCAGCAAGCAAGACACTAGGACTCTCAAATCGAGACCTCCAAACCCGGAGGCTCCGCCAGATCACGCCGCATAACAAGCCCCTGAACCTGACAGGGCGTTGGCCGATCTGGGAGTGGGCTCCGCGGCCTCATCCCGGCTTCGCCGGGAAGGCCGCTCGTGGTATTCTGGCGACGAACTTGATCTGCTCGTCCCAGGGGCGCCGGCGATCCCTGCAGGTTATGGGCTGATCCGTTATACGGCAGACGCTCCAATCCCGGTTGCCGCGCTGGTCCGGATGTCATCCAATCCTCCGAACAACCTCCGAACAACCTCCGGACGCCGTTCGGACTCGGATTTTCCGGCGTGGCTGCTGTGATGACGGGGATCTTCCTTGAGTGGAATCCGGGAATCGCGATCTTCGGCTTCGGTGTGCCCGAAACCGCCGCGCGGTTCACGTTCGTCGTAGTCGGCCTGTTTCTGATGTACTGGGCTCTGCGAATGTTCGACTGATCTATGGAACATCTGAATCGCGCCCGCCGTATAACAAGCCCCTGAACCTGACAGACAGTTGGCCGAGTAGGGAACGGGGCTCCGCGGCCTCCTGGCGCTAACGCGCCCAAGGCCGCTTGTGCCGCTGGGCTACGATCGCCATACCTCGATCAGGCCTGGCCGGCGAAGTCTGCAGGTTATGGGCTGATCCGTTAGACGGCGCGACCCCGCGACTCCGTTGAAATCGGATTCTGCCCAGTCGGCGAGTTGTGCTGCAGGCGCCTCGAAGACTCGGCGACCCGATTCCTTGGGAGTTCGGGAAAGAACGGGTTCGTGCGAGCCGAACAGGGTCTCCCGTTCGTCTGGCTTCGGTGGCGGGCTGGCCTTGGACGGCGAAGTGCCCTGGAGCTTGAGATCCGGGCGGAGCCGCGCCGACCAGGAGTTCGTTCGGCAGGGCTCGTTGGCTTCGGTTGTCCGAAGCTTCTGGGCGGATCTGCTCCGCTTCGATCGACCCGCAGGCCGAACTCTCTCGCGAGGCGAAAGGTTCCGAATAGGGACCCGGCCAATCCACCCCCAAGCCCCGATGTTGCGCCGTCGCGCC
>JANSYS010000057.1 GCA_024742275.1 Alphaproteobacteria bacterium | reverse complement strand
GAACGTCGCCCCACCAGACTCCGCAAGCGTCTTCGTAATCGCCGCCGTCAGCGTCGTCTTACCGTGGTCGACGTGACCAATCGTCCCGATATTGCAGTGCGGCTTCGTCCGCGCGAATTTCTCCTTGGCCATCTCTCGTCGTTCCCGTCGGCTGCATCGTGGAGGCATCCTGGAGATGCCGGAAAAACTAAGTCCCCTGAAGGCTGTTCGGTCGGTCGCGATCCGGTCAGCGAGTGGTGGTGGGGGTAGGATTCGAACCTACGTACGCATACGCGGGCAGATTTACAGTCTGCTGCCTTTAACCACTCGGCCACCCCACCATGGATCGGATCGCAAGCTCTCTTCCGTAAGCCCCGTTCCAGAGGGAGTGCGAACTATGTTAATTCGCGACCGTTTGTCAACGAAGAACACGACAAAAATTCCGCTCATCGGTAATCCGGGCGGCCTGTCGTCTCGCAACCGAGGGAAACTCTAGCATAGCCATGGCGAAACGAAAACATCCCGGACGCCCGACCCGCGTCGGCGCCTCTTCGACCTCCGGCCGCGACCGTGCCGGAGGATACGCCAACGGCGGCCAGGGACGGTCTCCGCGCGACGCCGGCCGGGTTTCAGTCGACCCTTCCTTGCTGTTCGGCCGGCACGCCGTTCTCGCCGCACTCGCCAACCCTCGGCGTCGTGTTCGAGAGATCTTGTGCAGCGAGGAGGCGGCGGAGACCGTGGCGGCGGCGATCGCCGGGCAGTCGGAGGAACGCCGCGCCGCGCTGCCCGCCCCGCGCGTGGTCGACCCGGCGGACATCAACGCCCTTCTCGGCGAGGGCGCGGTGCATCAGGGGGTCGTCGTCCGGGGAGACCCGCTACCGGACACGGCGCTTGAGGAGGTGCTCGACGCCGCCGGCCCGCAGGCGATCCTGATGGTTCTCGACCAAGTCACGGATCCGCACAATCTGGGGGCAGTGCTTCGCTCGGCCGCCGCGTTCGGCGCCGACGGACTGATCGTCCAGGATCGCCACACTCCCCAGGTGACGGCCGTCGTGGCAAAAGCTGCGTCGGGGGCCCTGGACGTCACGCCGCTGGTCCGGGTGACCAATCTGGCGCGGGCTCTGCGAACCGCCCAGGAGTCGGGCTTCTGGTGCGTGGGCCTCGCCGAGGAGGGATCCGATCCGCTCCACAGCCTCGACCTCTCCGGCCGCACAGCCCTGGTCATGGGCGCAGAGGGCGACGGCCTGCGACGGCTCACGCGCGAGACCTGCGACCAGCTTGTCCATCTTCCGACCCACGCGCCGATCCGCTCGCTCAACGTTTCCGCCGCCGCGGCCATCGCCCTACATCACGCCGCTATCGCTCCCTCGCGAAAGGTAGGTTAACCTTTCAAGAACGTTTTTGAGCGATAACCGAAACGCCGATATCGGATTCTAAACCCGATCTTGGACACTTGGAGCAGTGGGGACTAGCCAGGGTCGGTTTCAACCGTTTCGATCCTGGCCCGAATCAATTGGGGGCGGAAAAGAGTATGATGTTCACGCCACGCGAGGACATCGATGTCGCGAAATCCGCGATATGCGAGGAGCCGACCGATCTTTTCTCGGCCGATGCGCGCGAGGTCATCACGCGGGCCTGCTCGACCTATCTGGGCCCCCGGAAACTCACGCCCATTGAACTGCTGTACAATCCGCGGCACCAGGCGGACCTCATGAACAGCGGCACCAGCGCCATGCAGGCGGTCCAGAAGACCGCAAGCTGGCAGGTCCGGGGCATGAGCGTCCCGGTGAGCGAGCGCATTCGTCGGCTCTGGGACATCGTCGATCAGGCGAAGCTGGACATGGTCGCGCGGGTCGAGGAGTTGGACCCGCAGCCCATCACGCCGGAAAGCGCCGTCAGCCTGCTGCTCCCCGCCGCCGGAGAAGACAACGCTGACTTCGCTTTCCGCATCATGTGCGGGCTGTCCGCCGGCCTCGCCGACAAGAAGACTTGGAAGGACAAGATCGACTCGGTGCTGCAGATCGGCGCAGCAGCCGCCGAAGGTCCGGCCCTGAACTGCATTGACATGTTGCTCTCCGAACTCCTTCGGGCGGCCGATGCGCTGGCGGACGTCGTCGGCGACTTCGCCACCGCCGGGGACGGCGTCGACACCCTGTTGCCGCTGGTCACTGGCGCCGCCAAGCCGACCGATGCGCCGCCGAAGGCGTCTCTGGCGGTGCCGTTCTACAAGTTGCTGACGCGCGCGCCGATGCCCGGCACCCGGACGGCTTTGGCCGGCCATGTGGTCCGTTTGGTCGCGGGCTCGGACAAGATGACAAACAAGAGCCTTTCCGACGAGATCGGTTTCGTCGTCGAGCTTCGCGAGCGACTGATGCTGGACGGCGCGCTGATCGGCGGCGAAGCCACCCAGGAGGCGCTGGAACGACGCCTGGCTCGGTCGCTCTCCGACCAGACCATCGACATGCTCATGCAGGGCACGCGGAGCGTCGGCGAGCGGGTGATGCGCGCCGTCTCGCTCCACAGGAAAGTATTCGGCGAGACCGCTCGCGGCTACCTGGAGCAGTATGTGGTCGAGCTCATGGGCCAACCGCAGATCGAGACGAAGCTGGTCCCGGAAGGCCTCTCGGTGCGCCAGCAGATCAAGGCTCTCGGTGCCCTTCACCGTGCGCTTGCCACATCCGGCATTACCGGGCGGGCTCGTGATCGGATGGCCCGCCAGGTCGAACAGACGCAGACCGGGTTGCTGAACAGCACTCGACTGCTCGAAAAGCTCAACGACGGCAGCGGCTCGGCGGCGGAGCGGCTGATGCGGGTGCTCGACCTCTGCCGGGAAGGCGCCTTCACGGATGGCGAGAATGCGGACCGGGCCCGTGCCGCCGCCCAGCAGCTTATGAAACGGCCCGATTTCCTCGACAGCTATCTGGACGGCGCCAGCCAGAAAGGCGAACGTGCGTCCCGGCTGCGAGATCTGCAGCGGAAGCTGGCCGAGGCGAGGATCGTTTGAGCGGAGAGTCCGGAAACGGCGCGGAGACCGGGGGCGATCCCAACCTGCAACCGCATCTCGATCGCGACATGGTCGGGTACGGCCGCACGCCGCCGCACGCCAATTGGCCCGGCGGCGCCAGGCTGGCGATCAACTTCGTAATGAATTACGAGGAGGGATCGGAGTACTCGATCCCCGACGGCGACGGATTTTCCGAGAGCAGCCTGACCGACTCGCCCGACAGCCCCAACGCGCCGGGGTCCCGCGATCTTGCCGCGGAGTCGATGTACGAGTACGGCACCCGCGTCGGCTTTTGGCGCCTGCACCGTCTGTTCGCCGAACGCAACCTGCCGCTCACCGTCAACGCCTGCGCCCTCGCTCTGGAACGCAACGACGAGGCGGCCGCGGCGATCCGCGAAAGCGGCTGGGATATCTGCTGCCACGGTTGGCGCTGGGTGAACCACTTCCAACTCAGCGAGGACGAGGAGCGCGACCATATCGCCCGCGCGGTCGAGAGCCTCGAACGGACCACGGGCGAGACGCCGGCCGGCTGGTACTGTCGCCACGGGCCGAGCGTCCATACCCGTCGCCTCGTCGTCGAGCATGGCGGCTTCCTCTACGACAGCGACAGCTATGCCGACGAACTGCCGTATTGGACGGAGGTGGCCGGTCAGCCCCACCTGGTCGTGCCGTACTCGCTGGCGACGAACGACAGCAAGTTCTCCCGCAATCATTTTCCGACCGCCGGCGACTATTTCACCTTCGTCAAGGACGCGATCGACATGCTGTGGGAGGAAGGTGCCGAAAGCCCCCGCATGATGTCCTGCGGCCTGCACCTTCGTCTGATCGGCCATCCGTCGCGGGCAGCCGGGCTCGCAAGACTGCTCGACTACATACAGGAAAAAGGCGGTATCTGGGTCACAGGCCGGCGCGCAATCGCCGAGCACTGGATCCGGGAGCATCCTCATGCCTGATCGCACGCCGTTCGGCCGCCATCCGAGGCGAGGCTTGACGACGGCACGGGAAGTGCGCAGAAACGCAATCGTGCCGGTATAGCTCAGCTGGTAGAGCATCTGATTTGTAATCAGGGGGTCGCGGGTTCAAGTCCTGCTGCCGGCACCACTTTTATCAAACTATAACAATCGGTTATAGAACTCTGGCGGACTAAATTTTTTCGCCAAGAAGAATCTGGGTACCAACCGGGTAACATTTTGCACAGACGCCAGCGTCACCCGACCGCCCACATCATTGTATCCATGCACCTCAGCCAGCCAGAAATCGCACAAAGAGCGGCGGCTTCCATGGACCACTCAACCTTCATTCAATGGCTGACCGAACCGTTGACCATCCCCTCATGCCGCCGGAAGACCCGAGGCTCATCCAGTGCTTCGGCAACGATTCTCGGCGCACTGCCAGAGGACGGAGGCGGCCGATCAAATTCGGGTAGGAAGGCCACCGCCGCCTTTAGGCGCTAGTCCCACAGGCGTTCATTGAAGCTTTCGATGAAGCCGATCTGTGCTGCAAAGCATGTGGACGCTAAACGAACCTAATCAACAAACAAATCTATCACATCCAAAGTTCACCTAAACCCGATGGCGCCTAGTGCCATGGAAACCTTGCTAAGCGGCGCCCCCAAAGCGCAGAGACCAAAGCCTCCAAAACAAACCCCATAGTGTGATATTTTTACATCATTATTAGATTTTCATTTGGATAATCCAAAATTGGATCTCGATTCAATTGAAATCATGCAATCCGATTCAACACAATAAAAAATGACGACTGTTTAAGGGATTTGAACCCGCGGTTGAACCGCGCCGGGTTTGCCGGAGGCTCCAACTCCTGAGTAGGGTGGAGCATCATGAGCAAGACCACGAACAAGTTTTCCCCTGAAGTGCGCGAGCGCGCCGTGCGGCTGGTTCTCGACAACGAGGCCCAGCATCCGTCG
>JANSYS010000029.1 GCA_024742275.1 Alphaproteobacteria bacterium | reverse complement strand
GGGCGACGACACGATCTACGCGGGTGACGGCTCGAACCGGGTTCAGGCCGGCGACGGTGACAATCAGGTCTCCGCCGGGTCGGGTTCCGACACGGTTACGGCGGGTCGCGGCGACGACACGGTGCGTGCGGGCGACGGCAACAACGACATCGATGTCGGCGGCGGCGACAACCAGGTCTATGCCGGTCGCGGGTCGGACGACGTGACGGCGGGCCGTGGCGACGACCGGATCGAGGTCGGCGACGGTCGCAACACGGTGTCGGCGGGCGACGGCGACAACCGCGTGGTGACGGGCCGGGACGCGGACCGGATCACGGCGGGCAAGGGCGACGACACGATCTACGCGGGCGGCGGCGACAACCGCGTCGAGGCGGGCCGGGGCGACGATGTCGTCAGCGCCGGTTCCGGCAAGGACACGCTGTCCGGCGGCGGCGGCAATGACTTGCTGCGCGCTGGCGACGGTGACAACCGGGTCGACGGCGGCGCCGGCAATGACACGATCAGCGCCGGTTCTGGGCGAGACGCTCTCTCGGGCGGTGCGGGCAACGACCGGATCGAGGCGGGGGCTGGGAACGACACGGTCGCCGGCGGCGCCGGCGCTGACACAGTCGACCTCGGCGCTGGCAATGATGTCGGCGTCTATAATGTCGACGCGAACCGAAATGCGCGCCACGTCGATAGCTACGAGGGCGGTTCCGGGAATGACACTCTGCGGGTGGAGGTTTCCTCCGAAACGCTTGAGGGGCGAGCCGGTGCGGATGTGTTCGCGATCAAGGATCACTTCCAGGACATCCGCGACGGAACGGCCGATGCCAACTCCGAACACGGATTCGATGGTCTCGGTCTGGAAATAGACGGCTTCGAGAACGTTCAGTTCGTTGTCGACGGCGAAGTAACCGACATCAATCGAGGCCCGGTCGTAAGCGGCGTCGAGCCTGTCCGCCTCAATGTCACCGAGGACGGCGGCATCGGATCCGCCGTGGTCGGCAGCGGCCGTAACCGCGCTGGCCTTGAGGCGGGCGAAGGCGACTCCGACGCCAGTCCAGGAAGCGTAGCTCTGCTGTCCCGCGTCGAGGTGAGCGACGCCGATCGCGAAGACAGCATCACGCGGGCCGAGGTTCGCATCGACAACCTGGGCGGTGCCGGAACGGTGACTGTGAATACCGGGATTCGCGGCATTACCGCCTCGGTGGCAACGCAGGAGGACGGCAGCGTCGTCGTAACCTTTGAAGGCGACGCGAGCCCGTCAACCTATACCGAGGCGCTCAGATCCGTTTCTCTGAACCTGTCGGAGACGCCGTCTGGGGAAAACGAGGCTCGGATCAGCGTCGTGGTCGAGGACGAGCACGGTGCGACGAACGCCCCGCAGACCGCGGGCCTTGCAATCGACGACGATCGCCCGGAGGTGGTCGAGGGAGACGACAGCCTTTCCGGTGCTGCCGGTGCTGATACGGTCGCCGGAGACGGCGACGACGTGTTGGCTGGTGGCAACGGAAACGATCGGATCTACGGCGGTTCCGGAAACGATACGCTTTCCGGCGGTCATGGCGACGATCTTCTGGATGGGGGCTCGGGCGCGGACACCATGATCGGCGGAAACGGTGCCGATACCTTCGTGGTCACGGATGGCGATCTGGTCACCGACTACGACAACCAGGACATCGTCCGGATCAACGGCACCGTCGATGCCGACGATGTCGCCATGCGATCCGAAGGCGGTACGACCGAGGTGAGCATTGATCTGGACGGTGACGGGCAGGGCGACGGCGCCTTCTCGATGACCGGCGATTTCGGCTCGGTGTCGGTCACGAGCAATGGCGAGACCACCGACCTGTATTTCGGCTCGGATCAGCCCGGGACCTCCAACGGCGCGGGCAACGGATCGTCGCAATCCGGCTCGGAGGGCGGCGACTCCGATAGCGGCGGTTCCGGATCCGGGGTCTCGCGCGGCAGGTTCGGTTCGGGGCGGGGTGACATTCTTTCCGGTGCCGCCCGTGTCGGACCGGCCGGAACAGCCGGGACGGAAGGCGACGATACGATCACTGGTGGCCGTGGAAGCGACTTGATTTCTGGCGGTGCCGGAAACGATTCGCTCAATGGAGGCAGTGGGGCCGATACCCTGTCCGGTGGCGTCGGAGACGACTCCCTGGATGGCAGTCACGATGCGGATGCGCTCCACGGAGGAGAAGGCAACGATACGCTCGACGGCGGGAACGCCTCGGATACGCTCTCCGGCGGATCCGGCGACGACGTCCTGCGTGGTAGCCATGACGGGGATGCCCTCGATGGCGGAGAGGGCGACGATACCCTCTCCGGCGGTAACGGCAACGATACGCTGGCAGCCGGCGACGGCGACGACCTGCTGGACGGCAGTCACGACAACGATGCCCTGTCTGGCGGCGCCGGGAACGATACGCTCTCCGGCGGTAACGGCGATGACACGGTCTCCGCCGGTGACGGCGACGACACGGTCATCGGCGGCCACGGCGACGACGTTCTCTATGGCGGCGACGGCGTGGAAGAGGACGCGGCCCTCTTCGCCGAGATCGAGTCCGGTGACTCCGTCGATCAGAGCCAGGACTGGGTCTCGATGAGCGAGGGTCAGGCAGACGATCAGGTCGACTCCGGTGGCTCCGAGAGCGGCGGGGAGGCGGAAGGCGACGGCTGGAGCGACGCGGACGCGGGCGCGTCCGGCGACAACACCCCGATGGGTGAGGATCTCGACGACAATATGCAAGTGGCGGGTCTCGGTTGAGGCCCTCACCGCTGGGGCAAGACCAGGGCGCCGACTGACATCGGCGCCCACCTTCGGTCAGCGTTCCGTGAAGCCGGTCTGGAACGCCCGGGTGATCGGCTTTGCCAGATAGTCGAGCAAGGTACGGTCGGAAGTCTTGATGTCGGCCTGGACGATCATGCCCGGCAGGACAAGGTGCTCTCCGGGCTTGTCGCCGAAATGATTCCTCTCGAGGCGGATCACCACATTGTAGAAGCTCGCCCCGGTGTCCGAGGCGACCGTGGTCGGCGAAATCCGGTCGACCGTTCCGGGCATCCCGCCGAACTGAGCAAAGTCGTAGGCGGTGATCCGAACGGTTGCTTCCTGCCCCGTCGAGACGAAGGCCACGTCTTTCGGATTCAATAGGACCTCAACGACCAGATCGTCGTCGATCGGAACGATCTGCGCCACGGATGCCCCCGGCGCGACCACGGAACCGGGCGACGTGTAGGTCAGATCCTGCACGACGCCACGGATCGGTGAGCGGATTTCCAGCCTCGCGAAGCGATCCTCGAACCGGCTTATTGACTCCGCCACTTCCGCTCGCTCAGCGGAAATCGTGCTGATTTCGGCAAGAGCCTGGCTGTCGTTGGTACTTTCGAAGGACACCCGACGCGCGTCGATCTCCGCGATTTCCTGGCGGGTTCGCGAAATCAGGCCCTCCAACTGAACCAGTTGGCCGCGGGTCCGGTTCAGATCGCGCAGTACGTCGAGATATGTGAAGCGCCGGGTGAGACCTTTGTCCAGCAACTCCTTCCGGAGTTTCTCTTCTTCCTCGATGAGCTTGATGCTGTCCTGGATGGTGCCGCGTTGGGAGAGGAGGGTCTCGAGCTGGATATTCTGGTCCTTAAGCTGCTCCTCGAAGAGCTGCATGCGATCCCGGCGCGTCGCCCTGCTCGCGGCCAGCAATTCGGACTGTTCCTGCGTCATCTCGGGGTAGGTCGTCTGCCAGGGTGAGAAATCGGGATCCCGACCCTGGATCTGTGCGTAGAGGCGTTCGAGCCGGAGAGACAGGGATGCTTCGCGCGTACGGAGCTGGCGCAATTCCGATCCGGCCCCGGTACCGCTCATCCGCATCACCGTCTGACCCGGTTCGACGATATCTCCAGGACGGACCATGACTTTCTCGACGATACCGCCCTCAAGATGCTGCAGCACCGCCACATTGGTCGAAGGAATCACGGCGCCGTCTGCCCGAGCGACCTGATCGAGCCGGGCGGTTCCGGCCCATGCGATAGCGCCGGCTACGGCGACGGCCAGCAACAGGACCGTCAACCGGATCAGCCTTGGCGAGCTGCTTTCCTCCAAATGGATCGATTGTGCCAGATAGGAGGTTCGACGCACGGCCGGGGTGCTGCCGCCGCTCGGCGATCGGGCGGGAACGGATGCGTTGCTCATGCGCTTTGGGTCCCTGAAATCGAAAGGGAGTCGCGCTTCACCTCGGTGACGCGGCCCTGGTTGAGCTCGAAGACACGGTCGGCCATGCGCATGGCGCTCGGTCGATGCGTGACGAAGAATATGGTGCGATGTCCCTTCAGCGCCTTAAGTTCCCGGGTCAACGCCTCATCGCCGATTGCGTCCAGGTTCTGCGCGGGTTCGTCCAGCAGCATGACTGGGCTGTCCTTCAGCCAGATTCGAGCGATCGAGAGTTTCTGTTGGAAGCTTTCCGACAGGCTCACGCTCTTCTCGTCGCCGATGACGGTATCGAACCCTTCCGGCAAGCTCTCGATCTCGTCGAGAACGCCGGCGCGATCGCAAGCGTCGCGCAGGGTTTGGAAGGGAGCGTCCGGCCTCGAAAGGCGGAGGTTCTGAGCGATCGTGCCGTGGAACAGGTCGGTGGTCTGGGACAGGTAGCCGACATTCCGACGGTGCTCGACCGGTCCGAGATGCCGCATCTCCACCCCGCCAAAGGAGACCGTTCCCGCCTGTGCGCGCAGCAGGCCGGCCATGACTTTAAGCAGCGTCGACTTTCCGGATCCGCTTTGTCCGACAAGCGCAATCATCTCGCCCGGCTTTACGTCGAGCGAAACGGCCAGCAAGGCCGGGTCCGCCTCCTGGCCGTAGCGTACGGAGACCCGGCGTACGGCGATGCTGGAGGTGAAACGGTGGTCGGCGACCCGCGTGTCGGTCGAAGCGTCTTCCGATTTGGCCCGCATCAGTCGGTCGATCTGGGTGATGGTTCCGCGCATCTGGACCAGCCGCGGCAGGCTTTGGCAGCCGATCTGAGCCGGAACGAGAATACGCCATACCAGGGCCATGGACGCTACCAGAGCACCGGTAGTCATCCGCTGATCGATAACCGCTTCGGCGCCGAAGAACAGGGTCATCAGCCCGGTCGCCATCAGGACGCCGTGAAGCAGCGACTGCAAGGTCGTGTTCAGGCGGGCTGCGCTGTTGCGTTCCAGCGCCGTTCGCGCCGATAGCGGGCGCAGGCGCTCCATGAACGCGCTACCCAGAACGGTCGCCCGGACGGAACGCTGCTTGGCGATGACTTCCGTTGCGAGTTCGTCGCGAGCGGCTCGGGCGGCCGCTGCCCGGCGCTCAGCGCGCTGGATCGCCGGGACGAACATGGCGCCGATGAGCGCGATCAGCAGCAGGCCGATCAAAGGCACCATAACGATCGGCTGGGCGATCACGGCGATCACGATGATGGAAGTGATGATGAGCGGGAGTTCCAGGACCAGCGTCGTTACCGGCGAGTTCATGATGTCGCGCACGCCCTGGAAGCCGCGGAACCGGGCAAGCTGCGCACCCAGGGTGTTGCCCTCCGTTCCCGTGGGCGGCAGAGAGAGGATTTTGCGGAACACCTCCGTCGAGAGCAGGAAGTCGACACGGCCGGCGATATGGGCGACCGAAGCGCCCCGAATCTGGCGCAAGCAGAAATCGACGAACAGCGCCAATGCCACTCCCGGAAGCAGCCAGTAGAGACTGGACGGCGAGGCGGCGGGGATCACGCTGTCGTAGACGGTCATAACGAAGATCGGGACGATCACGCCAAACAGGGAGCCGATCACGCTGGTGATGGCGACGAGTGTCACTTCGCGGTGAAACCGTCGGAACAGAGATCCGACGAACGAGGCGTCCTGGGCTGCGCCGTCCTCGTCGGCTGCGTCGCGGGCGAACGTGTAGTAGTAGCCGACCACCCTCGACGCGCGGAATCTTACGATTTCGCGGGTCCGGCTGTCGAACGACGTGACCTCGCCGCGCTTGCGGCTGAGGATGACCAGCGGAACGCCGGACTCTGTGACGAACAGGCAGGGGGTGAGACGCGGATCGATCCCCAACGCGCTACCCTTGTGCCTGACGCTGACATAGCCGAGCTCGGCCAGGACGTTGCGGAAGTCGATCAGGTCGATCCGTTCGGCCACATGGGGCAGGGCGCGCAGCAAGGCATCCGAGTCCGGTACCCAGCCGAGCGCGTTCAGCAGCGGCATGAGGCAAGCCGCGAAGTCCGACGCCTGTTCGAACTGCCCCATCTCATCCTGACGCAGGGCCTCGGCGAGACCGTCGCGCACGACCATGGTGCTCACAGTCGGCCTCCATCGGCGGTCAGGATTCGCATCTGCGCTTTCAGATCGACCGTGCGAGCGCTGTCGCCGTCGCCCAGGTCGGTCGGATCGCCGCCGATGATGATCTCCCGGTGGGCTAGCGCCTGGAAGGAGGGGCGGGGCGTGACCATGAGGATCGTCGTGCTGGTCTGGCGTCGGGCGAGAGCGGAGCGCAACAGATCGTCCGCTTCCCGGTCCAGGTTCGAATTGCACTCGTCTACGAGGATGATGTCGGGAAACCGGGACAGCGCCCGGACAATCGGGATCTGTTGCCGGATCGAGGCAGGGATAGACTCGCTGCCGCGGGCACGCACCTCTGTCTGGAAGCCGAGAGGCAGCTTGGAGACGGCTTCGGTCAGCCCAAGCTCCTCGGCCACGTCTTCAACCGTTTCGATATGGTCAGGCGACGGATCGAACCCGGTGATGTTGTCGAAGATCGTGCCGTCGAACAGCGCCGGGTGGGGGCCGAGATAAGCGATACGGGAGCGCAGCCATTCGTCGTCGAACGCCTCGGCTTCGATGTTGTCGTAGAGCACCGTTCCTCGATCAGGCAACAGGATGTGGCCGGCGAGCGCCAGCAGGGTGGACTTTCCGCTCCAGGTGCCCTGGGTTTTCACCAGCACCGTTTCGGCGGCATCGACCGTCAGATTGAGGCCCTCGAAGATCCGACGACCATCCGAATAGCCGAACGAGACGTCGCGGAACTCGATTGTGCCGTGCAGGGACTCGCGCCGGATGCCGCCTCCCGATCCGATCGTCGGCATCGCCGCCAGTTCGCGAATACGCTGTTTGGCGATGCGTACGGACTGATACTGACTCCACAACATGGATGCCCGGTTCAGCGGTTGCAGCGCCCGGCCGGTCAGCAGCATGCAGGCGGCGATGCCGCCGATGGTCATGGTGCCGTTGATCACCGCCAGGCTGCCGGCGGCGACGATCGATATCTGCGCGGCTTGGGTGACCAGGTTCGTGAGCGCCTGAGCCGTGATGCTGCCTTGGATCAAGCGGGCCGTGATGGTGGCGCTCGATTCCATCACTCGCTCGTACCGCCGCTTCATCAGCGGTTCCATGGCATAGGACTTGATAGTGGCGATCCCGCTCAGAACCTCGGTGAGGAAGTTGGACTGGGCAGAACTATTGGCCTGGCGGGCTTCCATCCGGAAGCGGACCGTCAATCCGCTGGACAGCGCGGCGATGGCGGTCACGGCGACAAATGCCAGAAGGACGAACCCGAGCGGCCCTCCGATCAGGAACACCAAAGCGACGAACAGAATGAAGAACGGGAAATCCACCAGAAGCTGTGGCAGGTAACCGGCGCGCGACTCCCGGATCGCGTCGATGGCGCCCAGGCGTTCCAAATGGATCGCCGTCGACTCCGACTGGAAACTGCGCGGATCGGCGGCAAATACCTTTTCCATGACGCCAAGAAAAGCCCGGTGACCGTAGCGAGCCGCCCGATGGCCGACAATGGCTCCCCTGGCGATGCGGACCAAAACGTCGACCGCGACGGCTCCGAGCACGCCGACGGTCAGCAGGCTCAGCGTGTATTCGGAGGCGTTTGGCAGGACCCTGTCATAGATGATGAGAATGGCGATGGGCAGTCCCGTCGCCATCAGGTTCGAGATTAGCGACGCGAGAACGATCGACGGCGTGGCGGCGCTCGGAATCCGCTCGATATCCCTGGCGAAACTGTCGTCGCTCCCGCTCATCTCATCGTCCCGCCAACTCCGTCCGAGGAAAAAGTCATACCGCAAAATATATAAAATTGAACTAATTCTTATGAAGTTTCTGACGTTTGGCTGGTTGCGCGAACCACCGGGTGTCGCGCGGTCATACCCGGTCGTACTGGCGGGTCAAAGACGATTCGCCAACCTGAGCCCTTCGTTTGTCTGGTGCAAGACTTGATGGCGAGACGGCTGGTTGCGGGCCGTCAATAACTGGTGTGCGAAACCACCGAGGCCGCTATATATTGCGCCTGTGATCGGTGCGCGGCCCACCGATCCCCATCGACGCGGGGCCGCATGAAGGAATTGGACATGCGGATTGTGATCGAGGATGAGGTCGCACCGGAGGCGAATGCCATGCTGCAGGCATTGTACAGTCGCTCCGCGTCCAGTGTCGTAAATCATCTTGAGCGTGTTCAAGAACGCGGTTTCCGCAAATTTATGGAGAGCTACTACGTCGGCTACGGGCACGAATCGATCGGCGATTGCGGCTTTACCACGATTTTTATCGAAGATGTCTCTATCCTGACCTGCAAGGCGGTTCAGGATACGCCGCTCTATTTCGGGCAGGAAACCTCGACCCGTTATCTCGATTTCTCGGCCCAAGGCTATAGCGATCCGGCCGGCACGGCCGCCTCTGAGAGCATCATCCGCGGCTGGTTGGATCTATACGCCGAGGTGAACGCCGAGACGCTTGCGGAGTTGCAGGCGACCCATTCCTGTCCGGAGGGCGTCAAAGAGAGCGTCTGGGCTAAGACGCTCGAAGCCCGTGCGTTTGACATCGCCCGGGGCTTTCTGCCGGCGGGCGTTCACTCCCAACTCTCGTGGACGACAAACCTGCGACAGGCGGCGGACCATCTGCGCGACCTCGCCGTTCATCCGTTGGCGGAGACCCGGGCTGTTGCGGCGACGATCCTCGAGAGCCTGCGGGAGCGCTATCCGGGATCGTTCAGCCACAAGGACTATCCGGCCCAATCCGCCTATCGGGCGAGGACGGCGGGGGCAGATGCCTATTACCGCGGCCAGGCCGACCATCCTGCCTTCGCCTATGTCTGTACCGCCGACCGGACGGGTATCGACTTGCTCGACCGTCGCATTTTCACCGATCGGCCGAAATACGAGCCCCTACCGCGCCGCGCCGGATCTTATGCGTCGTTTGAGTGCCAGTTTCTCCTGGATTTCGGTTCTTTCCGGGACATCCAGCGCCATCGCAACGGATTCTGCGAGATGCCGCTGCTGAGTTGGGCGCACGGCTTCCATCCCTGGTATCTCGACAGTCTGGCAACTCCGACTCGGGCGGCGGTGGAGCCGCGGATGGAGGCGTTGCGCGTGGAGGCGGAGCGGCTTCCTATCAGCGAAGAGGAGCGTCAGAACTACCTGCCGCTCGGCCTCCTGGTACCGTGCCGGGTGGTCTATGACCTTCGGCAGATGGCCTATGTTGCGGAACTGCGATCGGGGAAGACCGTCCATGCAACCCTGCGATCGGTGGCGCACCGAATGCACGATGCGGTCAAGACCGAGTTCCCTTTCATAGCCTTGCATTGCGACCTCGAGGCGAGCGATCTCGATGCCCGGCGCGGAACGCAGGACATTCGGCCGACATCAACGCCCTGATGGACACGCAAATCCTGATGAACACGCTAAGATAGTGTAGTCTCTCCGGACCGACGGCCCGTTCGGCCAAGTGCCTCGGCGCATGTCGGCAAAACAAAAAGTTCGGTAGGACACCATGATCAAGCGTGCAAAGCCGCCGGTCGGCGGCGGGGATTCAGCGTGCGTCGAGCAAACCGGAGGCGGCTTCAATCGGCGTGCGTTTTTGTCGGCGGCGGCGGCGGTCGCGGCGACCACCGCTATGGCGCCGGATGCTTTCGCCCGGAACTTCGGTCCGAACGCCGAGCCTGTCCGCTACCCGGAGCCGGACGTCGTCCCGCTGGACCCGCGGTTCAAGTACAAGCTGGGCAATACGCCGATCCAGCGTCTGTACACCGGCGCCCTCTGGGCCGAGGGGCCGGCATGGAACGGGGTCGGCCGCTACCTGATCTGGAGCGACATCCCCAACAACGAACAGCTCCGCTGGGTGGAGGAGGAGGGCCATGTCACCCGCCGCTTTCGCTACCCGTCCGGCAATTCCAACGGCAACACCTTCGATTATCGCGGACGGCAGATTTCCTGCGAGCACGGGAACCGTCGCGTCGTGCGCTATGAGTATGACGGGTCGATCACGGTGCTGGCGGACAGCTTCGAGGGCGGCGAGTTCAATGCTCCGAACGACGCCGTCGTTCACCCCAACGACGGCTCGATCTGGTTTACCGATCCGGGGTATGGCGGGCTGATGGAGTACGAGGGGAACCGGCTCGATACGGGTTCGGTGCAGCCGAACCGAAAGGAGGCGGTCTATCGCATCGACGGCGACACCGGCGCGATTGCGAAGGTTGCCGACGAGCCCTTCAAACCGAACGGGCTCTGCTTCTCGCACGATTACAAGAAGCTCTATGTGGCCGATACCGACGTCTCCCACTATCCGGAGGCGAAGAGCCAGATCTGGCAGTACGATGTGGACGGCGCCAAGCTGTCCAATCCGCGGACCTTCGCCAGCATGGAGTGGGACGGCAGAACCGGTTTCGCGGACGGCATCCGCTGCGACGAGGACGGCAACGTCTGGTCGAGTGCCGGCTGGGTCGGAGACGGCTATGACGGTGTCCACATCTTCGCCCCGAACGGCGACCGCATCGGCCAGATCAAGCTTCCGGAGATCTGCTCGAATGTCTGCTTCGGCGGAACCAAGCGGAACCGACTGTTCATGACGGCCAGCCAGTCGCTCTACGCCGTCTACGTCGAGACCCGCGGCGCCCATATCACCTGAGCCGCGAACACCTGACCGTATCGCGGGCCGCTTCCGAACTGGGGCGGCCCGTTGCTTTGGGCCCCCGTTCGGCGCCATGCTGGAAGCAACAAGCAACAACGGGTCCAAGGGAGAAATGCGGATGGCTTCGCCGAGGAGTGTGAACGAGCTTTTGCAGATCGGGGCCGGCGGCGATCCGGCCATTGGGGCGCCGGGACGCAAGGACCTGACCTATGCCGGTTTGCGCGATCTGGTCGAGGCCACCGGGCGGGCGCTTGCCGCCGCCGGGATCGGACCGGGGGATCGCGTCGGCATCGTTCTCGCCAACGGTCCCGCGATGGCCTCCTGCTTCCTCGCGGTGGCGGCGCACGCGACGGCGGCACCGCTCAACCCCGGCTATCGCGAGGACGAGTTTGATTTCTACATCTCCGATCTCAAAGCCAAGGCTGTGATCGTGGCTGCAGGCGACGAGACGCCGGCGAAAGCCGTGGCGGAGCGGCACGGCGCCACGGTGATCGAACTGGCCGAGGACGAGGCGAGCCCGGCAGGCAGCTTCGCTCTGAGTGTCGACGGCCCGCTCCCCGACGCGGCAGTGGCGGCCGGTCCCGACGACACGGCTCTGGTTCTTCATACTTCCGGGACCACATCGCGCCCGAAGATCGTGCCCCTGTCCGGCGCCAATTTGGCCAGTTCGGCCGGTCACATCGCCGTGTCTCTGACGCTGACGCCGGCCGATCGCTGCCTGAACATCATGCCGTTGTTCCACATCCACGGCCTCATGGCGGCGGTCAACGCGTCGATGCGGGCGGGCGCGTCGGTCCATTGCGCCCCCGGCTTCAACGCTCTGCGCATCTTCCCGCAGTTCGAGGAGGTGCGCCCGACCTGGTACACGGCGGTCCCGACCATGCATCAGGCGATCCTGGGTCGAGCGGCGCGCAACACGGACCTTATCGGCCAGCTAGGCTTGCGCTTCATCCGCTCCTCGTCCTCGTCCTTGCCGCCCCAGGTCATGGTCGAGCTGGAACAGGTCTTCGGCTGTCCGGTGATCGAGAGTTACGGCATGACGGAGGCGTCGCACCAGATGGCGTCGAATCCTCTGCCGCCCGCCGTCCGTAAACCGGGCACCGTCGGCGTGGCCGCCGGGCCGGAGATCCGTCTGATGGACGCCGACGGCAGATTCGTCGGGCCGGACGAAGCCGGCGAGATTGTGATCCGCGGCCCCAACGTGACCGCTGGCTACGAGAACAATCCCAAAGCCAATGCCGAGAACTTCCCTGACGATCCGGAGGGTGGGCCGCGCTGGTTCCGCACCGGCGACGAGGGCCGGTTCGATGCGGACGGCTATCTGTCGATCACCGGCCGATTGAAGGAGATCATCAATCGCGGCGGCGAGAAGATCGCCCCGCGTGAGGTCGACGAGGTGCTGATGGATCACGAGGCGGTGGCGCAGGCGGTGACCTTTGCCGTCGCCCATCCGAAGCTCGGAGAGGAGGTCGGCGCGGCGGTCGTGCTCGGTGAGGGCAAGAGCGCGAGCGAACAGGACTTGAAGGACTTCGTCTCGGCGCGTCTCGCCGACTTCAAGGTGCCGCGCAAGCTGGTCATCCTGGATGAGATTCCGAAAGGCGCTACGGGCAAGTTGCAGCGGATCGGGTTGGCCAAGAAGCTGGGACTGGAGGACTGAGCAATGCGGGTGTGCATCTACGGGGCCGGTGCCATCGGCGGATATCTCGGCGTGTCCCTGGCGCAGGCAGGCTGCGAGGTCAGTCTGGTCGCCCGCGGCCCCCAACTGGCTGCGATCCGCGAGAACGGACTGACCCTGGTCAAGGACGGCGCACGCAGCACGGTGCGGCTCAAGGCGTCGGAAGATCCGGCCGAACTCGGTCCGCAGGACCACGTGATCGTCGCCCTGAAGGCCCACTCGGTCCCCGCCGTTGCAGAGAAGATGGCAGTGCTGTTCCACGATGGGACATCGGTCGTGACCGCCGTCAACGGTGTGCCGTGGTGGTACTTCCACGGTCTCGGCGGCGATCTGGAGGGTACCCGCCTCGAAAGCGTCGATCCCGGTGGAGTCCAATGGAACGTGCTTCGGCCGGAGCGGGCGATCGGCTGCGTGGTCTATCCGGCGTGCGAGATCGATGAGCCGGGGGTGATCACCCATCTCGACGGCGACCGCTTCACCTTGGGCGAGCCTTCGGGGGAGAAGACGGACCGGGTGTCGGCCCTCTCCGAGGCGATGCGGGCGGGCGGCCTGAAGGCGCCGGTGCGTCCGCGGATCCGCGACGAGATCTGGGTGAAGCTCTGGGGGAACCTGTCCTTCAACCCGATCAGCGCATTGACCGGAGCGACCCTGGAACAGATCTGCGGCGACCCGGAAGCCCGTGCGATCGCGCGGGCGATGATGGTCGAGGGACAGGCAGTCGGCGAGAGTCTCGGGGTCAAGTTCGCGATCGACGTGGACAAGCGGATCGCCGGCGCCGCGGCGGTGGGGGCTCATAAGACGTCGATGCTTCAGGATCTGGAGCGCGGACGGGCCATGGAAATCGACGCTCTGGTGACGTCGGTCCAGGAATTGGGACGTCTGACCGGCGTGCCGACCCCGACCATCGACGCGGTCCTTGGGCTGGTGAAGATGCGGGGGCGCACCGCAGGCTGCTATTGAGCGGGCCGCTCGCTCTGCTTCCGCGCCCCGCAAGGAGAATATTTCGGGACGTTTACCAATTCTTTAGATCGTCGCGCGATAGTGTCCCCCGAACACAGGGGATTATCGAGGAGGACGATCAATGGCGATCAGTGGCATCGGTGCCGGCGCCGGTTTCGGATTTCAGGGGCTGAACCAGCTCCAGGGAATCCAGGCGGGTGCCGCCGGCCAGTCTGGCGGTGCGGGCGCGGCCCGTGGCGGCAGCGGTCAGGCGCCGCAGTCCGGCGAAGCCCAGGGCTTCAGCATCCAGGGGCCATCGTCATCCGGTGCGCCGCTTACCCAGAGCGCCGTTCAGGAAACCCGCAGCGACAATTCCCGGGCGAGCGGGACGGAGCCGCGGGCGGGTGATGTGCCGCCGCCGCCCGCCGGCTCCGGCCGGGGGCAGAGCCTCGACATTTCAGCGTAGGTTCCGACAACGGGCCTTCCAACTCTATCTTTCAACGCCTTGCGCGCCAGCCGCGCACCGTACGATCCTTCGGCCAGTCCCCCTCCCATAATGGCCGAAGGATCGTACGATGACTTCCTCCGCTCCCGGAAAACTCGACCCTGATCTCGCCAGACGGATCTCCGAGGCTGTCGACGCCGCGTTCGACGCGCAGATCGAGTTCACCAAGGAGCTGGTCTCCCGTCCTTCCATCCGAGGCCAGGAGCATCTCGCCCAGGACCTTATGGCCGAAGCCATGGCCAAGCGCGGCTACGCCGTCGACCGCTGGCTGGTCCGCGAGGACGACATTAAGCATCATGAAGGCTTCTCGCCGATCAAGGTCGACTACGCCAATGCCTGGAACGTCGTCGGCACCCATCGACCCCGGCATGAGACCGGTCGGTCGCTGGTGCTGAACGGCCATGTGGACGTCGTGCCGGAAGGCCCGCTCGACATGTGGAGCAGCCCGCCATACCAGCCGCGCATCGAGGGCGATTGGATGTACGGCCGGGGCGCCGGCGACATGAAGGCGGGGGTCGTCTCCAACATGTTTGCTCTCGACGCGCTGAAGGCCGCAGGCGTGCAGCCCGCCGGTCGCGTGCATCTGGAAAGCGTGTGCGAGGAGGAAAGCACCGGCAACGGTGCGCTGGCGACCCTCGTGCGCGGCTACACGGCGGATGCCTGCCTGATCAGCGAACCGTCCTCCGGCCATGTCAACCGGGCGGTGATGGGGGTGATGTGGTTCCGCGTGCATGTGCGCGGATTTCCGGTTCATGTGGCGACGGCGGGGAGCGGTTCCAACGCGATCCTCGCGGCCTACGATCTGATGCGCGATCTGAAGGCGCTGGAAGCTCGCTGGAACGAGCGCAAGAGCGAGACCAGGAACTACAGGGACGCCGCGCACCCGATCAATCTGAACGTCGGCAAGATCGAAGGCGGCGACTGGGCTTCCTCGGTCCCCGCCTGGTGCAGCTTCGACTGTCGCGTCTCCTATTTTCCCGGCATCAAGCCGCAGGAGATGGCGCGCGACATCGAAGACACGATCCGCAAGGCGGCGGCCGACCATCCGTTCCTCTCGAACAGCCCGCCGGAGATCGAATTCAACGGGTTCTTCACCGAGGGTTACGATCTGGAGCCCGGAAGCGCGGCGGAACTGACGTTGGCCCGCCAGCACGAAGCTGTTTCCGGCAAGCCGCTGGAGGATCGGATCGCCACCGCTTACATCGACAGCCGCGTCTTCGTCCTCTACGCGGGCATTCCGTGCCTGGTCTACGGCGCCCATGCGGAGAACGTGCACGGTTTCGACGAGCGGGTAAGCATCCAGTCGATCCGCGAGTCGACTAAGGCCATCGCGCTCTTCATCGCCGACTGGTGCGGTACGGAACCAGTGTCGGCGTAGGCGGCTGGCGCGATTCGATCTCTAGGCACCCGCCCGTCCGCCTCGCCATACTCCCGGCAACAAACCAAAGAGAGCTTCTGGGAGGACCAACATGACCGAGACGTATCGGGTGGGCGACCTCGTCGCCGATTTCCTGCAGCGCATGGAGGTCGAGACGGTGTTCGGCATCGTTTCGGTTCACAACATTCCGACGCTCGACGCCATCGGCCGCCGCAACGCGATCCGCTTCGTGACCGCCCGCAGCGAGTATGGCGGGGGGCACATGGCCGACGCCTATGCGCGCGTGCAGGGCGGGCTCGGTGTGCTCATCTCCAGCACCGGCCCCGGCGCCGCCAATGCCGTTCCTGCCCTGGTTGAGGCGGCATTCGCGGGGACGCCGCTGCTGCACATCACCGGCCAGACCCCGACCGCCATGCTGGATCGCGACATGGGATCGGTTCACGACGTGCCCGGCCAGTCCGCGATGCTCGCTTCTGTCTGCAAAAGCGCCTACCGCATTCTGGCGCCCGACCAGGCGCTGGGCATCCTGCTCCGCGCGGTCGAGGACGCGATGACCGCGCCGACCGGGCCGGTCAGCGTCGAGATCCCCGTCGACATCCAGCGCGCGCAGATCGCGCGGCCGGCAGAGCTCGAGACTCTATCCCTGCCGCGCCCGGCGCCGGCGGCCCCGGACGAAGCCTCTCTTGCGGCGCTGGTCGAGGCGGTGGCGGCGGCGAGGCGGCCGTTGCTCTGGGTTGGAAACGGCGCGAAGCGGGCGACGGGTGCCGTGCAGGCGTTGGTCGATCTCGGGATTCCGGTGATCAGCAGCTGGAACGGCCGCGGCGCGGTGCCGGAGGATCACCCGCTGTCCCTGGCGGCCGGCGCCGGTCTGCCGGCGATCCAGAGCTTTCTGGAGACCGTCGACCTGATGGTCGTCGCCGGCTCGCGGCTCAGGGGTCATGAGACACAGGACCAGTCGCTCTCCCTGCCGCCGCGCCGCGTGCAGATCGACATCGATCCCAAGGCCCGGGGCAGGACCTATTCGAGCGACCTGTTCGTGCGCGGCGACGCCGAGGCGACCCTGTCGGCCCTGGCCGCGCGGGTTGAGGGCGCCCTGTCCCTCGATCCGCAGCTCGCCGGCGACGTGGCGGCGGCCCGGACGGCGGCGAAACAGGCCTACGCCGAGTTCCTCGACGGCTATGCCGCCATGCCGGAGATCGTGCGTCACGTCCTGCCACGCGACGGAGTCTTCGTGCGCGACGTCACTCTATCGCATACCACCTGGGGGCACCGGGCGTTCGACGTCTACGGTCCCCGCGACACCCTGTATCCGGTCGGCGCCGCGATCGGGCCGGGCCTGTCCATGGGCATTGGTGCGGCGCTCGGCGCCGGCGGCCGCAAGACGCTGTGTATTAGCGGCGACGGCGGCTTCGCCATGAATCTTGGAGAGCTCTGGACGGCGGCCGACGAGCGGGCCGACGTCGTGTTCCTGGTGATGAACGATCGGGGGTTCGGCGTGATCAAGCATATCCAGGACAGCCTGTACGGCGGTAGGCATCATTTCGCCGACCCGACCCCGCCGGACTTCCGGCGGCTGTCCGAGGGAAGCGGCATGCCCTATGCGGTCGTGCGGTCGATGGACGGTCTGGAGGCGGCGCTCGGCGAGGCGCTCGCCCATCCCGGCCCGGCGCTGGTGGAAGTCGATATGGCGGCCATTGGCCCCTATCCGCGCTACTACGCCCCGCCGCCCTACGCCAAGGCGTGATGCCCTACAGGGACAGCACCCGGTCGATGATCTGATCGGACGCGCCGAGATAGGTCAGCGGATCGGCGGCGGCGTCCCAGTCGACGGACGCGTCGGTCCGGTCGCGCAGCAGGTCGGCCACCGACCGGCCGGCGGCCGGCGCGTGCAGGCAGGCCTGCTTCACCAGCGCCTGGGCCTCGGTCTTTCCCAGATGCGCCTCCAGCGCCGTGGTCAGCGCCTCCGCCATGATCAGGCCGGTCTCCAGGCCGAGGTTATCCCGCATCCGCGCGGCGTTCACCGTGAGGCCGTCGAGGATCTCGGTGGCGATCCTCAGCGCGCTGGCGGTTGCCAGGATCATCGGCGGCAGGCTTATCCATTCCAGCGTCCAGCCGGGCCCGCCGCGCTCGTGTTCCTGGATGGCCGCGTGGTGCAGGCCGGAGAGGTGAGTGGCATTGGAGCGGGCCAGTGTGACCAGCATCTCGACGCCGACCGGGTTGGCCTTCTGCGGCATGGCGCTGGAACCACCGCCTCCGCCCGTCCTGATTTCGGCAACCTCGTTCTGTCCCATCAGCAGGAGATCCGCGCCGATCTTGCCGAGGCTCCCGGTCACCCCGGCCAACCAGGCGCCAAGACCGAGCACTCCATCTCGGGCGGTGTGCCAGGGAGCCGCCGCCCGCTCCAGGCCGAGTTCGTCGGCCAGACCGTCTGCGACGTCCAGGCCCCGGTCCCCAAGTGCCGCCAAGCTCCCGGCCGCGCCGCCGAACTGCACGGTCAGAAGATCCTTGCGGACCGCGGCCAGGCGATGGCGATGCCGCTTGAGCGGCGCCAGCCAGCCCGCGACCTTGGCACCGAAACTGATGGGGATGGCCAACTGGGTGCGGGTCCGGCCGGCCATGACCGTCTGCCGGTGCCGGTCGGCCAACCCGGAGAGCTGGGCGATCACCCGGTCGAGACGCGCCGCCATATGGTCGGCGGCCGCGGCATGGCAGAGCAACTGGGCTGTGTCGTAGATGTCCTGGCTGGTCGCCCCGGCGTGCACGTAGTCCCGTCCAGCCGGGCCGACCGCCTCGCGCAGTTGGACCACCAGAGAGACGATCGGCACGCCCGCAGTCCGCATTCCGGCCCCGAGCGCCTCGATGTCCGGCATGAACCCGTCGAGGGCCGTGTCGATGGTGTCGGCTGCTTCCGCCGGTATCACGCCGAGCCGGCCCTGGACCCGCGACAGCGCCCGCTCGACCTCGACCATGGCTCGCGCCGTTGCCCGGTCGTCGATCAGCGCGGCGACATCCGGATCCGATAGGAGTGGCGCGGTGAGAGCGGAGTCGAAGGCGGTGACGGGCATCCCTGGGCGTCCTCGGTCGTGCGTGGTCCGCCAGCATATCGCGGTGCGCTTGCCGGCTCGACAGATAGTCCGCGGCGTGGTCGGATTCGCGAAAGCTGCGCGCGAAGAAGGGCGGCACGGGAGGGAAAGAAGATGCAAGCATCGGGCGTCGGTTCGGCCGAGGTCGACTTCATCATCGTGGGCGCCGGATCGGCCGGGGCGGTTCTCGCGAACCGTCTGACTGAGAGCGGACGGCATAGCGTCCTGCTTCTGGAGGCCGGGGCGGCGGGCCATCCCTTCAGCCGGATGCCGGCCAGCTTCGGGCTGCTGATCTCGGACCCGTCGGCGAACTGGTGCTACAGGTCCGTGCCGGAGGAGGGCACAGGCAACCGCGAGATTCCAGTGCCGCGCGGCAAGCTCGTGGGAGGATCGTCGTCGATCAACGGTCTGGTCTATGTGCGCGGCCAGCCGCTCGACTACGACACCTGGGCGCAACGCGGCAACCTCGGCTGGAGCTTCGACGACGTGCTGCCGCTTTTCAAGCGGATGGAGAACTACGAGCACGGCGCCGACGACATGCGCTCCCAGGGCGGGCCGCTGCATGTTTGCGAAGCCTACGAGGAAGGCCCGCTCTACGAGGCTGTCTTCCGGGCCGGCGAAGCCGTCGGAGTCCGTCGGAATCCGGACTACAACGGCGGCGACCAGGAAGGCTTCGCGCGGACCCAGACGACGATCAGGAACGGGTTCCGTCAGAGCACTGCGGTCGCCTATGTCGAACCGGCCCGCAAACGGAGCAATCTCCGCATCGTCACGGATGCCCTCGCGACGCGACTGATCTTGGACGGCACGCGCTGTGTCGGCGTGGCCTACCGGGTGGGCAATAGCGACGAGCTTGAGGTGCGGGCCGGCCGCGAGGTCGTCGTTTCATGCGGCGCCGTCGCCGCGCCGCAGCTCCTCGAGCTATCCGGCCTCGGGCACCCCGATGTTCTCAAGCCGTTGGGCATCGAGGTGAAGCACGCTTTGTCCGGGGTGGGGGAGAATCTGCGGGATCACATCAACGCCCGCGCCGTGTGGCGCCTCAAGCGGCGCGGCCTGTCCTATAACGAGCGGATGAGCGGTCTGCCGTCGCGCGGCTGGCAGTTTCTGCGCTACCTGATGACCCGGCGCGGCTTCATGGCGATGCCGTCGGCGCCGGTGATCGGGTTCCTGAAAACCCGTGCGGACCTGGAAACGCCCGACATCCAGGTGCATGTGATGCCCTATGTCATTCGCGACGCTGCCCGTCGGCTGCTCCACGAATGGCCCGGAATGTCCATGACCTGCTATCAGCTTCGGCCGGAGAGCCTGGGATCCATCCATGTGCGCTCCGCCGATGCCCGGGAGCATCCGGAGATCCGCTTCAACTTCCTATCCGACGCGGTCGACCGGCAGACCATGATCGACGGGCTGCGGCTGATCCGGAAGGTCGCGGAGGCCGAACCGCTGGACCCGATCCGGGGCGAGGAGGTGGAGCCGGGCAGTGGTGTCACCAGCGACCAGGCTCTGCTGGACTACATCCGCAGAACCGCCAATACCGCTTTCCATCCGGTCGGTACCTGCCGCATGGGGCCGAGCGACGAATGCGTTGTCGACTCCCGGTTGAGGGTTCACGGAATTTCCGGCCTGAGGGTTGCGGACGCGTCGATCATGCCCACCATGGTATCAGGCAACACGAATGCGGCTTCGATCATGATCGGCGAAAAAGCGTCGGACATGATCCTCGAAGACCACCCGAATTGAGGAAACAGCAATGAAGAGTACCCAGATCCGTCTCGCGTCCCGTCCCAAGGGCGAGCCCGTGGCCGCGAACTTCGAGAAGGTCGAGGTCGATCTGCCGGAACCTGGCGAAGGTCAGGTGCTGCTGCGCACCATCTACCTGTCGCTCGACCCGTACATGCGCGGACGCATGAGCGACGCCCGCTCCTACGCTCAGCCGGTCGATGTCGGCGGGGTGATCACCGGCGGCACGGTCTGCCAGGTGGTGGCGTCGGGATCGGACAGGTTCAAGGAAGGCGACTTCGTACTCTCCATGTCCGGCTGGCAGAGCGCCGACGTGGTCGATGCCAAGACCATCCGCAAGCTCGACCCGGCCGATGCGCCGATCTCCACGGCCGTCGGTGTCCTCGGCATGCCGGGCCTGACCGCCTATGTCGGCCTGCTCGATATTGGCCGGCCGAAGGAAGGCGAGACCGTCGTGGTTTCTGCGGCTTCGGGCGCCGTGGGCTCTGTCGTCGGCCAGCTCGCCCGCATCAAAGGCGCGCGTGCGGTCGGTGTTGCCGGCTCGCCGGACAAGGTGGCCTTCGTCAAGGACGCGCTCGGTTTCGATGCTTGCGTCTCCCATCGCTCGGACAGCTTGAAGGACGACCTGAAGGCGGTCTGCCCGGACGGCATCGACGTCTATTTCGAGAATGTCGGCGGTGCGACCCTGGACGCCGCGCTGAAGCTGATGAATCCGTTCGGACGGATTCCTGTATGCGGGATGATCTCGCTCTACAACGCCACCGCTCTTGACGGTGGACCGAGCCGTGCCAGCCTGATGCGGCAAATTCTGACCGACCGTCTGCACGTCCAGGGCTTCATCGTCACCGAGCGTTGGGACCGGTTCGGCGCCTTCGTCAAGGAGGTCGGCGGGTACATCCGATCGGGCGAGCTCAAGTACCGCGAGGATATTGTCGAGGGGCTCGAGAACGCGCCGGAAACCTTCGTCGGTCTGCTGAACGGCAGGAATTTCGGCAAGCAGCTCATCCGAGTTTCGGAGGATCCGACCCGTGTCTGACGGGAGCGTCGGCGGTCCGCGGGTCTTCGAAACCGTCGCCGCGTTCGAGGCGTGTGTCGGCGAGGAAATCGGTTGCAGCGGCTGGATCGAGATGGACCAGGCGCGCATCGACGTCTTCGCGGAAGCGACCGAGGACCGGCAATGGATTCATCTGGACCGGGCCAAGGCCGAGGCAGAGTCGCCCTACGGGACGACCATCGCCCATGGCTACCTCACCTTGTCGATGCTGCCACGCATAACGGCCGAGGCCTACGAGCTGAAGCCCCGTACCACCGGTATCAACTACGGTCTTGATAAGGTCCGGTTCATTGCCCCGGTGCCGTCGGGAAGCCGCATCCGCGGTCGGGTGGTGCTGGACCAGGTGGTGCGCCAGAAGCCGGACACCGTCCGGGCGCATTTCACCGTCACGGTCGAAGTGGAGGGTGGCGACAAGCCGGCTTGCGTGGCCCAGGCGATCGCCGTCTACATCGTGGAGGTTTGAGCGCGATGGGCCTGAAGGACATCCACAACCTGGACTTCGCCGTCATCCTCTGCACCGACATGGCCGAGACGCGCCGTTTCTATGAGGAGGTCATGGGGTTCCCGGTCGAGATCGACACCGAGAACTGGGTGAGTTTCCGGATCGGCGCTACTTTGTTGACCCTGCGGCCACGTGACTGCATGCCGATCTGGCGGGACGGACCTGTCGACCCCGGTTCCGCCTCGATCCAGCTCGCCTTCCGGGTGCCGCCGGCGGAAGTCGACGTTTGTTACGAGGAACTCAAGGCGCAGGGCGTTCCCATCGTCCGAGAGCCGACGGATCTGCTGAGTTGGCGCCATCGCACCCTTTTTTTCCGCGATCCCGAGAACAACGTGATCGAGATCTACGCGGAAGTCTGAGCTGAGGCGTCGCTAAGGTCCCCAGAGCGCTGGGTCCTGCCAGGGTGCCGGCACCTCCAAGGGGCCATGGATGGCCCAGCGGTCGTCATCCAGGCTAAGAGACTGCCAAGCTCCCTCCCACTCGACCGGGAGCGCGTAGGGTGGGGTGACATCGCCGTCCGGCCGGAACCCGAAACGACCATAATAGCCTGGGTCCCCGAGGACGAAGACCCGTTTCGCGCCGTCCTGCCTCAGCCGTTGCAGACCCGCCTTCACCAGAGCGCTCCCGATCCCTTTCCGCTGACGTGTCGGTGCGACAGCGAGCGGCCCTAGAAGCGCGAGCCGCTCCAGGCCGCCGGCGACTTGGCATGCGGAGAACGCGATGTGGGCCAACACCGACCCACCGTCGACGCCGACCAGCGAGATGACCGAACTGTCCTCCAGCAACGCTTTCAGCAGGGACAGCAGATCTTCTTCGGGAAAGACCAAAGGATAGAGCGCTTCCAGCGCGGTCTCATCGACCGGCATGCTCTCCCGGATCTCTAGCATCCGCAGATCACTCGGCCGCTTTCTGCTCGGCGGCATACGCCCGCAATCCCTTGTCCCATTTCTCCAGCCACCAGGCGTACTGATGCGGCCATTTTTCGAAATCCGGGTCGATGTCGAAGTGTTGGGCGGCATGCAGCGCCCAGAAAGGGTCGACCAACGCCTGACGGCCTATTGCAACCAGATCAGCTCGGCCTTCCTGCAGGACTTGCTCGGCAAAGTCCGGCTCCCGGATCAGTCCGACGGCCATAGTCTGGATGCCGACTTCCTTCTTGATGTGTTCGGCGAAGGGCACCTGATAGCCGGGACCGCGTTTCAGGTTGGCGTTCGTGGCGCCCTTCGGTGAGTTTCCGCCGGAGGAACAGTCGATCACGTCGACGCCGCGAGCCTTGAGTTCGTGCGCCAAGGTCACGCTGTCCTCCATCTCCCATCCACCGTCGATGCCGTCGACGGAGGAGATGCGGACAAACAGCGGCTTGTCGTCGGGCAGAGCAGCCCGCACCGCCTCGGTCACCTCAAGCGGGAACCGCATCCGGCCTTGGATGTCGCCGCCGTAGCCGTCGTTGCGCGTGTTGGACAACGGGGACAGGAAGGTCTGCAGGAGATAGCCGTGGGCCATGTGGATCTCGACAATCTCGAAACCCGCCTCAATCGCCCGCTTGGCGGCGTCGGCGAAGTCCTGCCTGGTCCGGGCAAGATCCGCATCGTCCATCATCTTCGGCGTCAGCCAGCCATCGGACAACGGCAGATCGGATGGTCCGTATGGTGTCCAGGCCCGGTCGCCCTTGGCAACCTCCGCGGCGCCAACCGGTCCACCGCCTTCCCACGGTCGGGTGGTCGAGGCCTTGCGCCCGCCGTGGCCGATCTGCACGGCGGGGACCGAGCGTTGCTGGCGAATGAAATCGGTCAGCGGCCTGAAGGCGTCGACTTGGGCCTGAGTGTACAGTCCGGGACATCCGTTGGTAATGCGTCCCGCCTCCGACACGCCCGTCGCCTCGACGCAGACCGCGCCGGCGCCGCCCATGGCGAACTTCCCGTAGTGGACCAGATGATAGGTGTTCGGCACGCCGTCGACGGCCGAGTACTGATCCATCGGCGAGATCACGATACGGTTGTTCAACGTCGTCGAGCGGAGGCTCAGCGGCTCGAAAAGGCGTGGCGACGCAGTCGGCGAAGCGGTCATCGAAATCCTCCCGGAAAGTCTTTTGGCGGGAGATGAGAGCGCTTACCGGTGGCGATGACAAGGGCGGCATTGCGTCGCCGATGAAAGGAAGCCGGTTCCCGAAGCGCCGCCGGCCTGCTATCGATGCCTCAACCATACAGTGGCATCGCCAAACGGTGCCAAGACGCCAACAAAGGGAGGGCCTCATGCGTGAGGCGGTCATCGTGTCCACTGCGCGGACACCGATCGGCAAGGCGTTTCGCGGCGCCTTTAACAATACGCACGGCGCAGTTCTCGCCGGCCATGCGATCAGCCATGCGGTCGCCCGTTCGGGCCTCGACCCGGCTGAGATTGAGGACGTCATCCTCGGCTGTGGCCTGCCGGAAGGTGCTACCGGACAGAACATAGCCCGGCTTGCGGCCGTTCGGGCGGGCCTGCCGGTTTCTGTGGCGGGTACCACGGTGAACCGGTTCTGCAGTTCCGGTCTTCAGACGATCTCGATGGCGGCACAGCGGGTCATCGTCGATGGGGTGCCGGCCATGGTCGCCGGCGGTGTCGAGTCGATCAGCCTCACCCAGGCGAACCTGAACAAAGTCCATCTCACGGAAAGCTGGCTGATGGAACACAAGCCGGCGCTCTGGATGACGATGATCGAGACCGCTGACATCGTGGCGCAGCGCTACGGCGTCAGCCGCGAGGCCCAGGACGCATATGCCGCCGAAAGTCAGCGCCGCACCGCGGCCGCCCAGGCCGAGGGTAGGGTGTCCGAGGAGATCGTCCCGCTGGAAAGCACGATGCTGGTGAAGGACAAGGAGACCGGCAACGTCAGCGAGCGGACCGTGACCTTGGAGAAGGATGAGGGAAACCGCCCGTCGACGACCGTTGAGGCGCTTGCGGGCCTCGAGCCCGTTCGGGGGCCTGACCAGTTCATCACCGCCGGCAATGCCAGCCAGCTTTCCGACGGCGCGTCGGCCTGTGTGGTGATGGATGCCAAAGAAGCGGAACGTCGCAACATCGAGCCGCTGGGCATCTATCGCGGTCTGGTCGCCGCCGGGTGTGAGCCCGACGAGATGGGCATCGGCCCCGTCTTCGCAGTACCGCGGCTGCTCGATCGGGCCGGATTGAAGGTCGATGACATCGATCTTTGGGAGCTCAACGAGGCCTTCGCCAGCCAGGTTCTGTACTGCCGCGACAAGCTCGGCATTCCGAACGAACGGCTCAACGTGAACGGGGGATCGATATCCATCGGCCATCCCTACGGCATGACCGGGTCGCGGATGGTCGGCCATGCTCTGATCGAGGGCAAGCGCCGCGGCGCCAGGTATGTCGTGACAACCATGTGCGTCGGCGGCGGCCAGGGTGTCGCCGGGCTGTTCGAAGTCGCCTGATCGAATCGGATAAGGAGCAACCGTCATGGACGTCGTCCTGTCGCCCGAGGAAGAGGCTTTCCGCCAGGAGGTTCGGGACTTCCTGAAGGATAGGCTACCTGCTGACATCGCCGAGAAGACCGACAGCGGGTTCCGTATCTCCAAGGACGATCATGTTCGTTGGCAGAAGATCCTCCACGAGAAAGGATGGATCGCCCCCAACTGGCCGGTGGAGCACGGCGGTCCCGGCTGGACGCCGATGCAGAAGCACATCTTCGACGAGGAGTGCGCGCTCGCCGGTGCGCCGATGGTGATACCCTTCGGCGTCGCCATGGTCGCTCCGGTCATCATGAAGTTCGGCAACGACGCGCAGAAGGCCCGGTTTCTGCCGCGCATCCTGAGCTCCGACGACTGGTGGTGCCAGGGCTATTCGGAGCCGGGTTCAGGGTCCGACCTCGCGTCGCTCAGGACCAAGGCGGTACCCGACGGCGACCACTACGTTGTCAACGGGCAGAAGACATGGACCACGCTTGCCCAGCACGCGGACTGGATGTTCACCCTCGTCCGAACCTCGGATACCGGAAAGCGGCAGGAGGGCATCACCTTCCTGCTCATCGACATGAAGAGTCCGGGGATCAGCGTCCACCCGATCACCACGCTCGACGGCAGCGCGGAGATCAACAGCGTCTTTCTCGAGGATGTCCGGGTTCCGGTCGAGAACCGTATCGGAGAGGAGGGCAAGGGTTGGACCTACGCCAAGTATCTGCTCGGGCACGAGCGAACGACCATCGCCGCGGTGGGGCGGTCCAAGGCCCAGCTCCGCAAGCTGAAGGGCATCGCGAAGGTCGAGCTGTCCGGCGGTCGTCCGATCATCGAGGACCCTGATTACGCCCGACGCCTCGCTCAGATCGAGATCGATCTGCTGTCGCTTGAGAGCCTGGTGCTGCGGACGCTCTACGCGGAGAGCGAAGGCCGTCCTGTGGGGGCGGAGCCGTCCTTCCTGAAGATAAAGGGCACGCAGATCCAACAGGGTCTGACCGATCTGCTTATGGAGGCGATCGGGCCCTATGCCGCCCCGTATCAGCCGGAAGCGTTCCGCGAAGAGGGGTGGAACCAGGAACCTGTCGGACCGGATTACGGTCCGGCTCTGGCGCCGCTGTACTTCAACTGGCGCAAGGCGTCGATCTACGGCGGTTCCAACGAGATCCAGAAGAACATCCTGGCGAAGATGGTGCTTGGCCTATGAGTTTCACGTTCACCGACGACCAGCGTCAGCTGGCCGACAGCGTCGCCCGATACCTAGCCGATAAGTACGGCTTCGACGCGCGCAACCGGATTCGCAATGGCGAGGGCGGCTGGTCCCGCGAGGTCTGGGCCGAGTTCGCCGACCTCGGATGGCTTGCCTTGCCGATCGCCGAGGAGCATGGCGGCCTGGGCGGAAGCACGGTGGATCTCGCGTTGATGATGGAGGCGTTCGGCAAGGCCCTCGTGGTGGAGCCGTTCATCGCCACTATCGTACTCGGCGCCGAGACGGTGGCTCGGGCAGACCCGGCGAGGGCCACCGAGATGCTGCCCTCGGTCGCGGCCGGCGAGCATCTTCTGGCTCTGGCGCATAGCGAACCGACAAGCCGCTACGATCTCGACCGTGTCGCGACGATGGCGACCGAAAGCGATGAGGGCTGGATCCTCGACGGCAGCAAGGCGGTGGTCCTGCACGGCGACTGCGCCGATACGCTGATCGTCTCGGCACGCACCGGCGGCCGAGACGACGAGCGCGAGGGCGTTTCGCTGTTCGTGGTCCCCGGCGACGCGGAAGGGCTCAAGAAGCGGGCATATCCGACCATCGACGGGATGCGGGGCGCCGATATCGAGCTCGACGGTGTCCGGGTCGGTTCCGACGCCCTTCTCGGGCCGCTCGGTGGTGCCGTTGAGATCGTCGAAGCGGTTGTCGACCGCGCCTGCGTCGCGCTGGCGGCCGAGGCGGTCGGCGCGATGGCGGCGACGGTCGACCTGACGACCGAGTATCTGAAGACCCGCACCCAGTTCGGCAAGCCCCTCGGCAGTTTCCAGGTCTTGCAGCATCGAGCGGTCGAGATGCTGTCGGAGACCCAATTCGCCCATGCGCTCTGCTATCGCACCGCCGGGCTGATGGACACGTCCTCTGGGATCGAGCGGGCGCGAGCGGCGTCGGCGGTCAAGGCCGAGGTGGGCCGTGCCGGCAAGACCGTCGGCGAGGAGGCGATCCAGCTTCACGGCGGCATGGGCATGACCGACGAGATGGCGGTCGGCCACTATTTCAAGCGGCTGCGGCTGATCGACGTCACGTTCGGCAATGCCGGTCACCACCTGAGCCGGTTCGTCCAGCTCGGATAAGGAGAGGATTTCCATGATTCCGGAGATGAGCGACAAGGCGGTCGAGCTTCGCAACCGTGTGCAGGCCTTCATGGACGAGCATGTGTATCCGGCGGAGCACGTCTATGAGGAACAGGTGGCGGAGGGTGCGAGCCGTTGGAACGCCCCGCCGGTCATGGAGGAGCTGAAGGCGAAGGCGAAGGCCGCCGGCCTGTGGAACATGTTTCTGCCCGAGAGCGATCTCGGCGCCGGCCTCAGCAACCGCGACTACGCACCGATCTGCGAGGTTATGGGGCGGTCATCCATCGGTTCCGAGGTCTTCAACTGTTCGGCGCCCGATACCGGCAACATGGAAGTGCTTGTCCGCTACGGCACCGAGGAGCAGAAGGCCCGCTGGCTGACGCCGCTCCTGAATGGCGAGATCCGTTCGGCTTTCGCCATGACCGAGCCGGCGGTCGCGTCCTCCGACGCGACCAATATCGAAGCCCAGATCAGCCGCGACGGCGACGATTACGTCATCAACGCCCGCAAATGGTGGACATCCGGCGCCCTCGACGAGCGCTGCAAGATCATGATCTTCATGGGCAAGACGGATCCGAACGCGGAAAAGTACCGTCAGCAATCGATGATCCTCGTGCCGATCGACACGCCCGGCGTGACGGTGAAGCGGGCGTTGACGGTCTTCGGCTACGACCACGCGCCGCATGGGCACGCCGAAGTCACGTTCGAGAATGCCCGGGTCCCGGTCACGAACGTGCTGCTGGGCGAGGGCAGGGGGTTTGAGATCGCCCAGGGCCGGCTCGGGCCGGGCCGCATCCACCACTGCATGCGGCTGATCGGCCAGGCCGAGCGGGCGTTGGAGGCGATGAAGGCGCGGGCTCGGTCCCGCGTCGCGTTCGGCAAGGCGCTCTCGGAGCAGGGCGCGCTGCGGCACACGATCGCCGAATGCCGGATCAACATCGACCAGGCCCGTCTGATGGTCCTCTACGCCGCCCACAAGATGGACACCGTCGGGAACAAGGCGGCGCGTCAGGAAATCTCGATGATCAAGGTCATCGCGCCGAGGATGGCCTGCGAGGTTATCGACAAGGCGATCCAGGTTCATGGCGGGGGCGGCGTCTCCCAGGATTTCCACCTTGCCCATGCCTACGGCCACAGCCGGGCGCTTCGGCTCGCCGATGGACCTGACGAAGTCCACCTGGAGTCGATCGCCAAGGCGGAACTGCGGAAAAACGACTGATCCCGCGTCAGGCGGCCACGGCGCGTTCTTCCGGGGTCAACGCCGAAATATCGCCTCGATGACTTCCATCTCGGCGTCGTTCGGTCCCTTGAGGACCTCGTTTTCGACCAGACGGATCTCCACCCTTTGCCGGGTGGGATCCACCCCGCGGGGCACCGGTACCGTGAACCGCCTATCCTGTCCCGGGCGCGCGGGCGGAAAGAATGCAAGCGTCCCAAGATCGGTCCGCACGCCCGTCTCCCGGTCTTCCAGAACGACCCGCAGGATGGGCGGCGTTTCGGGGTCCAGGACGTGAGGACGGATCGTGAGATCGAGCAGGAGCCGCTGGCCGTTTTCCGTCTCGGCGATGGCGGGTTGCTGTAGAACGGCGGGGGTCTGGCGGGTCGCGGTCGGGCCACCTCTCATACTGTCGCCTCCTGCCGTGGCCGCCGAGGGCAGCCATACATAGGGAACGCAGGCAATAAGGATGGCGATCGCCAGAATCCCGCCGTGCATCCGGCCGAGAAATCGACGATCGCATGTTCCGGTCATCAGTAACGCTGGCTTCATGAGCGTGTCGCTTCGCCTTCGCGCCTCTCCGCACTAGAGATATCGAGCCGGGCGGAGGTCTTATCAAGGCGCCCCGGCGTCATCACTAGGGCAGTTTCCTTCCATCCGCACCGCGTTTGGTGGGCGATACCGCGCCGTCGTGAATTTTCGCGCGGTATCGCCGGATTTGGCGTCGTGGCCGGGTTACACGGCGACCAGCTCGATTTTTCCTACCGAAAAGGTCGGATCCGGTCCTTCGGGGCCGATGACGACCGGTACCAGCTGAAGGTTCACCTCGCCCGCCGACATCAGCCCGTCTTCCAGCAGCCGCTGGACCGTGCGGGTGACATCGACCACATAGGTCATGCTGGCGTGATCGGGATTGTGACCGAAGAAGGCGAAGGCTCCGGCGAAGGTCGCTGCATCAAGCGATGTTCTGGCGTCGACGTCGGGCGCGCTGACGAACACCCGGACCTGCACGCCCGTCAGGTCGGTCTTGCTGGTGATACCGGAGAACCGGGCATAGATGCGGCCGGTTCCGACACCGATCCGCGGCGTCTCCGCGGTGCTTCCCAGGGCGCGGAAGGTCCGGGTCGCGAACAGGGCGCTCACAAGTTCGTCCGACCTCACCGTCACGTCGGTCGTCTCGCCAACCTTCGCCGCGGCGGTCGCGCTGGACGAGGCGATCACCTTGGGCTGCGTCGCGGTCAGGGCCAGTCCTGTGGACGCCCGTTCGGACAGCGCGACCATGGTGTCGGGGCCGGTCTGTTCGAGATCCTCGTAGGTGTAGCCGTTGCCGTTGTTCATGGTCATGAAGGCATAGCTGTTCTCGGCATTAGGGGCGTCTTGGACGGTGCCGCCGGCATCGACGAACTGACCATTGTAGTCTCCGGCGATGGGCGGAGTGGAGTTCCCGCGGTTCTGCCAGATCGCCCACATCCGGTCGACCTGACAGTGATGCAACCAGAAGATGGGGTCGAGCGGCGACATGCCGTCGCCCATATGCCCGGTCCAGCCCCCGACGATGACATGGGCGTTGTTGTGAGGTCCGCCCTCCACATTGTGCCAGAGGGTGGTGAAGTCGGACGTGTCGAGGTCCGTGTCGAGCGCGGCCTGGTCGAACATGTTCGGGGTTGCCGCCTGGACGCCCTGGCCTTCCTTCAGGCTGCGCACGCCAATGGTCTTCACCTCGACTCCCCCTCCCCAGTTCGGCGAGGAGGCGTTCGAAGGATCCTTCCAATACGTGACGTTCAGCGCCTTCGTCGGGGCCGGGGAGATCGAATAGAAAAGGTCCGGAATCGTCCCGCCGTTTCCCGCCCAGTTCCAGTAGGGCAGGGTGAAGTCGGGGTTTCCGATGAGTTCGGCGCAGATCGACTCGTAGTAGTAGATGTACCAACGGTGCCAAGGAAAGAAGTTGATCATCCCGTGCGGGCAGTGATTGAGGTGGATGAGCGCCTGGTTCCTCCAGTTCCGCTGATCCGACGACGGCAGGTTGTGCATGGCCGTGATCGCGTCGGCGTAGTCGGTGAAAAACCGATCCGTGGGCGTCATCTTCTGCACGTCTCTGCGAACCTTCGGCGTCTGTCCGAAGGTGGAACTGGTGGTCACGAAGGGTGCGGCGAGCAGGGCGGTCGTCGCCGCGGTACCTTTGAGAAGTGTTCTACGGTCGAGAGTCATGGGGGGTCCCTCCCAATCTATCAGAGAGGGTATAATACAATTTAAAATGGTATTTTCGGTGGTCTAAATCACAGTTTTATTGAAATTTCGGCTTTCAGGAATTTGGCGAGAACAACCTATGGAGTGAACTCGAAGGTGAGCCCGAGAGCAATGAGGCGCTTGAGGTTTTCGGGAGCAGCGCTGTTTGGACGGTTGGGACAGCGCGGTTCTTGGCAACGCCTGAGCAGAAAAGCGGGGGATCGACGAACGAGTGTCAACGGGCGGTGTGGCGCCGGCCTATCAGCAGTCTCGCGCCGGCGGGGCCCGCTCCTTCCGTGTGCGATTGTCCTGCTTTGAGTTCGAAGGTTTCCCCGGCACTGCACTCGGTCCGGCCGCTCTGCGTCGCCACGAAGAAGGACCCCTCCAGAATGAGGACGCGGACGTCAAAGCTGTGGCTGTGTTCATTGAGGCCGCTGCCGGGAGCTGCGTCGCGGATCAGAATCTCGTCGTAACGGTCCCGCTTTAGTGCGTCTTCGAAGCCTTTCGCGTCCATGGCGTTGCCCCCGTTCGGTCGCATCTGAAAGAAACGATACCAGCTTACCGGGTTGATGCCAGTAGCCGTTGATCGTAGGGCCGGGCTGTCCTTGGCTATTGAAATCCTCGAATCCAATCACCTTCTGGCCTGTAGCGATCGTATTGGCGAGGTAGACGGTGATGGATGTTCAGCGGCTGTTGGACGGCTTCTTGGGTGGAAACGCGAACGCCAAACCGGACCGTGGCGGCCTGGCGGGAGGTCTGTCGGGAGGGCTTCCCGGTGGGCTCGTGGGCGGCGCCGCGGCCGGTGGTCTGGTGGCGGCCCTGATCAGTTCCAAGAAAGCGCGGAAGTTGGGCTCCAAGGCCCTGACCTATGGCGGTCTCGCCGTTCTTGGAGGGCTCGCCTACAAGGCATGGAACGATCACCGAGCCAACCGGCCGAGCGATCCGTCGATGGCAGCACCCTCCGCGCCGCCTAGCGGCAGCGGGTTCGATCCGGCACGCTTGCGGGACAGCCGGGGGGACGACTTTCGCCTGACTTTGATCCGCGCGATGGTGAGTGCCGCCCTGGCGGACGGTCACATCGACGGCGAAGAACAGGCGATGATCGAGAAGCAGATCGAGATGTCGGCTCTCGCAGAGGACGAGCGGCGGTTCATCTCCGAGCAACTTGGTCGCCCGGCGGATCCAATTGCGATCGCCTCTTTGTGCGCCGACGAGCCGCAGGCTACGGAAGTCTACCTTGCTTCCCTTGTTGTCCTCGACCCGTCGGTCCCCGGCGATGCGCGGTACAAGGATCGTCTAGGAGACGCTCTTCGGCTCCCGGATGACTTGAGGCGGCGATTGGAGAGCGAGGTCGAGACGGCGTTGTCCGCGGCCTAGGGTCCGGAGCGGTTTTGCAGGGGAGGGGCGGCGGCGTGCTCGCATGCGCTTCCGTCGAAAAAGGGGTGTGCCGGCGGCAGAATACGGCCACACTGGACGGTATTGGCTACGCGCGACGCGTGTAATGCCAGCGCGACCGGCGTCTCGGAACAGGGGGAGAGCGCTACATGGTCCACACACCGGGTCCGACCAGATTGGCTCAGCAGTCCATGGCCTTCGTACTCGCGGGCGGGCGCGGCAGCCGATTGATGGAGCTGACAGACCGCCGCGCCAAACCCGCCGTGTATTTCGGTGGCAAGAGCCGGATCATCGATTTCGCCCTGTCCAACGCCGTCAACTCGGGGATTCGTCGAATTGCCGTGGCGACCCAGTACCGCGCCCATAGCCTGATCCGCCATCTGCAACGGGGGTGGAGCTTCTTCCGGGCGGAGCGGAACGAGTTCCTCGACATCCTGCCCGCCTCTCAACAGTCGGGGGGCGAGAACTGGTATTTGGGCACGGCCGATGCGGTGGCGCAGAATATCGACGTCATCGACAGCTACGATCCCGAGTACATCGTGATCTTGGCTGGCGATCACATCTACAAGATGGACTACGAGCGGATGCTCATTCAGCACGTCGAGACCGGTGCCGACGTGACGGTTGGGTGTCTGACACTCGCACGATCCGAGGCGTCGGCCTTCGGTGTTATGGCGGTGGACGAAACGGGACGGATTGTCGATTTCGTGGAGAAGCCGGCCGATCCACCGCCGCTGCCGAACGACCCCGACAAGGCTCTGGCCAGCATGGGGATCTACGTGTTCGCCTGGCCCGTGCTGCGCGAGCTGTTGATGGCCGATGCCGGCGACGCGACGTCCAGCCACGACTTCGGCAAGGACATCATCCCCTCGGTCGTGAAGGGCGGTACGGCCTACGCTCATTTTTTCGCGGATTCCTGCGTGATGAGCGGATGGGAGCCGACTCCCTACTGGCGCGACGTCGGGACGGTGGACGCGTTCTGGGAGGCGAATATCGACCTCACCGACTTCGTGCCCGGCCTCGATCTGTTCCACGAGAACTGGCCGATCTGGACCTATGGCGAGGTCGTCCCGCCGGCGAAGTTCATCCACAACGAGGAAAACCGCCGCGGCAGCGCAGTCAGTTCGATGGTCTCGGGCGGCTGCATCATTTCAGGGTCGAACATCGAGCGCTCGTTGCTGTTCACCAGGTGCCACACTCACTCGTTCTCGGAACTCTTCGAGGTGGTGGCGTTGCCGTCCGTGGTCGTGAACCGTCACGCGCGTCTGTCCCGTGTGGTGATCGACCGCGGCGTCGAGATTCCCGAAGGCCTGGTGGTTGGTGAGGATCCGCAGGAAGATGCGAAGTGGTTCCGGCGGACGGAAGCCGGAACCTGCCTGATCACCAAGCCGATGATCGATCGCTGGCTGGCCGCGCGATGAGGGTTCTGTTCGTCGCGTCGGAATGCGTTCCGGTGGCGAAGACCGGTGGCCTTGCCGATGTGGTCGGTGCCCTGCCGAAGGCGCTTCGGGCGATGGGCGTGGACGCGCGGGTTCTGATGCCCGGCTATCCAGGTGTGATGGCCAGAGCGGGCACGGCAGAGGAGGTCTGGCGATCCGGTGACCTGTTCTCCCGCAGGGGCGTCCTGCGCCGCGCGGATGTCGCGGGGCTGGATCTTCTTGCGCTAGACTGCCCGGAGTTCTTCGATCGCGAGGGGCTCTACGTAACGGAAGCGGGCGAGGACTGGCCGGACAATCCGTTCCGTTTCGCCGCGCTTTCCCGGGCGGCGGCGGAGATCGCCCGGGACGGTCTCGCCGACGGCTGGCGACCGGATATCGTCCATGCCCATGACTGGCAGACCGGACTGGTCGCCCTCTATCTGGATGCCTGGGGGGTCGACGGCGTCGCCACCCTCCTCACGATCCACAACATCTCCTACCAGGGTGTGTTCGAGGCTGGGCTCCGACGGGATCTTGGAATGCCTGAGAGCGGATTTACCGCCGAAGGCTACGAATTCTATGGCCGGGTGAATTTCCTGAAGGCCGGATTGGTCCATTCCGATCTGGTGACGACCGTCAGCCCCACCTACGCCCGCGAACTGGAGAGTCCTGAATTCGGCTGGGGCCTGGAGGGGGTATTGGCGGCACGGCCCGAGCGGGCGATCGGCATCCTCAACGGTATCGATACGGCGGCGTGGGATCCAGCCAACGATCCGGCGGTTCCCACATTCACGAGTCGAACCATGTCCGGCCGGAACAGCGCCCGCGCCGATCTGCTCAGGCGATTCTCCATCGACGCGGGCCGGCCCGGCCCGCTGTTCGGTGTCGTCAGCCGGCTGACCGACCAGAAGGGATTGGACCTGTTGCTCGGCGTGCTGCCTGACATGCTTCGGGCGGGAGGGTCCCTCGTTGTGCTTGGCAGCGGCGACCGGAGGCTCGAGCAGGCGTTCAGGACTGCCGGCTCCGATCATGCCGGCTCGGTCGGGGTGAGGATCGGCTACGACGAGGATCTGGCGCACCTGATCTACGCCGGGTCCGACGCGATCATGGTGCCGTCCCGCTTCGAGCCTTGCGGACTGACGCAGATGTACGCGATGCGCTACGGGGCCTTGCCGGTTGTGGCACGCACCGGCGGCCTCGCGGATACAGTGATCGACGCGAATGCCGCCGCCCTGAGTGCCGGTGTGGCGACCGGTTTCCAGTTCGAACCGGGCTCGCGGGAAGCACTTTCCAACGCGATCGCCAAGGTCTTCGCGGTCTATTCCGAGCGCGGCCTATGGCGAAAGATGCAGCGGAACGCCATGAAGCATCCCGTCGGGTGGGAAGGGCCGGCCGAGCGCTATGTCGACCTCTACGCCCGACTGATGGCGGCCGAGACCGGCAAGCGCGGTTTCAGCGGCACCCGCTGAGGGGGAACTGTCGCCTCTTCCGCGCGACACGCGGACGCGTCGCGGCACGGAACGGCGCCTACAGGTCGACCTTGTAGTTCAGGGTCAACTCGTCCCCGACCTTGCCGCGAATGCCCCAATTGGCTTTCGGCGTTTCGATGAGGGTGATCTCAACCGCTTCGACCGGGATACCCGCGGCTTTCGGTACCGCCCGCATCAGGCCGCGCAGGCAGGCGCGCTTGGCGGCGTCGGAACGCCCTTCGAACATCACGATCTCGATCACCGTGTAGCCGTCGCCGCGGTCGGCGGGGTGAATGAAATCGGCATCGTCCAGGGCGATGAACCGATGGAAACGCTTGTCCTCCGGCAGGTTGAACGCATCCATCAAAACCCCGTGGATCGCGTCCGAGACCGCCTGTCGGTACCGATCGATGACGTGCCGCCGCGCGTGGACCTTGACCTGTGCCATGGCGTCACGCGCTGCCGCTGGCGATCGCCCAGCCGATCTCGGCCAAGCGGGGCGCCTTGGCGCCGACCTCGAGTGCGTTGTCCGAACTGGCGTTGCCCTGAAGCCCGCGGAAGTAGACGCCTTGACAGATCGCGGCGAGGCGGAAGAACGACAGGGCGTGGAAATACCGCATGTCCGGGAGTGCGTCGCGCCCAGTGCGGCGACGGTACTTCTCGAGATACGCTTCCTCGCTGGGGATCCCCAGGGCATCCAGGTCGAGACCGACCATGCCTTTGAGCGCCTTCTCCTCATAGGCCATGCGATATGGCATGCAGGTATAGGCGACGTCGGCCAGTGGGTGGCCGAGGGTGGCAAGTTCCCAGTCCAGAATGGCGATCACCTTCGGCTCGCTCGGATGCAGCATCAGGTTCGGCAGGCGGAAATCGCCATGCACGATCGACACTTCGTCGGGCACGCCGGGATGGGCGTTCAACCACTCGGTCAACCGATCCATGTCTGGCATTGGATCGGTCTTGGACGCTTCGAACTGCTTGGTCCAGCGTGCCACCTGCCGGCCGCAATAATTCGCCGGCCTGCCGAAATCGCCGAGGCCCACGGCGGTCGGGTCGACGCTGTGGAGCTTGGCCAACGCTTCGTTGGCGCTGTCCCAGATCGCGGCGCGTTCCTCCGGAGTGTAGCCGATATCGAGGGACGGTTCGTCCGGGATCCGGCCGTCGAGGAAATCCATGACGTAGAAGGCCGTTCCGATCACGGCCGGGTCTTCGCAAAGATGGCGCATAACGGGAACGGGAACGTCGGTATCGGCGAGCGCCGCCATCACTCTGTACTCGCGCTCGACCATATGCGCCGAGGGCAGGAGATCGCCCGGCGGTTTCTTGCGCAGCACATAGGCTGCGTTCCCATCGGCAGTGTCGAGACGGAAGGTCGGGTTGGATTGGCCGCCCTGGAACTGCCGCACGGCTATGCCGGACGCGGCTCCGTCGAGCCCGTGATCCGCGAGGTATCTCGCCAAACCGGACTCGTCGAAGCGGTGAGCATCCGTAACCGGTCCTAAATGCGCCATGGCCCTACCCTCAGGACGGGTCGCCGATGGTCCGACCGCCATCGGCGACGATGGTCTGGCCGGTCACGAAACGGGCGCCGTCGGAGGCGAGATAGGTGGCAAGCCAGCCGATATCCTCGGGCTCGCCGATCCGCTGCAACGGCGTAACCTGCTCCATGATCGTCCGCCGCTTTTCGTCTTCCCACAGTGCGCGGGCGAAGTCGGTCCGGATCAGGCCCGGCGCGATGGCGTTCACCCGGATGTTCTTCGGCCCCCACTCGACGGCGAGGTTCCGGACGAGCTGCTGTTCAGCCGCCTTGGAGATGCCATAGATGCCGAGCTTGCGGTTGCCGTACATGGAGGCGATGGAGGAGATCAGGATCGCCGCGCCGTCGCCGCGTTCGGCCATCTCCGGCAGCACCATGTTGCAGAGCCAGAACGCGCTCTTGACGTTCGTGTCCATGATCTTGTCGTAGGCCTCGTCGGACACCTCGGACATCGGGCCGAAGACCGGGTTGGTCGCCGCGTTGCAGACCAGCACGTCGATCTTTCCGAAAGCCTTCCGGGTGCCGTCCACGAGAGCCTGAAGCTCCTCCTTGCGGCCGATATTGCAGGGGATCGCCACCGCATCGCCGCCGGCCGCCGTGATCTCCTCGGCGACCGCCGTGCAGGCCTCCACCTTGCGCGACGAGATGACCACTTTCGCGCCCTGCTTCACCATGCATTCGGCGATCGATTTGCCGATGCCACGGGACGAGCCGGTGATCAGAGCCACCTTGCCGGTCAGGTCGAACATGCGTGTTTCTCCTTCGGAAGTCGTCTTTCGAAATGTCGTCTCTTTTGGCAGCGGCGGGGCGTCACATCGCGACGATGCCGCCATCCACCGTCAATTCGGTGCCGGTAACGAAGGCGCTGTCGTCGCTCGCCAGATACAGGACGGCCCCGGCGACGTCGGCGGGAGCGCCCAGACGGCCGAGCGGTGCGGCAGCCTCGATCGCCTGGCGCAGGCGCTCGGGGTTGTGGTGGCCGTCCACCATGCGGTCCACCATCGGGGTATCCGTATAGGACGGGTGGACCGAATTGCAGCGGATGCCGTAACCCTTCCTGGCGCAATGCAGCGCGACCGATTTCGTCAGCAGGCGGACGGCGCCTTTCGATGCGGAGTAGACTGGAATCGCCGGGGCGCCGACCAGGCCGGCGATGCTCGACATGTTGACGATGGAGCCGCCCGTCGGGTTCGCGTTCCGCTTCATCGCCGCAACCCCGTGTTTGCAGCCGAGGAACACGCCTTTTGCGTTGATGTCCATCACCCGGTCCCAGTCGTCGACGCCGGCGTCCTCGATGGATCCGCCCGATCCGCCGGTGCCGGCGTTGTTCACGACGATGTCGAGCCGGCCCAGCGCGTCCATGATGCCGCCCGTCACCCGGCGCCAAGCGTCCTCGTCGCGGACATCCAATCGCTCGAAGCGAGCGGAGAGTGCGTCGGCCACAGCCAGTCCGCGTTCATCGTCTATATCGGCGATGACGACGGACGCGCCCTGTTCGGTGAAGGTTTCGGCAATGGCCTTGCCGATTCCGGACGCGCCGCCGGTGATCAGCGCGGTCTTGCCAGCAAGCCTGTCCCGTCCGGCGGCCATGTTCCATCCCTCGTCTCGGTCGGCAACCCGTCTTTCGCGGGCTCGGTCGAGCGCAGTCTAGGACACGTCTTCCGCGACAGGCACCCCTCATCGTCGCGCGTGCGCTGCAACAAGATTCTCGACATCCGCGGCGTCAGCCTCTACCCAGAGCGGATCGTTGTGCGAAGATCCAGGCAAAGCGTGGGGCAGGGGCAGGCCGAATGAGCGACTTCCTTCTGGAGGCCGTCCATATCACCAAGACCTTCGGCGAGTTTGCCGCCAATGATGACGTGACTCTGCGTCTCAAGCCCGGCGAAATCCACGCCCTGCTGGGCGAAAACGGCGCCGGCAAGTCGACCTTGGTCAAGATGATGTACGGCGCCCTGCAACCGAGCGATGGCGAGTTGCGGTGGCGCGGCAAGCCGGTCCGGATCGCCAATCCGGCGGCCGCCCGCGCGCTCGGCGTCGGCATGGTCTTTCAGCACTTTTCTCTGTTCGAGGCGCTGACCGTTGCCGAGAACGTCGCACTCGCGTTGCCGGATGCGACGGATATGGCAGCTCTGGCCACCCGTATCGAGCAGGTGTCGCGCGGGTACGGCCTGCCGCTGCAGCCGCATGCCCTGGTCGCCGATCTGTCGGTCGGACAGCGCCAGCGGATCGAGATCGTGCGCTGCCTGCTGCAAGAGCCGTCGCTGCTGATCATGGACGAGCCGACGGCGGTGCTGACGCCGCAGGAGGCCGATCAACTCTTCGTCACTCTGAGGCGACTTGCCGCCGAGGGATGCGCCATACTCTACATCTCTCACCGGTTGGAAGAGGTGAAGGCGCTGTGCCAGGCGGCGACGGTCCTGAGGCGGGGCAAGGTCGTGGCGGTCGTCGATCCGCGCCGGGAGACCGCCGCCTCGCTGGCTCGGCACATGGTCGGAGTCGATGTGGCCGACGTCTCCACGCGAATGGTTCAGGCGCTGGGCGAGGCGATCCTGACGCTCGACCACGTCTCCTTGCCGGCGGACGGTCCTTTCGGCACCGCGCTGCGCGATGTTTCCCTGGAGGTCGCCGGGGGCGAGATTGTCGCCATCGCCGGCGTGGCGGGCAACGGCCAGTCCGAACTGTTCGACGCGGTTTCGGGCGAGCGGCTCGAGGGCGTTGGCGGATCGATCACGATCGCCGGCCACGGTTGCGCCGCGCGCGGTATCAAGGCTCGGCGGGCGCTGGGCGCAGCTTTTGTTCCGGAAGAGCGGCTCGGTCATGGCGCCGTGCCCGACTTTCCGCTCTCCCACAACGTCATTTTGACCCGGTTCGCCGTGGACGACGGGATGGTGCAGCGCGGCCTGGTCAATCTCGGCCTGGCCGGCGATGTGGCCGGTCGCGTCGCGGGAGCCTTCGACGTGCGGACGGCGCATAGCGACCCGGAGGCACGCTCGCTGTCGGGCGGCAACCTGCAGAAATTCGTCATCGGCCGTGAGCTCGACCGGCGGCCCAGGCTCCTGGTGGTTAACCAGCCGACCTGGGGCGTCGATGCCGGGGCCGCGGCCGTCATCCGCCAGGCGCTCATCGACCTCGCCCGGAGCGGGTCCGCCGTTCTGGTCATCAGCCAGGACCTGGACGAGATTTTCGCCATCGCCGACCGCATCGCTGTGATCTCCCGAGGCGAGTTGTCAGACAGCCGACCGACAGGCGATCTCGATCGCGAGGCGATCGGCTTGCTGATGGCAGGTGCCCATGAGAGGGGCGCTTCCGAAAGGGCGGCCTCGTGAGGCTGGTTCTCGAACGCCGGGCGGAAAGATCGCGCCTGATGACCTGGCTGTCGCCGGTCCTGGCCGTCGCGCTCACCCTGCTGGCCGGCGCCGTGATCTTCTCGCTGATGGGGCTGGATCCGGCCCACGCGCTCTACGTCTATTTCCTCGAACCCGTCCTGTGGTGGTGGTCGCTTGAGGAACTCGTGGTCAAGGCGGCGCCGCTAGTCCTGATCGGCGTCGGCCTTGCCGTCTGTTTCCGTGCCAATGTCTGGAACATCGGCGCCGAGGGCCAACTCACCATGGGCGCGCTGTTCGGCTCCGCCCTGCCGATCCTCTGGCACGAGTTCCAGAGCTTCCCGGTGATGGTCCTCATGCTGATGATGGGCGCGCTCGGCGGCGCTCTCTACGCGGCGATCCCGGCCTACCTCAGGACCCGGTTCGGCACCAACGAGATCCTGACCAGTCTGATGCTCGTCTATGTGGCGCAACTGATCGCCGACTGGTTCATCCGCGGTCCCTGGCGCGATCCCCAGGGCTTCAATTTCCCGAAGTCTGTGCAGTTCGAAGGCTGGCAGCTACTGCCGACCTTTGGCGACGGCCGTATGCATTTGGGCGCCGGCCTGGCTCTGGTGGCCGTGGTCGTGCTCTACGTGCTGATGTCGAGGACGCTAAAGGGGTTCGAGGTGCGGGTGGTCGGGACCGCGCCGCGCGCCGGGACGTTCGCCGGATTTTCCTCCAAGCGGATGGTGTGGTTCTGCCTGCTGCTGTCCGGCGGCCTCGCCGGGCTCGCCGGCATTTGCGAGGTGGCGGGGCCGAGCGGCCATCTGCAGCCGGCGATTTCCCCCGGGTACGGTTTCACGGCGATCATCGTCGCCTTCCTCGGTCGGCTGAATCCGGCAGGCGTCCTTGTGGCGGGCGTCATGCTCGGCATCAGCTACCTCGGCGGCGAAGCGGCTCAGATCGACCTCGGCATCTCCGACAAGACGGCCCAGGTGTTCCAGGGAATCCTGCTGTTCTTCATCCTGGCCTGCGACACGCTGATCCTCTATCGGATCCGCCTGCTGCGATCGCAGACGGCGTACGGGGACGCGGGCCGATGACGGGGCTCGAGGCGGTCATCCTGACGATCATCACAGCTTCCACGCCGCTCCTTCTCGCGGCGATCGGAGAATTGGTCGTCGAACGTTCGGGCGTCCTCAACCTCGGCGTCGAGGGGATGATGGTGGTCGGCGCGGTCTGCGGTTTCGTCGCCGCCTATACGACCGGGTCGGCCGCGCTCGGCGTGCTCGCGGCGGTTCTGGCCGGTATGGCCATGTCGCTGCTCTTCGGATTTCTGACGCAAACGCTGGCGACCAATCAGGTGGCGTCGGGTTTGGCATTGACGCTGCTCGGTCTCGGACTCTCCGGCCTGATCGGCGAGAGCTTCACCGGCCTGCCGGGCGTCACGCTGCAGCCGTTCGATATCCCGGTCCTCACGGACATACCGTTCTTCGGACCGATCCTGTTCGGCCAGGATGTGCTGGTCTACACGTCCTTCCTGCTGGTGTTCGCGGTGTCCTACGTGATGACGCGGACGCGCATTGGGTTGGTGATCCGGGCAGTCGGCGATAATCACGATTCGGCCCACGCGCTGGGCTACAACGTCCTTGCCGTGCGGTACGGCTGCATTCTGTTCGGCGGCGCCTGCGCGGGTTTGGCGGGGGCCTATCTCTCGCTTTCCTACACGCCGCAATGGGTGGAGAACATGACGTCCGGGCGCGGCTGGATCGCTTTGGCGCTGGTGGTTTTCGCCACCTGGATCGCGCGGCGTGTGCTGGTTGGCGCCTATCTGTTCGGAACCGTCTGGATCATGGGGCTCTACGCCCAGGGGCTGGGGATCGGAATTCCGTCCCAGGTCCTGTCGTCTTTTCCCTATCTGATCACCATTTTGGTCCTGGTCCTGATCTCGCGGAACAGGACGCTGACCAAAATCAATACGCCGGCCTGCATAGGACGGACGTTCGTGCCGGACCGGTGAGCCGGGGCCGCTCTCCGGGCGGTCGCGTTACGTTACCCGAAGAACAGGACAGGAGACGGGGATAATGAGAAGGTTTCTTAAACTGGCAGTCGCCTCGGCCATGCTGGCGGCGGGCGCCCTAGGTTCCGGAGCGGCCGATGCCGCCGATCCGCTCAAGGTCGGCTTCATCTATGTCGGCCCGATCGGCGATCACGGCTGGTCGTACCAGCACGATCAGGGTCGCCTCGCCATCGAGAAGGAGTTCGGCGACAAGGTCGAGACGGTCTATGTGGAGAAGGTGGCCGAAGGGCCGGATGCCGAACGGGCCATCACCCGTCTGGCGCGCCAGGGCGCGGGGCTGATCTTCACCACCTCCTTCGGGTTCATGGAGCAGACGCTGGCGGTCGCCGAGAAGTTCCCTGACGTGAAGTTCGAACATGCGACCGGCTACAAGCGATCCGACAACGTCTCGACCTACTCCGGGCGTTTCTACGAAGGCCGCTACGTCATCGGCCAGATTGCCGCGAAGATGTCGAAAAGCGGCACGGCCGGCTACGTCGCCTCTTTCCCCATTCCCGAGGTCGTGCGGGGTATCAACGCGTTCCTTTTGGGCGCCCAGTCGGTCAATCCTGACTTCAAGCTCAAGGTGGTCTGGGTGAATTCCTGGTTCGATCCGGGCAAGGAGGCGGATGCGGCGAAGGTTCTGATCGGCCAGGGTGCCGACATCATCACGCAGCATACCGATTCGACCGCGCCGCTGCAGATCGCGGAACAGCAGGGAGTGATTGGGTTCGGCCAAGCCTCCGACATGATCAAGTTCGCCCCGAAAGCGCAGCTTACCGCGATCATCGACGACTGGAGCGCGTACTACATCGACCGAACCCGGGCCGTGCTCGACGGGACCTGGGCGTCGGCCGATACCTGGGGCGGCATGGGCGACAAGATGGTCATCATGGCCGACTACACGAATATGCCCGACGACGTGAAGGCCATGGCCCAGGAAACCGAGGCGAAGATCACCTCCGGCGAATTCCACCCGTTCACTGGCCCGATCTACAAGCAGAACGGCGACCTCGCGGTCGCTGCGGGCGAAGTGCTGGACGACGGCACCCTGCTCGGCATGAACTGGTACGTTCAGGGCGTCGACGACACGCTCCCGCAGTGAGTCGTGCCCCTTACTTAAGACACCTACCCCTCCCTCGGCCGCCGGGGGAGGGGGATTCTGTCCGATATCGGACGCGGGCCAGGGCGCCGGCGCGACGGCGCCTCCGGACGGTCCACATTGACACCGGAATGACATCGGTAATCCGGGGCCGCAAAGCAGCCGGCGCCGGAGGTCTCATACAGATTTAGTAAATTTTAATATACTGCGTTGTCTCATGCGCCTCGAAACGGTTCGGGGTGATCAGACTTAGTGGTCTCTCCAAACACTGAAGCGGTGCCTAAACACAGTGGCAGGAGGGTTTTGTGAGAGTTCTGGTGACCGGCCGGTTGCGGGTTCATCGGTAGCCACTGTCCGTCGTCAGGATAATTGGGCCAGTCGAGTTCGTTTTGTAACGGAGGATCTGGCTCCTGTTTGATGATGCTATGCGGCTTGGTTCTGGTGCGCCAGACGTCTGGCGCGGAATGTCGCTGCTTTGATCCTCCTTCGAT
>JANSYS010000018.1 GCA_024742275.1 Alphaproteobacteria bacterium | reverse complement strand
GATACCGGCCACCGGCCCCGGAGACGATCATCCCGCCAAGCTGGCCGTCCGGCTCCGCTCCGCTACACCGGTCGCCCAGCTTGGCGCCGAAACCGCCTATGCACTAACATTCAACCCGGACCAGTCAGCAGGGGCAGGTCAGATTGTCAGGCTGTTTCCCAAGCGGGACACGGTTATCGTGCAGCTCAGCGACTGGGCGAGCGACGGTTACCGGTTCTGCAAATCGATCAAGTTCCAGGACGCGTTCCTCGATCGTTAGTCCTGCGCACAACCCTGGGTCTCACAGATCCATGAATGCGCAAGCGTTGTGTTGCAGCCAGCCGTGCGTTTGGCGCTAATACACTCATCGGCCGAAGATGACGCGGCACCTCCACGCCAAATTTTCCACGCAAACAACAACAGGCTGTCAATCTATGCTCAAAGGCTACCAATAGCCGGAGGATTCTCGGGGCTCAGATCACACCTTCGATCGCAACCTATTGAGGCTACACACTAATCGCCAGTCAAAGATAGACCGTTCAACCACCGTGTAGAGGCTGTGACCTGATGGGCACTCGAATTGAGGCCAAGGCCCAGCCGGATGAGAGCCAATGAGACTGGGTTCCGCAGGCAAAGGTGATCGACCGATGAAAGGTCTGGTCGCGCCGTAGTCCCCCGTTGCGCCCCCCTGCCCCGAGACTTGGCGCATAGTGCCTGGCCTGCTCGATCAGGACCTCCAACCGGGCGTGGAAACGTCCAGTTCGGACTTCAGGTGGTCGAAATGACAGTCCGCCATCCCTCGATAAGCGCCCCATCCTTCCGACGTGGCAGAAGCCACGCTATCTGCGAGGACCGAAAGCGGCTTTCCCGTCGACAGGGCCAGAACCAGGGTCTGCGCCGCTTTCTCGAAGAAGTAGAGATCCTCGAAAGCGGCCGCGACGCTGAGCCCGGCGACGGATACACCATGGTTTCCCATGACGAGCACCGTTTTGCCCCGCATCGCGCGCGCGAGACGCCGTCCCTCACTCGCGCTGTCCGATATCCCGCCGAAGGCCAGATCGTAGCCGACGCGCCCGAAGAAGCGCGCCGTGTTGTTGTCGATCGGCAAGACCGTGGGAACCTTCAGACAGGCGAGCGCCGTCGCGAACGGGGCGTGGCAGTGCAGAATCACCCGCGCTTCCGGCAGCTCACGGTGCATCGTGCCGTGGATCGCCCAGGCCGACGGGTCGGGCGCGTCCGGGCGCTCCATCACCGTCGCGTCCTCCGCATCGAGCAGCAGAAGATCGCTCGGCCGGATCGACGCGAAGTGCCGCCATCGCGGATTGAGCAGAAAGAACCGACCGTCGTCTGAGACCGCCGCACTGAAATGGTTGCCGACCGATTCACTCCAGCCGAAGCGGTGACAAAGCCGGAAAGCGGCGGTCAGATCCTCTCTGAGCCGCACCGTCGTCTCGAGGTTGGCATCCGGCATGGTCTACCCCTTCAAGCGCCCCTGATTGTAGAGGGCCCGATAGGTCGACCGCATCTCCGCCCGATCGACATAGCACCCCCGCAAGTAGCGATCGCCGCTCTCTGCGGTGTAGGCGGCGCGGCCATGGACGATACGGTGGTTGTCGAACACGATGCACTCACCCGCGTTCAGACGGAACCGCATGACGTATTCCGGGCGCTGCAACATCCTGCCGAAGCGGCAGAAGGCAGGGTAATAGGCGTCCAGAAGTCGCTGATCGAGATCGAAGATCCCGGCCATGTGCTGGCTGATCGTCAGCCCCTCGACCTCGCCATGACGATCGAGCTCGATCACCGTATGGCGAGAGCGCATATCGAACGTATCGTGCTCGCAATAGAACGGGATCGGAACGTCGGACAGCAACGCGAAGCCTTCTGGATCTTGCTCCCTGAACGCGTTGGCCACGGCCACCCCGTCGGCGAACAGACTGCATCCTCCTTCCACCGAGTTGGCCCGGCAGTGAAGCAGTTGGACACCGGGGGCGTGCTCCTCGGCGGGCGTGTCGGTGTGCAGTTCTAGTGCCGCGGCCGTGAAGGCGAGGTTTGTCGGATTGATGTGAATCCGAACGTCGAAATAGGCGCCGAAGAACGTCGGACGAACCTGACCGAGGAGGTTCGCCGTCTCCGTCAGTCCGTCGTCGCTGTCCGGCATGTCCGTGACGAGAGCGACGCCGTCCACCAGCAGCGCGTCGATCCAACTGGCGATGGCGCTTTCGCTTGCGGCGAGGTCGCGCTGCGAGAAACGCGCCATGTTCGGATAGTGGTCCGCGAACCACGGGCGCCGCTTCTTGTCGGTCGGATCGGGGCGGGGCGCTCCGCTGGCGTAGGTGACGAGCTGAGCCATCGGAATGCGGGATACATGGCCCTCTCCCGCCCAGGCGATAACGAGGGAGTCGTCGTCGATCCTTGCGCTTTCAGGCCGCGGATCGGAGGAGAGATGAAAGATGTCGAAAGACCGCTCCCGGGTCACGCTGTCGAACGACGATGGACAGTTGTCCCGCAGCCAATAGAAGTTGAAGTACGCTGGCCGTCCGTCAGGCAGACTGAGGGTAAGACCGTTCTCCTCAAGCATCACGGGCGGGATGGCGACGTTCATGTCTGTTCCTTAAGTTCAGCGTGCAATCGAGGGCACCTGAACAATGGAAACATTGAAAAATCATACTCTGAAAGACGGATTGCTCTAAATATAAGTTAAGCTATAGATTAACTTATGGACAGACTGCCTCCGCTTCGGCTGCTTACCACGTTCGTCGAGATCGCCCGTGCCGGATCGATGCGCGAGGCGGCGGCCCGTCTGAACGTGACCCAACCGGCAGTTACCCAGGCGCTGAAAGCGCTCGAGGCGCATGTCGGTGTCGTTCTGCTCGACCGTGGCACCCGCCCGGCTCGTCTGACGGCCGACGGCAGGCAACTGGCGCAGGCGACACTCGAAGGCCTCGACCTGGTAACCAAGACGATCGAGGACCTGAGGATCCGCAACGCCGCGGGACACCGCTCGCTAACGGTTGCCTGCACGCTCGGTATGGCGACCCACTGGCTGTTGCCCAGACTGCCCGACTTCTATGCCGAGAACCCGGACATCTTCGTCAACGTTCAGGCCCCTCCCAATGAGGCCCCCCGTTTCACGCCGGGCGTGGACGTGATCCTGAGCTATGGCAGAATCTCCCAGTTCGGCACGCGCGCGCTGACGCTGTTCGACGAGCGGATCTGCCCCGTCGGACGGCCGACGTTGGTTCAACGGCTGGTCTCGGAGGGGATCGAGTTGTCCGATGCTCCCTTGATCCATGTCCGCAGCCCGGACGGCATGCGCTGGGAGGGCTGGGCCGACTACTTGGTGGCGACACAGCGTCCGACGCCGCGACGGCCGGGCGAAGTGTTCGACAACTATGTCCACGCGGTCCAGGCTGCGATGAGCGGGCGTGGACTGATCCTGGGGTGGCGCTCGATCACGGCGCAGCAGGTGGCAGAAGGCATGCTGGTTCCCTGGCCAGGGGGCGAGTACGATGCCGGGACCGGCTATTTCGCGACATGGGCCCATGAGCCGGCCGCACCGGCGACAGTCAGTTTTCTGCGATGGTTGGAGACGCGGGACGAGCGCTCGGTGGCGTGACGCGGCATTCGGATAGAACCACCGGCTGAACGGTCACCACCGCCATTGAAGCTCGACCCGTTGTCCGTATCGATCCGAGGGCAAGTCCGGCACATTGCTAATCGCTGGATTGCAAATGCAAATGATTTGCATTAACGACAGTCGACAGCGGGCGGGCTCCGGCCTTTCGACCATGCCGACCGGCTACGAGACGCCCGAAATCCAACCGACTCTCCGGCTAGGCCGGCATATGGATCTGAGGGTGAGAAATGAAGAAGACGATTGCCGCGGGCGCAATGGTGTTCGGGGTCTGGGCGCCCGATGCGCTGGCCGAAGAAGCGTCTGCACTGACAGCGAAGACCGACGCTGTCGCTCAGGCGTCGCAGCCGATGCAGATAGAACCGATCACCGTGTACGCGGATATCGAACCGTATTTCGCCAAGGCCAACAGCACGGCGCTCAAGGGCGATATCGACGAACACCTCATCCCGTTCACGACAAACGTTCTGAACGCGCAGGTTATCGAAGACCTGAAGGCGGACCGGCTCGAGAAGGCGTTCGACTACATTCCCGGCTTCTCCCGCAGCGGGACCACTGCGAACAGTTTCTCGATTCGCGGCCAAGCCGCAGACCTGCAAAACCTGCAAGTCGACGGTCTACCCGGCCTGACCAGCCGTTTCGGCTCCCCGACCACGGCAAACGTGGAACGTGTCGAGATCCTCAAAGGACCCGCATCGGTCCTCTATGGCTGGATGGATCCGGGCGGGCTGGTCAACGTCATCACCAAGAAACCGGAGGCGGAGGAACACCAGGAGATCAACGTCTCGGGCCAAGTTTTCCCTGAGTACGGCGATACCGGATATTCCGCGTCCTTCGATGTAACCGGACCGACGGACAAGTCGCGCACGGTTCTCTACCGGATGATTGCCGGATACGAGCGCGAGGACTCATTCCGCGACCACGTTAAAGACGACACGATGGTCTACGCGTTTCCAAGCCTCTCATGGGTTCCCGACGATGACCGGCGGTTGGACCTGCAGTTGGAGTACACCAAGGACGAGCGGGCAGCCGACGACGGTCTCTTCGTGCTCGACCACGATATCAATCAGCGCGCGGACATCACCACGTACTACCAGGAGCCCGGCGACTCCGACAATGACGAGGGGATCGCTCTCGGCGCGAACTACGAACATGCACTCTCAGACACCGTGGACATGAATCTGAAATGGCGCAGCGTCTGGCATACCGATGAGCGCGACGTCTACGAGAGCAACGCGGTGCGCCCTGACGGTACGCTGCGCCGACGCAACCGACACCAGTACAATAAGCGCGAGTACCACTTCGGCGACGCCAACCTGAAAGTCGACTTCGACGCGATCGCCAAGCAGACGCTGATCGTCGGCGTCGGCGGCGGATACGAGTACCGCCAATACGATCGTCTGGCCTTCGACACGCGCGGCGCCAACGTCTCCCTGATCAATCCCACCTACACAGGCGATGTTCTGGAGGACGATCCTGGCAACTACAGGAACTGGGATCTCTACAACATCGGGGTATACGCCCAGGATCAGATCTACGTCACCGATCGACTGAGCCTGCTGTTCGGCGGCCGCTACGATCACCAGTCGGGCGACTACAGCCTGCGCTATGTGGACGACGACGAGACAGCGGAAGAATCCGTCTCGGTGCAGACCACCGCGTTCAATGCCGGCGCCACATACGAGGTCACGAAGCAGGCTTCGGTCTATGCCAGCATGTCCCAGTCCTTCAATCCGCAGAGCATTCCGACTTTCGACGCGAACAACCATCAGCTCGATCCGGAGCGCGGGGTTCAGTACGAAACCGGCCTCAAGCTTCGTCTACTGGACGATCGTCTGAACGCCCATCTCGCGGTCTACCATCTCACGAAGGAGAACATCTCCGAGACGGTCGATGGGGCCAGTCAGTTGATCGGAACCGTCGAAAGCCAGGGCGCCGAAGCCACCCTGCAGTATCAGCCGACGCCAAACCTGCAGTTCCAGGTCGCCTATACCTACACGGACGCGGAAGTCTCGGAGACCACGAACGACGACGCCCGCGGCAACGTGCCGAAGATGGTACCGGAGCACGCCGCTTCGTTCCTGGGCCGCTACAATCACCCGAAAGAGATTCTGGGGGGGCTGGTCGGCATGGGTGTCGGCTGGCGCTTCGAGTCGGCGCGCTACACCGACGAGGAAACAGCGAACCGGGTGCGGCTGCCGAGCTATCATGTGACCGACGTGAACTTCTACTACGAGCTCGAGTCGCTGAAAATGTCGCTCAACGTGGAGAACGTCTTCGACAAGACGTACTTCATCGGCGGTACCAACGACACGGAGATCTATGCCGGCGACCCGCGAAAGGTGATCCTTCGGGCCAAGTACGTTTTCTAGGCCGGTCCGATGAGAGCGTGTCTCGTGCTGATGCTCATCGGGTGCCTTGGAATCATGGTCGGCGGCCCATCCCGGGCCGCCGCCCCCTACCCCGTCACTGTGACCGATGTGGCCGGACGTACCGTGACGATCGATCGCGAACCGCAACGGGTCATCCTGGGAACCGGACGCACGGTCTATGCATTGGATGTGCTGTTCGACGACGATCTGTTCGACAGGATCATCGCCTGGCGCGGCGATCTGATCCGTAACGACAATGCCCTTTACCAGATCTACCGGCGACGGTTTCCGAAGGTCGCTTCGTTGCCGACCGTCGGCTCCGTGAGCCACGGCGACTTCGATGTCGAACGGGCGATCACAATGGAGGCCGACCTTCTGGTCCTGGATCAGCTCAGTCATGCGGCCGCGCGTCAGAGCGGCCTGATGGACACCCTGTCGGCCGCCGGCACCCAAACGATCTTCATCGATTTCATGAATGACCCGCCCGGTAACACTGCGCGCTCGATGGCGCTTCTCGGAGAGGTCTTCGACCGCAAGGAGCCGGCCGCGGAGTTCAACGCGTTCTACCGCCGCCACCTGGACCGTATCCAACAGACCACCGCTGGTCTCAAAGGCCGCAAATCGGTCTTCATCGAACGGGCAGCCGGCTTGAACGGCCTCGACCAGTGCTGTCGAACCTGGGGCCGCTCGAACCTCGGCCTCCTCGCCGAGGCGGCGGGGCTCGACAACGTGGGCAGTGCCCTGCTGCCCGGCGACAGCGGCTTTATCACCATGGAAAAGGTGCTGATTGAGAACCCTGATCTGTTTGTGTTCACCGGCGCGGACTGGTCGCTTCACCGCGCCGGCGCCCGGAGTGTACCGCTGGGATACGGCATCCTTGCGGAAGACTCCCGGGAAGCGTTCGGGCCGCTCCTGGCCCGGCCGGGGTTCGCCGCGCTGGACGCCACGCGCAAGGACGAAATATACGCCCTCTACCACCAGTTCTTCATCTCGCCATTCAACATCATAGCCGCCCTGTTCCTGGCCAAGTGGGCGTACCCCGAAGCCTATCGCGACGTCGATCCGTCCGCCGAAATGGCTTACCTTCAAGAGCGCTTCATTGCATCAGCGCCGACAGGCACGTTCGGCCTCCGCCACCGGCCAGGGTCCGCTCAATGACGGCGGAGTCCGCCTACCCCGCTGCGGCACTGAAGGACGCCTACTATCGTACGCGTCGACGAAAGCTGATGTACCTCGCGTTCCTCGCCGCGATCCTCGTGTTGGTGTTCCTCGCCGACGTGTTGATCGGCTCCCAGGGCTTGGGGGTCGACGGCTTCGTCAAGGGTCTAACAGGAGATCCCAACACGCGAGAGGCGATCATCGTCTGGCGCATCCGCATGCCAGGCGCCGTCATGGCCCTGCTGGCCGGCATGGCGCTCGCGGTCGCAGGCGCTCAGATGCAGACGGTGTTGAAGAACCCGCTGGCGGATCCTTTCACCCTCGGGCTGTCTTCCGCTGCCGGCTTCGGCGCGGCTTTGGCCATCGTCCTCAACAGCAGCATCATCGATTTTCTGCCCCTGTCCGCCGACTGGTTCGTCGCCGCCAACGCCTTCGCTTTCTCTCTCCTGACCGTCTTCCTGATCAGCGCGGCCAGCCGGATGCGGGACCTCACCCCGGAGACGGTCACCCTCTTGGGCATCGCGGTGATGTTCGCCTTCAATGCCCTCCTGACACTGATGCAGTACATGGCCTCGGCGGATCAACTTCAGGAACTGATCTTCTGGATGATGGGCTCCCTGTCACGCGCCTCCTGGACCACGATCGGCATTCTGGCGGCGGTTCTGGTCGTCGTCATACCGTTGCTGCTGCGCAACGCCTGGCATCTAACGGCGATCCAGGCACACGAGCAGATGGCCCAGGTGCGCGGCGTTTCGACCGGCCGTCTGCGACTGACGATCCTCGTCCTGGTCTCCCTCCTGACCGCGATTTCGGTCGCTTTCGTCGGCACCATCGGGTTCATCGGTCTGATTGCGCCGCATACCGCCAGGCTGCTTATCGGGGAGGAACAGCGTTGGCTGTTGCCCGCTACCCTGTTGGTCGGCGCCATTCTGCTGAGCGCGACTTCTCTGGTGTCAAAGAGTCTGATCCCCGGCGTCATATTGCCGATCGGTGTCATCACGGCTCTTGTCGGCATCCCATTCTTCCTCGCCCTCGTACTGTCCCGACAACCGCGCAGGCCATGAGAACACCGACCACGCCGATTGCCAGCGTCAGCATGGAGAAGCTCGGCGTCGTGCTGGGCGGTCGTCCTGTGCTGAACGATATCGACCTGCCGCCTCTCACCCGGGGCGAGGTCCTAGCCGTGGTCGGTCCGAACGGCGCGGGGAAGACCAGCTTCATGCGCTGCCTGTGCGGCCTCCTCAGGTTCACCGGCCGCCTGATCCTCAACGGCGAGGTGGTTGCGCCACTGGCACGGCACCGGCGCCACTGGGCCCCCGAGATCGGCTATGTACCGCAAAACCCCACTATCCAATCAAGAATCAGCGTCCTGGAACTGCTCTTGCTCGCCCAGAAGAGCCACGACCGGTCGCTTGGCATCCGCGACGAGGAGTTGGAACGGGCAGAGCGGATTTTGGACCGGCTCGACATCCGCCATCTGGGCCAACGGTTCTGCCCGGACCTCTCTGGCGGCCAGATGCAGATGGTCGCGCTTGCGCAGGCACTGGTGCTCGATCCGTCGCTCCTTTTGCTTGACGAGCCGACATCTGCCCTGGACCTGCGCCACCAGTCGCGATCCCTGAAGCTGATCTGCGACTATTCCAGGTCGCTGGCCAGCGACGGTCTACCGCGGGCCGCGACGATCTTCATTCTGCATGATCTCAATTTGGCCCTCAGACATGCCGATCGGGTTCTTGTGCTCGACCAGGGCCGCGTGGTCGCCCACGGTTCCTTGCCGGGGAGCCTCTCGTTGGAGGTGATCCAAAAGAGTTTCGATATCGAGGGGGAGTTCGTCGTCGACAGCAAAGGCTGGAACACCCTCGTCGTCTATTGATCGGGCGTGCGCCCTAGCCCATGCGACCCGCACCAGTCGCTCCCCCGTCCGCCGGCACTCCATACGGACGCGACCGGACCGGCGAGGCGAGAACGGAACGTGGCGGCGCAAGTGCCCCCCCTTACTTCCCTCGCTCTAACCTGATGTCCTGTGCCCGCTTGTAAGCAACGTAGTACTTCATGATGTTGCGCACATAGATCACCGGCTCCCGGCTCACCGCACGAGCGGTCGCGATTTCAACGTTGCCGAACCAGACATTAGGATCGAGGTCCATTTTCTCCGCGCGCGCCCGTGCCTTGGCTATGTTGCCCGGACCGGCATTATAGGCGGCGAAGGCAAAGAGAACTTGGTCGGCCGGCGCAATCGCAGCGTCATTGAAGAAAGTCTCCCGAAGCCAGTTCAGGTACTTCACCCCCGATTCCACGTTGGCTTCGGGCTCCTCAATATTGGGCACCGCAATGACCGGATCGCGGGCCGTTGTCGGCATCACCTGCATGATGCCGACGGCCCCGACATGGCTGCGCTTCGACTGGTCGAGGCGTGACTCCTGGTACCCCTGGCTCACGATCATCAGCCAATCGAAGCCGTACTTATCGGCCTTCTCCCTGATGAGATCGACCACCTGGGCGGTCTTCTCGCCACCGGCGTCGTCCAGGTTATTGGCGACCCAATCGGGATTTCCCAGATAGCGTTTGAAGAGAATATTGCCGAGAAGCGTGCCCTTCTTGAACTCGGCCACGAAACGATTCACGCCTTCCTGCAGTTTCGGGCTGTCCGGCCGCATTGCCCAGGCGATAACACCATCGTCGTTCACCGAAACAGTATCGTTCACCACAATTCCGTCGAGAAGCTGCGCCCACAACTGAACCTGATGGCTGTCGACGATGGTCGCGGGGATAGAACCCGCGTTGACGAGTTCCAAGACATCGTGATCCTCCAGGGCCTCGTTGAGAAGATCAATCGGGACCGGCTCGACGCCGGTCTTTTGGCGATCAGCGTTGATGGCACTGAGATGCTCGAAATAACTGCTCGTCTTCCGCAGGCTCACTCCATAGGGGACGAGATCATCGAGGCTCTGTATCGGTCCGACAGACTTTGAGGTGACGACCAACTCGCGGACGCCGATGCCCACAGGGTTACTGAACTGGACGACACCCTCGCGCTCCGGAGTGATGGTCAGATTGGCGACGACGATGTCGCCGCGCCCCTCCAGAAGGCGCGGGATCAGTTCATCCCGAGGGACCGGGATAGTCGAAACGGTCAGCGGTTTCCCCGTCTCACCAAACCACTCGACAAAGCGCGCCTTCAACTCCCGGGCGATATCCGCCGCCAGACCGCTTTCCGCATCTCCGTCATACGAAAAATAGATCGGCGTGTACGCGGTGAGGATGCGCACCGCCCCACGCTCGATCATCCCATCCAGATCACCGGTCCAAGGCCGGCCGACGAGTTCAAGAAGCGCATCGCCGTCGCTCTGCTGCGCGACCGGTTGTGCCGAGACCGGCGCGGAGGCGAGCGCTATGGCAACGCATGCAGCAAATCGGTTTGCCAGCCGAGTTGCCATCCTCCTCTCCTCCGCTCGGTTCGATCACTAGTGTCCGCTGAACACAAGCGCGCGGATCGGTAGAAGCAGCGTGCGTGCGCGCAACAAGACAGCATGCACGAACCCGACGGTATCGACCAAGTGGTAGAACATCCAGGTGCCGGCACCCAAGCCCCCTTCCTCCAGCAGGGCGTGGTTGTCGGTATAGGCGTTCGCCGAACACGCACTGCCTGGCAATACGTCTATGTCCTGATCCACATAGAGCGGTTCCAAGAATGCCGTGATCGACCCTGGGCGCGCCGCCATTCGCACGTCGCGAAGCTGGTCAGTCGGTCGGAACTGACCGGCGGAGATGACGTCCTGGATCTCGACGACCACCATCGGGAAAACCTTGAATGGGTGAGTCATACAGCTGATCTCGGCGATCATTCCGACCTTCAGCACCTGCGCTGCGAGTTGATCAAATCCAGCCTGGAACCGTCGCTGCCTGATATCGGAAGGAACCAGGATCCCCGCCGGACGCAGGACCGGGCTGACGAAGTCTCCGGGTTGAAGCGCAAACTGTTCGACGGTTCCGGCGACGCCGGCATAGATAACCATCTTGTCCAGCTCTACTTCAGCCTGTTGGAGCGCGGCGATCGCACTGGCGCGCTGGGCCGGAAGCAGTACGGCAATCTGCTTCTCTACGGCGGTCTGCTGTGCGCGCGCCGCTTCGAGCGCACCGCGTCTGCTGGCCAACTCGCCGGTCAGGCGATCAATCTCCGCCTTCGAGACGGCTGGCGAGTTGCGCCCGGCGAGTTCTTGCTTTCGCGCCAACTCATCGAACGTCACTTGATAGGCACCCGCCGCTTGCGCCACCTGACCGGCGGCGGCCAGCAAGTCTGCTTCGGCCACGGCAATTGCTGCCTCGATCTCCGCGACACGACGGGAGGACGTGTTCACGGCCGCGAGCTGGCGCACATCATCGAGGGTGAACAGCACCTCACCTGCCGCGACCTTCTGGTTGTTGCGCACGAAGACCTCACTCACACGCCCACCGGCCTCGGGCAGGATCGTGATGGTGCGGAAGAACGACGTCACGTTGCTGGTGGAAGGATGATAGTAAAAGACGATCGTGATGATCCCGACAGTCAGCAGCAAACAGGCTGTTATCCCCCAGCGAAGTTCGAACCAGATTGAATAGAGGGTGAGTTCCCGACCCCAGCGCTTTCCCTGCGCGTATCGGCGGATCAGGAAATCAGGAACGATGGTCAGCAGCGAGCAGAACAAGAACTCAAGCACGGGACACCTCGGGCTTGATCTCCGGAGCATCCGCCCCGGTCGGAAGACCAGCGCCCGGCTGGGGGGGCGGCTCGGACGGCGTCCCAGCGGACGTTTTCTCGGTCTGCGAGACGGCCGCCTTTGACCGTGCAAGTTCCCTGACACTGTCCGCAATTGCCTGCAGCGGTGCCGTAAAGTCCGGCAGTCTGGCCGCCGCGAGGAGCAACGCCGCGATCCAGAAAATATTGTTGTGGGTGAAGAGCGCGAGCAGCGAAAGCACACCCACTAACTGGAACTGCACATGGTTCTCGTTATGCGCCATCTTTTCCGGCAAAGCGTGCAGCTTGAAATAAACAACGCCGATCAGCGTTACCGTTACCAGTAGGAAGACCGAGAGGAAACTAAACAGCACGTCTTCGCCACCGGGTCCGGCGATATAGCCCGGTACATGGTGCGCGAGTTCATGCAAGACAGGATTCGCCATGCCAAAAAATCCTTATTCCCCAAGCGGACGGATAGCAGACCAAAAATCCTTAATAAAAATGCCTGTACTATCCTCTTATTACTTTACGAACCGAATGCTATCTCGCCCAGGAACATTCCTCTAGCAAGAATCAAAGCGCCAACACGCGGCAGGAATTTGTCACCAAATTCACAAGCACGCCTATTACGGAAAAATGTTCTTCCGATATTCGACTTTCACGGCCTATGTGTGAAAGACGGCCGAACCATGATGAGGGAAACGCATCGGATACGGGCGTCAGCCTTGGACTTTCTTGATGTTGCAGTCCCGTTCTTCGCTATCAAGCGATCAGAGAGTCGCGGCAACCGGTCCGCGGTCAGCTTCGACAAGGCTCAGTGTGCTATCGCGTATCCCCGGTGCCGGCCGCCGATACGTCGAGAACAGGGCTCACAGCACCCGCGATTCCCTCCTTCTCGGCTTCCGTCAGGGGCCGGTTGGGGCCGTCTGCGATGCGCACGGTGACCTCCCTATGGGCGAAATGGATACCGTTCCGCTCGAACAGTTCGCGGATACGTTCATAGACCACTTTGCGAACCATGAACTGATCACCCGGCTTGGTCATGAACTTGACCCGGATGATCATCGCCGATTCCTCCATCTGGTAGACGCCCTGAGATTTGAGCGGCTCCAGGAATTTCTGGCCGATCTCTGGATGCTCAAGCAGCTCTTGGCCAAGCTTCTTGACGAGCTTGCGCACCATCTCGGGGTCGGTGTCGTAGGTAAGCCGCAAAGGTAGCTTCATCATCACCCAGTCGCGGGAGTAGTTGGTTAGCGACGTGATCTCACCGAACGGCACAGTATGGAGCAGGCCGAGTTGATGGCGCAGTTGCATGGATCGGACCGAAATCTTCTCCACCGTTCCGCGGATCCCGTTGATCTCGATGTACTCGCCCTTGCGGAAGGCATCGTCGAGCAGAAAGAAAGCACCCGAAAAGATGTCTCGGATCAAGGTCTGGGCGCCGAAGCCGACCGCGAGGCCCACGACCCCCGCTCCGGCGAACAGAGGTGCGATATCGACCCCGAGATGTGACAGCGAGACCATGCCAGCGATCGCCACGATGACCGCCAACAGGAAGTTGCGGAAAATCGGCAGCAACGTGGCGAGACGGGAAGCGCCCGCACCGCCGCCTTCTCCGGAGTCCTCGCTCTGAGCGGGCGTATCGGTCGCTTCCTCCATCGCGATCCTGTCGTCGATCAGGATCTTGACAGACTCATAAGCCAGGTAGCCGCCGAACAGCACGATCACGATCTGCCCCCACCCCTCGAAGAGCTCGATCGCACTCAGTAGATGCGGTGCCCAGCTGTCGAGCACGAATAGGAAGCAGCCCGCCAGGATCACGGCCGCCGCAGCCGCTTCGGACAGTTCCTTGAAACCGCGCCGCCTCACCGGTTCGGCGCTGCCCGCCTCCGGCAAGGTCATGGTTCCACGCCTCTCGAACACCCGGTCGATGATCAGCAGCATCACCGCATAGGCCAAGAAACCGATCACGAGCGCGAATAGCGGATTGAGAATCACGCCGACCGCGCCCTCCATATGGAGCAGCAATCGCACCGCGGAGACGACCCAGGCACCGGCAAAATAGGCGATCGCGATGATATGCCAGAAACGGGCGAGCAGGGACCGGGCCAGACCGGCCTCCTTTTCCAGACCTCCAAGGATCGCCGTGCCGAGCGCCGCCCTGTGCCGTACCGCAAGCGTGGCGAAAAGACACGCTGCGAGCAGACTCGAAACCATCAGCATCAGATGATGAGCATCGCGGTTGACCCCGAGAAGATCCATCTGGATGCAGGTCACCCCGACCACCGCGGTCAGCCATGTGACGGCGCTGAAGCCCCGGTAGAGCGCGTGCGCGCTCTGATCGTGTATCCGCACAAGACGATGCGACGGAGCGTCCGGGGCGATCAGCGCTCGGAAGATCACGATCGTGATGCGCGCGGCCACCGTGCCGACCAGCATCAGCATCATCGTCGTGCGGAAGGGCGGTTCCTCCGGACCGATGCCGACGATCAATACCCCCGTCGCGATCGCCTGTATGCCGACGGCGACAGACATCATCAACGCGCGGATCAGCAGGTAGGCGATCTTCTCCGCCCGGCTCTGGGGCTCAGGGTTGAACAGCGCCCGAAAATGCTCCGATGCCCAGACGTTGAACAAATGGGCACATGCATAGCCCAGCGTCAGGAACACGATGCCGAGCCCGATCGCATGCAACGGCCAAGCAACAGAGACGCCGTGTTGCTCGGCATTTCCGGCAATCATTTGACCGACGTTGTCGGCAAACTTCGGTAGCGCCGCGATAACGCTGACCAGGGCCTCACGCGCCGCCCGGGCTCGTGCCTCGATCGTGGCGGTCAGGGAAATGATGTCCCCGGCACCGGTGGCCGGCTCCGAGGCCTGCGTCGTCGGCGGGACAAGAATAATCTGGTAACCGTCCTCGCGAGCCGCATCGACGAGCGCCTGTACCGACCGGGTCTCCCCACCCTCGGCGCTACCATGAAGCACGCTTTCCTGGGCTTGAGCCGCGGGTGTCCCCAGACCAAGGGTGGCCACGAAAAGGAAGCCGCATACACTAAGTATCAATCGAACCCGCGTCACGCTTCCCCCTGGAGTCAAACCGTGGATCTGATCCGGGAGAATAAGCGCTCACCGCGTCCGTTCCATGAAAAATGCACCGCTGATCAATCCCGACGAATGGGAGCCCCTTTGCAACAAGTAGTTCCAGGCTGAGATTCAGGATCTCACGCATATTCGCTGTGAGGATCACTGGAGCAAAAGGTAGCGACCGACTACGACCGATCCGGCTCATTTTGCTGAACCTATTTTGCAGCCTGGATAGGATGCGACGGGTATCTGACGTGGAGATGAACTTCGTTGGACCTCACGCTCGGAACGACAAGCGCGGACCAGCAGTTCACCAGCGTAGTGCGGTCCTGTCGCCCATACCCACTCTCCTGTTGGAAGATCGGTAGGCCCTATTCGAAGACGAGGCTGAGGGCCGGAACGAATGTGAGGATCAGCGTTACCAGGCTCATCATCACGACGAATGGAAACGTCCCGATGAAGATATCGCTTAGAGACGTGCTTCGGTCGGCGATTGTGGCCTTGACCACGTAGACCGTCAGGCCGAACGGCGGCGTTAGCAGCCCGATCTCGACGGCGATGACCGTCACGATGCCAAACCAGATCAAATCCCCGCCCAGTCCGGCCACGATCGGGAGCGACAACGGCAGCAGGATCAACATGATCGAGGTCGAGTCGAGGATCATGCCCATGACGATCACGAGCGCGAGATAGATCAGCGTGAACCCATAGAGCCCAAGACCGGCATCGGAAAACAGCATGGTCACTTCCTGCGGGATCGTCGAAAGCGTCAGCATCCGCGAGTACATCGACGCGGCGATGATCAGCAGCAGGATCGAACTCGATACGAGCCCGGTATCGACCAGCACCCGCCAGAAACGGGGCCATGTCAGGGCCCGCTTGAGAAGCGCCACGAGGATGGCCGCGGCCGCGCCCGCTGCGCCCGCTTCCGTCGGGGTGAAGAAACCGGAATAGATGCCGCCGAGCACGATGACGACCAGCGCGATGATGGGCGAGAGTTTCTGAAGCGCGGTCTTCCAGGTCTCGCCTTCGATCCGGACCGGACGCTCGGACTGCATGACCATGCGGGGGCGGAAGCGCGCCATCAGATAGATACCGACCGCGAAGACGACGGCCAAAAGAGCGCCCGGCACAATCGCCGCCAGAAAAAGCGCTCCGACGGACTGTTCAGCCAGCACGCCGTAGATGATCAGCAGGAGGCTCGGCGGGATCAGCATGCCGAGGACCGACGATCCAGCGACCACACCCAACGCAAACCGCCGATTGTACCCGTTCGCAACCATCTGCGGGACGGCGACACGGGAGAACACGGCCGCCGAGGCGATCGAGATTCCCGTGATCGAGGCGAACACAGCATTCGCCGCCACGGTCGCGATGCCGAGACCGCCGCGGATCTTCTGCAGCAACCAAGCGGCGACCCGATAGGCGTCTCGACCGATATCGGCTACATCGACGATAAGCCCCATCAGCACGAACAGGGGAACCACACCGAACAGGTAGCGATTGATGGCTCCGTCCGCCGCGAGGGCCAGCGATCGGATGGCGACGTTCGGATTGTCCCGGATCAGCCAGATGCCAAGGAAGCTGAGCGTCGTCAGAACCACCGCGATATGCGCGCCGGAGAAAATCAGCAGCAGCATGAAGACGATAGCGGCAACCCCAATCTCGATACGGCCCAGATCGGCGAGCAGAACCGCGTATCCGATCGCGATTATCGCGGCGAACGCGACTATATAAGGCCAGCCCTTCGGCGACCGGATGACGGTGTGGCGAACCTTCAACGGCGCTACCCGGCCGTGATTCAGTATTTCCTTGATGTCTTTCAGGATCTGCGTCGCAAAGGCCGCGCAGGTCAGCAGCGATCCGGCGAAAAGGCAGGCTTTGATCGGCCAGACGGGGGCCGTGAAGACGCCCTGCGCGCCGAAAAACTCGTTCTCGACCCAGGCATCGACGAGTTTGGGCCAGGTACCCTCGGCGATCAGCGCGAAGACGGCTATACCGGCGCCGTGGAAGATCAACCGGATCATCGCGGCGGCGAAGGGTCGATCCTGCTCCAATCCGCCAATCAAAATGTCGGTTCGGGTCATCCGGCCGCTCATCAGGGTATGCGCGGCCTGCAAAAAGACGATCGCGACAATCGAATTCGAGACGATTTCGGAGACGCCTTGAACCGGCGCATTGAAAAGGGATCGGCCGACGATATCGGCGCAGATCAAGATCATCAGACAGAAGATCCAGATCGACGCCGCACCGCTGACCCCTCCCGTGAGCGCGGAAACCGCGCGCACGATCAGGTCGGCACCATAGCGAAAGCGTCTGAACGTCGAGGCCATGGTACCGCTCCCGGTTACCGTTCGGACCAGTCGATCCTGGGCGCGAGACCGGCGTCCCGAGCCTTCGCCATGTAGCTCTTCAGGACCTCGCCCGCCCCTTTGCTCGCATTCGCTTCGGCCCAGTCACCGGCGAGATTCGGCAGGCCCGCAGCCCAGGCTTCGATCTCGCTCTCCGGCAACTGCGACACCGTCGCGCCGACGCCGGGCAGTTTCTCCAGGAATGCCTGGTACCGCGCCATGACTTCCTCGGCGTGCTCGACGGTGTACTCCTGACCGAGTTCCGTCAGCACCGTGCGGACATCGTCCGAGAGTCCGTCCCAGACATCCTTGTTGATCCCGAGACCACCCGTCATCTGGGCCCCAAGACCGACCAAGGTCACATAGGGCGCCACTTCGTAGAGCTTATTCGGGAATGCGCCGGTGACGATGACCACGACCCCGTCCGCAACGCCGGTCTGGATCTGGTTGTAGTAGGTCGGTAGCGCGCCGTTCACCGGTACCGCGCCAAGCGGCTTGATCCAGTTCGCCGACGAACCGGGGGCGAGAATCTTGCGACCCTCCAGGTCCTTCAGGGAATTCACCGGAAAGTTCGTGAACAAATGGTAGGTCTCGACACCCGACGCGCCGAGGAACACCACGTTCTGATCCTCCCAAGCCTCCTTCAGCTGGGGCAGTTCGCGGTGCATCTCGTTCATGATCTTAAGGGTTGCGACGAGATCGTCGCTTACGAACGGCGTGAAATACGTGATGTTCTGGAGCGGCATCTTCGAGCCTTCCCAGAGCGTGCCCACCCAGCCGGCATCTGTGAGCCCGTCGCCGACGGCCTCAAGCGTGTCCTTGAAGCCGTAGAGCGATCCGCCATAGGCCTCGGTCCATTCGATGCGGTCGGCCGAACCCATGGCCTCGAGGCGGCTGTTCGACTGGGCGACGACCAAGGTCGAAAGCTTGCCGACCCAGGGCAGCACCGTCGGATGGCTCGATGCCATCGTCAGCTTGTAGGTCTCCGCACTCGCCGTCGACGCGACGAGGGTCAAGACAGCCGCGGCTAGAAGGTGTTTCATCGGTATTCCTCCCTTTTTCCACCTTAGAAAGACGATATGTTGTCCGACTGGCGACACCGCCCCATCGTCATGCGGTTCTCATTCAAGGTCAGGAACCGCGTTGCTCCAGCGCCTATCAGAGTGTCTGACACGCCACGTCGTAGGCCAGCCGGGGCAGACGGCGGAAAATCTTCGACGTATCCGCGTAGCCGAGGTTGACCAGGAAATTCGATTTCAGCGACGTCCCGTGGAAGAATTCCTCGTCCACCTTGGCGTTGTCGAACCCCGACATGGCGCCGACATCCAGGCCCACCGCCCGCGCGGCCAGCATGAAGTATGCGCCTTGGAGGGTGCCGTTGCGGAAGGCGTTCACCTGCGCCGCCGTCGAATTGTTCTTGAAGATGTCCTGGGCCGCCGGATTCGGCGGAAAGAGCGTCGGCAGCTCTTCCCAAAAATTGAGGTCGTAGGCGATGATCGCCGTCACAGGAGCCGTCCTCATCTTCGGTCGGTTGGTCTCCATGAGGCACGGCTCCAACCGATCCTTGGCGTCCTCCGATTGGATGAACACCACGCGCATGGGCTGCTGGTTCATCGAAGTCGGCCCCATCTTGGCAATATCGTAGAGCGCCCGGAGCGTCTCCTCCGACACGTCGCGATCCTGCCAGCCGTAATGCGTGCGCGCCTCGGTGAAGAGGAGCTTGATGGTATCGGCATCCGCACTCACGCCGGATTCCTGGAGGGCCTTCGCCGCGGCGCGGGCGGCCTCATCGGCGGCAGCGGTCGGGTCAGTCATTCTATGCTCCTACAAATGAAACGCTGTTCCCGGAAGACTCCGGGAGGGGCTCATCCCTTGACCGGGGTCAGCACGAAATCATGCTCGACGTCGAAGTAGCGGCCTTCGAACCCGTGCTCCGCCTGGCGGGCCGGATCGTCCACCGGCTCGAAACGCGCCATCAGACTTTTCTTCACACCAAAGACCGCATCGGAATGGATGTAGGGATCGTCCGGGTCGAAGATGTGTGTGGTGACGGGATCAAATCCGTCCTTGGTGATGATGTAGTGGAGATGCGCCGGCCGATACGGATGGCGTCCTAGCTTTTTGAGCAACTGCCCCACGGGACCGTCATCGGGGATCGGATAGAACCGTGGCTTCACCGCCTTGAACCAGTACCGTCCATCGGCATCGGTCGTGAACGTGCCGCGCAGATTGAAGTCCGGCTGGATGCCTTTCTGCTGAACGTCGTAGAAGCCCTCGTCGTTGGCCTGCCATACATCGATGGATGCGCCTGCCAGGGGCGAGCCGTCGACATCCAGGATGCGACCGTGAACGAGCATCGGTTCGCCCTTCCCATCCAGGCAGATGTTGGCGCCCATCGGGAGCTTCGGCGCGCCCTCGATATGAAACGGGCCCAGGACCGTGTTCTCCGACGCTCCAGTCGGCCGGCGCGTATTGATCGCATCCACCAGCATCGAGACGCCCAGCGTGTCCGAGAGCAGAATGAACTCCTGACGCCAGTCGTCGCACTTGTGCCCGGTCTGGGTCAGAAACTGGATTGCGGCCATCCACTCTTCCTGCGTCGGCTCGATTTCCTTAACCGCGGCGTGCAGGTGACGAACGATCACCGACATGACCTCCTTCAGACGGGCATCCTCGCATCTTTCCATGCGACTGATGACGACGTCGGCGGAGTTCTCCTCGGTGAAATACCCCTGTTCTTGCGCGTCCATCACACCGGCTCCTTTCGTGTTTTCCCCGGTCATAGCCTGCTCTAGGCGTCCGGCGGATTGCCCGACCAGGCATTCCGCAAGAGCGACCTTAGCCCCTCCGGGGTCACCTCGCGCGGGTTCCAGTAGGGCTTCTCCATCGAGAGTTCGACCGCACGACCGATCTGTCGCTCCTCCAACCCAAGATCCCTGAGAGCGACGGGTGCCCCGATGGCGACCCCGAAATCCCAGATCGCCGGACCCGGCGCCGCTCCACCCAAAAGGCGTGCCATCGGAGCGAGCAGCTCCGGGACCGCCGCGGCGTTGAAGTGGATGGCATGGGGCAGGATCACCGCATGCACGTCGGCATGGGGCAAGTCGAACGTGCCGCCCAGGGTATGGCAGAGCTTGTGATGCAGCGCCATGCCGACCCGGCCCAACACGGTTCCGCAGGCCCACGCCCCCCGCAAGGTGGCCTCGCGCGCTTCCAGATCGGACAGATCCGCGACCACATCGGGTAAGCCCGCAACAAATGCCTTCAGGCCGTCGAGCGCGATTTCCGTACTTTCGGGTGTTCGGTCGCGGGCATAGAGCGCCTCCGCAGCGTGAGCCATGGCATTGAGCGACGAGTTTACCGTCATCCGCCGGGGCAGAGAGACGACCAGTTCGGGATCGTACAGGATGACTTCGGGCAGAACCTTTGGATTGCTGAGCGTCGTCTTCACCCCGTTCTCAGTCTGGCCGAGAATGGGCGTCGCCTCGCTGCCGGCATAGGTGGTCGGAATTACGATCTGCGGTAAATCCGTCCGGAACGCCAGCGCTTTGGCCAAACCGATCGTCGACCCGCCGCCTATAGCCACCAGGCTGTCGGCGCCCACGGACAACGTGTGAGCCAGCGCCTCTTCCGTAACAGCGACCGGGGTATGCATTGCCGCCAGGGTGAAAACGCCGGCGGCGCGCTGCCCCAGATCCGCAGCGATCTCCAACGCCATGTCCGCTTGTTCAGGAGTCGAGAGGATCATCGCCCGCCCGGCACCCAGCGACGCGAGTTCCGCCCCGACCTCATGCCGGATCCCGCACCCGAAGCGCGCTCGTGCGTTTCCAAGAGTCACCTGAACGTCCCCTACCTCGTCGCTTTCCGTTCTCGTGCGGATCGCTTGTTTGCTGGAGAACCCTACCGCAGGACTCGAGGGAACTTGATCGAATTACCCGCAATCAATATAACTTCATGTTATGAAATTCGATCCGCGCCACTTGGAGATGCTGGCCGCCATCGTCGAAGCGGGCGGGCTGACGGAGGGTGCCGCAATGCTGGGAAAATCGCAGCCCAGCGTGTCGCGCAGCATTGCTTTCCTGGAGCGCCGCATCGGCCAGCGGCTCTTCGAACCCAAGAGACGCCCGCTGAGGCCCACCGAGATCGGCCTTTTGCTGGCCCAGGAAGGAAAGCGGATTCTGGAAGCCGGCCGGGCAGCAAGTGCCCTCGCGGACGGGGTCGCCCGCGGCGTAGCCGGAGCCGTCAGGGTCGCCGGAACGCCCATCTTCATGGACGGAGTGATCTCCGGGGTGATCGCCGACTTCCAGGGCCGTCACCCGAACGTCCGCATCGACCAAAGCTACGCGTATGCCGAAGAGGCAATGGAGAAGATCGCCCAGGATCTTCTCGATCTTGCGATCCTTCCCCTTCGGCCGGGAACCCTGTCGGACGAGTTCGCGTTTTGCCAGATCCTGCCCGGCCGCAATGTTATCGCCTGCCGCACCGACCATCCGCTTGCCGGACGCGCGACCCTGAAGTCAACGGACGTGGTGCGTTATCCCTGGATCGCGCCTCCCGCCAACAGCCCGCTATTCCACGACCTCCGGGCGTTCCTCGACCGGATCGACCAGCGGGAAATGAAGATCGGCTTTACCGGCGGCTCCCTGACCGCGGTCCTGAACGTTCTTTCCGGTTCCGATTCATTGACGGTATTGCCGTTCTCGGTGGTCTTCATGCTGCAACGGCGAAATCGCATCGCGGCACTCCCGGTCGAGATCGGCGATCCCAACCGGCATCTGGGCATCCTAACCCGTCGCTCCGCCAAACCGCCGATGACGGCGCGGCGCTTCACCGAGTTCACCATGTCGCGGTTCAAGGAGATCGAGCGCGAGATCGCCGCCGCAGGCGCCTGATCCCCATGCGCCTTAGGAGCTGGCGAGCGGTGCAGCAATAATACAGATGAGGCGGGCTCTCGGGCGCTACAGCAGGTTTCGAAGTGTCGCCGAACTTCTCGGCCGGCGCCCTTCCTCCACGTCGTGGATCAGCGCCACCAGCTTTCGGATCGTCGGCGTGTCGACCCCGACTTCCCGACCCAGGGTGTCGATCACCGCAATCTGGGCGTCGACCTCGGTGCGCCGCTTCCGCACGGCGAGATCACGCCAGATGCCGGAATGGGTTTTCGCTCCGTGGCGGTTCAGGTCGACCAAGGCGGCGATGCTATCGCTTACCTTTGCCGTATCGGCATGCGGCGCGAAGTCCAAGGGATCATAGCCGTCGAAGCCCAGCGGCCTGACCCCGCGCGCCAACGCCACCGCCACGACCTCCCGGCCGATAGCCTCCCAGATGGGCAGCCGATCCGGATCGGCGAAATTGTCGGCCATGGAGTCGTCCGTGAGAGCCGTCGCGAACAGCATCGCCCCGTAACCGAGCTTCCCCCACAGGTAACCCCAGATATTGTCGGTCAGTACTGCGTCCGGTTCGAAGATCGAGAGCAATCGGTGCATCTCCCGCGTCCGGTCACGCGTCGCGCCGTCAATCTCGCCGACCACGACGGCAGCCCGGTTGCCGAACAGGATCCGCCCTGGACCGAGCCAGTCGGCGCCGAAATTCACAAAAGCGCCCATGGTCCGTTCGTCTCCGACATGGCGGGCGATGACGAGTTCGTTCAGCCCGTTCTGCGCGGACAGGACAAACCCGTCGGCAGCGAGGTGAGGCGCCAGCGCCACAACCGCTTCTTCCGTGTGGTGCGCCTTCACGGCCAAGACGATCCGGCTGAACGTGCCGGTGAGTTCTTCCGGGGTCACAGCGGCAACGCACTGCCTGAAAGCGGCGACCGGCCCCTCGATCGACAGCCCTTCGGTGCGGCAGGCCTCTACATGCTCCGCGACGCTGTCCACGAACAGAACGTCGATCCCCGCTCTTGCCCAGAATGCGCCGAGTGTGCCGCCTATGGCTCCCGCGCCCCAGATCACGATCGGCTCACCCATTACCGCTTTCCTCCCTCGATCATGACGACCACGTTGCCGTTCACCCCTCCGGCCTCCACCGCTGCATGGGCGTCGGCGATCCGCTCCAGCGGCAAGCACAGCCCCACCCGATGCTTCAGGTCACCGGACTCCATCCAATGTGTCAGGTCGCGCACCGGGATCGCGGGCGCCGATGCCATGAGGTGATAGATCTGCACGAAGCGGATCCGCGCGCCCCTGTATCCGAAGCCGTAGTAGTCGAATTCGACCCGCGGCTTGCTGGTCGATGAATAGGTCGCGACGCTGCCGCCGCGTTTAAGGATCGCCGCGTCGATCTCGACGTTCGCGCCGAAGTCGACATCGACGACATGGTCGACCCCGTGGCCGCCCGTGAGGTCGAGCACCGCCTCGACGACTGGTTCCCGGCGATAGTCGATCAGATGGGATGCTCCGGCTTCGCGGGCGATCCTCGCCTTCTCCGGAGAGCTTGTGGTCGCGATGACGGTTGCGCCGGACAGCGCCGCCACCTGGACCGCGTAGAACCCGACAGCGCCGGATCCGCCATGGATCAGAACCGTGCGCCCCTCGACCGGCCCCTCCCCCAGCACGGCCTGATGCGCCGTACAGGCGGGAATGCCGATACACGCCGCCGCCTCGAACGAAACCTGATCGGGTAGCGGGACCGCCAAAGCCGCCGGTACGACGATCTTTTCGGCGGCGGTTCCGAAAGCCCGCTCCCATTGCGCGTTGTAGACCCAAACCCGCTGACCAATCCGATCGGTGGACACGCCCTCCCCGACCGCTTCGACCGTACCGGCCCCGTCGCTGTGCGGAATGATCCGTGGAAAATCGAGACGACCGCCATGCCAGCCGCCACGCTTCTTCGTGTCAGAAGGGTTGATGCCGGACGCCGTCACCCGGACGAGCACTTCGCCCGCGGCCGGCACCGGCGACGCCATCTCGCCGACCTGCAGGACGTCGTGCGCCGGTCCCAGGCGTTCGTACCAGGCGGCTTTCATTCGGACCGCGCCGCCAGGAACGGCTCGGGGTTTTCGCCGATATCCCAGAACAGCCCCCCCATCATCGCGAGGCCTTCTCGGAAAATCGGCAGCAGACCGTGCTCGTTCGGCGCATGCTGGGAGCAGCCGGGATAGGAATGCGGGACGTAGATCGTCGCCAAGCCAAGCTTCTCGACGAAGGCGTCGTTCGGCAACGAGGCGCCGATATTCGGCAGGATCGCCGGCCGTTCTCCGAGGGTCCGCTCGACCGACGCCGAGGCCCAGGCCACCCAGGGGTTATCCAGATCCAGGCGCGTCGCGCCCCAGGCGCTGCGGCCCGGCGCCTCGTAGACTTCCACCTCCGGGAACCCGTTGTCGTCGAGGAAGGCCCGCAACGCGGGGATAAAGGCGTCACGGTCGCGGTCCACCGTATACCGGATCTGGCAGTTCGCCACGGCCTCGGGCGGGATCGCATTGACCGGATTGTCCGGGTTGCCGGTCCGAAACGCCAGAATGTCGAAGGTGTTCCAGCCGTATACCCGTTCGGTCGGTGTCAGGCCGGGCTCACCGTAGTCGGCATCGATCGTCGGCCCGTCCGGTCCGGGGTCCACGGCGATCTCGGCCAGCGCCTGCCGGACCGAATTGGTGATCCTCTCGGGCAGAATGCCGCGCACGTTGACCCGGCCGTTCCGGTCGATGATTGCCGACAAGGCGTTGGCCAGAATCACGCCCGGGTTGGCCAGCAAGCCGCCCCAGTTGCCCGAGTGGTGCCCACCGTCCCGCAACCGGACACGCAGATCCAGATTGATCGCGCCCCGCGCCCCGAGCCAGATCGTCGGGCGCGCGGCCGCGACCCGCGGGCCATCGGAGGCGATCAGCACATCTCCTTTGAGGTCGTCGCGTCGCTCGGCGCAAAGCTCATGAATCCCGGGAGACCCGATCTCCTCGCTGGTCTCCATGAGGAAGACAGAATTGAAGCCGAGGCGTCCGCGTTCCGCGATCACCGCCTTCAAAGCCCGCATGTTGATCGTGTGCTGGCCCTTGTTGTCGACGACGCCGCGGCCGTAGACCCGCTCGCCGACCACATCGAGCGTCCAGGGATCTCGGTTCTCCTGCCAATCGCCGGCAAGACCCCGAACCACGTCGCCGTGCCCGTAGGTCACGACGGTCGGCAGGTCCTCGCCCTCGAACCGACGCGCGATCAGGAACGGCCCACCGTCCGGGACCGGGTTGTCGACGATCTCGACGGCGTATCCCATGGCGTCCAGTTCCGGGCCGATCAACGTCTCGAGATAGCGCCGGAGATGCGGAGCGCTCTCCGGCACCTGACTTTCCGTCGGTACGGCCACCCTTTCGGCCAGTTCTTCAAGAAAGCCGCCGTCGTCGAACCCCGATTGCAACCGCTCGATCACTGCCTTGCGCGTCATGGTCTCTCCCTTGGTCGACCGCTATGCCGCGGTCAGCTCGATTGGCCACCAAACGCCGCTATCGTCGACGGAACGGATCGCCCATCCGGTCGAGTGGCATCACTACACTGCCCCTGCCGGATCGGCTCAGCGGTGCGTCGTCCGTCATTCCGCCGCCTCGATCTGGAAATCGGACCCGTCGAAGAAATCGCCGCGATGGAACATCCCGCGCGGCCCCGCCATCGCCGACCGCCGCTCCATGGTGGCCGCCATGTCCAGCGTGACCCCGTCATCGCCGATCACCACGCCGTAGTCTTCGAACGCGCTTTCCTCCGACACGAAACCGTCCAGCACATCGTCGCGGACCTGCTCCGCCGGCCGGTCGAGCGGCGAGCCCCACCCGCCGCCGCCGGAAGTGACAATCCGCAGCAGATCGCCCTTCACCAACTTCTGCCCGTCGGTCATCGTCTTCAGATCACGCTCCCGGTCAGTGCCGGGATTCACGACGACTCTCCCCGAACGCCCGGACAACCCGCCGTTCACACCGAAGGCGGGGAATTTGCAGTTGTCGAGCCGGATACCGAGATCGGCCTCGTCGGCCAGCACGCGCACGTCGCGGACGATCCCGCAGCCGCCGCGATACCGTCCCGGCCCTCCGGAATCCCGGTGGATGCGAAATCCCTCGATCCGAATGCCGAACTCCATCTCCGCGAATTCGATCGGATAGTTCTTCTGGGCGACGTAGTAAACGGCATCGATCCCATCGGCGAAGGACCGCGCCCCAAAGCCCACAGCCAGCCCCTCGATGCAAAGGTCGAGGCGCCCCGTCGTCAGGTCGCGCCCCCGCAGATAGTACAGAACGTAGACGCTGGACGCCGCCGACGCGTCCCCACCGGTCGCCAAGGCCAACGCCCCGAACAGCGCCGAGTTAACCCGGATCATCGTATGCGACCGCAGACCGAGCGGCGCCGGAAAGTCCGGCGCGACAAGGCTGCCGGGACGGGTAACCACCTCGTCGATCACCCGCTCGAAGCCGGCGTTCATGCGGATGTTCGGATCGTGCATGGTCAGGTAGAGCCCGGCCATGTACTTCGGCACGCTGTCGTCCATCAAAAAATTGATCGGCCCCGTCGCCTGGTCGTCCGATTGGCTGAGGTCCAATGCCACTCTTCCGGCGCGTTTTCGCAAGGTCAGGTGGACCGAGTACGAGGTATCCGTGACCGCATCGCTGTCGATGTAATCGCGGAAGCTGTAGTCCCCATCGGCCACCCGGCGGTCGATCTCCGAGCGCAGCGCATGTTCGGATTGGTTCAGCATGTGATCGAAGGCGCCCTGTACCGCCGCCACGCCGTATCGATCCGCGACCTCTTCGAGCCGACGCTTGCCAAGCGAGCACGCGGCCATGATCGCCTTCAGGTCGCCCTTCATCATGTCCGGGAAGCGTGAGTTCCTGGTGAAGATCCGGAACACCTCCTCGTTCAGCTCACCGGCCCGCATGACCCGGACGGGCGGAATCATGATGCCTTCCTGAAAAGCGCTCGTGGCTTGCGGACTAATGCTCCCCGGCACCATACCGCCAATGTCCCAGAGATGCCCCCACGCCTCGGCGAACGCGATCAGCGCCCCGTCGTGGAACACCGGCATGACGAAGACCATGTCCGGGAAATGCGAAACGCCGCCATGGGAACTGTAGGGGTCGTTGTACCAGTACAGATCGCCATCCCGCATGTCGTCGGCCGGGTACTGCTCCAGGATCGCATCGACCAGATTGCCCGCCAGGGTGAGGCTGGTGCTGACGACCAGACGTCCGTCGCGATCGAGGAAGGCAGTGAAGTAATCCTTCTTCTCCCGAATGAACGGCGACATCGACGTCCGGTCGATGAGCGCCTCCATCTCCGCGCGCGCCGCCTGCAGGGCGCCGGTGATCAATTCCAGGGTAACCGTGTCTATCCCGACCTGGGTCGATGCGGCCTTGGCCATGTCACGCCTCCGTATCGGTGATGGACAGGCTACCGTACCGGTCGGTGACCGCCGACTGACCCGCCAAAATCACCGTGGTCGTGTCGAGTTGATCGACGATCGCCGGGCCGACCACCACATGGCCCGCCAGAAGCTCTTCGCGGCGATAGACGGGCACGGTCGCGAAGCCGCCGCCGAGATGAGCACGCCGCTCCCCAGCCGCCGGAGCAGGAGTCCCCTCCGCAACCGCCCCGATCTCCGGTAATTCGATCTTGTCCATCACGCCGGTGGCGGTGACCCGCAGATTGACGATCTCAACCGGTGCGGTCCGATCCGCGAAGGTATAGAGACGTTCGTGCAGCGCGTGGAACTCGTCGACCAGCCGGGCGACGGCAGCCGCGTCTACGCTATCGCCCGGGAAATCCACTGTGATTTCGACACCCTGACGGGCGTATCGCAAATCGGCCGAGCGGCTCAGCCGGCGATTGGCGAGCCTTACCGCTTCGGCATCCAGCGCGGCCACGGCATCGGCCCGCAAGACCCTGTAAGCCGCGGCCATATCCTCCAGGTCGTAGTTCGGCGGACGCTGCAACCGGGTTCGGGCGAAGTCGTACTGCAGGTCCGTCGCCAGCAAACCGAGCGCGCACAGGATACCCGGATGCCGGGGGATCAAGAGACGCCGTGTTCCGAACTGCCGGGCAAGATCGCCGCCGTGCATCGGCCCAGCGCCGCCGAAGGCGCAAAGGGTGAAGTCGCGCGGATCCAACCCCTTCTCGACCGAAACGACCTTGAGCGCGCCCACCATGTTGTTGTTGACGATTGCCAGGATGCCCTCGGCCGCGGCTACCGTATCGATGCCGAGCGGTTCGGCGACGCGGGTGCGGATCGCCTTCTCCGCGAGCGCTGGGTCCAGCGCCATCTCGCCATCCAGAAGATGCGGCGGCACTCGGCCGAGAAGCAGATTTGCGTCGGTCACCGTCGGCTCATCGCCGCCTTTGCCGTAGCAGGCCGGGCCCGGATCGGCGCCGGCGCTGCGCGGCCCGACGACAAGAGCGCCTTGAGCGGTGACGGATGCGATGCTGCCGCCCCCGGCCCCGATGGTATGGATGTCGACGATCGGGATCGACAGGGGGAACGGGCCAATTTCCCCATCCTTCGTGATCGCCGGCACGCCGTCGCGAATCAGGCAAACATCCGCGCTGGTCCCACCGATATCGATGGTGATGATGTCCTTCGCCCCGGCGAGGGCGCCGACATACGCCGCCCCCTGGGCACCGGCCGCGGGGCCCGACAACGCCATTTCGATCGACTGCTTCTCCGCCTGCTCCGGGGAGAAGACGCCGCCGTTCGACTTCATCACGTAGAACGGGGCCGTCAGATCGCGCTCAGCCATGCCTCGGCGCAGACGCCCGATGTAGCGGCCTACCACCGGCTGCACGCCCGCGTTCAGCGCGGTCGCCATGCTCCGCTCGTACTCGCGGAATACAGGCAGTACATCGCTGGACAGCGAGATATCGACCTCCGGCATCGCCTCCCGCAGAATCCCGGCCGCGCGACGCTCGTGCTCCGGATTGGCATAGGAGTGCAGGAAAACCACCGCGACCGACTCAACGCCGAGCGCTTTGAGCCGCCGCACCGCAGCGCGGCAGGCCTCCTCGTCAAGGGGGCGCTCGACCGATCCGTCGAGCAGCATCCGCTCCGGCACTTCGGCGATCATTCGGGGCTGGACCGGGCGATCCGGCTTCACCCAGGCGAACAGATTGGCCGCCCTAGGAACCTCTGCGCGGCCGATCTCAAGAATGTATTTGAAGCCTTCGGTGACCAGCATGCCGGTCCGCGCCGAACGGCCCTCCAGAATGGCATTCGTGGCAACCGTCGAGCCATGGAGCAGGCGTGTGACGGAGGATCCCGGAACGGCGGACTGGCCGAGGATCTTGTCGACACCATCGAAGAAACCCCTGGACGGGTCGCTCGGCACCGAAGACGCCTTGGCGGTCCAAAGGCCACCGTCCTTGCCGACCAGGATGACGTCGGTGAAGGTGCCTCCCACATCAAGCGCCAGGGCGTGCTCGCTCATGCTCTCCCCTTTCGCACGTTCCTCACGGCGACCCGGTGACGCCGAGCGTCTGCCCGGTGATCCATTCGGCATAGTCCGACGCGAAGAACATCACCGCATGGGCGATATCCTCGGGCCGCCCCAGACGTCGCATGGCGATGCGTTCGACCAGGGCCTTCTGACCGTCTTCGCCATAGGAGTTCCACTGACGGACATAGTCGGGGCTGGTCGGCATAAAGCCAGGCAGGATCGCGTTGACCGTGATCCCATGCGGACCGAGTTCGGCGGAAAGCTGCCGAACAAGGCCGAGTTGCGCTGCTTTCGCCGTGCCGTAGCTCTGGATGCCGGTCAAGCTGACGGCGATACCCGCCCGGCTCGAGATCACTACGATCCGCCCCCGCCCGGTTCGTTTCATGCCGGGCGCAACCGACCGGGCCAGGTTGAAGGCGCCATCCACATTGACCGCCTGGATCGCCCGCCACTGCTCGGGCGTCACCTCCTCGATCGGCTGGCTGACCTGTCCACGCACGCCCCCGGCCGAATGGACGACCACGTCAATCGCACCGCTTTCGGTTCCTCTCTCGATCTCCCGCACCGCCGCGGCCACCGCCTCCGCATCGGTCACGTCGACCACCATCGGCTCAATCCGACCGCCGCGCCCGGGAGCGGCGGTCGCGACGGTCTCCGACAAACCGTCATTCAGGATGTCCAGCGCGCAGACGCGCGCGCCGCGAGCGGCAAACGCGTGGGCGATCCCTCGACCGATGCCGCGCACCGCCCCGGTCACCAGGATCGTTTTGCCTTCGAAGCCGATCTCCATGCCGTCAGCCCTTCTATATCGCCGACTTGAGCTGCGGATAGCGGTCGACCACGCGGGCGAACACCGCGCGGACCTCGCTGCCGTCTCCTCGTCTCGCATCGCGATCCAAGTCGTCGATCGCTTCGAAGATCCGGTGCTTGACGAAGAAGCGCCAATGCACCGGAAGCCCGCTCAAAACGTCTGTGAGGGCATCGTAGTTTGCCGCCGTCCAGACTTCCTCGAAGGCGGTACGCTGAGCCCCGTAGTCGAAGAAGCCGCCGGTCCGCGCCGTATCGACCGCCATCGCCTCCCGCCGACGTCGGGTGGCCTCCTCATCGACCTTTCCGTCGAAGAGCACCACGCCGTAGTCGCGCTCCGCCGCCGCCTGCGACACGAACCCGCGCCGCACGTCGCGCAGCACCGCTTCAGGCTCGCGCTCGAGCGGGTCGCCCCAGCCTCCGGCGCCGCCGGACCCGATATGCACGACGTCTCCGGGCCCGATGGTCAGAATGTCGATATTGCCGAGATTGGTCTCGCGGTCCGATCCAGGGTTCAGGACGAAGCGCGAGTGGCTGCCCGCCCGTCCGCCGAGCACGCCCCAGGACGAGAAACGGGTCCGGTCCCGGTTGCGGGCGGTGACGCGGGTGTTCGGCGCATGTGCCTGGAACACCATCTCGATGGCGTTGCCGCCCCGATGCTTTCCGGCGCCGCCAGAGTCCAGGGTGAGGCCGTAGCGCAGGATTTTGAACGGGACCTCCGCCTCGTTGACCTCGACCGGCGTGTTCTTCAGGAATGACGCATTCGCGCCCGATCCCTCGGTCCCGTCGCGGTAGGGATTGCCGCCGGCGCCGCCGGTGATCGGACCGGTCGCCGCCATCACCCGCCGACCGGTCCGGTTGTCGATCGTGTTCACGTTCATGATCGGCCCACCCGAGGCCGGGCTTGACGGCAAGCGGTCCGGCGCCGCCTGGACGAAGGCGCCGAAAATGACTCCCTGAAGCCGCTGCACCGACAGCGTCCGCAGGCCAACGGCGGCCGGGAACTGCGGGTTCACGATCGTTCCCTCCGGCAGGACCGACGTTGCGACCCGACAGACGCCGGAGTTGAGGAACAGCGTCGGGTCCAGCGAGTACAGGATGTAGACGAAACCGACCATCAGCAGGGCATGGCGCGGTTGGCCGCCGGTCGGCATGTTGACCGATGACTCGATCTGCGGATCGCTGCCGGTGAAATCCAGCTCGCACGTCTCCCCGCGGATCCTCAGGGTCAGCGCGATCCTGCAGGGAAAGCCGCCCGCCGCGTCCTCATCCAGATAGTCGGAGAAGAAGTAGTCTCCGTCCGGCAGCGTCGCCATGATCGCCCTGGCTTGGCTTTCTGCATAGTCCAGAAGGCCGGCGATTCCGGCCTTGAAGGTCTCGACGCCGAACTTGGCGATCATCTCGTGGACCCGCCGCTCGCCGGTATTCATCGCCGCGATCTGGGCCTTAAGATCCCCCCAGTTCTGCTCCGGCATCCGCACGTTGGCGAGCATCACGTCGATGAGTTCTTGATTGAACTCCCCGCGTTTCACCACCTTCGCCGGCGGGATGCGGATGCCTTCCTGATGCACTTCAGACAAGGTGCGCGAGATACTGGCCGGCACGGCGCCGCCGACGTCGGTGTTGTGAATATGGCCGACGACGAAACAGACGATCTCCCCGTCGTGGAACACCGGTTTCCAGATATGCATGTCGGGAGAGTGCGTGCAGACGTGACCGCTATACGGGTCGTTCGTCATGCAGATGTCGCCCTCGTCGTAGTGGTCGATCATCCGGATGACGGTGCCGTAGTTCAGGCCCACGAACCAAGTGGCCCCCAGTTCGACGGGCGTCGCGAAGGTCTCCCCGTCGGGAGTGGTCAGACCGGTCGTGAAGTCCTCCGTCTCCTTGACGAAGGTGGAGTGAGCGGTGCGGTACAGAGTGAACGCCATGCTCTCGGCCGCGGCCCTGCAGTGGTTCTTCAGGATCTCCAGCGTGACCTTGTCGACGGTCATGGCTCAGTCCTCCCGGATCAGGGTCAGATTGCCCATCGCGTCCACCGTCGCGGTGAAGCCGCCGGGCATGCAGGTTGTGCAGTCGTCCTGGGTGATGATGGCGGGCCCCGAGAACGACTGGCCGGCGAACAGCTCGGCCCTGCTGTAGACCGCCGCGTCGTGATGGGCTCCGTCGTAGTAGACCGGCACCGTCGCCCTAGGGACCGGCGCCGCGGCCGACGTTTCGGCAGGAGCGATGTGCGGTTTCGGCGGGGTTCCGACCACCACGAGCCGCAAGTTGATGAGCTGCACGGGCGCATCGATGTCCGCATGCTCGTAGATCCGCTCGTGCGCGACGTGAAATGCGCCGGCCATGGCGTCGAGATCGCCGGCCTCGATCCAACCGGCCTCGATAGCGGTCTCGATTTCGTAGGACTGTCCGCGGTAGCGCATGTCGGCCGAATACAACAGTGTCACCGGCCCGTCGTAGCCGTGCTCCTCGCGGATCCAGGCCGTGGCGGCATCCCGCAGACCGGCATATCCGGAACGGATCTCGTCGAGGGCGCCCGGCACCATGTCCAGGTAGACCGTCCGGATGAAGTCGTTCTTGATATCGGCGATCAGCCCGCCGAACGCGCTGAGAACGCCGGGTACCCGTGGCACCACCACCTCGCGCATGCCCAACTCGCGGGCGAAGAAACACGCCATCATCGGCCCCGCCCCGCCGAAAGCGATCAGCGAAAGATCGCGAGGGTCGATCCCATGCCGCGAGACCAGCTTGGACACCTCCAGATACATGCCAGAGACGGCGACATGGATGATCGACTCCGCCGTCTCCTCAAGGCCCTTGCCGAGGGCGTCAGCGATCTCTCCGACGGCCTTCCGGGCCAGATCGGTACGCATCGAAACGGCGCTGTAGCCCAATGCCGACTGCCCGAGGAAACCGCAAACGACGAAAGCATCGGTAATCGCCGCCCGCGTGCCGCCGCGGCCGTAGCAGGCGGGTCCGGGATTCGAGCCCGCACTCTCCGGGCCGACCTTTAGAACGCCATGCGGATCGACCCAGGCGATCGATCCGCCACCCTCCCCGATCGAGGTGACAGAGACGGTGGGGATGTAGATCGGAAACTCTCCGATCATCTCGCCGACGCCGTATTGCGGCGTGCCGTCGCGGATGATCGCCACATCGGCGCTGGTCCCACCGATGTCCAGGCTCATGGCCGCCGCCGCGCCGGTCTCGGCGGCGACGCTTGCAGCCCCGATCACGCCGGACGCGGTTCCAGAGAGCAGCATCTGCGCGCAGGCGGACTTGCCGATCTCCGCGGTCATCACGCCGCCGTTCGACTTGGTGATCATAGGCTCGGCCGGCACGCCGGCGGACGCCAACGCCTCCTGCAGCGATCCGAGATAGTGAGCGACGCGGCCCTGGACGTAGCCGGCGACCACGGCCGTGCTGGTGCGCTCGTACTCGCGAATGACCGGCCAGACGTCGCTGGCGCAGGTCACCGTGAGGTCGGGCGCGCGGGTCCGCAGAATTTCGGCAACCCGTTCCTCATGGGCGGGATTCCGATAGGCGTGGAGCAATGCAACCACAACACCCTCGCCGCCCACGGAACGGATGCCCTCGATCGCCGCCTCGACACTGGCCTCGTCCAGCGGGAGATCGACGGTGCCGTCGAACAGGATCCGCTCGTCAATGGAAAACACCCGGTCCCGCGTCACCAGCGGCTCCGGACGGGCCGAGAACAGATCGTAGGGATCGGGCATCTTCAGCCGCGCCACTTCGAGCACGTCCTCGAACCCCCGCGTCGTCAACAGGCACAGCGTGATGCCACGGCGCTGGATAACCGTGTTCACGCCGACCGTGGTGCCGTGGGTGAAATACCCGATATCCGCAGGCGCCACGCCGTACCGCTTCTCGATCTCCGCGAGGCCGTTCATCACCTCGGTTCCCGGACGGTCGGGCGTGGAGAGCACCTTCATCGTCCATAGATCCCGCTTCTCCTCGTCGAAGACGCAGAAGTCCGTAAACGTTCCGCCGATATCCACCCCAACCCGAACGCCCATGACTACGCTTTCGCCTCTCGTACTGTTGCCGTTGTTACCCGACCGGCATCCAGCCGCCCCGCTCCCAGGGCTTCGGACAACCGGGCGGCCTCTCGCTGCACCGTTTCGACGATGAGCTTCTTGTTCCGGCGGAACCGCACCGTCACGGTCGCCACGTTCAGCGCCGCGACGACCCGTCCAGTCGCGTCGAAGATCGGCGACGCCGTCCCGGCGGCCCCGATGAACCGCTCCTCGTAGTTGACGGCCCAGCCGTGACGTCGGATCAGGGCCAGACGCTGGCGCAACTGCTCGGGATCGGTGATCGTCTTTTCCGTCAGCGCCTCGAACGAGCATTGCCGGATATACGACGCGACCGCCTCCTCCGGCTGGAAGGCGAGCATCGCCTGACCGAGTGCCGTGCAGTACGCCGGTATGACGGTCATGCGGGTCAGGTCGTACCGGATCGCCAATGGGCTCAGGCGATTGGCAACCACCCGGACGTTGTGTTCCGGCGTCGGTATTCCGAGAACCGCCGTCTCCTGAAGGGTCTCGACCATGTCCGCCATAACCGGTTCGGCGATGCGCACGAGTTGCGCTAGCCGTCCGCCGATCCAGAAGCCCTCCCGCCGGTCGTCATCGAAACTCGGCTCCAGACGATACCGCTCCCCTTCCCGGACCAGATAGCCGCGCGCCTCCAGAGTCCGAAGCAGCATCAGCGAACTGCTTTTTGGAATTCCCAGTTGGTCCGAAATATCGCTCAGCCGCATCGGCTCCCGCCCCAGGGCGAAGAGCTCCAGGATGTCGAGGATCCGGGACGCGGATTTGACCGAACTGTTCATATATGTGAACGCTTTTCAGATTGGTGAATGAATTGTTGATTCCCGGATGAACCGCCGTCAACATCGATGTGTTCTCGGTCGTATCGGTGGATGAGGGGAAACAGGCCACTGATGGTTTCCACAGACGCAAAGACAGCCATTGTCACCGGCGGCGCCAAGGGAATTGGCCGCGGATGCGCACACGCGCTCGCCGATGCCGGGTTCGACATCGTTCTGGTCGACCTCCTCGACGATGAGATGGCCCGGACCAAGGGCGAGATCGAAGCGCGGGGCCGCCGCTGCCTGACCTACCATGCAGACGTGGCGGACTTCGCGCGCGCCGGGGACGTGGCCGACGACGTCCTGCGCCAATTCGGTAGGATCGATTTTCTGCTGAACAATGCCGGCAAGGCGATGCCCAAGGGCCTGCTCGAGATCACCGAGGAGGAGTGGGACCGCACCATCGACCTGAATTTGAAGAGCTGCTTCAACTGGTGTCGGGCGACCGTTCCCGCGATGCAGCGCCAAGGTGCCGGGCGGATCGTCAGCATGTCTTCGATCAACGCCTATTCCGGCGGCGTGACGAGCGCGGTCAGCAAGCTCGCCTACGCCGCCGCGAAAGCTGGCATTCTCGGCTTGACGCGGTCTTTGGCGAAGGAACTCGGCCCGACGATCACCGTCAACGCCATCTGCCCGGGTCTGATCAAGACGGAAACGCCGAACCCGGTCATTCGGGCGCGCGAAGACGACCTCGTGACCGGGATCGTCCTGGGACGGGTCGGAACGCCGCAGGACATCGGACAGTTGGTTGCATTCCTGGCGACGGTGGAGCCGAACTTCATCACCGGCCAGGACTTCGTTATCGACGGGTTTCAGTGGAAACTCTAGCGCGGGTGCTCTCGGCTTTGGCGGAGCGCCGCCGCGCGGCCTCATGGCCGGTTGCACCGCGGCGACAATTGGGGGGAGTATTTCGTTCGAGCCGGATCAAACCGGCGATCAAAAGGGTGCGCCCTCCGGCAAGCACCCGAAAGCGACCGTCAACGATATGGTCGAACCGGAACCGCGCCAGACCGGCCGGGACCGGCGTCCGCAAGGACGAACGGGACAGGAACTGAACAGAGGAGGATCAAGAACCATGACACAGATGTGGACTGGTGCGGTATCAGCCCTTCGGAGTGTCCGACGGGCGGGGACCGCCGGCCTTATGGGCCTCGTAGTCGGAGCCGCCGTCGCCGCGACGCCGATTGCCGGCGCGGATGCGAAGAACTCTTTCGTTTTCGCGAACTCAAGCGCCTACGATACCATGGACCCGCATGCCGTCTTTGACGTCGGCCGGGTCGCCTATCGCATCAATCTCTATGACGGGCTGATGCGCTGGCAGGACAATCCGCCGAAGCTGAACCTATGGCTGGCCGAGAGCTACGACATCTCGGAAGACGGCTTGACCTACACCTTCAAGCTTAGGCCGGGCGCCAAGTTCCACGATGGAAGCGAGATCGAGGCGTCGGACGTCGTCTACTCGATCGAACGCATCCTGGCGATGAAGAAGGGAGCGGCCTCGCTGTTCATCGGCACGGTGGAACCGGGCTCGACCAAAGCGATCGATAAGCACACGGTCGAATTCAACCTCTCCAAACCGTCTGCGATCTTCATGGCGACGGTGCCGGAAATCCATGTCGTCAACGCCGACCTGGTCAAGGCCAACGAGAAGGATGGCGACTGGGGCGCCGCCTGGCTGTCGACCAACGACGCCGGCTCCGGTTCCTTCGAACTGAAGCGCTACGATCCGGCCAAGGGCTTCCAAGCTGCCCGGTTCGAGGACCACTTCATGGGCTGGGGCGAGAAGTACCTGGATGAGATCGAGTTCCGGACCGTCGTCGAGATCAACAGCCGCGTGCTGGGTCTGATCAAGGGCGACTTCCAGGGATCCGACGGCTACATGCCGCAGGACCAGATCATCCGCCTCCGCAAGTCGGACAACGTGGTTGTCGAAGAGCAGGAGTCCATGCGGATTTTCTACTCGATCATCCACAACGGCCGAGCGCCGATGAACGACATCAACTTCCGTAAGGCTTTGTCCTACGCGTTCGACTACGACGGCTTCATCAACAACATCCTGAGCGGGTCCGTCGCCCGCAACCCGGGGCCGCTTCCCAACAATATCTGGGGGGCGCCAGCCGACCTCAAGGGCTACACCTACGACCTGGAGAAGGCCAAGGAATACCTGGCTAAGGTCAAGGGCCCGATCCCCGAGATCACCATCGGTGCGCTGGCCGGCTATGGCCAGACGGAACAGGCAGCCGCCCTGCTCCAGAACGGGCTGACCAAAATCGGCATCAAGTCCAAAATCGTCGCCGAGCCGTGGCCGGTGGCGTCGGGCAAGATGCGCGACGAGCAACAGATGTACGACCTGCTGTTCCTCTGGAAGAGCACGTACTACGCCGATCCGAACAACTGGGTGGGCGAGATGTACGACAGCGCGAATATCGGGGCCCGCAACAACAGCTGGTACTCGAATCCCGAAGTCGACAAGCTGCTGCATGAAGCTCAGGTCACCACGGACCAAGCGGTTCGTGAGGCCAACTACGCCAAAGCCGCGACCATCGTCACCGAGGATGCGGCCGGTATCTTCATCTACAACACGAAATGGTTCGGACCGATCACCAAGCGGGCGAAGGGTTTCCGCTTCTCGCCGATCGGCAACGGCCAGGAGATGCGCTGGGTCTACTACGACTGACCCCCATCGATCTCTCAGAACGGCGCCCGACCGGCTCCTGGTCGGTCGGGCGCTGCAGATTCCCGTTTCGTTTGCTCCGGCGGTCCGATGAAGCTGCTCGTCCTGATTCTCAACCGGTTCTTCTGGTTCTTCCCGACGATCCTCGGATTGATGGTGATCACTTTCACCATCAGCCATGTGATCCCGGCAGATCCGGTAGCGTTCGTGGCCGGCGACAACGCCACCAATGAGCAGATCGAGGCTTTGAGGGCCGAACTCGGCCTGGATCAGCCGATCCACGTCCAGCTCTACCGCTACGTCATCGACGTGTTCCAAGGGAATTTCGGCCAAAGCCTTTATACCCAGCGCCCGATCGCCGACGATCTCGCGGGCCGCGTGCCGGCTACGCTTGAACTGACCTTCGTCGCGGTGCTCCTGTCAGCCGCCATCGGTATTCCGCTGGGCGTGATCTCGGCGGTCAACCGCAACTCGCTCCTGGACCACGCGCTGCGTCTCTTCACGGTGTCGGGCCTCGCGATCGCCGCGTTCTGGCTGGCCATCCTGCTGCAGCTTCTCTTCGCCATGGAACTGGGCTGGACCCCCCTCCAGGGCCGCGTGGACGGCTGGGGGCCGGACGAGATCACGGGCTTCTACCTGATTGACTCCCTGATCACAGGGGACTTCGAAGTCTTTTGGAGCGCCCTGGCCCACATGGTCCTACCGGCGCTGACCTTGGCCTTTCCTGCCATGGCGACGATCGTTCGGTTCACCCGCGCCGGCGTGCTCGAGGCGATCAACTCGAACTATGTGATGTACGAGGAGGCGATGGGCTTTCCGCGCCGCGTCATCGTCTGGAAATACGTGCTGCGGAATGCGCTGATCGGCACTGTCACCCAGATCGGCCTGATCTTCGGCATCCTCATCGCCAACGCCGTCGTCGTTGAAGCGGTGTTCGACTGGCCCGGCCTCGGACTCTATGCCGTACAGTCGATCCTGCAGTCCGACTACAACGCCATCATGGGCTTCACCGTCGTTGCCGGCGTCATCTTCATCATCGTCAACCTGATCGTCGATGTTGCCCATGGCTTCATCGATCCGCGGGAGAGCCGCTGATGGACACCGTGATCTTCCTGTTCCGCAAGCTGGCGGAAGACCGGGTCGCCCTCCTCGGCGCAAGCCTTATCGCCCTTCTGGTCCTCACCGCTATCCTGGCACCTTTTCTCGCCACCCATCCTGCGGACGTCGCGGAGTTCCACCCGGCCGAGCGGCTCCAGCCGCCACAAGCCGACCACTTCTTCGGCACCGATCGCATGGGGAGCGATATCTACAGCCGCATCCTTTTCGGAGCGCGCATCACCATTACCATCGCGGTCATCGCGATCGGTGCGTCGGTGCTGATCGGGGTGCCGATCGGTCTTATCGCCGGCTACTATCACAGCTGGTTCAGTGATCTGCTGATGCGGGTGTCCGACATCTTTCTTGCGGTCCCTCAGATCGTGCTGGCGATCGCCATCGCGCAGACGCTCGGCCCCTCCATCGAGAACATCATCCTGGCTCTTTCCGCCACCTATTGGCCATTCTGGGCCCGCTTGGTCTACGCGGAAACACGATCATTGCAGAATGAGGTCTTCATCGAGGCCAGCATCGCACTCGGCGCATCGCCATTCCGGGTAATGGTCCTTCACATCCTGCCGAACATCATGTCGTCGATCATCGTGCGAACGACGATCGGCATGGGCGGCACGATCCTGACCGCGGCCGCCCTTGGCTTTCTCGGACTCGGCGCCCCGGCGCCATCACCGGAATGGGGCCGGATGATTTCAGAGTCGCGCGAGTTCCTGCCGGAAGCCTGGTGGTACGCCACTGCGCCGGGACTGGCCATTTTCCTCGTCGTGATGGGCTTTAACCTGCTGGGCGACGGCCTGCGCGACATCCTCGACCCGAAGATCCGACGGAGCCGAGCGCATGTCGACAAGTAGACCCAGCGACGAACTTCTGCAGGTCCGAGATCTGAGCGTCAGTTTCGCCACGGACGGCGGGGTCGCGCGCGTATTGGATCATGTGAACCTGACGATCGGGCGCGGCCAGATCGTCGGACTGGTCGGAGAGAGCGGCTGCGGCAAGACAACCCTCGCCCGTTCCATACTCGGCGTGCTGCCCGCCAACTCAGCGCGGATCGATTCCGGTACCATCGACTTCGACGGCACCAACCTGCTGGAACGGTCGCCGGCCTGGCAGGCGCAGCATATCCGGGGCCGTCAGATCTCGTTCATTCCCCAGGATCCGTTCAGTTCCTTCAACCCGGTTTTCCCGATCGGGACGCAGATCATGGACTTGATGAAATGGAAATCGCCTGAGCTGCGTGCCGACGAAAAGGTCCGGCCCAGCTGGTTGCCCGGCAGCTATCCCAAGGCGCGCCGCGAGGCGGACTATGAGCGTGTCCTCACTCTGCTGAGCAAGGTGCAGTTGCCCGAGCCCGAAGCGATCCTGAAGAAGTATCCGCATGAGGTGAGCGGCGGTCAGCGCCAGCGACTGATGATCGCCATGGCCCTGCTGCCCGATCCGAAACTGGTCATCGCCGACGAGGCGACGACCGCGCTCGATGTGACGATCCAGGCGCAGATTCTCAAGCTTTTGCGCGCGCTGGCGGCCGATTTCGGGGTCTCGGTCCTGTTCACCACCCACGATCTCGGCACCGCGTACGAGATCTGTGATCGGATCACGGTGATGTATGCCGGCCAGGAGATGGAGTCCGCGACCAGCGACGGTTTCTTCAATCAGCCGACCCATCCCTACACGAACAGCCTGCTCCGCAGCCTGCCAAGCCGGGAACGGGGGATTCAGGGGATTCCAGGAGAGATCCCGAGCCTGGTGAACCCGCCCCAGGGTTGCAGATTCAATCCCAGGTGCGGAAACTGCATTTCGAGTTGCCGTGAGGGCCGGCCCGATCCGGCCAATGTCGGTGCCGACCACATGGTGCGGTGCTTCAACCCTGTTTCCGCCGATCAGAGGGCGACGATGGCATGAGCGACGCGGCGACACTCCCGAGCGGCAATGCGATCGGCCGGACCGACGTCACAGGGGACACGATCCTCGATATCCGCTCTCTGAAGAAGTACTTCGCGATCCGGAACGCGTGGGGCCGCCGCACCGGTTGGCTGAAGGCGTTGGACGACGTCTCGTTCACGGTTCAGAAGGGTGAAATCCTGGGGATCGTGGGCGAGAGCGGTTGCGGCAAATCGACTCTCGGCAAGACCCTGATGGGGATCCACCAGCCGACTGACGGCGAGATCATTTTCGAAGGCAACGACGTCGCCGGCCTCTCGCCGGATGCTGCCCGGGACCTGCGCAGACATCTCCAGTACTCCTACCAGGACCCCGGAGCCTCGCTCGATCCCCGCTGGAAGATTCGCCGCTCTCTGCACGAACCGATGGTGATCCATGGGGCCCTCGGATACGAGGAGCGCGAACGCCGGGTCCGTGATATCCTGCGGGCGGTGGGGCTGCCCGAAGGCCATCTCGATCTCTACCCGCACGAGATCAGCGGCGGTCAGCAGCGTCGGGTCGGCCTCGCGCGCATTCTGACCCTGCAACCCAGCCTGATCATTCTGGACGAACCGACATCCGGCCTGGATGTTTCGGTACAGGCAACCATTCTCAATCTGTTCCTGGACCTGCAGAAGCAGTTCAATCTTACTTATCTCTTCATCTCGCACGACCTGTCCGTGGTCCGCATGATCTGCGACCGGGTCGCGGTGATGTATCTCGGCAAGATCGTCGAGTTCGGAGACACCGAAACGGTGTTCAGCGCGCCGCGCCATCCCTACTCCCGCTCCCTGCTGTCCGCGATCCCGCAGATCGGCGGCGAACGCATCACCGACACGTTCTCCCTGGAGGGCGAGCCGCCCAATCCGGGCAACCTTCCGTCAGGATGTCGGTTCCGGACCCGCTGCCGGTTAGCGCAACCGAGATGCGCCGAGAGCGAACCCGAACTGCGCAACGACTGGCCCGGGCAGGAAGCCGCCTGCTTTTTCGCCGAATGAGCGGAGCCGCTGCTAGAGACCTTTCAGGCCGTCGCATCCTTGTGACCGGCGCGGCATCGGGTATCGGCCAAAGCGTCAGCCGCGCGTTAATCGATGTCGGCGCGGAGGTTGTCGGCGTCGATCTCGATGCTCATGCCCTTTCCAGAGCGGCGGACGATTTCGGCTCCGCCTTCTCCGGCGTCGACGGCGATCTGCGCGATTGCCAAGCGGTGGACAACCTGGTCGCGCGCTGCCGGGCGACCGGTGGGCCGCTTCGGGGCCTGGTCAATTGCGCCGGACTGTACCCGGTCTCCGGCTTCCTCGATCTAGGCGTCGAGGAATGGAACGCGGTGATCGAGACCAACCTGCGCGCACCGTTCCAGGTCACCCAATCGGTGGCCCGGCGGATGATCGAAGACGCTGTCGCCGGAAGCGTGGTCAACATCAGTTCGACCGCTGCGACGCTCGCCCGCCCCGGTATCGCCCACTACGGCGCGTCGAAGGCGGGCCTCAACCAACTCACTCGGATCGCCGCGCTGGAACTCGCGTCGCATGGCATCCGCGTCAACGCATTGGCCCCCGGTCTGATTGCGACGGATCGGGTGATGGCCCATGCGAGCGGCGCCGGAAAAGCCGAGCACGCGGCCAAACTCGCTCGGATCCCAAGCGGCCGCGAAGGTCGCCCCGAGGAACTGAACGACCTCGTTCTCTACCTGCTGTCGGACGCCGCGAGCTATGTCACGGGCAGCGTCTTCGTCGTGGATGGCGGCGTCACCCTCGGTATCCCAAGCTACTGAAAGACGGCCGCACGATCATCCGCCACCCTTTTCGAACCGTTGCCGGGACGCGCTTGACGCGGATCATGGGAGGTCGGATCAGGTCATGCGTTGTCCTTGCAATACTGCGCAACCTCGGCGTGGGTGGCGAACCAGACACCGGTATGCGACCGGATGTACCGGATCAGTTCTTCGAGAACCTTGATTCTCGAACGGTGCCCGATGATGTGCGGGTGCATGGTCAGCAGGAACAGTCCGCCCTCTTCGTAAGCCCCGTCGAACTCCGCCATGAACACCTCAAGCACGGAGGACGGCGGCGTATACGGGCGTAGGGCAGAGAACCGGTCCATGTTGAAATACACCGCGTCGTCACGGATCCACTCCACCGGCAATTCGACCATCCCGGTGGGTTCTCCGTCCTCCATGAGCTCATAGGGCTCGTCGTCGGCCATCAGGGACGAGTCGTAGAGCAAGCCCATCTCACGGCTGATGGCCAGCGTTGTCTGACTGAAATCCCATGACGGGGTCCGAATTCCGACCGGACGGACGCCGGTGATACTCTCCAAGGCGTCGGCCGACCGCATCTGCATCTCACGTTCGTCCTTGGGCGGAAGCTGGCTGTTCAGTTCGTGAATCCAGCCGTGTATTCCGATCTCATGCCCCTCGTCCGCGAGGCCTCGCTGCTCGTCGGGATGAAGCTTCGCGACCACGGCCGGGACAAAGAAGGTCGCCTTTATGTCGAACGTATCCAACAGCTTGCGGATCCTGGGGATCGCAACGCGACTGCCATACTCGCCCTGGGACAGCTTGCCCGGCGAGCTTTGCCCCCACCGCAGCGTGCTGGTCTCATGGTCGGAATCAAATGACAGGCTGACCGCGACCCTTGCGCCGTTCTTCCAGGTCTTCGGCTTGAGCGAACGTCCGGCCCGGACCTTGTCGACGATCGCCTGCCAGCGGGCATCTTCCCACTGCCAGGGTTCCTGATCCGGCGGGTTGCTGGTCATCGCACGCTCCTCGACCTGTTTGTCGGTGCATTTTCGCCTGCCGGGCGGGCACAAGTCCATATGCTGACGGTGGCGGCGAGAGTCTGGCGAAACGACTGCGGAGAGTGCCCTCGAACAGGCGAGCGGCGGCGGCGCCACGCGGTCGAGGCTCGCCCCAAACCATCCCCATCATTCGCTGAGCTGTCGCCGCGCCAGATCCGCGAACACACCGTCCAGCGCCATCAACTCATCATAGGTCCCATGCTCGACGACCTGGCCGGCATCGATCACATAGATCAGATCCGCATTGGCAATGGTCGACAGGCGGTGCGCAATGACGACGCGGGTGCAGTTCAGCTTGTCGAGCGCTTGGGTAACGATCGACTGAACCTCGTTGTCGAGGGCGCTCGTCGCTTCGTCCAGCAACATGATCCGCGGCCGGCGGATGACCGCGCGCGCCAGCATCAGCCGTTGGCATTGTCCCCCGGACAGCGTCGACCCGCCGTCGCTCAGCATCGTGTAGAGTCCATCGGACATGCGCCGTATGTCGTCAGCAAATCCGACCTGCTCCGCCGCCCACCAGGCGTCCTCCTCGCTCATGTCCGTACCGCTGGTGATGTTCTCGAAGATCGTACCGGTCATCACCTTCACGGTCTGAAGCACGACACCGAAGTTGCGCCGGACCGCACGCTTGTTCAGATGACGCAAGTCCTGGCCGTCGAGGAAGACCGATCCAACCTCCGGGTTGTCGAACCCGAGCAGAAGCCGCATCAGCGACGACTTTCCGGCGCCTGACGGTCCGACGACGGCGACGAACTGCCCGGCTTTCACGGTGAGACTTACACCCTTGAGCACAAGAGGCTGCTCCGGCACATAGCGGAACTGCACATCGTGAACGTCGATATCGCCACGCAGAACACCGGGATCCTGATCGCCCTCCTGGTGTTCCTCCTCCGTTTCCAGCAACGGGCGCAGTCGGTCATAGGTCGGTGCCAGTGCCGTCAGATTGAGGCCGGACTGCACGATCTGGTTTACCGCCAGGCTGAATTGCCCGAATGCGGCATAGAAGGCCATGAACTCGGCCGAGTTGATGGTTCCCTCCAGGCCGGTAGCGGCCAGGCTCGACCAGTTGAGATCGACCTTGAAGAGCGCGAACAGCTGGTCGGAGATCAGGCCGATGGCGACGACGATCGCCAGCACGGCCACAAACGAGAACACGGCGTTCGTCGTCTGGCCGGCGTTGGACAGCAGACCCGCCTCATAGACCTTGGCCTGCCCGCCGGAGAACTTCGCCGACCAACGGGCGAAAACCTGCCGTTCTGCATTGTTTGTCCGCAGCTCGGTGATACCGTCGAGATACTGGACGACGTCCGCTTCCACGTCGCCGCGAATGTTCAGGATCGAGCGCTGAAGCTGAGTCACGCGGCCGCCGAAATAGTAGTTCACCAGTCCGACAAGGATGGCGACGGCGGCGACCGTCAGGGCCAGGGTCACCTCGTAGTAGAGCATCAGCGCCAACGAGAACAGGCCGTTCACCGTCGCCATGATAATGAACAACGTGTTGTCGCTGAGCAGTTGGCGCATCTCCTCCACGCCGCGCACCCGTACCGACAGGTCGCCGTCGGTGAACCGCCGGAAGAACTCGGTCGGCAGTCGGAGCAGACGGGCGAACACAGCAAGCTGGGTGCGCGAACTCGCCCTGCCCTCGATCCGCAGCAGCGACAGGCTCTGAACGATCGAGAACCCGGCACCTGCCACAGCGACGGCGACCATCGCGCCGACCAGGACGACGAGTGCGGTCCTGTCGGCCTCCGGCACTGCGCTCCCGATGATCTGCTCAATCAGGAGCGGTGTGGCGAAAGCCACGGAACCCGACAGCAACATCGCCAACAGCAGCCGCCAGCCATCCGACTGAAGATCATGCAGTCCGCCGGCGAGAACCTCCCTGAGCTCGACCGGACGGCTCGGCAGGAGCCGCACGAAACTTCGCGCGTCCCTGGCGAACTCTCCCGCATTCGCTTTGGTGACCTTGCGTCTGCGCTGAGTGGCGGGATCGACTGCCTCGTATCGGCCGGGCGTCGTCTGCAACAACGCGATGGGACGGCGATCGGCGCCGAGAAAAGCGAGCATCGGTCCCTGATCGCTACGCCACCAGTCGCCCTCCAACTGGATCGGAATGCTATGGAAGCCGGATGCTTCCGCGAGCATCTCGAGAGGATCCGACGTCCGCGCCAAAGACTCGAGCCCGCCTTTCGGCAATTCGACCGAGACGCCGCTTGCCTGTGCCACGATGCTCGCGGCGGCCAAAAGCGGATCGACCGGCGCTCCGACCGATAGCCCCACGTCGCCGGCACCAACAGACGCCAACGCGCCGATCGATCCGTCGAAAGATCGTCGCTCAGCGGCACGGCGATCGCTCAGGCGGCGCCAGACCGCCTCACGGTCGGCGGCCAGACCACGCTGGAAGGTCGCCAAAATGACGTGGTGAAAACGGGAGAGATCATCGGTCCAGGGGCCCGACAGCCACTCTTGGAACGACACCGCGTGCAAGCCGGCCTCTCTCCCCGGCTGTACCCAGGCGCCGCCGACCAGCGGCAAGGCGGTGTCTTCGGGGATATCGACGGCGCCGAGGTAGGCCATGCTCCCGCCGCTCGACCGGACCCAGATGACGTCATCGGCGGCTTCGACGACTCCGTCCCCGCCGGAAGGCTCCAAGCTCTCGCCCGCGTGGATCACGCGATAGGCAGTCGGCGGCGGCCCCGTCAGCACGGTGTCGAGCAATCGGGAAATCCAGGCGCCCAGCGCCGGCTCCAATACACCCGCAATCGAATCCGTGCGTTCGGCCAGGGCCGACAGATCCAGCTCAATCAGCTCGGTGCCGGTGCCAGGCACGCCGACTACGGCTCCGGTATCCGGTAAAGCGGCGACCGCGAAGGCGATTTCGCCGACCTCCGCCTGCGCGAAGCCGTGGCGGCGACCGTCCGCATCGACGACGAACAGATTGAGTGTCCCACGCAACACCAACACGGCCTTGTCGGCGGTCCCGAGATCAATCGTGTCTCGACCGGTGACCCGCCGGGACTGGTCCGTGATCCCCAACTCCTCGGCGATCGCGCCGGCCCAGCGCCCCGGCGCCTGCCGGGTTCTGTCAATCGCGTCAGTCATCCAGCCGCCACCAGTTTCGCATAGTGGCCGCCATTGGCCATCAGATCGTCATGGGTGCCGCGTTCGACGACCCGGCCATGGTCGAGCACTACGATCTCGTCCGCATCCCGGATCGTGCTGAGCCGGTGAGCGATGATCAGACACGTGCAGCCACGAGCCCTCAGCCGCTCGTCGATCTTCAGTTCGGTAAGCGGATCAAGGGCGGCGGTCGCCTCGTCGAGAACGACGATGGAGGGATTGCGTGCCAATCCTCGAGCGATCTCGATGCGCTGGCGCTGGCCGCCCGAAAAGTTGGCGCCACCCTCCTCGACGGCGCTCTCGTAGCCGCCAGACCGGCTGGCGATCACGTCATGGATCTGCGCGTCAACCGCCGCCCGGCGCACGTTTTCCGGATCGATCGTATCGTCCCACATGGTGATGTTGTCATGGATCGTTCCGCGGAACATGTGAATGTCCTGTTGGATATAGGCAACCGACGCCACGAACTGGTCGCGCGGAATCTCTTCTATCGGACGGCCGTCGAACAGGATGCTGCCGGCCCGCGCCTGATAGAGGCCGGTAACGAGACGCGCGATGGTGGACTTTCCGCTGCCGCTCCCGCCGACAAGCGCAACCCGGTCGCCCGGCGCGAGGGTCAGGTTGAAACCATCGATCAGCGGGGGATCCAACGGCCCGTAGGCGAAGGAGATGTCGCGCAGCTCCAGGGCGCCGGTCAGGGTCGCCGCTGCAGCCCCATCGCCGGGCGCGGCCGGCACGAGGGCCTCGACCTTCGCCATCAGCGGATCGGGCTTGGTCTGCATCGCATCGTCGATGCGGATCACGTCGGCAACGGTCTCCTGAATCTTGCCCGAGAACATGACCAGCGCGATCACCGGCTGCACAAAACGGGTCAAGACGGCCTGGAACGCTACGAGACCTCCGACCGTCAGGTCGCCGTCCATGATCAGCAGCCCCCCGAACCCCAGGAAGGCGGCGAGGACGAGGTTGTTGATGAACTCCGGCACGGTATTGAGCACGGCGCCCAGCGCGTTGAGCCGCTGCTGAGCATTCGAGACGCGACCATAGTGGCCGGCCCAGTTGGCGAACACGTCGCTCTCGACTCCGGTGGCCTTGATCGTCTCGATACCCTCGATCGCTCCGAGCAGCGAGCTGTTCGCTTTCGCCTGAACGCCCTGCAGATTGGTGGCGAGGCCGACGCGCGGTGCCTGCGCCATGATGATCGCCGCGAAGTTCAACACCATCGCGGCCACCGCCAGAAGCGTGAGCTGCCAACTGAGGAACACCATGACCGCGGCGTAGAACACGACGACAAGCGCGTTGACGACGTTCAGGCTGAGCTGATTCCCCATCACTTCGGCGACGCGGTTGCAGGCATCGACCCGCGTGACGAGATCTCCCGCCTGCCGCTGGGTGAAGAACACCGCCGGCGCCCGCAACAGATGCCAGATCAGCAGCGCCGTCTGGGTGATCGCCAGCTTCATCTGAAGACGCAGGATGAAGTAGCGCTGCAGCCAGGTGAGCACGCCGTTGAACACGCTGGTCAGCGCCAGGCCGATCGCGAGCGGCAAGAGCCATCCGGCGAGACCGCGCGTCAGGACATCGTCGACAAGCCCCTTCAGGAAGGCCGGCAGCAACAGTCCGGGCAGCACGAGCATCACCCCGAACAGGGCGACCAGGGCAAAGGCGTCGCGCGATCCCGGAAGCAGGCCGCGCATGCTGCGCAACAGCGAGGGCGGATGACCGCCCTTCTTGAAATCCGGACCCGGTGCCACGATGAGCAAACGGCCGGCATAGGATCTTGAGAAATCCTCCCGACTGACGATACGCCGGCCGGCCGCCGGGTCATTCAGGAAAACGCTGTCTCCCTTGGTCCCCTCCAGCACAACATATTGGTTCTGTTCCCATGTCAGGATTGCCGGCACGGGAACCGACAAGGCGGCCTCGGCATCCGCCGAGGAGTCTTCGGTGGTCAGCCCGTATCGGCCGCATCCGTGAATCAGGTTCTCGAACCGCGTGCCGTCCCGGGAAGTGCCGGTGGCTTCGCGCAGATCGGTGATAGGCTCGTAGCGACCATAGAACGCCAACACCACCGACAAGGACGCCGCCCCGGACTCCGCGGGGTCCATCTGCAGCATCGTCCGCGTGGCCACACGCGTCGGTTTACCCTTAGCTGCCATGCCCGACCCAGCGCCAGAACACCGGGACTACGAGATTGGCCGGTGCTTCCCTGCGCACGACCACAGAAACCGCCGACATGGTTCCATGGGTGATCTTGTAGGGCGGCCCTTCGCCCGACGACCAGTCCAGGCCGCTCGGCGTCTTCTGATTCTTCTTCAATTCGACTTCAACCAGGATCGGTGGGCCCGACGAGAAGATCTGCTCGGCCAATTGCTGGTTGCCGAGTTGGTTGTTGATGGCCGCCAGCGTCTCGGGAAGCTGCGACACACGCTTGACGGTCGCGTTGATCGTCCCCCAGAGCGCCCGTTCAGCCGTACTCGGGGAAACCGAGACATCCATACCCGGCGCGACCTTCTTGCCGTCAGCCGCTTCGAAGAACGCAATCACATGAAGCGCGTCGCCCATGGCGTCGATGCGGGCGATCGGCGCGCCCGCGGCCAGAACATCGCCGATCTTCGCTTCGACGCTGATCACCTCGCCGTCTTCAGTCGCCGTGATCACCGTTTCGTCCTGCTGGGTCAGACGAAGCGTCTCCAACCGGGCGTTGGCATCCTCCAACTCGTTGCGGAGCCTACCGAGTTCCTCTTGGCGCTGATCCTCGAACTCCAAGAACCTGAGATTGGCCTGGCTGATATCCACGTCCGTCTCGTTGAGCCTGACCCGCGCATCCGCCAGCTCCGTCCGGACCTCTTCCACCCGCGCTTCGGTAACCAACTGTTTCTTTCGATCCTCAACCAGGATGTTCAGGAGGTCCGACAAATAGGCAATCCGTTGTCTCAGCGTCGTCTGCTTCTGACGCAACACGGCAATCTGGCGGTCCGTCTCCGTCCTGCGATCAGCAATGTCCTGTCGGGTGTCTTGGTCTCGCTTGTTGTACGCCTGTTGCTGCCGCTCGATCTTCTGCCAAGCGGCCTGGATCTCGCTATCGCGTCCAGGCTGCCCGATCCTGGCAATCAACTGGCCTTTCTGGACCGTACCGCCGACCGCCACCGGCATTTCGATGACCGTGCCCGCCGCCGCGCTTCGCAGTTCGTAGACATCGCCGACCTCTGTCGCGACGATACCGAGACCGCTGACACGGGTCGAAAGTTCTCCCAGAACGCCCCAGACGATCACCGCAACCGTGAGGAAGGCGAAGACCGCACCGATGACCCAGGATGCCGGCGTGGTGATCCGGATCGCGGTTTGAAGCCGCTCCGGCCCCGCAAGGGTAGACGGTCCAACCAGCCCACCAACCGCTCCGGACGCTTCTTCAATCTGCGCCACGATCACTCCCCGCTAGTCCACCCGACACTCGTGTCGAGGATGCAAACAGTCGCCGAAAGAGTATCGCCTTGGAGAGACGAAGTCATGCACGACGTGGGCAGTCTTCTGAGAGTATATGTACCCGGGGAATGCCTCGAACCTCGAATAAAGGGCGTTCAGATTTCCGAAAGGAAACTGCGGAACCCTTGAATTTCGGCGACTTCTCGCTCGGCAAGCTCGGCCACACGGCTCGCGGCGGCCTGCTGCCACGGGCCGGGGTTCTCCCGGATCTCGGCCATCGCCGAGAGCCAATCGGCGGCCGTTGCATCGAACCGCACGATCGCCGCACCGTCGCCCACCGCCTCGCGGATCGCCGGATAGTCGCGGGCGATGACGGGAGTGCCGCGGATCATCGCCTCTACAGCGACCATGCCGTACCCCTCATACAGACTGGCCATCAGGAGCGCGCCGATCCCGTCGTAGAAGCCGCGCATGTCACCGACGCGGCGGATCAGATCCACTCGGCTCTCGGCACCCTTGATGTCCTGCAAAAACCGCAAGAACGCGCTGCCATGTCCGCCTTCCAGACCTCGAAACCGCCAGGATGCGGGAGCCCGCCGGATGATTTCAGCCAGCGACCGCCCCCCTTTGTGCGGCCTCGGATTGACAAAACCGAAATCCACGGGGGCCATCCGCTCCGTCGGGCTACCGGCGAGGGCGTCGCCCATCGGCGGATGCAAGACGATCCGAGGCACGCGGCCAAGCGGATCGACGAATCGGTCCGACCAGGACGAGCACGACACTACGAAGTCGCAGTCGAAGAACAGCGGCGACCCGATCTCGCCGAAGATCGTTGCGCCGACCGTGGTCGCCATCTCAGCCAATCTGTGTTCGCCTGCGGCGGCCGCCTGTTTCCAATCCCCAGTGGCTGCGTAGGCTTCGGCAAGGCCCTCGACCACGCCACGATCCAGATCGAGATGCACGGCCCCGATCCGGCAGCCCTGGCGGCGGAGCAGCGCGTAGACAGGTTCGGCGTGGGAATGGCTTACACGGGAGAACGGCGCGTTGACGAGCACATGCGTCGGCCGCCATGCCTGAACCCACCGCTCCACTTCCGGATACCAGGTTGCGCAAGAGGTCGGATCGTCCGGATCCACGTCCCGCGGCCCCGCCTTGATCTCGACGCCCACAGCCGGTTCCGGCTGAGCGATCCCGACGCACGCAGCTACCGGAACGCCCAGCGCGGCCAACGCCCTTCCGATCCGCTGCATGTAGATTTCACCCCCACCCCCAACGGGTGGCCAGAGCGGCGAGACGATCCCGAGCCTTACGGCAGCCATGGCTGCAGACCGTCGAGGACCGTCGCGAGCGCTGCCGCCGGGTCGTCGCGTACAAGGAAGTGCCGTCCACCGACGGTCCGCGCCGTCGATCCTTCAGCGCCATATCGCGTCCATTCCTGGAGGACCGATGCCGGAACCTGGCCGTCGTCCGCGCCGCCGATCGCCAGAACGGGGCAGCCGAGCGCTACCGGGTTCTTCGGCGGGACGTAACTCTCCATCGCTTCGAGATCCGCCCGCAGCGTCGGCAGAAACAGGCGCAGAAGGTCGGGCTGCTGGCGCAGGATCTCAGGAACGCCTCCGTAGTCCCGATCCAGACGCTCGGTGAGCGCATCGTCATCGAGGATGCTAAACGGCCCGACCGGATGAACCCGATGCGGCGGCCGGCAAGCGAGAACAACGAAGGCCGACGGCGACGGCACGCCTTCGGCGACCAGCGTTCGGGCCAACTCGAAGGAGGCGATTCCGCCGAAACTGCATCCAAGCAGCCCGAACGGAGCATCGAAGAGGCTTGGTTCTGTTGCCATCGCTTCCGTCAACTGGGCAACCATGTCGGTCACCCGCCGAAGCGGCGGCTCCGACATTCTGCTTTCCCGCCCCGGCGGTTGAATGCCGTAGATCCCGACCCCCGTCGGGGCGTGCCGGCTCCAATTCACGAACAGGGAAGCGCCGAGCCCGGCATAGGGCCAGCAGAACAGACGGAAACGGATGGTTTCTTCGCGGCGCGGCGGCAGGAGCCATCCCCCGATCGGGGCGGCGCACCGTCGGTTGGACGGAGACCTCAGGACGCCGAGCCCTCCATCGCTTCCATTTTGCGTCGCAGGGAAAGCGGCCGCATGTCGGTCCAGACCTCATCGATATAGGCCAAACACTCAGCCTTCGGTCCCTCCTTGCCGACGGCACGCCAGCCCGGCGGAATCTCGCGAAAGGTCGGCCAGATCGAATACTGCTCCTCGTGGTTCACCACGACGGCGTAGATCGTCTTGTCGTCGTCCTCGTCCATGTTCACCTACCTAATCGCCAGCCGGCATCTAACGCGGTCCGGCACGGTTCATCAACTCGCGGGCGATGTCCGGCACGTTGTCCCAAAGCTGCGGACCAATCAACTGGCGCCACAAGGGAATCCACCAGATATTGACGCTGATACCCGCGGTTAGACTGTAAACCTGATGCCACCAGTAGGTCGGAATGAACAGGAGATCACCCTCCTCGATCTCGACCTCGTGCATGGTCACGTCCTTGAAGCGCGGGAACCGGTCCAGGTCCGGCGCTTCGATGTTCACCTGGCTCATGTTGTAGGCCTTGCTGCGGCACGGATAGAGCCTGCGTGCCTGCCATGGTGAGAACATCTTGAGCCGCTTTCGGCCACGCACCTGGGCGAGAAAGTTGTTCGGGGTGTCGTAGTGCAACGTGGTCACGTTGCCCGCCGGCCCAAGCCACAGATTGATCAGATAGACCTTCGACGCGTCGACATAGTCGGGAACCGCGAAGTCCTCCATCAGTTCAGGCAGGCGATCCGGAATGTTCACGCGCTGCACATAGTACCGGATGCCATCATCCTCCGCGTCCATCATCGTCCACACATATTCGCCCAGCGTGGTCGAAATCTCCTGGTAGCGCGGCCCGCCCTTCTCAGGATCCAGCCCGAAGATTCCGGTCGGCGACTGCTGCACGTTGACCTCGTTCTCGCCGACCTTTCCGGCCAGGAACTCCGGCGTCCAGTCACGGAACGCCGGCCAATCCCGTATTCCGCCACGGATCACCAACGGACGGCTGCGCGCCACGTACTCCCGGCGGAACTCTTCGGCAGTCGGCAGCGTCGTGCGCTCCTCGATTGCCAACGGCTCGGTTCCCGACCCAGTCTCCGCATCGATCGTTGCCATGACCGCCTAGCCCTCCGCTTCTTTCGGCCCGTCCGACGGGCGTCTCAAGGTTTCCAGGGTCGCGCGCCGACGCCGCGCCCGATCTTCTGCGGCGGCCACGGCAGCCACCGTCCGATGTGCCGGTCGGTCCTCTCCGTCGAGTGCGGCGGCCAGCGCCCGCACCGTCGGTCGACTCACGCACAAAGCCAAAGGAAAACGCCGCCCGAGCCGCCGTTGCAGCGTGTCATGAACCCGCGCCAGCGCAAGCGACGTACCCCCCAGCTCGAAAAATCCGCTATCGGCACCGACGCGCGCCAGACCGAGCACCTCGCTCCACACGTCCGCGACAACGCTTTCGGTACCGTCTGCCGGCGGCGCGTACGGAATCTCCGATGCCGCGGAACGACCGATCAAGGATGGCAAAGCCTTCCGGTCGATCTTGCCGTTGGCATTTAAGGGCAATGCGTCGACCAGATGAAATCGCGTCGGCACCATGTACTGCGGCAACGACAGGCTCAATCCGGCGCGCAGGTCTTCGACCGACGGCGTCGTGCCGCCTGTGGGGACGATGAAACCGACCGGTTCGGCGCCGCCATCCGGGCCGGTTTGGATCAGGACGGCCGCCGCGTCGACCGACTGGAGCTGCTCCAATGCGGCCTCAATTTCCCCGATCTCGACCCGATGACCGCGGATCTTGGTCTGATAATCGCCCCGTCCAAGATAGGTCAGTCCGCCATCCGGAGCCGTCCGCGCAAGATCGCCAGTCAGGTAAAGCCGCGCGCCAGCGACGCCGGAATAAGGGTCCGGTCGGAAACGGTCCGCTGTGAGACCGGGTTGTCCGCCATAGCCCCGCGCAAGCCCTACGCCGCCGATCGCGATTTCTCCGACGGCGCCGTCCGGCACCAGGTCGACGTTACCATCGACGACATATATTTCGGTTCCCGCAACCGGCTCGCCCAACGTGATCGACGCCGGCGTCGCGATCGCGGCGCGCATCGACCAAATCGTCGTCTCGGTCGGTCCGTACAGGTTCCAAAGCGCCGCGCCGCTGCCGATCAAACGCTCCGCCAGGGTCGCGGGCAGCGCTTCCCCGCCGCAAAGCACCTTGAACCCGGCCGGCGACCGCCAGCCGCTGTCCGTGAGCAGGCGCCAGGTTGCCGGAGTCGCTTGCATTGCCGTGGCTCCGGTCTCCGCGATCGCGGCGCCGATGGCTTCAGGATCGCGCCGCGCGTCGCTCGGTAGGATGCGCAGGTGGGCGCCGGTCACGAGGGGGAGAAAAAGTTCCAGGGCGGCGATGTCGAAACCCAGGGGCGTGACGGAAACAAATCGATCGGTTTCTTCAAGGCCCGGCGCCGACGCCATCGAGGCAAGGAGATTGGTCAGGGCACGATGGGGGATACCCACGGATTTCGGGGCACCGGTCGAGCCCGAGGTATGCATCACATACGCCAACTGATCCGGGTGTGGCGCTTTCGACACGCTGACGGCGCCTCCACTGTCGAGTGCCGAAATCGACACCGCCGGCACGCCGAGACCCGACGCGAGATCCGCCGTTGCCTCGTCGGTAACCACCAGAGCGCACCGCGCCGACGCTGCCATTGACGCCAACCGGGATTGCGGCTGGGTCGGCTCCAGCGGGACATAGCATCCGCCCGCCCTCAGTACGCCGAGCAATGCCGACACCATTGCGAGGCCAGGCTCCATGCAAACCCCGACCGGTGTCTCGGTGCTGACGCCCCGCGCAACCAGAGCACCGGCGATACCGTCCATGCGGCGAACCAAGCCGGCGTAGGACAGCGTTCCATCCGGTGCGGCGATCGCCTCCCGGTCGCCGGCCATGGCCGCCGTAGACGCGATCCAAGCGGGCACCGTATCCGCCGCTACCGTCACGCACTCGGACGACCGCGGGCGTTGCCAACCTGGCAGATCCGCAACCCGGCGGTCGGCGTCCTCTGTGATCGCCGCCAGTACGTTGGTGTAGAGACCAAGCCATCGGTCGATCGTCGCTTCCTCGAACAGGTCGCTCGCGTACTCCAGCCGTGCGCTCAACCGCTCGCCGACCCGCGTCATGTTGAGCCAGAGTTCGAACTTCACAGCGCTAACCGGCGGCTGTAGCACGCGTGTCCCTGCGCCGAACCCATCCGGAACTGCGTCGGTCTGATCAAGGTTGAAGGCGGCGGAAATCAGGGGCGTCCGCGAGCGGTCGGATGGCAGATCGAGAACGTCGAGCAACTCAGCGAAATCGAAATCCTGCCGCTCATAGGCATCGAGCATAGTGCCGCGCAGCGCCGTGAGGAAGCCGGCCACCGTGTCCTGAGGTGCAAGGCGGCTTAGGATCGGCAGCATCTGCGCGCAGTCCCCCACCACCGAGGCATCCTCCTCGGCAATACGGCAGTCGCTTGGCAACCCGGCGACCAGCACGCCCTGTCCGCTCAAGCGATGCAGGAGCAACAGGTAGGCGCCGAAATAGAGCATCACCGGCGTCACAGAGAGCCTACGGGCGGCGACCGCCACCGCCCCGTTCAACGGTGCCGGCAGATCCGCGCCGACAGCAGCGCCCGTATGGCTGGCGTCGGCCGGACGCGGTCGATCGATCGGCAGGTCAAGGATGGGCGGCGTGCCCAAGGCCCGCGTCCAGGCGTCCAGGTTCCGACGCCGCAGATCGCCGCGCTCGGCCTGACGGGTCAAAAAGGACGCGAAGCCGGTGCCGGAGGGAAGAGTCGCCGGCAACCCGGCACGGAGTGCCGAATACGCCTTTCCGAGATCCGACAGCACGATGCCGAGGGACAAGCCGTCGGCAACGGCGTGATGGGCAACGAGAAGCAGCAGGGCCGACCCGTCGGGACGCATGATCGCCCGCAATCGCACCGGCGGCGACTCGGGTGAAAACGGTGCAGCGGCAGCGTCGATCATCGCCGTCCGCTCGTCCTCGCCGGGGCGAAGTCGGTGGATGCTCAGGCTTGGGGCCGTCACCGCGAGCGGCAGAACACGCTGTTCGCCCGCGTCGACATCGAGGACGGTGCGCAGCGCCGCATGCCGCTCCGTCACGGCTATCATCGCAACCCGCAACGCCTCCGCATCCAGTCCGCTCGGAACCTCGAGCGCGACCGTCTCGTGATAGGCGCGGCCAGCCTCTGGGCGAAGCTGTCCAAGCAGGCAAAGCTGGCGTTGCGCCCGGCTCAGCGGGAAGACGTCCGGCGACGGCCGGGCAGCTTCAAGCGGATGCGGGCGTTGCGGACCGCCGCGGGCATCGTCCAGGGCGCCCGCCACGGCATCGACGACGGCATCGACCTCGGCATCGCCGTGCGCCGTCGAGAGGAAGCAGTTCCGACCTTCCCACACAAACACCCCACGCGACCGCAGGGCGTAGAGGAACGCGTCGGCATTGTCCCCGTGGCTGAACCGGAAGAGCGATCCGAACCGGGCGATCCGAAGATCAGCCGCGGCATCGACGAACACCCGTTCCAGGCGTTCCGCAAGCGCGGCGGAGCGGTTGTTGAGATCGGCGTAGAGCCCGTCTCCAAGGTCGGCAATCCTTCGGAGCATGGCGCGCGCCGATGCCATTACCAGCGGATGCTTGTTGTACGTGCCCGCGAAGAAGGTCGTTTCGGCGGCAGGAAAGGAATCGTCACCGTAGCGCCACGGGCCGCCATCCAACGCGTCGAGGAGTGGCGCCGCGCCGGCAATCGCGCCGATCGGCAGACCGCCCCCCAAGATCTTGCCATAGGTCGCGAGATCGGCTCGGACGCCGAAATGAGCCTGCGCCCCGCCGGATCCGATCCGGAACCCGGTGATCATCTCATCGAAGATCAGGACCGCGCCGGCGGCATCGGCGATCACGCGCAATTCTTTCAAGAACTGCGCGGGCTGAAGGCCGGGACGTCGGCTCTGCACCGGTTCGACAAGGATTGCCGCAAGATCGCTTCCCTGATCACGAAGCACATCCAGCGCCGCATCGTCGCCGTAGGGCAGAACCAGAACATCGGCGACCATGGACTCTGTCACGCCGGGCGCCATGGGGACCGCTCCGTCGGTCCCTGCCGCGGCCAGAACACCGTCGAAATGACCGTGATAGGCGCCTTCGAAGACCGCGATCCGGCGCCTTCCGGTCACGGTCCGCGCAAGGCGCAGTGCCGTCATCACCGCTTCGGTGCCGGTCGTGGCGAAGGCGACGCGCTCGGAGCCGGTCAGTTCGCACACCAGATCCGCGACTTCCCCCGCAAGCCGAGCCTGGGGACCCAAAGCAAACCCCCGGTCGATCTCCTCGCGGAGCGCGGCCTCGACGAAATCCGGCGCATGGCCGAACAGATAGGCGCCGAAACCCATCGAGATATCGACATAGCGGTTACCGTCGACGTCCCACAGATACGCACCCTTCGCTCGCTCGCCGACAAGCGGATACACCATCTCCTTGGTCGAGAACCGGAACCCGGCCGAGGCCCGATTGTCCGAGAGCCGCAGGCGGAACGCCGCAGCGAGCCGCTTGGAGCCGGCCGTCATCTTCGTGTAGCGGGGGACGAGGCGATCGAGCGCACGATTCCGTTCCTCGGTCGCCACCGGGTCCTTCGCCGGCCGCCACAGCGGCAACGCGCTCGCGGTCGGCGCCGCGGCGCCAACCGGTTTCGCCACGGGCATCGGCCCGCCCTCGATCCGCCGACGGAGTTCCTCCTGCTGGGCGATCAAGGCCCGCATGGTCTCGTCGGTGCGCCTCAGCAAGGCGCGCAGATCGTCCGACGGCGGAGCCCCGGTCGCCGCCCGCTCCGCGTCCGCTGCCGACGACGGATCGGCCCCTGTTCCTTTCAGACCGATTCCGGAGCCATCGGCAAGATGATCGGCCAGGCTGGCGATATCGGGTGTCGTCTCGAACAGTTGCCGAACGGTCAGCTTAACCCCGAAGCGCTCCTCGAAGCGCCGCAACGCCCTCGTGAGCACGATCGAATCGGCCCCCATCTCGACGAATCGTTCATGGACGTCGATTTCCTCAGAAGTCCGGCCGAGCAACTCGGCGATCAGATCAGTCAACGCGGCTCGAATATCGGACGCAGCAGGCGGCGGCGGCGGCGTTGCGATCGCGTGGCGCACCTCGCCCAGCGCGGTCAGCCGCCGCAGAGCCGGTCCGAGCGTGGCTATCGGCGCTTGAGCCGCGCCCAACGCCCCCAAGGCGGACCGCAGCCAGCCCGTCTGGTCGGCGGGCGCATCATACCAGCAAAGCTGTCTGTCGAAACGCATCAGCGGCAGGTCCACCGCGGCCTGCGGGCGCCCTTCAACACCGCGCGCCGGGTCGATGCCCGAGCCGGACACCCAGGCCCTGCCGATTGCGGTCAGGATGGACGCGGCATCAGCCGACTCGTTCAGCTCGACAATGTGATCGCACCCGCTCCGAACCAGAGCCGCCGCTGGATCACCCCCGTCAGCGACAACCGCTATTCCGGCTGTGCCCAGGCCGGTCGGCGGAGCGCCGTCGCCGTCAACCACGGCCCGCATGGCTTCGTGCGGCGTCACCAAGCCGGATGCCGCCGCCACCGCCCAGGCCGCCGGCCCGACGCCGGCAACGGCCGATGGTTTCAGCCCCCAAGCCTGCACCAGACGCACCAGGCCCAAAGCCCGGGCGAAGCGAAGCGCCGCCCCAGCGCCGCCGCGCTCGGCGAGACCAAGCTCTCTCAGAGTATCGGCAACCTCCGGAAATTCTGTTGCGTCCCCTGCGGACGAGCGCGTTCCCGCGTCGGACAACTGACGCGGCTTTGAAGACACGAGCGCCAATCCGACCCTCGCCGGACCGCGCTTGGGCGACCTGCCGGCCACTGCGCCATCCCGACCGGCAATCCAGTCGGTCAACGTGGCGTCGAACTCTGCGACCGTCCGTCCGGCGAGCGCGAGACGCCAGGGGAGTTGGCCCCGATGGCGAGCAGCCGCCACTGCCCAGGCCGCAACCGGTACGTCCGGCTTCGCGGCGAAAGCCTGCCGCCACGCCTCAGCGAGAGCACGCAAGCCGCTCTCGGATCCCGCACTCAGGCACAAGAGTTCGGCAGGCCACCTATCGGCCGCGACCGGATCGTTCTCCATATCGGCGAGCACCAGATGGGCGTTGGCGCCGCCAAACCCGAAACTGCTGACTCCGGCGACCCGGCGGTGACCGTCACCTCCCCAACGCCGACGCTGAGCCACCGGCTTCAACCGGTCGAGCGCTCGAACGATCTTCGGGTTCGGCGCGCTGAAGTTCCGGTTCGGCGGGATCTCACCGCGCGACACGACGAGAGCCGCTTTAATCAGTCCAGCGATACCGGCCGCCGCTTCCAGGTGGCCGATATTACTCTTGAGCGCGCCCAACACCGGAACCGGCCGTTTCCGTGGCTCGGACAGCACCTCGGCAAGCGCGCCAACTTCAATCGGGTCGCCGAGATCGGTGCCGGTTCCATGGGTCTCGACATAGCCGACCGCGCTGGCCTCAATACCGGCATCGGCCAGAGCCGAGCGGATCACGGCCTGCTGCGCCGGACCGTTGGGCGCGGTGATACCGTTGCTCAGACCATCCTGATTGACCGCGCTCCCCCGAATCGCCGCGATGATCCGGTCGCCGTCGCGCCGCGCCGCCGCCATCGGTTTGAGCACGACCACGCCGCATCCCTCGCCGCGCACATAGCCATCGGCAGCGGCGTCGAAGGTCTTGCATCTCCCATCGGCGGAAAGCATTCCGGCCGCATGGAAGGCGCGGGTCAGCCGGGCCGTGAGGATCAGATTCACGCCGCCGACGACCGCCATCGAGCATTCGCCCCGTCGAAGGCTCTGCACTGCCAGATGGGTGGCGACAAGCGACGACGAGCAGGCGGTGTCCACGCCGAAGCTCGGCCCCCGCCAGTCGAACAGATATGAGAGCCGGTTAGCGGCCATGTTATGGGCGTTGCCGGTGGGAAAGTGCGCGTCCGCCGCGCTGTCCTGATCCGAGAGCAGTTCACCGTAGTCCGACGTACTGATGCCGACGAAGACGCCGACCGGTGCAGCGCGCAGATCCTCCGGTCGCTGCCCCGCATGTTCCAGGGCATGCCATGTCGTCTCCAGCAGGAGACGGTGCTGCGGATCCAGCAGGTCCGCTTCTCGCTTCCCCATCTTGAAAAAAGACGGATCGAACCCGCCGCACCCGTCGATATATCCGGCTCGGGCCGGAACATCGGGTGACGCGGCCAGTTGTTCCACCAACTCACGTCGGTCAGCCGGCGGATCGCCGATCCCCTCGTCGCCGGCCAGCAGCATCTCCCAGAACGCCTCGAGATCCGACGCTCCGGGCATGCGACAGGCCATGCCGACGATCGCGATGGCGTCATCCTCCGCTACCGACGGTTCGACCGATTGTCGGGCTTGGGACCGCTCGATGCCCCCGTGCTCCATGATCCACTCGGAAACGGCTTCGACGGTCGGCGTGTCGTAGAATTGTGTGGGCTCGACTTCGAGACCGAACCGCTCACCGAGCCTCTCGGCCAGACGGGCGGCGACCAGCGAGCCAAAGCCGAAATTCGTCAGCGGCTCGGTCGGATCGATGTCCTCGACCCGCAGTTCAAGGACGTCGGCGATCTCCTCGCAGACGGCAGCGACAACCGCCCCCGGCATCACGGGAGCCTTCGATGCTGCATGATCCGCCGGCTCCGAACGTTCGCTGCGGCGGTAGGCAGCGATCTCCTTCAATTCTCCGGCCGTAAGGCGGCGATGCGCCTCGCCGCGCTGCACTTTGCCGCTGCTGGTCAAAGGCAGCGTGCCTTGCCGGATCAGCACCACGGCCGCAACGTCGACCTCATGGGCATCCGCGACGGCGCGAACCGCCCGGCGCAGCAGGGCGTCGACGTCGACATCGCCCTCCCGCCGAAGTTCCTGCACAACGGCTACGGCCTCGGTCCCGTCCCGTTCCACCGGAAACGCCGCCCCCCGATCGCGGACCAGCATCGGGTCCAGGTCCTGAACGGTCGCCTCGATATCCACCGGGTACACGTTGCGCCCGCCGACGATGATCAACTCCTTCAGCCGGCCGGTGATGTAGAGTTCGTTGCCCCGCCGAAATCCAAGGTCGCCCGTTCGGAAGTAAGGCCGCTCGTCTCCCTCTACGCGCCAACCGAAGGTGGCGGCGGTGGCATCGGGGTTGTTCCAGTATCCACGGGCCATACTCGGGCTGCTGGCCCAGATCTCACCGATCCGGTCGTCGCCGACCTCGCCCCCCGTATCCGGATCCACGACCACGACCCGGGAGTCGTCATCGGTCCAGCCGACCCCCGCGATCCAGCGCGCGTCTGGATCAGACGGATCGACATCGGCCACGCGGCGCCGCTCCAGCGCGGCGCCTGAAACGGCAAGGTAGACCGGTCCTCGGCCCGGCCTGTGTCCGGTCACGCAGACGGTAGCCTCGGCAAGGCCGTAGTAGTGCGCCAACGCACCCGGTCTGAAACCCAGGGGCTCGTAGCGCGCCAGAAACGCGTCGTTGGTCGTCCGGCGGATCGTTTCCGCCGCATTGAGCACCCAGTGAAACGAGGACAAATCCAGTTCCGCGACTTCGGTATCGGCGACCTGACGAGCGCAGAGATCGAACGCAAAATTAGGCGCTGCGCTGTGGGTCGCGCGAAACCGCGATGCCGCGGAAAGCCACACGGACGGTTTCTTGGCGAAGGCGGCCGGGGTAATCAGATGGCTGGTCCCGCCGGACGCGAGCGGCATCAGATAGCCGACGACCAGCCCCATGTCGTGGAACAACGGCAACCAGGACAGGAAGTTCGAATCTGGCCCGGCGTCGGACCAGTCTATAAGCATGGTTAGATTGGCGACGATGTTGGCGTGGGTGATCGCCACGCCGCGCGGGCGGCTGGTCGATCCCGACGTGTACTGCAACAACGCGACGTCGCCCGGTTTCGCCGCGTGAAGCGGCGCCACGGTCGCCATCTCAGCTGTCAGCACCGCCTCGAGAGCGAAGCAGTCGGGCGCCCGCTCCATTTCGGTGACGGTCCGCGCGACGGCCTCACACATATCCGCCGCGGTCAGAATAACGGCCGCGCCGCAATCCGTGAGAACCCCGAGGGCCCGCCCTCCCGCCCGGGCGCGCACCGGCGGCGCGCACGGAACCGCGATCACTCCGGCATAGAAGCAGCCAAACAACGCTTGCGCGAACGATACGCCGGAGGCAAAGGCCAGAACCACCCGATCGCCCGGCTGAACCCGTTGTCTCAAAAACCCCGCGACCAGCCGCGCGCCGCGGTCGACCTCTCCCCAGGTAAGAGAGAGGACGCTCACCCCATCGCCGTCGAGATCGACAAATGCCGTTCGGTCGGGCGATCGGGTCGCCGCAGCCTTCAACCAGTCGACGGCGGTCATCGGATCTCCGGGTTTGCCGACACGGGTCGCCGCCACGATCGCAATCTTTCTCCGGCTCCGAAAGCCGCGAAACCTGCCACACCCAGGTCAGACCGACCGGTCCCCGCACTCGGCTCAGTGTGAATCCCGACCGCCATCAGCGGGGTTGAAGCCGCCGATGGCAATTGTCGGAAAAGCCTGCGTCGCTCGACGATCAGGCCGCGAGCTTCGCGAGAAAACCGTCGATGGCCTTCAGGAGAGCGCCCAGTTCGGACTTCAGCTTCGCGTCGACCGCTTCCAGTTCCTTGCGCATGTGCGCGAGCGCGTCGGCGTCTTCGCTGCCCTCCGCCTTCGCTTTGGCGATCACCGCCTCCAGATGCTTCACAACGCCGATCTGGTCGACATTGATGCTCTTCAACGCACCACGAACTTCATCGTAGCCGCCTTCGAGACCGTTGGCCTTGAAACCGGCCTTCATCTCATCGACCAGGGAGGCGTCGCCCGCCATGTCGTTCACCGCAGCGACAACGGCGCTCAGGTCGGCCGCGGACTTCAGACCGTCCGTCGCCTTGCCCAGCTTGGCCGTATCGATATGCGCGTTGCCAGCGGTGGATTTGGCTGCATGGGACGCGGTCACCTTGTCGAAGTCCACGGCATCGACCAGGGCGTCGGTGGCATCGACGAGAGCGGCGCCGTGAAACTGAACCGCCGAGATGAGCTTCCGGGCCGAGGGGTGATCCTTTGCCGCCGCAACGACATCCGCCGTCGGATCAACCGCTGCGAGATGCGCCTTCGCCGCCTTGGTTGCTTCCTTTGCAGCGGACGCCGCAGTCTGAATTGCTTCTGCCATGGTGCTCTCCTAGAGTTTCCGGGCTGCTATCTTTCAGCAAAACCAAGAGAATTACGGTCACCTGCACTATTCCGGGTAACAGTCCCTACCGACGGCCCAACGGTTGTATACCTTGATCGTCCATGGTGCCCGGATCCTTTTCGCCAGGGTAAGTTACTACAAGGATCGGTGAATTGCAGCATTTTGATCTGAACTGGAATCGATGATGGCGAACATTGCCAGAGACTCTGGGCCCGCCCCCGTCTCGCTCTGGACCGTACCTCTTGATATATCACCGATAGTTGTAAAACAAATCAAGTCTCTGCTGAGCGTCGACGAAATCGAGAGAGCCGAACGGTACCGCTTCCCGCGAGATCGAGATCGCTTTGTCGTCCGGCGCGCGGCCCTTCGTCAAATCCTCGGGAGCGCGACGGGCGTCCCGCCGGAGCAACTGCGGTTCATCGCGGATCCGGCATTCGGCCGCCCCTTTTTGCTGACCGCCGAAAGCGGGCCCCCGATCTTCTCAAGCTCCCACTCCGACGACCTCGCCCTCATTGGCCTCGGACCCGTTGAGCGGTTTGCCGTCGACATCGAACGGGTCCGCCGGATCGACGATTTCGCCGCCGTCGCGGCCCGGTTCTTCACTCCGCATGAATTGGCCGCGATCGGCGATCCCGGCGACGCGCATGCACTCGACCGGTTCTACCGCTGCTGGGTTCTCAAGGAGGCGTTCGTGAAGGCGCTGGGCGAAGGACTGTCGCATCCCCTCGACAGTTTCTCGGTGGATATCACGACCGACCCGCCGCGCCTCGTCTCCACGGCGACGGGAGACCCGTCGGACTGGCGATTTGGCCTGATCCAACCTCGGCCCGGCTGGATCGCGGCGATCGCGTGTGCTGCTGGATCGTTGGGGCCGATAGACCTTAGATCGTGGTCATTCGACACGCTGCCATGATAATCACGGGTAGAAAGATGGCCGATGGTCGGGAGGAAAACGGCGATGTTCATCGATACCAGCCAGTTCGAGTTCACGGCCCGTCTTGAATCCGGATGGCGCGATATTCTCCAGGAGATGGAGGATCTGGAGTCGCGCGAGCTCATCCCATGGCCGGAACGCCATCTGTACGGCCAAGGATGGGATGCGTTCGGCTTCTATCTGCTCGGAGAGCGGTTCGACGACAACTGCGCGCGGTGCCCGAAGACAACACGTCTCCTGGATTCCATACCGGGCTTGCGCAGCGCTGGGTTCTCGGTACTCCAACCAGGTGCCCGCATCGAACCCCACATCGGTTATTCGCATGCCCTCTATGTCGGACATCTGGCATTGATCGTACCGGAGAAGTGCGGGATTCGCGTCGGTCGGGAAACCTACCACTGGACACCCGGCAGGTTCATGGCTTTCAACGATATGATCGAGCATGAGGCTTGGAACGACGACATCACCCGTCGGGTGGTGCTGCTGATCGAGTTTCTGCGTCCCGGCAAGACAGAGGTCGATCTGGCCATGTCGCCGGAACTGGCCGAGGCCCTGCAGCAGGGCGCAGGTAAGCGGCAGTAGCCCATACGGGCAGCGGTCCAAGCGGGCGGGCGCAACCACTCGGAGCCCATGAGGCAGATCCCATGAAGATCCAGTCGATCGAACTCTACGCCTACGACCTGACCTATGCCCATGGCGAGTACGTCATGTCGAAAGGCCGAGCGGCCCGCCATCAGCCGTCGACCCTGGTCCGGATCGTCGGCGACAACGGCCTGGACGGATGGGGTGAGACGGCGACGCTCGGCGGCACCTACCTGCCCACCTCCGCCGCCACCACGCGCGCCGCTCTCGGCGAGTTGGCACCGGGCCTGATCGGAGAGGATCCCTGCAACCCGGCTGCTGCTGCACGTAGGATGGACGCCGCGCTTATGGGACAGGCGAACGCCAAGAGCGCCCTGGAGACGGCTTGCTGGGATCTGTTCGGCAAAGCCCTCCAACTCCCGGTCGCCGCCCTGCTCGGCGGCGTGCTGTCCCGAGAATTTCCGTTGTACGAGGCGGTGCCGTTGGGTGCGCCGGAGGACATGGCCGCGTTCGTGCGCCGAAGGGCGGCGACGGGCATCCGGCGGTTCCAGCTCAAGGTCGGAGACGATCCGCGTGCCGATGCTCTCAGGGTCAAGGCGGCGGCAGAGGTGGCCGCCGACGCAGGAAACGACGATCTGCTGATCATCGCGGACGCCAATGGCGGCTGGAGCCTGTCAGCGGCGACAATCGCGGTGCGGGAAATCGCCGGGCTCGACGTCTTCATAGAGCAACCCTGCCGGGACCTGGCGGACTGCGCCCTGATAAGCGCGCGCACGGCCTTGCCGATGGTGCTCGACGAGAGCGTGGTGACGCTCGGCGACCTGTTCCGCGCGAAGACGGAAGCCGGCGCCGGCGCCGTCAACATCAAGCTCGGACGGGTGGGCGGCATCGGCGCCGCGGTCGCCATGAGGAATACCGCGCACGCGCTCGGCATGACCTACTGCATCGAGGACATGTGGGGCGGAGACGTGGTGTCGGCCGCGGTCGCCCAGGTGGCGGCAAGTTCGCCGCCCGAAAGTCTGATGCATGTCTCGTTCTTCAACGACTGGACCAACGAGCATGTAGCCGGCTACGAGCCCCGCTCGAAGAATGGGCGCGGCGCTCTACCGGACGGCCCTGGACTTGGCATCACGGTCGATCGTGGCGCCCTAGGCCCGCCGCTGGCGATCTTCTCATAAAGAACAGCCGATCCGGAACCTAGGGGTCGAGACGGGCGGCCAGCCAAACCGCGATCGCCGCGGCGTTTTCCCCCCGCAAGAGGTCGACATGGTCACCGGGGACGCGGGCGACGTCGATGGGACCATGCACCCAGCGCCCCCAGCCGAGCGCCGGATCGGCAAGCGTTGACGGATCAACCCCGGCCGTATCCTCCTCACTCGGTGTCTCGCAGCGCATCAGGTTGAGCGCCCCGCTATAGGGACCCGGCCTGTATCCCGCCCTGGCCCGGCCCGCTCCCCGGGTCGCCGCCAACGTGGAGCCAAGATCAAGGGTCTCGGCCAACCCTTCCAGCGCGCCGCCTTGCGACAAGCGGCGACGGACATGGTCGAGGCGATCTGCCTCCGGGACCGCTAGGACCTCTTCCGCCGTAAATGACGGTGCGCCGCCGCCGTAGCGCTCCAGCACGGTCGCGAGTTCGGCCAGGAGCGCCGCCTCGCCGGGGCCCGCATCGCCGGACGGCTCCGCCGGCGGCGCCAGAGTGTCCAGGACCGCCAGAAGCGCCGGAGCGGCCCCGGCCTGTGCTTCCTGACGCGCCATTTCGAACGCCACCAGCCCGCCGTAGGAGTAGCCGGCGATCGCCAACGGACCGTCAGGTTGCACGCCGCGCGCGGCCGCGCGGTACCGGGCGGCCAATTCAACAAGGTTCTCGCCGGCTCTCTCGCCGGCAAGTTCCGGTGCCTGGATCGCATAGATGGGACGGTCTTCCGGAAGATGGCGGGCGAGCTCGAGGTAGCAAATTACCGCGCCGAGCGCCGGATGGACGACGAACAGCGGACGTCGGTCGCCGTCAGTGCGCAAGGGAACCAGCAAGGGCGAGCGTTCATCGCCTCCGGTCGATCCGACCAGCCGCCGACTGACACCGGAGACCGTCGGGTCGCGCAGAAACTCCGATAGGGTTAGCCGACCGGGCCAGCGCCGATCTATGCGACCCACGATCCGTAGAACTTGAAGCGAGTGACCACCGAGATCGGCTGCGAAACGGTCGTCGACACCAATGCCTGACCGGCCAAGTACGTCGCCGAACAACGCCGCCACCGCCCGCTCTGTGGAGTCCTTTGGCGCTCCTCCCCTTCCGGTCCCGGAGGCCGCCGCTCGGTCCGGCTCCGGCAGCGCGGCGCGATCGAGCTTCCCGCTGGCCGTCTTCGGTAGGGCGTCCAGCGTCACGAAGTCGGAGGGATGCATTACAGCGGGAAGACGATCGGTGAGGAGGGCGTCGATCGCCGACCGATCCGGCTCTCCGACCAGATACGCGACCAGACGACCGTCGCCGTCGGCGGCTTCTCGATACAAGACCGTCGCGTCGCGCACGCCGTCGGCGCTCCGCAGGACGCTTTCGATCTCGGCGAGTTCGACGCGCTGACCGCGAATCTTCACCTGCCAGTCGACCCGTCCCAGATAGTCGAGCGCGCCGTCGGAGCGCCAAGCCGCCAGGTCTCCGGTATGGTAGACCCGCGCCCCGGGTCGTGAGGCTGCGGGGTCCGGTCGGAACCGCTCCGCCGTCAGCCCCGGCCTCGCGACATATCCCCGCGCGGCCGCAACGCCGCCGATCAGCAGTTCCCCGGCCACACCGACCGGACACGGATGGCCATCCGGATCCACCACCCGAAGGTCGACCCCGGAGATGGGGCGGCCCATCGGCACCGCGGCTCCTGTTTCGTCGTCGCGGCAATGCCAGTGTGTGACTTCGATCGCCGCTTCGGTCGGGCCGTAGAGATTCAGGATGTCGATCCCAGTCAACGACCGACAGCGGTCGCGAAGATCGCTTCCGATCGCCTCGCCGCTGCACAGGATGCGCTTGAGCGCGGAGCATCGCCGCGCCCTCGCCGGATCCTCAAGGAACACCTGCAGCATCGACGGCACGAAATGCATCAGAGTGACGCCCTCGCGGGCTGCCAGATCCGCGATGTAGGCCGGGTCCCGGTGGCCGTCCGGCCTCGCGATGACCAGCCGCCCGCCGACGGTCAGCGGCCAGATCCACTCCCAGAACGAAACATCGAAGTTGTACGGGGTCTTCTGCATGACTCGGTCGTCTGCACCGAGCGGATAGACGCGCTGGCCCCACTGCACCCGGTTGGTGACCCCGGCGAGGCTATTCAAGACGCCTTTCGGTCGGCCGGTCGAGCCGGAGGTGTAAAAGACGTAAACCGCGTTTTCCGGCTCGCTGCATGGGGCCGGTCGCCGATCAGCACAGTCGCGCCAAGGCGGCTGAGGGTTGTCGAGCGCGACCACCTCCGTTCCTGTTTCAGGCAGCCGGTCGCGAAGACCCGATTGGGTCAGCACAACTGCGGGCGCGGCCTCCTCGATCATCTGAACCAGCCGGGCGCCTGGCACTTCGAGCCCTAGCGGGAGGAAGGCGCCTCCGGCCTTCATCACCGCCAGCATCGACTCGATCAGATCGAAGGAGCGGTCCAGATAGAGTGCGACCACGGATTCCGGCCCAATGCCACGGCCCCGCAGCCATTGGGCCAGACGGTTGCTGTTGGACTCAAGCGCGCCATAGCTCCGCGTCTCGCCCTCCAAGACGAGCGCTATCCTTTCGGGATGATCGGCGGCCCGAGCGGACACCTGGTCGAGAAGCGACGGCGGCTCCGCCGGCATCGGTGGGCCGGAGCCGAACGCGCCGACCACGATCTCGGTTGCCGTCGCCGGCAGCGACGGCCAAGCACCGACGGAGGCACCGGCCGCGTCCGGCAGGGCCTCGAGAGCGGTACGCAAGCCCGCCGCGAGGGCGGCAGTCCGATCGCGGCCCAAGCTGCGCCGATCATGGACGAACCGCAACGCCGTCCGTCCCGCCGCCTCGACGATGACCGTCAGAGGATAGTCTGTGCGTGCGGCCACGGGCTCGGAAGAGACGGTCAGATCGGCCGGCGGACTGCCGCCCGGCGGGAGGCTCTGGACCACCAGCAGGGCGTCGAACGGCGACTCTCCCGAAGGAATGTCGCAGAGCCGTTGAAGCTCAGCGAGAGACAGGAAACTGCGCGCCTGCATTTCGGCGACCGACCGCTGCACCTCTTCGAGAAAGTCGACGACGCGGTCGGCCGGCGTCACGTTCAGACGGCACGGCAAGGTGTTGATGAACAGGCCGACGATATCCTCGACACCGGCGAGATCCGCCGGACGACCGGCCACGATCATCCCGTACAGAACATCGCGCCGCCGCAGGTGCCTGGACAGCACCAGCGCCCAGGCGGCCTGAACCAGCGTGTTGAGGGTCAGCCCGCGCTCCGCCGCGAAAGCCCGCAGCCGGCGGTCGGCAGCCGGATCTAGAACCTCGGACACTTCGCCCCAGAAGTCGCTACCGGCGCCTTCGGCACCCGGTAGGCGGTCCGACAGGCGCATCGGCGTGTCGAAGGCGTGGAGGCGCTCCGCCCACCAGGCCTTGGCGGCCTCGGCATCCTGACGGGCGATCCATCCGAGATAGTCGCGAAATTGAGGGGCTTGAAGCTGCGGGACCTGCGGCATCGGGTCATCGGCCGTCCTCCGCTCCATATCGTAGAGCGCGAACAGATCGCGCTCGATCACCGCGAACGACCAGCCGTCGACGATCAGATGGTGACACGCCCAAAACACACGCCACGTCCGCGACGCGACGCGAACCGCCGTGCAACGAACCAGCGGCGCCACCTCAAGGTCGAAACCGTTCTTGCTTTCCTCGTCGCGCAAGTCGGACAACGCCTTGTCGCGCTGCGCCCGATCCAGCGCCGTAAGGTCCAGCCGGCGAATGGCGAGGGACGCGGTCTCCGCAACCCGCTGGATCGGGTGCTCGCCACTGCGCCAGAGTATCGTCGTGCGCAACGACTCATGCCTGCCAATGAGCCCGTTCCAGGCGCGTTCCAGGGCATCGAGGTCGAGCGGACCGTCCAGCGCCAGCTCGAAACGCTGCACATAGAGCGGAACGGTCGGGTCGCGCAGGCAATGGAACAAGAGCCCTTCCTGCAGCGATGAAAGCGGCAGGTCGGCACCTGTCGGACCGGCTGCCTCGGCAGCATGTGGTCCGGCACCTTCGACCAGGGGGGCGAGACCGGCAACGGTCGGGTGGGCGAAAAGCTGGACCGCCGTGAAGCCGAGACCGGCGGCGCGGGCCCGCGAGACGACCTGGACGCTTAGAATGGAGTCGCCGCCCAACTCGAAGAAGTTCTCGTCCCGGCCGACCCGGTCCAACCCGAGCGCAGCCGCCCACACCTCGGCGAGACGGCTCTCCACGCCCGGGTGCGGCGGATCCGGCTCCCCGGTGCGGCGGCGCGACCCGCCGTCTGGCGGAACAAGCGCTTTGCGGTCGATCTTCCCGTGGGGTGTCAGCGGAAACGTCTGCAGCTGGACATAGGCAGACGGCCGCAGATAGCTCGGCAGCTTCTCGGCGGCGAAAGCGCGGAGATCGGGCTCGTCACAGCCGTCTCCTCGGGCCGTCCACCATGCGACAAGCTGACTGCGCCCCTCCAGCGGAAGCGCTGACACGACTACTTGGCCGACGCCCGGATGGGTGGCCAGCATGGCCTGCGCCTCGCCCGGCTCGACCCGGAAGCCCCGGATCTTGACCTGGTCGTCAGCGCGACCGATGTAGCGGACCCGGCCATCCGGCAGACGGCATCCGAGATCGCCCGTCAGGTAGAGCCGATCCCCCGGCGTCTCGGCGAAGGGGTCGGGGCGGAAGCGCTCCGCCGTCAGTCCGGGCTGCCCGAGATAGCCGCGGGTGACCGCCGGGCCGCCCAACGCAATCTCTCCGACGGCACCGATCGGCAACGGATTCATCGCCCTGTCGACCAGATGCATGCGCATATTGGCGACGGGGCGCCCAATCGTGGGCGCCACGCCAGCGACGCAGGTCTCTCCGCTGGCCCAGACCGTTGCTTCGGTCGGCCCGTATGCATTGGTCATCCGGCGCCGGGCGGCGAACCGACGGGTGACGGCGGCGGGACATGCCTCGCCTGCGACCACCAGTCTCGTCAAGTCAGGCAGGTCGGCATCGGGCAACGCATCCAACACCGATGGCGGAATGGTCAGCATGCCGACCCGCGCATCGCGCAGGACGGAGATAAATCTCTCATCCGGTTGCGGCATGCCGTCCGGATGGAGAACCAGCGTCGCCCCGGCGCGCCAGACCAGCGCCAATTCCCAGATGAAGGCATCGAAGGTGATCGCCGAGAACTGCATCACGCGATCCGCAGGCCCAAGACCGAAGGTCAGGAACTGCGCCTCGCTCAAAGCCGCAAGACCTCGATGATGTCCCATCACGCCCTTCGGCGTGCCGGTCGACCCCGAGGTGTAGATCACGTAGGCGAGGTGATCGCCATCCACCGGAAGATCGGGACGGTCGCCCGCTTGTTCGGAAACGCTCTCGACGCGGATCAGCGGCGGCGCGGGTGATGGGAGAAGTGCCGCTCCCTCCGCATCGGCGAGCACCACGACCGGGCGTGCATCCGCGAGGATCGTTCGCCAGCGCTCGGAAGCGTAGATCGGATCGAGTACCAGAACAGCGGCGCCGGCCTTGAGCACAGCCAGGACGGACGCCACCAAATCCGGGCCGCGCGCGAGACAACAGGCGACGACCCGTTCAGGCCCGGCGCCCTCGGAGATCAGGCGACGGGCCAATCCGTTCGCCCGGCGCTCCAACCGGGCGTAGCTCCAAACCGTGTCCCCGATGAGCAGGGCCGGGTGTTCCGGATCGCGGTCATGGGCCCGCTCGAAACTTCTGTGCAGCCCGACCGGCGCGGAGACCGCCCGACGACTGTCGTTCCACGCGCCTGTTTCAGATCGCTCCAGCGTCGGGCCGCCAATCGCAATCTGATCGACCGGGCGCTCCGGATCGCGGATCCCCTCCTCGATCACCCGCGCCAACGCCTGCGCGAGCCCCTTGAGCGCCTCCTCAGCGAAAAATCGCCGGTCATACTCGATAGCCCCACCGAGGCGACCGCCGTCGTCGACCATGGAAAACACCAGATCGAACTTGGGAGCGAAGGTCTTTGGCCCGCCATCGGGCAACGGTTCGAAACGGACGTCGCCGAGTTCTCCGGGATCGTGCGTTGCGCTGTCCGCGGTTCGCAGGCTGAGCACCGTATTGAACAAGGGCTGCCGCTCACCTTGACGGCCCAAGGCTCGAACCACCCGGTCAAACGGCAGTTCCTGATGCGCGAACGCCCCACGAACGACAGCGGACACACGCCGGCAAGCTTCTGCCAGTCCTGGATGACCGGACAGGTCGGTCCTGAGGGCGAGTTGATTGACGAACAGGCCGATCACGTCGGCATAGTCGGCGCGATGGCGGACGGAGGCTTCTGTTCCGATCACGATATCGGAGCTGCGGGTGTAGCGTCCGAGTGTGAGAGACAGGGCGGTTAGAAAACCGACGAACACCGTGATTTTTCGGGTCCGGCAAAACGTCTTGAACGCGGAATAGAGCGGCTCGTCGATGCCGAAGGGAAGAGTGCCGACATGCGCGGCGGGGGCATCGGGCGGTGCCGTCGCCGCAAGCGCCACCCCGTCAGGAGCGCCTGCCAGCACACCGCGCCAGAAGTCGATCGCCGCATCGGCGCGCGGACCGGCGAGCAGCTCGGTCTCGTCGCGGATGTAATCCGCATAGGTGGCTGCAGGCGGAGGTTCTGAACCAACAACGCCCCCAGCGAGGTCCCGATAGGAGCGTTCGATGTCCTGAAGCAGAAGGACCGTCGACCAGCCGTCCACCGCGATATGATGGGCGACCAGATGGAGGATCCACTCATCCGCATCGATCCGATAGAGCGTCGTTCGCAGAACCTGGAGAGTCGGGTCGACCGCTGCCAGCCCGTCCGCGGCCGCGAGTTCGTCGACGGTCTCCAAGGCCGAAGCCTTGTCCCGATCCGAGAGATCGACAACGCGCCAAGCCGGATTGGTCCGGCCCGTCACGGCCTCGACCACACCGTCGCGCTCGCGATATGTCGTCCGCAGGATCTGGTGGCGGTCGACGACACGAATCAAGGCGCGATGGAGGATTTCCGGTTCCAAGGGTCCGCGAAGGCGAACGGCGACCGGCACGTTGTAGGCCGCCCGTCCGGGGTCGCGCCGGTCGAGAAACCACATGCGCTGTTGCGCGCTCGACAGGCCGGAAACCGGCGTCGCCGTCGGCAGGGGGCGTTCGGCAGGATGTGCCTGCGCCCGTCTCGCCACCAGCGCTTGCTCGAGCGCCCGGCGTTTCTCCGGCGAAAGAGCCTGGATCCGTTTGGCGAGGGGGTCGTCGGGCGCGGTCACTGCGCCACCGGTTCGGCGACGAGCGCAGGCGCCAGACCGTCGCCGGACGACCGCAGCGCCGCCGCCGACGCCATCAGAGTCGGCCACGCTTCCATCAACGCGCCGTAGCGGGAAAGCACGAGGCGCAGCCTTTGCACGCGCGCCTCCCGATCGAGCCGCAGCCCCAAGGATCGCGGCAAATGACTGTCCGCCTCCTGCAATTTTCGGCGCGCAAACTGCACCGCGAGTTCGGCATCGCGGGCCCAATAGTCCCGTTCTGACGGACAGGTGGAGATCCGCGCCTCGACGGACTCCAGATCCCGCTCCATATCGGTCAGCGCACGCTCTCGGATCCAGGCGTCAAAACGATCCGGCGGTGCGGCGCAAGCCGCCACGAGCCTTGCGCCCAGATTTTCCAGCCGCGCCTCCGGCGGTCCCGACAGCCCGGTCTCGTCCGACAGAGCGGCCCTGATCAAAGCCGCGAGGTCGACCGCATCGAGCAGCGCCGGCAGCCCGCCGCCCGCGCGATCGTGCTGAACCATTCCCGGAAGGTGGGCGACCAGCGCGGACTCGTCGACCAAGGTGGCAAGCCAGCCGAACAGCGCATCCTCCCGACGCTGGACCGGCAGAAACGGCACGAGTGGCCTCCGGGCGTCGAACCCCGCCGACAGGCAGAAGAAATCGCCGCCTCGGCTCAAGGTCAGCCCCCTCACCCCTCGCACGACCTCGCGGCTGGCAAGCGCCGCCGCATAGCGCTCGGCGGTCTCGGTGATCCAGTCGAAAGACGCACCGGTCAGCCAACGCGCCTCCTCGGAACCCGCCCAGCCGGAATCCCCAACCCATCCCTGGTAGGTCAGTGCGACCCGGCCCTCGCCACAACTCAGACGACCAAATGACCCACGAGCCGCTTGGTGCGTATCGAGAGGGCGATCCGGGTCGATGGCGAGCAACGCCGCCGCATCCGCCCCGAGGGCCTCGCCGTGGCGACCGAGCCAGTCGATCGCCTCCGGTTCAACCTCGGCCAAGGCGTCTTCGCGTGATCCCAACACGCGGATCTCGGAGACGCCTGGTTCCGACGTGACGATCAAGCCCGGTTCCGCCGGGCCGTAGCGTCGAAAAACGCCGCGCGTATCATCGTCGACGCTGACGAAAGCACGGCCCGCATTGTGCAGCAGCAGCGCGTTGCGGTTCACGCCGTAGGGCAGGCCGACGCCTTCACTGTCGGACAGAGCGAAGCGGACCACCGCCGGATCCACGCCCGCGACATCGGCAAGGCGCTGGGCAAATCGGTCGGCTTCCGGCGCTCCCGCGTAGGACACGGCGGTCTCGTACCGCGTAGCGATGTCGCCGAGCACCCGCCGATAGGCCGCATCCGTCTGCCGATCGCGCTGTCTGCCGCACACGACGATCTCCGGCCGGCGGCCATACGCCGCACAGTTGTCGAGATAAGAGGTCAGGCAGCCCGCCAGTATGTCCGGACGGTTGCTGGACGGAACCCCAATCGCCGCGATCTCCGTCCCTGGTTCGGCGTCAGCCGCGTGGCTCAGCAGGCTGCGCCGTAGGGCTTCCGGTTCAAGCGTCGGAGTCTCCCCGCTCCCTGAGTCCGACTCCTCGATATCGGCACCCTCGATATCGGCGCCCTCGATATCGGCGCCCTCGATCTCGGCGCCCTCTATCTCGGAAAGGAGCCGTTCGAGATCCTCCTCCTCGCCCTCCGCCAAGAGCGCCGTAACCGTGACCGCGAGTTGTTCAATCGTCGGCCCATCGAGAAAGGCGGCAAGCGGTAGCTCAACTCCAAGCTCCTCGCGCAGTCTGGCGATGATCCGGATGATCAGCAGCGAGTGCCCACCGAGCGAAAAGAAATCGTCGCGTATGTCGATCGCGCGCACGTCGAGCACGTCCTGCCACAGGCGCAGCAACGTCTCCTCAATCTCGGTTCTTGGCGCAGCCAAGCCCTCGCCCAGTTCGCGCTCCGTCTCCGGCATCGGCAACCGGGCGCGGTCGATTTTCCCGTTGGCGTTCAGTTCGAACGCGCCAATGACGACGATGTGCGCCGGCACCATGTAGTCCGGAAGGCGGTCGGCCAAGGCCGACCGGAGCACCGACGGGTCCGGTGCGGGTCCGGCGCCGGCAACCACATAGGCCACGAGCCGCCGGTCATCGCCCGGAAACGTCCGGGCTATAACCAGACAGTCGCCCACCGACGGCTGCGCCCGCAGCGCGATCTCGACCTCAGCCGGTTCGACCCGAAAGCCCCGGATCTTCAACTGATCGTCCGCACGGCCTATCAATTCAAGTTCGCCGTCATCCCGTAACCGGGCGATGTCGCCGCTCCGGTACATCCGCTCCCCGGCGGCCGACGCGAACGGATCAGGCAGAAAAGCGGACGCGGTGAATGCCGGTCTGCCGCTATAGCCTCGGGCTAGCGCGCTACCGGCGAGGTAGAGTTCGCCGGGCATCCCCGCGGGAACCGGATGAAGGTAGCGGTCGAGGACATAGCACCGGGCGGACCGCACCGGACGACCGATCGGCGGCAACGCGCCGTAGTGGTCGGCCCTCCCGGTCACATCCAGCGCGGTGATCACGTTGCTTTCGGTCGGACCGTAGTCGTTGAAAAGACGAATATCGGGATACGCCGCGAGCATGCGTTCGACCGATGGCGTGATCTTGAGCTGTTCTCCGGTCGCGATGATCTCCCTCAGCGAAAGCCGCTCCGGCGGCCGCGCGAGAACACGTTCGGCCAGCAGATTGAGCAACACGACCGAAACGATCGCCCGCTCGATGTTCTGGTCGAGGTAGGCATCGACCGCCGCCAGAATGTCGGCGCGTTCGGCGTCGGTCAGCAGATTGAGCGTGCCGCCCACCATCAGGGTCGACAGGCTCTCGTTGAAACTCGCGTCGAAGCCGATGGAGGCGAACTGCATCGACCGGGCCGGCTCCGAGAAGCGGTCGTTGAACCAGAGCATGAGGTTCAGTTCGGCGCCCTGGGGATACGCCACGCCCTTCGGCTCTCCGGTCGAACCGGAGGTATATAGAATGTATGCGATCGCATCGTGCGGGATCGTCTCCGGCAGGGGCGACGACGCACCGGCTTCGAGATCGTTGATTTCCACCAGCGGCCCGCCAAGCGGCGCCACCCGGGCGCGGGTCGTCGCCTGGGTCAGGATGAACGGCGCCTGCGAATTGGCGACGATATGGCGGAGCCGGTCCGCGGGGAGCGCCAGATCGAGCGGTACGCAGGCTCCCCCCGCCTTCAAGATCGCGATCATCGCGGCGATGCGTTCGAACCCGCGTTCGGTGGCGAACGCCACGGACACGTCGGGACCGACGCCGCGGCCGACCAACCCGGCGGCCAAGCGGTCCGTCCAGCGGTCCAACTCGCCGTAGGTCATGGTTGCCGACCCGATCCGCAGGGCCTCCGCTTGCGGTGTCCGGGCCGCCGCCGCACGCAGACGCGCGGCAATCGAGTCGGACGGCGCCAAGGGCGTCGCCGGCGGGTTCAGGCCGCGGTGAAGGGCCTCAGTCCGCGCGGGCGACAGCAACGGGACCGCTCCGATCCTGGCCTCGGGATCGGCAACGAACGCCGCCAGCACCGTGCGCCAAACATCGACCATACGCTCGATGGTTTGAGGGTCGAACAACTCGGTGTCGAACTCGACCGAGCCCTCGACGGTTCCTTCCGTCTCGGCAAGCTCGACGTTCAGGTCGAATTTCGCGGTTCCGTTGTGGACGGCCACGGGCTCGGCCTCCACGCCTGCGAGCGTCGGAATTTCCCCGCCGGCGTTGTGCAGGCCGAACAGAGTCTGGACGAGAGGCCCATGGCTCCGCGACCGCGGCACGTTCAAGCGCTCGACGATCCGCTCGAACGGCACCTCGGCATGCTCGAGCCCGGTTATGAAAAGGTCTCGCACGTGGGCCAGCAGGTCGCGAAACGTCGGGTTCCCCGACACGTCCAGCCGCAGCGGCAGCGTGTTCACGAAAAAACCGACGGTTCGCTCGATCTCGGCGCGACCGCGATTGGCGACCGGGATACCGATGACGAGGTCGTCGTCGCCGCCGAGACGGTGCAAAACGACCAACCAGGCGGTGAGCATCGCCATGAAGAGCGTCGCCCCCTGGTCGCGGGCGATCCGGCCAGCGCCGTCGATCAGCTCGCCGTCGAAGGAAATCGGCAGACTGTCGCCGAGCTGACGCCTGACCGCCGGGCGCGGCCGATCGCTCGGCAGGTTTATCGCCGTCGGCGCGTCGGAAAGGCGTTCGACCCAATAATCCTCGTGTCCCCTTCCCGTTTCGGCGGCGGCTTCCAGCCAAGCCGCGTAGTCGACGAACGCCGCTCCGGGCGGCGGCAAGTCGGCCGGATGTCCTTCGACGAAACCGGAATAGAGCGCGGCGAGGTCGTCGACCAGGATCCCAGTGGACCAGGCATCGGTGGCAATGTGATGGATCACAAACAGCAGCAGGTGATCGGTATCCGATAGGCTGGCCAGATGGACTCTGGCGGGAGCTGCAGCCGTGAGGTCGAACGGTCGGGCGGCGCGATCGCGCAGCGCTCTCAGCGCGGACTCGTCGTCGGCCGCATCGACGGTCTCGAGGGAGAGCGAGGCCTCCGGAAGGATACGCTGGCTCGGGGCACCGTCCCGTTCGACGATCACGCTCCGCAGCGCCTCGTGGCGCTCCGCGAGAGCATCAAGCGCCCGGGCCAGAGCGGACTGGTCCAAGTTCCCGCGCAGACGAAGCAGGAACGCCGTGTTGTAGGCACCCGCATCCGGCTCAAGACGCTGCAGAAAATAGAGGCGTCGTTGGCCAGGCGACAAAGGCAGAAGGCCATCTCGCGAGACGGCGGGAATGCCGCTTTTCACCAACCGGGCCGCACCGCTCCTGCGCTCCCTGACCCGCCGCAGCATCTCGGACTTCTGGGACGGCGACAGGGTGGCACCCGCGGAGGTCTCGGGCTTAGACGGTCGGAGGGACCCGGCCAAGGGAGCGGCCGTCGCCGAACCCTCTTCCAGGAGACGCTCGACCGAGGCCACCGACCCAGCATCCGCGAATGCCTGAGCCGCGCGGCGAACCGACTGCGAGATGACCGGGTATTCATCGGGGCTATCCCAAAGCGCCGCAAGTGCATCGCGCCAAGGACCGATGTCCTGCTCGGGCACGACCGGCTGAAGGAGCAGATTGTCCTCCAGACTGTCCCGATAGCCCTCGATCGGCCGGACCGGTAGCGGCGACCGGGTCCCGAGCAGCGCCTCCGGGAGCGCGCCATGGTCACTTGCCAGCACCGGAATCCCTCGCAGCATGCTGTCGACGGCGGCCATTCCGAAACTCTCGAACCAAAGGCTCGGCATCAGAACCACGCTAACCCCGCTCAGAACGTCGTCGAGCGACGGCCTGTTCGGGCGCATCTCCATATTCGGCAGCGCTGCGATGGCCGCGCGATCGGCCGCTGTAGTGGCGTAACCCGGCAGTGCCCAGAATCGCCGCCCTGGGAAACGGCGCGCCAACTCCAGGAAGATGGGCAACCCCTTGATCTGACTGGCATTGATCAGCAGAGCAGCGCCCGACGGATCGCCGAGGACGGGAAACGGCCCGCTGCCGAAATGCGGTGGAGCGTAGATCTCTGCCGTCACGCCGGACCATCGCTCGACATAGTCGGCAGCGGCCTTGCTGAGTACGAGCCGGAGCCGACAACGGCGCACCATTTCGGTCCTCGCTTCACCCGGATAAAGGCTCTCCGGCCCGAACGGGAAGAGTTGCGGCGTCAGCGCAAGATAGGCCACCCGACCGGGCGCGGCGTCCAAAGCGGCCGACAGCAACGCCTGGCTGGGATCCTCGCTTGAAACCAAAACCCAGTCGGGACGTTCCCGCACCACCGCCTCGGCAAAGGCGGGCAGCATGCGGCCCTGATCGGCGACGGCCAGCACCGATACACCGTTCAACTCGAAGCGATAGCCGTCCGACGTCGGTTTGAGACTCGCTCCCTCGGTCAGACGCGCGCTCCGCCACTCCTCCAGTGTCTCCTGCGGCGGGCTGGACAACGCGGGGGTGATGACCGTTACGCGATGCCCACGCGCCGCCAGCGCTTCGGCAAGCGCCTTATTCGAGCGATTGGCGCCGCCGTGAAATCGGGTGTAGGGCACGTTCGTTGCCAATACGAGTCCGAGCATCCCTAGCCCCTTGCAGGTCTGTTCTCCGGCGATTGCCGAGCGGAGTATGGGTGATCGGCGCAATGCGAGGCAAGTGAACTGGGCGTGGCCGGCCGATCCGCACCCGACCAAATTGAATACCGTGTTTTTCTACTTTTACATGATTTGTAAACCGGCATAGCGGTTGCCGGGCCCGATGCCACCGTCTAGAGTTTCGCCGACGAGGAAACGTGCGGAGTATCCATGGAGGTCGCGATCGTCGGCATGGCTTGCCGCTTGCCGGGATGCCCCGATTTCCGAACGTTCTGGCATCGCCTTTTGGCTGGCGAAGAGTGCCTTACCCGATTTGGGCGCGACGAGATGGCCGCAGACGGCGTGCCCAGGCGCATTCTTGACGATCCTGCATACGTGCCCGTCGCCGGTTTCCTCGCCGACGCCGACAAATTCGATGCGGCGTTCTTCAACGTCACGCCGGCAGAGGCGCAACGGATCGACCCGCAGCAAAGACTCCTGCTGGAAACCGCGTATCACGCGCTCGCGGACGCCGGATACTCTCCGGCGCGTCTTCCGGGTCCGGTCAGCGTCTATGCCGGCACAGGCGCAAACGCACATTTCTGGCGCGACATTGAGCATGCGGCCGGCGATCCGGGCCGTCAGTTTCTGTCCTACGTTGCCAACGACAAGGACTTCGCCGCCACGCGTATCGCCTACAAGCTCGGCCTGAAGGGAGCGGCCGTTACGGTTCAGACTGCCTGCTCTACCGCGTTGGTCGGCATTCACCTTGCCTGCCAGAACCTGATGCTCGGCGAGAGCGACCTCGCCCTCGCGGGCGCCTGCTCGCTCCGCCTGCCCCGCCGATCCGGATATCTGTACGAGCCGGACGGCATCGAAGCGCCGGACGGGCATTGCCGCCCGTTCGACGACCGCGCCGCGGGTACCGTGTTCAGCGACGGTGCGGCGGTGCTGGCTCTGCGTCGCCTCGAGGACGCGCTTGCCGACGGGGACCGGATCCATGCTGTGATCAGGGGAGCGGCGGTCAACAACGATGGGGCCGACAAGCTCGGCTTCACCGCACCGAGCGAGGCCGGACAGATCGGCGTCGTCGCTGAAGCCATGGCGGTAGCCGGGGTCGATCTAGGCGATCTGTCCTTCATCGAGGCTCATGGCACAGGGACCGCGCTTGGCGACGCCGTCGAGATCGGCGCTCTCGGCGCGGTATTCTCGGGATCAGGTCGCACCGCGGCATGCCCGATCGGGTCGGTCAAGGCGAATATCGGCCATACGGATACGGTTGCAGGCGCTGCCGGCCTCATCAAAGCGGCGCTCGCGCTCCGGAACGGAGTCCTGCCGCCCCAGATCAACTTCGACGCCCCAAACCCGGCTCTGAGGCTGACCGAGAGAGGCTTCACCGTAAGCCGCGCATCGCTGCCGTTGGCACCATCCGGACTGGCCGGTATCAGCTCGTTCGGCGTCGGCGGCAGCAATGCCCACGTCGTCATCGAGGGGCCGCCGTCCCGGCCGCATCCCGCACGCAGAAAGGGCCGGCGTCTCTTCCTGGCCGCGGCCGCCGACACCACGGCCCTGGATCGCCGTATGGAGAGCCTGAAGGGGATCGTCCCACGGACCGAGCAGGAGCTCGACGACGTGGCATACACCCTGCGGCGAACCGAGATCGATCTGCCGGCCCGTGCCTTCCAAACCGCTGCGGGGGAGGAAGCCCCGTTCTCCGGCGCCGCACCGTTGAAACGGCGAATGTTGACGGCAGGGACGCCGATCCGGATCCTTTTGATGCCCGGACAGGGTGCGCAGTACCCGGCCATGGGCCGCGGTCTTTACGACGCGTTCGCGGTCTACCGCGAGACCATCGACGATGCCGCCGCCGAACTTCTTCCGCTGCTCGGCCGCGATCTTCGATCCATCCTGTTCGAGGGCGATGACGACGACTTGGCACAAACCGCGCTGACGCAGCCGCTCGTCTTCGCGACCGATGTGGCCTGCGCTCGCCTCCTGCACCACTTCGGCATCGCGCCCGATATCCTGATCGGTCACAGTCTCGGCGAATATGCTGCGGCCTGTGTCGCGGGAGTCTTTGGATTTGCCGACGGTCTCCGGCTGGTCGCCCGCCGCGGCGCTCTCATGCAGGCGTTGCCCCGCGGCCGGATGCTCGCGGCCGCCGCCGATCAGGACACCGTCTCGCTCCATCTCGCAGAAGCCGTAGACGTGGCGGCGCTCAACGCGCCGGAGAGCACTGTCGTCTCGGGACCTGTCGAAGCCGTCGACCGTGCCGAAGCCGCGCTCCGGGCCGCCGGGATCGAGTGTCATCCCCTTTCGACCTCGCACGCTTTTCATTCGGCCATGATGGAGCCGATGCTGGATGCGTTCCGCGAGGCCGTCGCCGGGATCGACTTGCTGCCGCCTCAGGTTCCGATCCTGTCCAACCTCACCGGCGCGCTTCTTACCGATACCGAGGCCACGGACCCCGACTATTGGTGCCGACAGCTTCGGGCTCCGGTGCGGTTTGCCGAAGGCATCGGCGCCGCGCTGCGTTATCCCGATCCGATCCTGATCGAATCCGGCCCGGGGCGAGTTCTGTCCACACTCGCCCGCCAGAATCCGTCGATGACCGAGGGAACCGTCACGATGGCGTTGATGCGTCATCCGCTAGACCGACGCGAAGACGTCGACGTGCTCCTGGAAACGCTGGGTGAGGTGTGGGTCGCCGGCGCGGATATCGACTGGACGCCGCTCGACCCGCCCGGCACGGCCATGGTAGCAGATCTGCCGCCGTATCCCTTTGCGCCGACCCGACATTGGCTCGACCCGGCACCATCGGCCCAGCCTGAACCCGAGCTGCCGGAACTGCTTGTGCCATCCTGGCGGCGGGTCGGTGGCATCCGCTCCAAACACGACCGGCTCGAAGGGACCTGGTTGGTCGAGGACGCCGGCGGGGATCTCGCATCGGCCATCACCGCTGCAATCGAGCGACGGGGCGCCGTCGCCCTGCCTGTGCCGCGCGACGATTTACCGACACGGATCGAGCCGGATGTCCGCGGGCTCGTTCTGACCGCCTCGGATACCGGCACCGCCGGAATGATCGCGGCGATCGCCAGGAGACTGGACGAGATCCAATCGGATACTCCGTTGACGGTCGCATGGCTGGCAACCGGGTTGTTCGACGTGACCGGGACCGAAACGCTTGCAGCCGAGGCGGCACCGGCCATCGGCGCCCTTCGTTGCTTGCCGCTCGAGAACCCGGCGACGACCTGTCTTCTGGCTGACTGTGACGACCCCAGAACGGCGACCGAGATTCTCGCCGACGACCTCGCAACCGTCGACCGCGATCCCATTGTCGCCTACCGGACGGGGAGACGCTGGCTGCCATCGGTGGAGACACTGGCAGCTTGCGGAGGCCGCTCGCCGCGTATCGACGGACCTGTTCTGATTACCGGGGGCCACGGCCGCGTTGGCCGCCTCTTCGCCGACGCCGTCGACCTGCATACCGCCGACGCACCGGTCGACATCTACCTCCTGTCTCGATCAGGCGGACCGCAGGGCGAGGGCGGCGGACGCATCCATCACCTGACCGGCGACGTCGGCGACAGCGGTTCGCTCGCGGCGGCGCTGCGACTGATCATGGAGCGGCATGGGCGAATCGCCTGCGTCATCCATGCCGCCGGCACGCTCGATCCGTCAGGCTTCGGGCCGCTTTCCGGCGATCTGAAACGTACTGCCGCCGTCCACGCCGCCGCAAAAATCGACGGGACAAAGGCGCTCGTCGAGGGGTTGGCTGGGGTCGATCTCGATTTCTGCCTTCTCGTATCGTCGATCTCTACCTGGCTCGGCGGGATCGGCTACGGCGCCTATGCCGGGGCCAACGCGGTGCTTGATGCCATCGCCGCCGATCAAGTTCGGCGCGGCCATCCATGGCTGAGCGTCGCCTTGGACGCGGTTGCCAAGACAGACGGGCCTCCGGATGACCAAGACCTGAGTCGCGACGATGCGCTTCGGGCATTCAGCCGCCTATTGACCGCCGTCCTCGACGGGCTGCGCGGGGAGATCCTGATCTCCGCGACGCCGTTCGCGCCCCGCTTGGAAAAATGGCGCGCCGCCGCGACCCGGTCGAAAGCGCAAGGCGCCATCGCTAGAGCGGATACCGTCCCTGGGCAGACCCCGCCGTCCCTGGAGCGCCTTTGGGACGAGGTGCTCGGTCTGGACGACGCCGGGACGAACGAAAACTTCTTCGAACTCGGCGGATCGTCCCTTCTGGCCCTGCAACTGCTCTCCCGCGTCCGCCGCTCGGTCGGCGTGGAGATCAGCCTGGCCGATTTCCTGGCCGCGCCGACCCTTGCCGGGCTCCGGAAGACGGTGAGCCGAGGGGCCGAGGCAGCCCCCACCGACATCGGCATTGCGGACCGATCCTCCGCGTTGCCGGTCCTTGCCGGGCAACGGCGGATCTGGATCGCCGAGCAGATGTCGACGGACAGATCAAACTTCGCGGTCACCGCCGCCTACAGGCTGACAGGAGCCCTAGACCGCGACGCGCTCTCCGCCGCCCTTGCCGCATTGTCCGACCGGCACGAGGCATTGCGCACCCGGTTAATCGCCGTCGGCGGGCAGCCGCGGCAAATTGTCGACGCGCCGGGATCGGGTCCACCGCTCGAGGTCGCGGATACGGTGGAGGATGAAGCCGCCCGCATGCAGAGCTTCTTCAGCCGGCCATTCGATCTGGAAGCAGGGCCTATATGGCGGGCGAAGCTCATGGGGACCGGATCGAACCGACATACGCTCCTGCTCGCCGTTCATCACATCGTTGTCGACGACTGGTCCATCGGACTGCTGCTCGAGGATATCGGAACGCTCTACCGCGATTTCCTGAAAGGCAGGCCGCCCACCTCCGTTCCATCGCTCCAATTCGCCGATATCTGCGCGGCGCGAGCCGAACGGCCGGACCGTGCCCAGGACATCGCCTATTGGCGTAGCAGACTTGCCGATTTGCCGTCGTCGCCGCCGCTTGCATACGACGCCCCCGGCGGATCCGATGGCGACTACGACGGTGAAGCCGTGACCCTCACGATTCCGCTGGACACGGTCGCGGCGATCCGCAGCACTGCCGCCACACGCGGAACGACACCGTTCGTCTGGCTGCTCGCCGCCTTCGAGGCGGCAATCCATGGCCTCGGCGGCGCGCGGGATCTGACGATCGGAACCCCGCTGGCTGGACGAACGGAACCGGCAGCGGAGACGGTTGTCGGCTACTTCGTCAATCCAGCGGTGCTCCGGACCACCGTACCGGACGATACCGGTTTCGCGGCCCTGGTCGACGCGACGGCGCGCACGGTGGTCGAGGCCCACGGCCATGGAGAAACGCCTTTCGAGAACGTTCTAGAGGCTCTCGGACGGGGACCTGCAGAGCCGCCGCCGTTTCATGTGTGGTTCACTGTGCTGACCCACAGCGCGCCGCGCCGACTTGACGATGCACTGGCGCTCGAAGTGATTCATCCAGAGAATCGTCCGGCGCGATTTCCGCTCGCCCTGGTGCTGGAGCCGGACGGCGACGGCCTTATCGGACATCTCGAGTTCGCGCGCCGCGCTTACCGGCCTGAAACGGTGTCGACACTGGCGGAGGCATTCGAGGCCGTGCTGGCCCTCAGCGTCAACGACCCAGAGACCCGCATGTCGGAGATGACGGCGACGTGTGCCGAGATCAGAATGAGACGGGAGACCGCACGAGCCGAACGGTTCCAGGGCAGACAGCGCGATCGGCTCGCCGCCGCCCGACGGCCGAAGCGCGCGCGGACCGGGACAGAGGGGACCGAGCCATGAAAATCACTCCGGGAGCGGTCAAACGCAGGGCCGTGAGCACCGAAGCGGAGGATCTGATCGACTGCCGTCCGATGGCCGATGGCGGATGGTGGCCGGCAATCGTGACGCCGAAGGTCTCCGGCCTGGACCTCGTCGGATGGGCCGCCATGGCGAAACCCCTCGCCCAGGATCTCCTCGAGCGCCACAAGGCCTTGCTGTTCCGAGGTTTCGATCGCCAGTCGGCGGAACAGCTCGCCGATTTCGTGGCGGCGACGAGCGACAACACGCTGCTCGACTACCGGGATCGGACGACCCCGCGCGAGTCCCTGGGGAACAAGCTCTATACCTCGACCTCCTACCCCGCGGACCGCCGGATCGAGTTGCACAACGAAGGTACCTATTGGCGCGCGTGGCCGATGAAGCTGTATTTCGCCTGCGAAACGGCGGCGGAAAGCGGCGGCGAAACGCCGTTGGCCAATATCGCCGGGGTTCTCGGCAGGCTGTCCCAGCAGACGGTCGAGGATTTCGAGCGCCGCGGCTTCACGTTGGTCCGCCGCTTCAACGACGGATTCGGTCTGCCTTGGCAGGAGGTGTTTCAGACCGACGACAGAGCCGCCGTCGAGAGCTTCTGCAAGGACAACGATATCGCCTTCGCCTGGGGTGCGGACGACCGGCTCGCGACCCGCCAGACGAGGCCCGCAATCAGGCGGCACCCTGTGTCGGGCGAGCCGGTCTGGTTCAACCACGCCGCGTTCTTCCATGTCAGCAGCTATGCCGGACCGGACCGCGACGCTCTGGAAGCCGAACTCGGAACCGAGCGAATGCCATATGCGACCGCCTTTGGAGACGGCACCGAGATAGCGACCGAAACCGTTCGGGAGATTCTGGACGCCTACCATGCAGAGGAGCGCCGCTTCGCATGGCAGAACGGCGATATCCTCCTGGTCGACAACATGTCGGTAGCCCACGGACGGCAGCCCTACTCCGGCCACCGGCGCATTCTCGTCGCAATGGCAGAGCCCTACCATGGGTGAAGCGGGCGCGAACCCGGAAGAGGCCGGGTTCCGGCTTTCCCCGCAACAGGCCCGGTTGTTCTCCGACCGGACCGATGCGGTTCCGAAACTGTCGGTGACCCTAAGGCTCGACACGCCGCCGGATCCGGCTGAGGTGGAGCGCCGCTGGGCGGCCTGCATCGACGATCTGGAAATCCTCCGCACGGTCTGCGTCGCGCCCGCCTGGTCGCGGCTCCCTCTCCAGATGGTGCTCGACACACCCCTCGATGCCAGCCTCTCGATCGAGCGTGTGGACACGGCGCCGAAGGCGCCTGACCGTTCCGACCCGTCGATGCGTCTCGCGGATCCGACCGCCGCGCCGCCTGTCGCCGTCCGACTCCTGATCGGCCCGGAAGACTCTTGGCTCCAAATCGCCGGCGCGGCCCATGCCGTGGATGGCGACAGCCTGCTCCTGCTGGCTGACCGGATCCTCGGCCCGGCAAAAGATGATGCACCGCTGCAGTATCCCGACATCGCGGAATGGTCGGCCTCGCTGGCTGACGATCCCGATGCGGCACCCGGCCTCGCCCATTGGCGCGCCGCTATGGAGTCGGCGTCGAGTCTCTCCGCGGCCTTGGGGTTGCCGGGGCGTTGCGGGGAAATCTGGCAGAGCATCGAAGCGCCATGGCCCACCGCTTGGAGCGACGGCGGCCCGACACCGGCCGAGACAGTCGCTTTGGCGCAGATCTTCGCGACGCGCTGCGCCGACAGCGATCCGGTGGCAGTCGCCTGGCGCACCGACGGTCGCGATCTCGAAGACCTGTCTGGTGCAATCGGCCCACTGGCCCGTTGGCTGCCGATCGTGTCACGGCACGATCTGGACACCCCATTTGAGGCCTGGCGTGCCGCCGCCGAGCCGTCGATCTCGGAAGCAGTCGACTGGCAGCACCTTATGGAAGCCGGTATCGGCGATGCCAGAGCCCCGACGATCTCGGTCGGAGTCCATCTGATGTCCGACGCGGTGGCCGGCGTTGTCGAATGGTTGGATCCGGAGCCCGGCGCGCCGCCGCTGATCCTGCGGATCGACCCGATGTCCCGACGCCTGACGGTTCTGGTCGACCCACTTCTGGTCGAAATGGCGCAGGCGAAGCTTCTCGCCGGCATGGTGACGACCCTCGCCGATGCTGCGGCCGCCGAGCCGGACCGACCGGCGCATGAACTCGACTGGCTGGATGCACAGGCCATGGCGATGCTTCTTTCTCTGGGTAGCGGTGCGGATTTGCCGACGCCTGAGGCATTGCCCGATGCCGTTGCCCGGCAGGCCCGGACTCGTCCCGACCATCCGGCGATCATGCAAGAGGAACGGATCCTTACCTACGGTGCGCTCTGGACACGCGCCGGCGAGGTCGCCAACACCGTTCCTGGGGCAGGGAACGACGCCGATCGGCCCGTCGCAATCCGGCTTTCGCGTGGCCCGGATGCGATCGCCACCATGCTCGGTGCCTGGCGATCGGGAAGACCGTATCTGCCCTGCGATCCGGCACTGCCGCAGTCCCGGATCGACGCGATGCTCGCGGTCGCCAAGCCAGCCGCAACGGTCGTCGAGATGCCCGAGGAGGGCGGCGCTGCACCTCCTGCCATCGGTCCCGGCGATCTCGCCTATCTGTTGTTCACCAGCGGATCCACCGGAACGCCGAAAGGCATCGATGTCAGCCATGCGGCTTTGGCCGCGTCGACAGCGGCCCGATCCCTGCATTACGGCGCCAACCCGGACCGGTTTCTCGTGGTATCGCCACTCGGTTTCGACAGCTCTGTCGCCGGTCTCTACTGGACCCTGGCAACCGGCGGTACCGTTCACCTGCCTACGGATGCAGAAGCCACCGACGCGGGGGCACTCGCCCGCCTGATCCGAGAGCGTTCGATCACCCACACCCTGATGCTGCCCGGTCTCTACGATGCGGTGCTGGACGCCGCCGCTCCGGGCGACCTGGACTGCCTTGCGGTCGTCATCGTCGCCGGCGAAGCCTGCCCGGCACCCCTGGTCGACCGGCACCGCACCCACCTTCCCCGGACCCGTCTGGAGAACGAGTACGGCCCGACCGAAGCGACCGTCTGGTGTACGGCGGCCCGTCTCGACACCGGATCAAGTGACGACGTGACCATCGGAAGCGCCATTCCTGGCGCGATCGTCAGGGTAGTGGACCGTTGGCTTCGCCCGGTACCGCCGGGTGTGCCCGGCGCGATCTGCGTCGGGGGTTACGGACTCGCCCGGGGCTATCGAGGCCAGCCAGCAGAGACCGCCGCCCGCTTCGTCCCTGACCCCTTCGCCGCCGACGGCAGCCGCCTCTTCCTGGTCGGGGATCGCGGAACGCTGACCGCGGACGGACACATTCTGTATCAAGGCCGATCCGACAATCAGGTGAAGCTGCGCGGTTTCCGGGTCGAACTGGAGGAGATCGAGGCACACCTACAGGTCGATCCGGCGGTACGCGAGGCGGCCGTGGCACTCCGGAACGACCGTCTGACCGCCTATATCGTTCCCCGCGACGGGCATCCCGTCGCGGAGATAGAACGCGAGAGGATTTGCGCCGGATTGCCCGAATGGATGCGGCCGCATACTTGGGTCATCCTCAACGGGTTGCCGCGCGGCGCGACAGGCAAGCTCGACCGCCCCGCCTTGCCGGAGCCCGACGCGACGATAGACACAGCCCCTTCGCGCCCGCCCCGCGATGCGACGGAATCCGCCGTCGCGCGGATCTGGGCCGATCTCTTGAAACTGGATCGTGTCGGTATCGACGACGATTTCTTCCGGCTCGGGGGCGACTCCCTCGTCGCCCTGCGGGCCGCGACCCGCATGCGCCAGGTCGGTCTCGACGCGAGCCCCAGATTGCTGCTGAAACATCCAACGATTGCCGGCCTTGTCGAGGTAGCGCCCCGGATCTCGCCAGTGAAACCGGACAGCCCCAGCCTCCATGCAACAGCGCCGATGGATCCGGTGCCGGTCACGCCGATCCAGGACTGGCTGATCGGCCGCGCCGGCGGCATCCCGGACCGCTACAATCAGACGCTGCGGGTGATTTGCCGGGAACCGCTCGATCTCGCCCGCCTCGAGAGCGCCTTCGCCGCCGTCATAGCCCGCCACGAAGCACTCCGGTTGCGGTTCCAGCAGGGCACGGACGGATGGCTCCAGCATCCCGGTCCCCCCGTTAACGAGCCGCCGCTTCTCTACGATCTGTCCAGGGTTCCCGAACCGGCACATGCCGGCATCGAGGCCGGCGCCTGGGAGGCCCTGCATGCCGGCCTCGATCCGGCAAACGGGCGGCACGCCCGCCTCGCATTGATCCGGCGCGGCGCCCCGGCCCCGGATCTTCTGCTCGCCGTGGTCCATCATCTGGCGATCGACGCCGCCTCCTGGCGGATCGTCATGGCCGATCTCGAAACCGCCTATCGGGCGTTGGGGGACTCGGAAACGGTCTCCTGGTCCGGAGCAGCGGGATCCTTCACCGCGTGGGCCTCGGCAATCCGGCGGCTTCCGGTCGACCGGCTATCGAGCGAGTTTTGGCGCGATCAGGCCACGGCCGACGCCTCACCGCTGCCCTGCGATCGTTCCGGCGCGGCGAACCGGGAGCGCGACGTCGGGACGCTCTCCGTCGAGTTGGCGGCGCCGGCAACAGACATCTTGTCCCGCCGCGCGCCAAGCGCCTTCGGGAGCGGGCTGGACGCCGTCCTGACGGCCTGCCTCGCGGAAACCCTGGCGGCTTGGTGCGGCGACACCCTCATCCGCATCGATCGCGAACGCCATGGCCGGAACGACGATTTGGTCGGCCAGCCGACCCACCGGACCGTGGGGTGGTTCACCACGATCCATCCGGTGGTCCTCCGGTTGCCCAAGAGCGACCACGCCTCCGCCCGGCGCGCGACCCTCGACCAGCTTGCATCGGTACCGGACGACGGTTTCGGACACGGCCTCCTCGACTCGCCGGATACGGGAGGCGACGTGCTGTTCAACTTCCTCGGCCGTACCGATCTGGTCACGCCGGAGGGTGCTCTTTTCATGATCGCCCCTGGGCCCGTCGGGCGCACACGGGCGCCGGACCTGCCGCGCCGATGCATGATCGAAATCGATGGCGAGATCGCCGACGGACGTCTGCGCTTCGAGTGGCACTACTCCAGCGCGCTCCACGACAAGACCACGATCGATCGGCTCGCACGCGACCACCTGGATCGCATCTCGGAAATCGCCGCGGAACTGGAGGCGAAATGACGGTTTTCGATGGAGCCGAGGCGATTTACGGCCTGACACCGATGCAGGAAGCGATGCTGCTGTACAGCCGCGCCGGCACGGCCGGGACCTTCGTCGGCCAATTGACGTGCCGCCTGATCGGACCGCTCGATGCCGAAGCACTCCGGCGCGCGTTCGATGCCTTGATCCGCCGCCATACCGCCCTTCGGACGGCTTTTGCCACCGAGGGGTTGGATCGACCGCTCCAGGTGGTGAAGACCGCCGCGCCGATCCCGTTCGACGAACGCGATTGGTCCAGCGTTCCACCGAACGCGCGGGCGGAACGGGAGGCCGAGTTCCTCGCCGAAGATCTCGGTCGGCGTTTCAGTCTGGATATGGCTCCGCTCATGCGGGTGACACTGATCCAATACGCCGACGACGACCACCTCCTCGTCTGGACCCGCCACCATGTGCTGATGGACGGTTGGTCGATGGCGTTGTCGATCGACGAACTCGCCGCGCTATACGCCGCCGAGGTCGATGGGCGCTCCGCCGATCTTCCAAAGCCCAGGCCGTTCCAGGACTATGTCGATTGGCTCGAACGACGAGACGGTGACGACGACGCGGCTTTCTGGCGCAATCGGCTTGGCGATGTCGACTTCGCGACGCCCCTACTTCCGCCCGACGACGCGCGGCCCGATACCGACGCGCCGCTCGTTGAACACGCCCGCGGGATCGGGCCGGAGCGCGCCGAAAGCCTTCGCCAGGCGGCGCAAAGGCTAGGGATCACGGAAGCGGCGTTGCTGGCCGCCGCGTGGGCGCTGGTCGTGGCCAGGCACTGCGATACCGATCGCGTCGTCTTCGGACTCACCGCGGCCGGTCGACCGGGCGACATGACCGGCGTGGAGACCACGATCGGTCTGTTCCTGAACACCGTGCCCCTCGCGATCGACATCCCGGCCGACCGCAGACTCGACGATTGGCTCGCGGACGTGGCGGAGACCGTGGCCGCAGTGAACGCCCATGCCCACGTCCCGATGTCTCAGATCAGGCCGCTTTCCAAGGTACCGGCCGCCGAGGCGCTGTTCGATCACATCCTGGTGCTCGAAGGGACAAGCATGAGCGCGGCACCCGATCGTTTCGCCGATCTCGAGGTGCGCGACTACCGGTTCGTCGATCAGACCAACTTCGACCTCAATATCGGCATTCAACTCGGGGCGCCGCCGACCATGCTCGTCGTCCACAACCCGAACCGGATCAACGGAGACCGGGCGCGGGCGCTCGGCGACTCCTTCGAGGCGGCCATCGATGCGGTCACAGCAGGCCGGGATCGCCGCCTTGGCGACATCGGCGTCGCGGGACCGAAGCACCTCGCCTTTCTGTCGGATCGGTTCAATGCGACCGATGCGACCGATATCGGCGGAGCGGATCTTCTTGCGAAGATTGGAGCCCAGGCACCCACGGCACCAGCGCTGATCGGCGACTTCGATACGGTGTCGTACGGCACGCTGTGGTCAGCCGCAGGCGCCCTCGCGGAGACGATCAGGGCCCGCGGCGTCGGCACCGAGTCCGTTGTCGCGTTGCTGCTGGAACGGGATGCGCTACTGCCGCTGGCGGTGTTGGGAACCATGCGGGCCGGGGCTGTCTTTCTGCCGCTGGACCCCAACGACCCTCCATCCCGGCTATCCGCATTGATCGAGGAGGCCGGCGTCAGCATGACCGTGACGCGCGCTGACCTCGCACATCGGGTACCCCCTTCCACCGCGCCGGTGCTTACACTGAATCAAGACACCCTAGCCCGATCACCGGCGGACCCAAAGCCTCAACGGGAGTTCGATCCGGACGCCGCCGCCTACGCGATCTTCACCTCTGGATCGACCGGTCGCCCCAAGGCGGTCGTGAACACCTGGGGCGGCCTCACAAACCGCATCGCATGGATGCAAAGTGCCTATCCCATCGGAGCGTCGGACCGGGTACTGCACAAGACACCCGTTACGTTCGACGTCTCGGTCTGGGAACTGATCTGGCCGCTGACCGAAGGGGCGGCCATGGTTCTGGCCGCCCCCGGCGGGCACCGGGATCCCGAGTACCTGCGCGACCTGATTGCCGCTCACGGCGTCACAGTCTGCCATTTCGTCCCCTCCATGCTTCGCGCCTTCTTGGCGGCGGAGAACATCGAGTGCTGCCGGAGCCTTGCTCGGATCCTGTGCAGCGGCGAGGCGCTGTCCGGCGCGGATCGCGACCTGGCTCACCAACGCCTAACGGCAAGCGTCCACAATCTCTACGGACCTGCGGAGGCGGCGATCGACGTCAGTTTCCACGACTGCGACCGGCAAGAAACAGCCAAGGACGTCCCCATCGGTCGTCCGATTGCGAATACCCGACTGCACTTGCTGGACCGGCATTTGCACCCGGTGCCGCCGGGCGCCGCCGGCGAAATCCATATCGCCGGCATCAATCTGGCGCGAGGATATCTGGGCCGCCCGGCCCTGACGGCGGAGCGTTTCATCCCCGACCCATCAAGTCCGGTACCGGGCACCAGGATGTATCGGACCGGCGATCTCGCACGCTTCGACCCGACTGATGAACTCACCTATCTCGGTCGCCGGGATTTCCAGATCAAGCTTCGCGGAATCCGAATCGAACTGGGGGAAATCGAGGCGGTGCTTCGATCGGTGACCGGCGTCCAAGACGCCGCTGTCGTCGTGGTACCCGACGAGCCCCGGCCTCATCTGGCGGCACATCTTGTTGCCTCCACCGACGCCGATCGACCGACGGTCCGCCAGCGGGCCGTCGATGCCGTTCGCGCGTTCCTTCCCGAAGCGATGGTCCCGGCGGCTTTCGCATTCCATGAAACCCTGCCCCTATCGGCGAACGGCAAGCTTGATCGCCGCAAGCTGATTTCGGCCGACGCAGCTCCGGCGCCGTCTGCGTCCGTCCTACCGCCACGCACCGACGAGGAGCGGGAAATCGCGGCTATATGGCGGGAGATACTGCAGATCGACGACGTGGGCGTTACCCAGGACTTTTTCGAACTCGGCGGCCATTCACTTTTGCTCGTTCAAGTCGCTGCGCGCCTACGCGAGACATTCGACGTCGAGATATCTATGCGAGCGTTGTTTAACGCGAGGACAGTCGAGGCTATGCTTGATGTTGTCCTGGAGGCGGAACTTGCAGAGCTTGATCCAGAGGAACGCTCCGCAATTCTCGCTGAATTGGATCGCTGAGACACGCCGTGACGGCTGTGGGGAAGACAAGAGCATGACGAAGCGGTGGACGGTCTGCCGAGAAAGCGACGCCCGATGAAGGCGGCGACGGCGTTCCTCGCCGGTCTTCTGACCACGATCGCGGCATCGCCCGCCGACGCTCAGAGCCTGAAAGAGGCGCTGGAATCCGCCTATGCCTACAGCCCGAACCTTGCGGCTGAACGGGCCAGGACCCGGTCCACCGACGAGACCGTCTTCACCGCTCTTGGCGGCTGGCTGCCGACGGTCACCCTCACCGGCACGGGGACCCAGAGCGTCGAGAGCACCAAATCCGACGCCGGAACCTCGGCCCATGGCGGCACCAGCCAGACCAGCGGCAGCCTGACCATGAGCTACACGCTGTACAACGGTGGCGGCCGCGACGCCGAACTACAGCGCGCTCGGGAGCAATCGGGCGCGGCGCGGGCCGATCTGATGACGACCGAACAGCAGGTGCTCGCCGAGGCCGGCATCGCTTATGTCGATGTGCTCGTGAACCGGCGCATCCTCGCAGCCCAGCAGGATAACCTCTTCGATTTGCAGGATTTTTTCGACCGGTTGGAGACACTGGTCGAAAGCGGACAAAGGACCGCGTTCGATATTGCCGACACGCGGATCCATATCGGAGAGACGCTGGCGGACATTGCCGCCCAGGAACAACTGGTCGCCAACGCCGAGGCCCGCTTTAGACAGTTCGTCGGCCTTGCGCCGGCCGAACTTCAGGATTTCCCCGTGTTCCCAAACATGCCGGATACCGCTGAGGAAGCCGTTGCGGCGGCGCTGACCGAAAACCCGCTGATGCAGAGCGCAAAGGCAGCGGTGCGCGCCGCCCAGGAAGCGGTGCGGATCGCCAAGGCGGGCCGCCTGCCCACGGTGGACCTTTCGGGCAGCGTCAATCGCGAGGATGTTTTTACCGCACCCGACGACAGCGGGATCGCGACCGCCGGCGACAGCACGTACGGCTCCGTTGAACTGTCGGTGTCCGTCCCGATCTTCCAGGCTGGCACCGAATTCTCGGCTGTCCGTCAGGCAAAGCAGACCGCAAACGCGGAGCGGCTGACCCTCAAGGCGATCGAGGACCGGGTCCGTCAGGAAGCCATGACAGCCTGGGGTGAACTCGCATCCAGCCAAAGCCAGGTATCGGCGGCGGAACTGCGATTGAATGCGGCGAAATTCTCGAGAGACGCGCTCCGACGGCGGCTGGACGAAGGGCGGATCAGTCTGCTGGACGCCCTGGACGTCAACGAGCGCTTTATCGCCGCTCAGCAGGCATTCATCCAAGCCCATGGCGCCGTACGGAGTGCGGAGGTCAGACTGCTTCAGGCGATCGGCCGCTTTGGCGCACGGAACCTGCAACTCGACGTCGCCTACTATGATCCGGACGATTACTACAGGCAGATCCGCGACAATCGCTTCACCGTCGACGTCGAAGAGGTGCAGTAGACGCACCGGGACGGTGAACAGGTTTAGGGTCCGGCCCCCACGGGCGTCGGAAGCATCGACAGCAAAACGCCGGGGCCAAGGGCCCCGGCGTCTGTCTTCGTGGTGTTAGTGATCCTACTGCCAGCGCTTGATGATCTCGTCATACGCGATCGTCTCGCCTTTCGGCTTCTCGTTGGCCAGCTTGGCCTTCGGGCCGTCCGGACGGCCGAGCCATTCGGAGGGGTCCTTCTCCTCGTTCAGGCGCGGGCCGCAACCGCCGTAGACATTGCTCGACTCATCGGCGCGCTGCATGCGGGCCATGATCGTGTCCATCTCGCCGGCGAGACGGTCCATGGCCTCCTGCGGGGTGAAGGCGCCGGAGTTGACGTCGCCGATCTGCTGCCACCAGAGCTGAGCCAGCTTCGGATAGTCGGGCACGTTGATCCCGGTCGGCGACCAGCGAACCCGATCCGGCGAACGGTAGAACTCGACAAGACCGCCAAGATTCGGCGCCCGTTCGGTGAAGCTCTCATGCTGCACGGTGGTATCGCGGATGAACGTCAGGCCGACATGGCTCTTCTTCACGTCCACCGTCTTCGACACCACGAACTGGGCGTACAGCCAGGCGGCCTGCGCCCGGTCGCTCGGCGTCGACTTCAGGAACGTCCAGGAACCCGCGTCCTGGTAGCCGACCTTCTGCCCTTCCTGCCAGTAGGGACCGTGCGGCGACGGCGCCATCCGCCAGAGCGGCTTACCGCTGTCGTCGACGGTATTGTTGCCTTCCGACTTCGGCGCCACCATCGAGGCGGTGAAAGCCGTGTACCAGAAGATCTGCTGGGCGACGTTGCCCTGGCTCAGAGCCGGAAGCGACTGATAGAAATCGTAGCTGGCAGCTCCCGGAGGCGCATAGGCTCGCAGCCACTCGTCCCATTTGCGGATGGCATACACCGCAGCCGGGCCGTTGGTAGCGCCGCCGCGGGTGACGCTGGCGCCGGCCGGATTGCAGGACCCCGCCTCCATGCGGATGCCCCACTCGTCGATCGGCACGCCGTTCGGCTCACCGGTCGATCCGGCGCCGGCCATCGACAGCCAGGCGTCGGTCATGCGCCAGCCCAGGTCCGGGGCGCGTTTGCCGTAGTCCATGTGGCCGTAGACGCGGACGCCGTCGATCTCTTTGACGTGAACGCTGAAAAACTCGGCGATATCCTCATAGGCCGACCAGTTGACCGGCACGCCGAGATCGTAGCCGTAGATCTCCTTGAAGCGGTCCTGCAGATCCTTGCGGTCGAACCAGTCCTTGCGGAACCAATAAAGGTTCGCGAACTGCTGATCGGGGAGCTGGTAGAGCTTTCCGTCCGGGCCCGTCGTGAAGGAAATTCCCATGAAGTCTTCAAGATCGAGCATGGGATTGGTCGTGGCCTTCCAATCGCCGGCCATCTGGTCGGAGAGATTGTAGGCGAGTTGAAGACGCGAGTGCGTCCCGATCAGATCGGAGTCATTGATGTAGCCGTCATAGAGATTGCGACGGGTCTGCATCTGGGTCTGAACCGCCTGGACAACCTCGCCCTCGCCGAGCAACTGGTGGTTCACCTTGATGCCGGTGATCTCCTCGAAGGCCTTGGTCAGGACTTCCGACTCGTAGGAATGGGTCGGGATCGTCTCTGAGAGAACATTGATCTCCATGCCCCGGAACGGCTCCGCGGCATTGATGAACCACTCCATTTCCTTCAACTGATCAGCCCGGCTCAATGCCGACGGCTGAAACTCGCTGTCTATCCACTTCTCCGCGGCGGCCATGTCGGCGGATGCCTGGCCTCCCCAGAGAAGTCCGGTGGCAGCTAGACCTGCCAGCAGTGACTTTCTCATTTGCTTCCTCCTGTGAGGTTCCTCTTCCCGGCCGAGCCCGGGTTGTGCCGCACGCTTTTCGCGTGCCTTCCGTCTTCGGCCGGAAACCTCCGGGCCGAAGCCGATTTCGTAAGGGCGGTCACACCCATTTCGCGACCGCCGCCGCCCAAACCAGGGCGATGATGGAGGCCCACCAGAGCGGGCCGGTGAACAGCGCGAGCCACGCCAGGTGGATGTAGGCGGCGCTCAAGAGCGAGATGAAGAGCCGGTCGCCGCGGGTCGTATCGATGCCGAGGATCCCGGGTTCGCGCGGGTCTCCGCCCGGACGCGCGATCTCCCAGACCGTCATGGTCACCAGGGCTACCGCGATGCAGACGAAGAACAGCGCCGTTTGCCACGTCCAGGCCATCCACCCGAGGAACGACACGCCGGTCGGGCTCGTGTTCTGCGCGAACGCGGCGTCGGGAATCAGCGCCGTGAGGGCCGCCAGCAGGAGCCACCGCATGGTCAGACCCTCCCCATCGCGAAGCCCTTCGCGATGTAGTTGCGCACGAAGTAGATGACGATGGCGCCTGGAATGATGGTCAACACGCCCGCTGCGGCCAAGAGTCCGAGTTCGTATCCGGATGTCGACGCCGTCTTCGTCATCACCGCCGCTATCGGTTTTGCCTGAACGGTGGTGAGGGTCTTCGCCAGCAGCATCTCCACCCAGGAGAACATGAAGCAGAAGAACGCCGTCACACCGATGCCGGGCGCGATCAACGGCATGAAGATCTTCACGAAGAACTTGGGGAAGGAGTACCCGTCGATATAGGCCGTCTCGTCGATCTCCTTGGGCACTCCCGACATGAAGCCCTCGAGGATCCAGACCGCCAGTGGAATGTTGAACAGGCAATGCGCCAGGGCGACGGCCAGGGTGGTGTCCAACAGCCCCATCGTCGAGTAGAGCTGCAGAAACGGCAGGGCGAACACCGCCGGAGGGGCCATGCGGTTGGTCAGGAGCCAGAAGAACAGATGCTTGTCGCCGAGGAAGCGATACCGCGAGAAGGCATAGGCTGCGGGTAGCGCCACGGTCACCGAGATCACCATGTTGATGACGACGTAGATGATCGAGTTGATGTAGCCGGAGTACCAGGTGGGATCGGTGAAGATCTTCACATAGCTCTCGACAGTGAACTCCGCAGGAAACATCGAGAAGCCGCCGAGGATCTCGTTGGTCGTCTTGAACGACATGTTCAGCAGCCAGTAGATCGGCAGCATGAGGAAAACGATGTAGAGCGTCGGAACGATCCAGCGCTTGTTCATTTCTTCCCTCCCTGCATCGTCAGCGTATAGAAGAGCCAGCTCACCAGGAGGATCATCAGGAAGTAGATGATGCTCATGGCGGCCGCGTTGCCGAGGTCCTGCTGCCCGAGGGCGATTTTCACCAGGTCGATGGACAGAAAGGTGGTCGAGTTTCCGGGGCCGCCGCCGGTCAGCACGGAAGGTTCGGTGTAGATCATGAAGCTGTCCATGAAGCGCAGCAGGACGGCGATCGTCAGGGTGTGCTTCATCTTCGGAAGCTGGATATAGCGGAACACCGCCCAGCGCGACGCGCCGTCGATCCGCGCCGCCTGGTAGTAGGCGTTGTCGATCGACTGCAGCCCCGCATACGCGAGGAGCACCACCAGGGACGTCCAGTGCCAGACATCCATCAGGATGACGGTGAACCAGGCCGCCACCGGATCCTGGGTGAAATTGAACCAGGGACCGCTCGCCGGATCGTGCCCGAAGAGGCCGGCACCCGCGTTCAGCATGTAGCCGAGGAAGCCGATATCCGGCAGCGCATAGATGTTCCACATGGCGCCGACCACGTTCCAGGGGATCAGCAGCGGCAGCGACATCAGCACGAGACACACGGAGGCCCATACTCCCGAACGGGGTATGGTGAGCGCGATGGCGATGCCGAGCGGAATCTCGATCGCCAGAATGGTGAACGTGAAGCCGAACTGCCGAAGCAGCGCGTTTTGAAACCGCTCGTTCGTCAGCGTGTCGGCGAACCATTGGGTGCCGATGAACGAGAACTCGCCGTAGAACTCCTCCTGGACCGAGAAGTTCACAACCGTCATGAGCGGGATGACCGCGTTCATGGCCACGAGCAGCAGAACCGGCAGGACCATCAGCCAGGCGCGTTGGTTGACCGTCTTGTTCATTGCTGGCCTCCCCCGTTGGCCGAGCGCGCGTCGCTGGGGACTGTCAGAAATTTCGTGTGCGGGGGAGCATGATGGGAATGAAGGAGATCCCCCATGCCCCGACGCAAAGCGCCTGTGATTGCCGATGCCGTTCTTGATCAATTGCTCGCCGGAGCGGACG
>JANSYS010000023.1 GCA_024742275.1 Alphaproteobacteria bacterium | reverse complement strand
TAGAGCATTTTCCGATCACTCCGGCTCATATCCAGTTGCGGTGAAGTAGTTTCTGACCTCGATTGGCGAGATAGTGTCGACCGCGTCTCGGGCGGCGTTCAAGAGATCGGTGACGGTTCGGGCTGCGGCTTTCTTCAGGAGCGCCTTGATCTTGGGGAAGGCCATCTCGATCGGGTTGAAGTCAGGGTTGTAGGGCGGCAGGAAGCGGAGCTCAGCTCCGGCCCGCTCGATGGCTTGGCGCACGGCGACGGGCTTGTGGGCCGGGAGGTTGTCCATGACGACGATGTCGCCTGCGCGCAGGGTCGGCGCCAGGACCTGCTCGACATAGGCGGTGAAGGCCGGGCCGTTCATCGCCCCGTTCAGGGTCATCGGCGCCGTCATGCTGCCGAGCCGCAGCGCGCCCACGAAGGTCGTCGTCTTCCAATGTCCATGTGGGACTGACGCGCGGCATCGTTCGCCCTTGGCGGCACGTCCGCGCAGCCTGGTCGCGCCGCCCAGCTCCCGGTCGATCTCCAGCGCTCGACCCATCGGATCGCTGTCGCGATCCCAAGCCCGAACCGATCCGCCGCCGCCCGCCGGGACATCCCCGCATCGACCGCTTCAACCACACGCCGTCTCAAGTCATCCGATAGGGCTCGCATCATCACCGCTGGCCTCAAATCCCAGCCACAACGGTGATTCAGATTCGACCCCTCTTGGAAATCCTCAACGATTCATTGACGATCGAAAATGCTCTAGGAACGTTGATGGACATCGAGCACGATCGCAGCGTTGAACACGGCATCCAGAACGACCATGCAAGATGGGGCAGACAGGACGCAGACCGGCCGGCTAACCGCCCGAAAGTCTCAATAGGACCGGAATGACGATCTCCTCCTCGTCCACGAGGTGACGATCGAGCAGGCCCCGGAACCCCTCGACGGTATCGGCGAACCGCTCCACATCCGACCGTGCCAGCGCTCCCGATTGGGCGGCCTGCAGAAGTCCGTTCACAGCGCCGGCGAACTCGTGCAGGCGAAGATCTAGGTCTCGGTGATCGGCTTCCAACAGATCGAACCCTCGCGACACCGAAGGTTCCAGACGCCGAAGCTGCGGGAAGTACTGGGCGTCCTCGATGGAATGATGCCCGTGCAGTTCACCAAGGAGAGTGCGGGCATGTCGATAGAGTTGCGGCGCATAGTCTTGCACATCGATGGAGCCAATCGCCGTCGTCCGTGCGTCGTCGGATATCCGTTTCAGAAGACTGCGAAAGCCGGCATGCCGCTCCAGCCAGAACAGTGTCAGCCCGCCGAAGCCCGGATGATCGCTCCAGGCATCCTGCGGTAGATCCTCAACCAGGCGCCGCAGAGCGTCCGGCAGCGCCAAACGGGCACCTAGCCGCAGGTCTGGATCGACCGGGTCCGAGCGTCGCCTCGTCGGGTCGGTGGGATCTTCGGGTGCCGTCATGGAGCTGGTCTGAGGTCGATGGAAGCGGGTCGACCGGACAACACGCGCAGCCGGCTAGTCACCGGCGGCGGCCGCCGTTTCCGCCCGCAATGGCAGCCGAACCCGGAACCGGGCCCCGCCCCGACCGGTGCCGCGCCCCGGCTCGGGCAGCAATTCGAGATCGCCGCCCAGCATCCGCGCGATGCTGCGGCTGATGGAGAGACCCAGTCCGGCACCGGTGCGATGCCCCGGCGTGAGTTCGCGCCCGCGGGCAAACTTGGCGAAGATGCGCTCGCGGTCCTCGGCGGGGATGCCGGGTCCGTTGTCGTCCACATACGCGTAGTAGATCCCCCCGTCGATCCGGCTGCTGACGGTCACCGTCGGGTTCTCGCTCGTGTTGTACTTGATGGCGTTGGAGAGCACGTTCATGAAGATCTGCGCGAGGCGGTCGCCATCGGCACGGATCGGGGCCGTCGCGACACAGGGGCCGTAATCGACGACCACCCCCGCCGCCGCAGCCATGCCACGGCTGGTCTCGACCGCATGTTCCAGGATACGCGCGCCATCCACATCCTCGAGCCGCAAGGCGAACTGCCCGCTATCGAGATGCGACACATCCAGGATCTCATCCAGCAACCGCGACAGGCGAAGGGTCTCGTCCTGAATGATCTTGAGGTACTTGCGGGCGCGGTCGGACTCGATGTCCGGGTTGTCCAGAAGGATCTCCGAGAAGGAGCGGATCGACGCCATGGGCGTGCGCACCTCATGGCTGACCTGGCTGAGAAAATCGTCCTTCTGCGTGTCCAGCATCCGGAGCCGTTCATTCGCGTCCTGCAGCGCCTTTGCTGTCTGCTGCAACTCCTTGGACTGCGCCTCCAGGCGCTGCGAATACTCGATCACCTGCTGGGTCTCGTCGACCAGGCGGATGAGCTCGTCCAGGCTGATGGTCTCACCGGTCACCACCTGGCTGATCATCACCCTGGCCGATGCGGCGCCGATGCCGCCCGCCAACAGCCGCTCCAGATGGGCGATGAACTCAGCGTCCGGGCGGGGCATGTCGTTGGCCGAACCCTGGCGGCGAGCGAACTGCGCGAACACCCGCTGCGCCTCGTCCGCCCCCAGGATTCTCTGAGCCATGATGTAGAGATCGTCCACCGTCGCCGACCGGGTGATGAACCGCCCCTCGCTTTCGGTCGGATTGCGGAAAACGTCGACGAACAGGGTCCCCTGGAGCCGCTCGAGCGGGTTCTGCTCGCGGATCAGGGACACGACGGCGAAAAGCACGACGTTGACGGTCATGCTCCAGAACACCGAATGGACCAACGGATCGCTGCCCTCGACGCCGAACAGCGCGTGCGGACGCAACCATCCGATCCCCCATGGTCCCTCCAGCATCAGAGCCGATGTGACGAACCACACGCCCTCGAAATTCGGCAGGACGAGGGTGTACATCCACATCAGGAAGCCGGCGAACATGCCCACGGCCGCTCCCGCCTTCGAGGCCGACCGCCAATACAGCCCACCCACCATCGCGGGCAGGATCTGCGCCACGCCGGCGAAGGCGATCAGTCCCATGGCGGCGAGCGCGTCGGACTGGGCGCTGGCGACGAAGTAGCCGAAGCCCAGCAGTAGCAGCAGCACGATGCTGACCCGGCGGCTGAACAGGAGCAGCCGCTTCACGTCTCCGCTGATCGCCTCGCTCAGTATGGGCAACCGCAGCACCACCGGAATCACGATGTGGTTCGACACCATGATCGAGAGCGCGATGCAGGCGACGATCACCATGGAGGTCGCCGACGAGAAACCGCCGATGAAGGCGAGCAGCGCGAGTGCATCCTGGCCGTGGGCCATCGGCAGGGTCAGCACGAACATGTCTGGATTGGAGCCCGGCGGCAGGAGCGTCAGACCGGCGATGGCGATCGGCAGGATCGAGCACCCCATCAGGAACAGATAAAGCGGGAACAGCCAGGAGGCGGTCCGCAACTGCCCCTCGTCGGCGTTCTCGACCACCGTCACCTGAAACTGGCGCGGCAGGCACAGAATGGCGGCACCGGCCAGGAAGGTCATGGTCACCCAGCGCGGCCCGAAAACATGGTCGGGGTCTATGACGATCTGGGCCGCCGGCATGGCGAACACCGCGTCAAGGCCGCCCGCGACACCGTAGACGGCGAAGCCACCCACGGCCAGAAGGGCGACGAGTTTGACCAGCGCCTCCAGAGCGATGGCTGCAACCACCCCATGGTGACGCTCGTTCGCATCGATGTTCCGGGTACCGAACAGGATGGTAAAGGCCGCCATCCCCACCGCGACCCAAAACGCAGTGGAGACGTCCATCACCGCCTCGTTTCCGGCACTCCCCACGACCGAAAAGCTGATGGTGACCGCCTTTAGCTGAAGCGCGATGTAGGGGGTGCTCGCGATCACCGCGATGACGGTGACCAGGACCGCCAGCGTCGTGCTCTTGCCGTAGCGCGAGGACACCAGGTCCGCGACAGAGGAGATCCGGTGGATCCGGCCGATGCGCACCAGTTTGCGCAGCACAAACCACCAGCCGACGAAAACAAGAGTGGGGCCCAGATAGATCGTCACGAATTCAAGTCCGCTACGGGCCGCAGAGCCGACGGCGCCGTAGAACGTCCAAGAGGTGCAGTAGACCGAAATCGACAGGGTGTAGATCAGCGGCGAATGTGCCAGGCCGACGCGCCCGCCTCGGGCCCTGCGGTCGCTGATGAAAGCGACGACGAAGAGCAGCGCCACATACGCCAGCGCCGTTACGAGCACGACGTCCGCCGACAACATCAGCCGACCTCCTGCTCCGGGTCGGGACGCTTGGACTGGATCCTCACCTCGTCCCACTCGCCCGAGCGGTCGGCGCGGCGCGCGATGATCCGGGTCCCAGCGATCAAGGCCGCCCAGACCGAGAAGACGTAGACGACGGTCGTCGGCAAACCGAACACGGTTGTTGGTTGGTTCACGACACCAAGGATCGGCGGCATGACCAGAAACGTCCCGAGCAGAACCATCAGCGCGACGGCGTCGCGAGTCTTCGTTCGGGTCGCCCGCATCGTCATGGCAGGAGCGTGCCGCCCCGGCTCAAGTCGAGGCCAGGGTCATGACCCGCTCCACGACCTCCTTGTTGGAGAACGGCTTCGTCACGAAAGCGTCCGCCCCAAGCTCCTCCGCCGTCTTGCGGTCCTTGTCCTGACCTTTGGCCGTCAGAACCATCACCGGCAGCCCCTGAAGTTCGGGATTGCTCTTGATCCATTTTAGGACCTCGAACCCGTTCATCTTCGGCAGCATGACGTCCAGGATCACCAAATCGGGACGCATCGTCGCAATCTTGTCTATCACCGCCCGCCCATCGAAGACTGCCGTAACCTCGCAACCTTCCCTGCGCAGGATGAAGCTCAGGGACTCGACGATGTTCGGTTCATCCTCGGCAATAAGAACATGTGCCGACACGATACGGCTCCTCCCCCAGGCTCACCGGTTTGTCCGGTGTCATTACGGCCAGTGTAGCGCCGTTGTCGTCGACACGGAAAGATTCACGACGACGGGTCCGAGCACCGACGCCGTCACTGGGCCTCGCTGCGCACGATCGGTTCCTCTTCGCGATGAAGACAGTCGATGCGCGGACAGAGCCGACAGCTCGCACCGACCCGGGCCGCCATCCGCCGGGCGCTGAGATCCAGGCCGTCGGCATAGACCGTGGCGTCGGCATGAACCGCCTCACAGGCCAACATCACGGAATGCAACACAGGCGGCTCATGGAAAGTGGCAGGTTGCTTCGTCACGGTTCGAGCGACGAACAGAAAGCGCCCACGATCCGGAAACTCCGCAAGTTGCCGAACAACGCGGTCCGGGGTTTGGAACGACTGGTAGATCGCCCAGAGCGGGCAAGCATGGCCGTATCGCGGCAACGGCAGGCCGGGCAACGGGAAGCGCTTCGTCGCGTGACCGGCCGGGTTGGATCGAAGGAATGCGAATGGGATTCCCTCCTCCCCCCTTCGGCGCAGCGTGATCAGTCGGTGTGCCACCTGTTCGAAGCTGGCGGCGTACCGCTGGCGCAGCACCTCGATGTCGTAGCGGCAATCGATCGCATGCTCGAGGAAACTGCTGTACGGCAGCAGCGCGGCGCTCGCCGTGTAAGAGGCGAGCGCCCGGAAGGCCTGGGCGCGAGCGGCATCGGTTGAGAGGCGGGGATCGTCGATCTCCCGCTCGATGCTGTCCCTCAGCGTAAGCTCCGCAGCGACGCGCGCGAGCTGGAAACGACGGGTCGAGATCGACGCGTTGTCGAGGAACACCAAGGTTCGGCTCTCCGGGTCGAACCGACAGTGGTTGCGGAAGCGCTCGACCGCCGACTCCCCACCGGTGTCGCGGACCCGATTGCTCACCGAGATGCCATGGCGCCGGTCGAGATAGTCGATCAATGCGCTCATCATCGTCTCGCCCTGGCGTTCGACCTCCTTGCGCATGGTTGCCGCCGCGGCCTCGAGTTCGGGGAAATGGTTGCGCCGTTCGATCAAGAAGTCGTCGACCTCCTCGGCCGGGGTCACCGATCTTGTGTCGGCTTCCGGGACTTCGAAGAAATCGGTTAGCGCCTGGGCGACGTCGCTCAGCTTGGTGCTCTCCTCGGTCATCATCGCCTGGAAGCGCTTTTGCTGGTCGGTTGGCAGATCGGCGACGTTCTCAAGAATCTCCGACACCGACCGTAGGGTCGTAATGTGCGTCAGCACCTGGTGGAAGAGGTCACCCAAGAAAGGATCACGGCTGAGACGGTCGGAGAGTGCGGACACCGTCTCGGCTTGATCGAGGTACGCTCGATAAAGCGCCAGCATGGACTGCGCCCAATCCAGGTGTCGGGCGACGAGATCCTGGGCACCATCCTCGGGCAACCTTGCGACCTTCAGCCTCGGATCCGCTGCCATCTCGCGCAGGTCGTCGATGACACGCCGCTCGGTCGTGCCGGCAAGCGTCTCGGCATCCAGGTCGAGGGCCGACGCGATCCGAATGAGCAGGCCGCCGGCGATATTGCGCTTACTGGCTTCGATCAGATTCAGATAGGAGGGCGAAATGCCGACCATCTTTGCGAGACCGGCCTGGGTGAAGCCCAATTGCTTGCGCCGCTCACGGATACGGTAACCCACCAGTTCCAATGCCATTTCCGCTCCCAACGTCCATCGACCGCCCGCCGAAACAGCGCTCGGCATATCCCGATCTGTCACAAATTTACTTTTTTGCAGTAGCGTTGTGTATCAAATTGACAAATTATCTGATGCAAATCAACAACTTAGTTTGCAAATTTTCAATTAACCTCTACAGTCGCGTTGCCGACGTCCGGAATCGTGGGGCCGAAAGGTCGACGCGAACCGCCACGAGATCACACTGAGATCGGTTGAGACGCGGCAGGGACGAAGACCGAACGGGAGGAACCAATGAAAGTCTTCGATAAAGGCGTCTCGCGCCGCTCGCTGATGAAGGGAGGCGTCGCTCTGACCGCCGGCCTCGCAGCACCGCACTTCTTTACGAGGAGTGCTCACGCTTACTTGAACGAGCCGACGGGCAGCACTGTCACCCTTGGCTTCAACGTGCCGCAGAGCGGCCCGTATGCCGACGAGGGTGCGGACGAACTGCGCGCCTACGAGCTGGCGGTCGAACACCTCAACGGTGGCGGCGACGGCGGCATGATGAACACCTTCTCGTCCAAGGCGCTGAAAGGCAACGGAATCCTTGGCAAGAAGGTTGAGTACGTCACGGGCGATACCCAGACCAAGTCTGACGCCGCCCGCGCATCGGCGAAGTCGATGATCGAAAAGGACGGCGCCATCATGATCACCGGCGGCTCGTCCTCCGGTGTCGCGGTGGCTGTGCAGGCGCTTTGCCAAGAGGCGGGCGTGATCTTCATGGCCGGCCTGACGCACTCCAACGACACGACCGGCAAGGACAAGAAGGCGAACGGATTCCGTCACTTCTTCAACAGCTACATGTCCGGCGCCGCCCTGGCTCCGGTGCTGAAGGCCAATTACGGCGCCGACCGTAAGGCTTATCACCTGACCGCCGACTACAACTGGGGCTACACGACCGAAGAGGCCGTGAGGACATCCACGGAAGCGATGGGCTGGCAGACGGTCCAGACGGTGAAGACGCCGTTGGCCCAGACGGACTTCTCGTCCTACATCACGCCGGTCCTTCAGTCGGACGCCGACGTGCTGGTGCTCAACCACTACGGCGGCAACATGGTCAATTCGCTGACCAACGCGGTCCAGTTCGGTTTGCGCGACCGTATGGTCAACGGCAAACAGTTCGAGATCGTGGTTCCGCTCTACTCGCGGCTGATGGCCAAGGGTGCCGGCGCGAACGTTAAGGGCATCTTCGGATCGACGAACTGGCACTGGTCGCTGAGCGATCCGGGGTCCCAGGCCTTCGTCAAGTCGTTCGGCAGCAAGTACGGTTTCCCGCCGAGCCAGGCGGCGCACACGTGCTATGTCCAGGCCATTCTGTACGCCGATGCGGTCGAGCGGGCCGGCACCTTCAACCCGTGCGGCGTTGTCGAGGCCCTGGAAGGCTTCGAGTTCGACGGCATGGGCAACGGTCCGACCCTGTACCGCGCAGAAGACCACCAGTGCTTCAAGGACGTTCTCGTCGTGAAGGGTAAGGAGAATCCGACCTCCGAGTTCGATTTGCTCGAGATCGTCGAGATCACTCCGGTCGCTCAGGTCACCTACGAGCCGAACCACCCGCAGTTCGCGGGCGGTCAGCTCGGCACCTGCAACCCGGGTGCCTAAGCGCTAGATCCAATGGGACGCCGATGGCGCCGTAGAGCGTGATCGGCGTCCCTATTCCTTCATACGCCGACCTGAATTCGTTTCTGGTCTTTTTTGACAGGTGGCACCGTGGACGCGATCGTTCTTCAGGTCCTCAATGGACTCGATAAGGGAAGCGCCTATGCGTTGATCGCGCTCGGCCTGACCCTGATCTTCGGCACGTTGGGCGTGGTGAACTTCGCCCATGGCGCATTGTTCATGCTGGGCGCATTCTGCGCCGTGACGCTGAACACCGTTCTGAATATTTCGTTTTCGACAATTGACCCGGTGAAGAAGGATTTTCTCGGAAATCCGCTGAAGGTCGAGACACCCTATATCGAAAGTTGGTTCGGCCCCGAACTGGGGGCGGCCATCATCGACTGGTCGGTTCCGATATCGATCCTGTTCGCCATTCCGGTGATGATCCTGATCGGTCTGTGTATGGAACGCGGCCTGATCAAGCACTTCTACAAGCGCCCGCATGCCGACCAGATCCTGGTGACCTTCGGCCTGGCCATCGTTCTCCAGGAGATCGTCAAGTACTTCTACGGCGCGAACCCGATCCCGACGCCGGCCCCTGCCGCCCTGAGCAGCAGCGTCGACATGGGTGTCTTTTTGGGATTCGACGCGGGATCGATCATCTATCCGTACTGGCGCCTGATCTACTTCTGCTTCGCAGCCGTGATCGTTGGCGGTGTGTTCGCCTTCCTTCGCTACACCACCTTCGGAATGGTGGTGCGGGCCGGCATGGCGGATCGAGAGACCGTCGGACTGCTGGGCATTCACATCGACCGGCGTTTCACCATCGTCTTCGCGATCGCCGCCTGCGTGGCCGGACTGGCCGGCGTGATGTACACGCCGATCAACTCGCCGAACTACCACATGGGCATGGACTTCCTGGTGCTGTCCTTCGTGGTCGTCGTCGTCGGCGGGATGGGATCGCTTCCGGGCGCGGTGGCAGCGGGCTTCCTCTTGGGTGTCCTGGAGTCCTTCGCATCGATGGGACAGGTGGTCGACCTCCTGCCAGGGATCAACCAGATCATCATCTATCTCGTCGCCATTGTGATTTTGCTGACGCGTCCGCGTGGCCTCATGGGTCGCAAGGGCGTGATGGAGGAATAGGGGATGTTCGGCCTTTCAAAGAAGGATGGGACGCTGTTTCTCGTCGTGATCGGCATGACCCTGTTTGCGCCGATCCTGCTGAACCCGTTCCCCGAGGGCTCCGAGCTGGCCCAGTTCAACGCCGGATACCCGGACCTGATGCAGCGGTTCGTGATCTTTGGGATATTCGCGATCGGGTTCAACATCCTGTTCGGCCTGACCGGCTATCTCAGTTTCGGCCACGCCGCGTTCCTGGGTGTCGGATCCTATGCCGGCGTCTGGATGCTGAAGCTCCTGACGATGAACGTCGTGCCGGCCATCATGGTCTCCGTTGTCGTCGCCGGACTGTTCTCGGCGCTCGTCGGCTATATCTCGCTGCGCCGTTCGGGAATCTACTTCTCGATCCTCACCTTGGCGTTCGCCCAGATGTCCTTCGCCCTGGCGTACTCGGTCCTGACACCGATCACCAACGGCGAAACCGGACTTCAGCTTGCGCTCGACGATCCTCGCATCCTCGGTGTGTCCCAGGTCAACGGCTCCATTCCGCCGACGAACTTCTTCGGCTTCGAGATGCGCGACGGCTTCACGCTCGACATCGCCTCGTGGTCGTTCACGTTCAACGTCGGCTACTATCTCTGCGCCGCCATCATGCTGATCGCCTTCTACCTCTCGATCAGGATCTTCCGGTCGCCGTTCGGCATCATGCTGCAGGCGGTGAAGACCAATCAGCAGCGCCTGCGCTTCACCGGCGTCAACACGCGTCCCTATACGCTGGCCGCGTTCATCATCTCCGGCATGTACGCCGGTCTGGCGGGCGGACTGATGGTGGCCATGGACCCGCTCGCCGGGGCCGAGCGCATGCAATGGACGGCCAGCGGCGAGGTGGTTCTGATGACCATTCTCGGCGGCGCGGGAACGCTGATCGGTCCGGTGCTCGGCGCAGGTGTAATCAAGTACTTCGAGAACATCTTCTCGAAGATCAACGACAACGTTCTCTACAACTGGTTCTCGTTCATGCCGGACGCCCTGCAAGACGCGTTCGTCTTCATGATCCATCCGTTCATCGGAAAGGGTTGGCACCTGACGTTGGGCATCATGTTCATGCTGGTGATCATTTGCCTTCCCGGTGGCGTGGTCGAGGGCGGGCAGCGCATCGCCAAGCTGTTCCGGCGCAAGAAGAGCGGGCCGGCCGACAGCGGCGCGGCGTCCCTCCCCAACTCCACGCCGGCAGAGTGAGGACAACACCATGGGAAACCTAGTCGTTCAGGGTGTTAACAAGGCATTCGCCGGCCTGAAGGCGTTGAACAACGTCAACCTCAACGTACAGTCCGGAACCGTGCATGCCATCATCGGGCCGAACGGTGCCGGCAAGTCGACACTGCTCAACTGCTTCGTCGGCAAGCTGGAACCCGATACGGGAACGGTGATGTTCGAGGATCAGTCGCTCCTCAACCGTCAACCGCACGAGATCAACCAACTCGGTGTTTCCCGCGTGTTCCAGACACCGGAAATTTTTCCCGACCTGGGCTTGCTGGAAAACGTGATGATCCCGGCCTTCGCTCACCGGGACGGATCGTTCCGCCTCAACTGGCTCCCGCGCATCGACAACGAAGCGGAAATCCGCGAGCGCGCGGAGCACATGCTTGAGGATGTGGGTCTGGCCGACAACAAGGCGGACCACGCCGGGGCGCTGTCCCGCGGCGACAAGCGGCGGCTTGAGCTGGCCATGTGCCTGGTCCAGGAGCCCCGCCTGCTTCTGCTGGACGAACCGACCGCGGGGATGTCGCGGGCCGATACCAACAACACCATCGACCTGCTGAAGCGGATCGGTGAGCGCGGGATCACGAAGATCGTGATCGAACACGACATGCACGTCGTGTTCTCCCTGGCCCAGAAGGTCTCCGTCATGGCCCAGGGCACGGTCATCGCCGAGGGCTCGCCGGAGGAAATTCGGGGCAACCCGAAGGTGCAGGAAGCCTATCTGGGCGGCGCCCACCTTTAGGAACGCCCACCCGTTGTCTCGAAAGAGGGCCAAGAGATGAACGCCACCGCCACAACGTCCGCCGTCGGGAGCGCCGACTACACGGCGCCCGCGAGCGGCACTGCGCCGTTCTTCCGGGTGCAGGACATCCACGCCTACTATGGGGAATCCTATATCGTCCAGGGCGTATCCTTTGACGTCCAGGAGCAGGATATTGTCGCGCTGCTCGGCCGCAACGGAGCCGGCAAGACCTCGACCCTACGGACCATCGCCCGCACGCAGACTCCTGCCCTGCAGCGTGGTGAGATGTGGCTCCACGGTGAGCCGCTCCACAGCATGAAGGCGTTCGAGGCGGCCAGGGCGGGAATCCAGCTCGTACCGGAGGACCGACGGATCATCCAGGGCCTGACCGTCGAGGAAAATCTTCAGCTTGCCCAGGTGGAGGAGCCGATCGGGTGGCCGATCGAGCGGATCTACGACCACTTCCCCCGGCTCGCAGAACGCCGGCGGCAGGATGCCGTCACCATGTCCGGCGGCGAGCAGCAAATGCTGGCCGTCGCCCGGGCCCTCGCCCGAGACCTCAAGCTTCTGTTGCTGGACGAGCCCTATGAAGGGCTGGCGCCGACCATCGTCAAGGAGATCGAGGGTATCCTGGAAAGCGTCAAGGAGCTTGGCATCACCACGATCATCGTCGAGCAGAACGCCATCGCCGCCCTGCACCTGGCGAACCGGGCGCTAATCCTCGACATGGGGCAGATCGTTTTCGACGGGTCGGCCCAGGAAGTGCTCGACAACGACGACCTCCGCCACGAGTACCTGGCGATCTAGAAAGAATCGCGCGGCGACGGGGTCACCACGCGATCGCGTCGCCGCTCGACGACATACAATATTTTATTGTTTTCAAACAATATTTCAGACCACACGCTGGATCATAGGGTGGCCCACGACGAGCCGGATTTAGCTCTGCCGCAAGATCGGACAGGTCTGTCCGATCACGCTCTGCGTCAGAAACGGGCGTCCTGAACCGTCTCCGTGAACACGATGAAATGTGTGACCCCGTCTCCGGGTCGGCCGAGCGGCGCCACCGCCCGAATCCACTCGTTATTCGGCACGTTTGTCCCCTGGTAGGTCAATCGGCCGACGGACAGTCTCGGGTTGGCGACCAGGGCCCGGTAGTGCTCGAGGAAAACGGATCGGGTTGGCTCGATCAGATCGGATACTCGGGTGCCGTCCCCACCCATATTGGATTTCTTGGCGATCGATCTTCCGTAGATCAGATAGCGGAAATCGTTCTCGTCCCGATCATAGGCCAATTTGTGAACGTAGCCGAGGACCGGGCCGAGCAGATCGATCGGCGTATCGGGAGGAACCAGCCCCTCCGTCTCATGCGCCTCAAACCACTCGGCGAGCAGGCGTTGGCCGTAGGACCAGGCGGACCGATCGTCCATATCGACGATCGATCCGGTCTCCGCCCGCGCCGAGTGCGGCTCTCTCTCCGAATCGTAGGGATCAAGATAGGTATTCGACATCGCCCTCCCTTTCGCGCAACCGAGAACCGACGGTCGACAGCCGCACCGCCTTCCAGGCGGCGCCGGGTGTCGGACGCTCTCGGCTACAGAGAAGCAAGAAGCGTGCCTTTTCTATCATGCGTATCGAAGGCCGACGTTCCGACCGGCGGCTCCGGCGATGATCGCCGTGCGCTGACCGATGCTCGGGGATGATATCTCGGCGCGACCGCCGGTGGCGGCGGACAGGGTCTCGCCTTCAGGCAATTCAACGCCGGCACCGCCCTCGGACATATTCGTCACCACGACATCGTACCGGGTGGAGCCGAGCATGAGAGTTCCAGCCTCCCGCATCTCGTTGCGCGGCTGTTCGCGACGATCGACTTCCGGCGCCGACGTTCGAACCACACGGACCACCACTTGCTTCAGGCTCTCGATGGCCTCCTTGACCTGCTCCGACGCCGATCTCACCGCACCAGCGGCATCCATGTTGGAGCGCGCTTCGGCAGAGACCAGTTCGATGTTTGACGCCACCTCCCGAGCCGCCGTCGCCGTCTCCGAGACGTTGCGGGCGATTTCCTGGGTCGCCGCCTGCTGCTGCTCGACCGCCGTAGCGACGGATGTCGAAATCTCGTCGATCGCCTGAATCCTCTCGACCATCGACCGGACGGCGTCGACCGACCGCTGCGTGATCGCCTGGATCTCCTGGATCTGAGTGGAGATATCACCCGTCGCACGAGCCGTCTGGGCCGCGAGGCTCTTCACTTCGCTCGCGACGACGGCGAAGCCCTTGCCGGCATCGCCCGCCCGAGCGGCTTCGATGGTCGCGTTCAACGCGAGAAGGCCGGTTTGCTGCGCGATGTCGTCGATCAACACCGCGACATTGCCGATCTGCTGGGCCGCTGCGGACAGGGTCTGGATCGTCGCTTCGCTCTCCTGGCCGACATCCATCGCTGTATGAGCCGTCGAGGCACCCTCGACGACACGGGACGCGATTTCCTCGATCGAGCGGGCCAACTCCTCCGTGGCGGCCGAGACGGACTCTGCGTTGGCGAGGGCCTCCTGAGCTGCCGCGGCGACCATCTGGCTGTTCTGCTCCACCTGGGACGCGGAGCGCGCCATATCCTGGGCCTGATTGGCCATTTGAGTGGTCTCGGTAGACACCTGCTCCACCGCGCGCCCCGACTCGTCCTCGACCGTGCGCGCCATTCTCCGAAGAGCCTCGATCCGCTCCTGCTCGGACTGCTGGCGCATCGCCTCCTGCTCTTCGCGCAGACGCTCTGCTTCCTGCCCGTTCTTTCTGAAGACCTCCAACGCCCTCGCAATGTCACCGACCTCGTCGCGACGGTCCTGATCTGAAACTTCGATCCCGAAGGAGCCGGCCGAGACGGTGGACATCAACCCGACGATGCGGCTGAGCGGGTTCGTGATCGTGCGCGAGAAGAAGATGCCGACGACCAGAGCGAAAAGGAGTACGCCGCCGCCGATCAGGATCTCGAAGAACAGCAGTTCCTCGCTAGCGGCGAAAGCTTCCGATTCCGCCACGGTGGCCATCACGCCCCAGCGCACGCCCTGAAAATCCACCGGCGCGTAGGCGACCATTATCGGAACGTCGCCCACGCTACCGTGCGTGACCCCGCTTTCGCCGCGCAGGACCGCGTCGGTCCCGGGCCAGGCGATCGTTTCCTTCAGCAATGCCGACTCGGAAGCGAAGCGCGAGTCGCTGCGGCGCAGCTTGTCCGCTCCCACAATGACGGTATCGCCGGTCTCGCCGAGGCCGGACGGCTCCTGCATCACTTCGTTCAATCGGTCGATGGGCATCTGGAAGACGAGAACGCCGATGGCCGTCCCGTCATTGCCGGCGACCGTCGTGCCGATGAAGCTGGCCGGGGCGCCGAAACTCGGAGCGTAGGGCTCGAAATCGTCGAAAACCACTTCGCCGGGCTTGGCCATCGCTTGGCGATAGACACGCCCGAGACCGGTATCGGCGTATTCGCCATTCACGAGGTTGGTGGCGTAGTCCAGTTCCTTGAAGACGGTGTAGACAAGGTTGCCGTTCGTATCGAACAGAAAGATGTCGTAGAAGCCCTTGGCCCGCAGAAACGTCCGGTACCAGGGATGATAATGAGCATGGGTCTCGTGATATGCCTCCGGACCGTCCGCGCGGTCGAGTTCATCCTTCGAGCCGGTCGGATTGGGGTTGTCGGTGATGTAGGCGGCCTGTAGTGCCGCCATGGCCTGGTTTGCGGCGAACTCGTTCCACCCCGCCTCGAATTCGGCGATCGCCTCGTAGGCGACCGGGCTGCTGGACAGCGTGACCAGATCCACATGAATGGTTTCAAGATAGTGGTCGAGCGCCAGGGCTCTGTCCTTCGCCACCGTATTGAGTTGGAGTTCAACCGAGTTAAGCTGAGCCTGCGACGACAGGTAGATCCCTGTCAGCCCGTTGCCCAAGCCTGCAACCATAGCGGCCAGGAAAACGAGAGCGGGAATCTTGAACGCCAACTTTGACATAGCACCACCCAACAGCAGTAGACGTAACCCAGCCGGCCACAACGCCGCATGAGCTCTGATACTAGACACATAAACTGATACAATTGCGTAAAGAGTCCGTTAATGGGATCGGGAAAACGCGCTCTCGAACGCAAGAACGAGACACTTTACTAAATTACCGCTCACTGGCAGCCATCAACCGTGAGTGGGTATCCGCACCTCGATCCGGTACGTCGCGATGCGTCGGCCTATTGGGCCGTCAAACCCCCGTCGACGACCAGGCTGGACCCGGTCATGAATCCCGCGTCGTCAGATGCGAGGAAGACGATGCCCGACGCGATGTCGTCCGCGGTGCCGTGGCGGCCGATCGGATGCATGTTCAGAGACGCCTGCTTCGCCGCGTCCACATCGTTGGTCCCGAGCGCTCGTGCCCGCGCCGTATAGGTCTGATCGCCCATATCGGTCTCAATCACACCCGGATGGATCTGGTTGACCCGGATCCGGTCGCCGCGCTTGCCGAAGTACAGCGCCACCGACTTGGTGAACGTCGTCACCCCCCCTTTGGTCATGGAATAGAGCGGGTCGACCATCGAGCCGACGAGGCCGGCGATCGAAGACAGATTGACGATCGCGCTTCCATGAGGCGTGTCCTTGGCGGCCTCCCGCAGGGCCGGCGCGGCGATGCGCGTGCCGAGAAACGTCCCCGTGAGATTCACATCGACGAGGGTCTTCCACTCGTCGAACGAAATCTCCTCAAGCGACCGGCCGATGAAGACGCCCGCGTTGTTCACGAGGATATCGAGCCGGCCGTACACTTCGACGGCCTCGTCGACCACCGCCTGCCAATTCTCAGGATCGGTGACGTCCAGATGCGAGAAGCGGCACACACCGCGGCCGCCATCGATCTCCTCCGCTGTCTTGCGGCCCAGGTCGTCGCGCACGTCGCCGATCACCACCTTCGCGCCTTCGTCGGCCATGCGTCGCGCCGCCTGCGCACCGATACCGCGTGCCGCGCCCGAAATCAGCGCAACGCGTCCCTCCAGCTTGCCCATATCCGTCTCCTCCGACCGGCTCTTGTTTGCCCTGCGATCGTTGCCGGTTATCGGCAGTACAGCAGGCAGCCGGCGGATAGACTATCCCCAAACCGGCCCTTAGAGTTTTCGGGCGAGCAACAGACCGGACGCAGCATAGTCCGGCACCTCACACGGGAGATCCGCCATGGCTGCCAGCTCCGTCGCCGACAGACACACTCCCGTCGCCACCGCCCCAACGCAGGCCCTTGCCGATTGGATCGCCGCGACGCCCGCGAGTGCAGTGGACCGCCGCGCGCTGCGCTGGGCCAGGCACTGCCTGATGGATTGGATCGGCGTCACGGTGGCGGGCGCGCGCGATCCGCTCGTGGCAATTCTGCTGGAAGACGCATTGGCGGACGGTGGCGCCGGCGACATTCCGATCGCCGGCCTGACCGCCAGTCTGCGGCCGTCGGACGCGATCCTGGTCAACGGTACCGCCGGTCACGCTCTCGATTTCGACGACGTCAACCGCACGATGCACGGCCACCCAACTGTTGCCGTTCTGCCCGCCGTGCTGACGGCGGCGGCGGTCGAAGGCCGCTCCCTGGAGGATGCGCTCCGCTCCTTCGTGATCGGCTACGAAATCGCCTGCCGGATCGGAGACATGACCGGCGACGGGCACTACGATTCGGGTTGGCACGCGACCGCGACGGTCGGCACCTTCGGAGCGGCCGCGGGCGTCTGCCACCTGCTCGGCCTCGATGCAGCCCGAACGGCCCACGCGTTGGGGCTGGCCACCACGCTCGCTTCGGGGCTCAAGTCCCAGTTCGGCACGATGGGCAAGCCACTGCATGCCGGACGGGCGGCCCAGAACGGCACGAAGGCGGCCCGCTGGGCGGCGCGAGGGTTCGTGTCCAGACCGGACGGCTTGGAATGCGTCCAGGGTTTCTGGGAGACCCAGGGACCGGACGCCGTCCCCTACGACATGCACCCGGCGCCCGGCGACCCATTCCTGATCGAAAACAATCTCTTCAAGTTTCACGCCGCCTGCTACATGACCCATTCGGCCATCGAAGCGAACCGCCGCTTGCGAAGTCGCCACTGCTTCGCGCCGGCCCAGGTCAGGAAGGTGCGTCTGAAGGTCAGCGATGCCAGCCTGAGGATGTGCAACATTCCGGAACCGGAAACCGGGCTGCAGGTCAAATTCAGCCTGCGTCACACAGCGGCGCTGGCGCTCGCCGGGCGAAACACCGGCGCTGTGGAGACCTTCACCGATGCCGTGGCCAACGACCCGGACCTGATCGACCTGCGCCGTCTCGTCGAGGTGGAGCCGGTGAAGATCGACCGCGACGCCCGCAGCCGGGCCGAGGTCACCGTCGAACTCACCGACGGGCGGATCCTGCACGAGACCCACGACGTCGGCGTCCCGGCAACAGATCTGGACGATCAGGAAGCCAAACTGTCGGAGAAGTTCGCGGCTCTCGTCGCCCCGCTGATCGGCGCGGAGAAGACCGAGGCGGTGCGATCGACCGCTCTCACCGGGACGGACACCGCGCCGATCGACCTGCTGAAAACGACCCAGCCCGACTAGCGTCCACCGTCGCCGGCCGAACGCCGCGCGACCGTGCTGGAGTCATTCAGCCGCATCGGCCGGCGCGTCCACGATGCGCGTCTCAAAGTTGGCCGGAGAGACAATTTCGAGCAGCTCCATATCCGGCGAACACTCGATCTCGCGATGCGGAATAAGCGGTCGTTGGTTGATGCAGTCGCCTTCGCGGATCGTCCGAACGCCCTCCCCCGCATACTCGAATGTCGCCCAGCCCTTGAGTACGTAGACCATCTGGAAGTCGCAGTCATGGACATGCCAGTGCTGCACCTCGTCCTCGGACTTGCGACCGTTCGCCTTGACGATGTGGGCGACGTAGTCGCCGTTCGTCGCGTCCTTCACTCCGAGATCCCGGTACTCGAAGATCTTGCGCATGCCTTCGGTGAAGACGGCGTTGGCGGCTTCGTTGTGGCTGAACTTCCAAGCTTCCTTGCCCATCGTTTCCTCGCTCTGGCGGCTTTTCCCTTATTGGCGAAACGATAGCGCGGCAGGGAGCAGCCGCCAACGGGTGCCTAACGGGCGGAATCCATGTCTTGGAACAACACGGCGTCGATACGTTCCTTGAGCTGCTTGGGAGAAATCGGTTTCACCAGATATCCGTCAACATGGAGGTCCTTCGCCTCAACCACCGTTTCACGTTGGGCGTCAGCGGTCAGGAAAATGACCGGAATCCGGCTGAACTCAGGGTGGCCTAGCGCCCTAAGTTTGCGCAGGAAGGTCATGCCATCGATCGGTTCCATATGGATGTCGCATAGGATGACGTGCGGCTTCACTCGCAACAGTTCCTTGAAGCCGTCCGCGCCGTTGGCGACGTCATGGATCAACTTGAACCCGATCTGGCGGAGCAGGCGACAGACGATTCGACGAATGTGGCCCTCATCCTCCAGCACCAGCACGCGCAGGTGATCGTATTCATGCGATCGATTGAATTCGACCATCTGACCGACCTCGCAGCGTGTTGGCCTCAGACTACGGATTATTATCTAGCAATAATTGCGCATCTCGCTACCGGCTACAACATTTTAATTTTAGGCAAAATTTCCTTGAATTCCTCAAGACTGGGCGCCAGAACCTCGACCATTATTCCAGCCATCTCAGGATCATCGTTGTCCAGGTAGTCCTGCAGGTCGCTCAGGATCCTGCCCAGGCGATTGGCTCCGATCGACAGGGTCGCTCCCTTGAGCGCATGCACGATTTTGCGGGCGCCCGCAGTGTCGCCGGCGGCGAGGGCAGCTTCGGCCTCGGCTATTCTCGGCCCCCAGGACTCGGCCGCCGAGACGATCAGCGCCTTGGCCTCGTCGTCTAGGCCGCCCGAAAGTCCGCCCAGCAGGCCGGGGTCAAATACCTCCGGGTCCCAGTCCATGAGCGGGATCGCCTCAGGCTCTGCCGACGGCGATGCATCCTCAGTCGGTCCGTCCTGCGGCGCGGCTCTGCGCAATGGCAAAGCGCTGGGCAGGTATTGGCCCAGCAACCGACCGAGTTTTCGGCTGTCGATCGGCTTCGTCAGGTAGCCGTCCATTCCGGCCTCCAGGCACCGCTCCTCGGTTCCGGCCAAGGCGTCGGCGGTTAGCGCCACAATTGGCAACCTGCCGCCCCCCGCGGCTTCCGCCTGCCGGATCGCGCGCGTCAGTTCGAATCCGTCCATCACCGGCATGTTGAAGTCCGTCAGGAGCAGGCCGTAGCCCGGCGTGTCCAGCATCTCCAACGCCACCTTGCCGTTCTCGGCGATCTCGCAGGCAAAGCCCATGCGTCCGAGCATCTGCCGAACGACCGCCTGGTTGGTCTCGTTGTCCTCCGCCACCAGGATCAGTGCCTGAGCGGCACGCGCCTCATCGAGAGGGGGCGGCGAGAAAGAAAGGTCGTCGCGGTTGTCGACGGCGATCTCGTTCACAGCCTCGAGTCCGAGGCCCACAGCCACCGCCCGCCACAGCGCAGGCCGCGACACCGGCAAGGTCAACAAGGCTGAGGCGCGAGCTTTCAACGGGGGCGCGAGATCGGCCACCTGCGTCCGATAACCGACAAACGCCACCGACCCTTCCAGTCGCTGAAGAGTGGCACTCACCGCGTCCGATATCGTGCAGTCGACGATCCAAAGGTTGCGGCGCCCGGCAGCGGCCGCCGCGTCTGGAAACCTCTCGATACGGTCTACGCCCGCCGCCCGAAGATACCGCTCGCTCACGTCGGCCACGACGTCCGACAGGCCGATCAGACCGACCGTCGCTTCGGAGAGGTCGCCGGCATAGCGAGGCGGCGAGGAGCCGACCGGTTCAAGCGGCAATTCGAACCAGAACGTCGACCCCTCGCCGGCCACGCTCTCAACCCCGATAGCTCCGCCCATGAGTTCGGACAAACGCTGACAGATGGATAGCCCGAGGCCGGTGCCGCCGTACTTCCGAGAGGTCGAACTGTCGGCCTGGACGAAAGCCTGGAACAGCCGCGCCTTCTGTTCCTCGGTCAGTCCGATGCCCGTATCGGTCACCTCGATGCGAACTCTGTCCGGCACTCCGTCTTCCGTCGACGACCGCACCCGGATCGCGATCCCGCCATGTTCCGTGAACTTGGCCGCGTTGCCGCCGAGATTGAGCAGGATCTGCCGCAGCCGCGTCGGGTCGCCGATCCTTTCGTCGATCAGATCGGGATCGATGTCGACGATCAGGTCCAGTCCCTTTTCCTCGACCTTCGGCGCGAGAAGCTCGGCAGAGCCGTTGACCACGTCCATGAGAGAAAACTCGACGGCCTCGATCTCAAGCCTGCCGGCCTCGATCTTCGAGAAGTCCAGAATGTCGTTGATGATGGTCAGGAGCGCCGTGGCGGAATCCATGATGATCTTCGCCATCCGCCGCTGCTCGCCGTCGAGCCTGGTCAAACCCAGCAGTTCGGCCATGGACATTACGCCGTTCATCGGTGTGCGGATCTCGTGACTCATTGTGGCCAGGAACGTCGACTTCGCCGCAGTTGCGGCCTCGGCAGCGTCCCGCGCTTCGATGAGTGCGGCCTCCGCCTCGCGTCGAAGACCCATCTCCATCTTCAGCTTCAACGCGTACGTGGCAACGACACCGAACATCACGACGGCCAGAAACGACAGCAGCACGTTGCGGTAGACCACGGCGCGGGCATCCGCGAGAACATGATCGAGATCGCGCGCAAGAAAGATCTGCATCGGCATGGCTCGATCCGGATCGAGATGCGCTTTTGTCGTCAGGTAGCTACGATCCTCAGTCTTGACGATTTGGGGACCATCCCCGCTCTCCAACTGCCGCGAGGCAAGGCTCTCGAAGGAGTTCGGATCCCGATACCGTTCGAGGAACTCTGCGGTGCTCCCCGCGATATTCTCCGGATCGCCGGCCAGATCGGGATGGCCGAGCACCTTGCCCGCAAAATCCGTCGCGAACACGAGGTGGGTCGCCGCGGCAAGAGCGTTGGAGGTCGTCACCAGGGTCTGGGACAGGGAAGCGAGCGACAGATCGACGCCCAGCACCGCCCAGAGCGAGCCGTCGGGGTTGAAAATAGGCTGCGCGAACGTCACGCCGAGCCGGCCACTGGAGGCGAACTCGTAGACCCCCGTCCAGTGCGCCCGGTTGTCGGCAACCACCTGTCTGTACCAGTCCCGTTGGCGCGGATCATAGGGCGCTGTCGTTCGCGGCAACGGCCGCGAGAGGCCGGTCTCCGGGTCGTAGACCCGCCAGCTACCGCGCGGATTGATCTCGGGAAGACCGATGACCCGCTGGTAGATGCCGCGGCTGCTCCGGCGCGAACCGGGCCGACGTTTCGGCCCAGCGACTTGAAGGTCCTGAACGTGCAGGAACCGCCCGTCCGGAAATCCGAGGAAGGCGCCGTTCATCTGCTCGAACTGTCGAACGGGTCCGGTCGCGATGGCGAAGAAAAGCGTCGCCAGATCATCGGGTTCGGCGTAGCGGATGCCGGAGTCCGCAACCGTCCCACCCAATGTCAAGGCGGGCTCGAATACGGCATGAAGCGACTGGGCGAAAGCGACCGTCGCATCATGTAGATCCTGCCGCGCGTCCGCCACCAGTTGATTTCGTTGGGCATCGTAGACCCAATAGGAAATCGACCCGCTGCCTGCCAGCACGACGAACGCCACGATGCAGAAGACAAAGGCCCGGCTGTTCAGCACACTCAAGCCTCCTACCGCGGAATGGGAGCATCCCTGGAGGAGACTCTAGCCGTCTGCGGCGACATCCGAAAGAAGCACCAGCGATCCGGGGAATTCCGTGACGGCGGTGAGATCGCTCCGCACGACGCCGCATCCCAGAAATAGCGAAAGGCGGCCAGATGGCCGCCTTCCTTCGTGGCAGGGAGCGCTCGGTCAGGTGGCCGCGGCTTCGCCGATATTGTCGACCCCACGCTCCTCGAGCACGGTGGTCAGCCAGTTCGGATCCATCTCCGGCACCGACGACAGAAGCAGGTCGGTGTAGGGATGGTGCGGAGGTGTGAACATTTCTTCCTTGGCGCCCTGCTCCACCACCTCGCCCTGCTTCATGACCAACACCTCGTCCGCGATCGACCGCACGGTGGCGAGGTCGTGGGTAATGAACATGTAGGCGAGGTTGAGTTCCTTCTGCAGCCGGTCGAGCAACTTCAGGATCCCCTCGGCGACCAGCTGATCGAGCGCGCTCGTCACCTCGTCGCAGATGATGAAGTTCGGCTCGGCCGCCAGCGCGCGGGCGATACCGATCCGCTGCTTCTGGCCGCCGGAGAGCTCCGGGGGATATCGGCTGTAGTACTTCGACGGCTCCAGTTCGATCAGGTCGAGCAGTTCATCGACCCGGCTTTTGAGCTTACCGCCCTTCAGGCCCATGTAGAATTCCGCCGGTCGGCCGATGATGTCGCAGATCCGCACCTTCGGGTTCAGCGCGGTGTCGGCCATCTGATAAATCATCTGGGCTTGGCGGAGCTGCTCCTTGGTGCGGCTCTTGTAGCTCGGCGGCATCTCGACGCCGTTCATCACGATCTTGCCGCTGGTCGGCGGGAGCAGACCGGTGATGCAACGGGCCGTGGTCGACTTGCCCGAACCGGATTCGCCCACCACAGCCACCGTCATGCCCGCGTAGATGTCGAAGGAAACGTCGTGCAGGACAGGCGTATCGCCATAGGACGCGCTGACGTTCTGCACCGAGACCACCGGTGTAGCGTCGCCGCCCGGGCGTGGCTTCTGCGCACGCTTGAAGCTGCGAACCGCCCAGAGCGACTTGGTGTAGTCCTCCTTCGGGTTGCTCAGCATCGTTTCGGTATCGGCTTCCTCCACCTCATTGCCCTTCAGCAGGACCTTGATCGTGTCGGCCATCTGCGCCACGACGGCAAGGTCGTGCGTAATGTAGATGGCTGCCGTGTTGAACTGTTCGACGATGTCGCGGATCGCTGCAAGCACCTCGATCTGGGTCGTCACGTCGAGAGCGGTCGTCGGCTCGTCGAAGATGATCAGATCCGGCCGGCAGGCCATGGCCATGGCCGTCATGGCGCGCTGGAGCTGCCCGCCCGACACCTGGTGCGGGTATCGGAAGCCGATGTCCTGCGGATTGGGCAGACGCAGGCGCTCGTAAAGCTCCATCGCATCTTCCTGCGCCTCGAGACGCTTTCGAATACGGTAGTGGATCGGCGCCTCGGTGTGCTGATCGATGATCTTGTGCGCAGGGTTGAAGGATGCCGCAGCCGACTGCGCGACATAGGCGATCCGCGACCCGCGCAGAGCCCTGCGGTCGGCCTCCGACGTCGTCGTCAGCTCCATGCCGTCGAACTCGATCGACCCTGCGGAGATCCGGCAGCCGTCGCGCGCGAAGCCCATTGCCGCGAGCCCGATGGTCGACTTTCCGGCGCCGGATTCTCCAATCAGCCCCATCACCTCGCCCCGATGCAGGGTCAGGTCGACACCGTGGACGATCTCCAGCCACTTCTCGTCGGAATAGCCCTCGATCCGCAGGTCGCGGATCTTGAGCAGGACGTCTTTTTCCTTAGCAGCCATATGCTTACCCCTTCAGTCCGGAGGACCGGAACAGCATCCAGTCGACGACGAAGTTCACCGCAACGGTCAGCAGCGCGATGGCCCCGGCCGGAAACAGCGGCGTGATCTCGCCGAAGGAAATGAGCGTCGCGTTCTCGCGCACCATCGAGCCCCAATCCGCGGTTGGCGGCTGAATGCCCAAGCCCAGGAACGAGAGACCTGCGACAAGCAGGAAGACGAAACAGAACTCGAGACCGAATTCCGCGATCAGCGGCGCGGTCGAGTTCGGGAGGATCTCCCGGCGGATCAGGTACCAAAGCCCCTCGCCGCGCAGCCGTGCCGCTTCGATATAGTCCATGACCACCACGTTGCCGGCGACCGCCCGGGTAAGACGGAAGACGCGCGGCGAGTAGATGATCGCGATGATGATGATCAACACGACGACGTTGGTGCCGAAGATCGACAGCAGCAGGAGCGCGAAGATCAGCGACGGAACCGACATGATCACGTCGACCACGCGGCCCATGAGCTGATCGAACCAACCGCCCCGGGTGGCGGCGATCAGCCCCATCAGGGCCCCCAGCACGAAGGCCAGGATAGTGGCCAGAAGAGCGATGCCGACAGTGTTGCGCGCGCCGAAGACCAGGCGGCTGAACAGGTCCCGGCCGAGCTGGTCGGCTCCGAGCAGCATCTCGTCGTTGGGCGGCTCGAACGCACCGGCGATGATCTCAGCCTCGCCATGGGGCGCGATGATCGGTGCGAACACGCCGGCGATGGCATAGGTCATGATGACGAACAGACCGAACGTCGCGGTCAACGGCGCGGTTTTGATCGCCTTTGACGCCTCGACCGGGAGCACGATCACCAGGAACTCGCGGAATGCGTAGGCCGTTCCGGCACAGAGCGCGAGGACTCCGGCGCAGACCGTGATCGTCCACAGCGCCGACTCTCCGCCGACGATTCCGACGATGAACGACACTAGGGTGAGAGAGAACAAAAGGAGGAACGCCGACCTGGACGAGTAGTAGGCGGCCAGGCAGGAGGCTCCGATGAGAAGCGCATAGTATCCGATGACAAAGTAATTCATGACGCTTCCCTCACTTCGGATGACGCAGGCGGGGATTCGTGAGAATCGCCCCGACATCTGCTGCAAGGTTCAGGAGGATGAACGTCGCCGCGAAAATCAGGCAGCAGGCCTGAACCACGGGGAAGTCGCGCTTGGTCACGCTATCCACGAGGAGCTGGCCGATCCCCGGATAGACGAACACCACCTCAACCAGGACCACGCCGGTGATCAGGTAGGCGAGGTTCAGCGCCACGACGTTGATGATCGGCGCCCAGGCATTCGGCAGGGCGTGCTTGACGATCACCTTCCAGGCGGGCGTGCCCTTCAGGCGAGCCATTTCGATATAGGGCGAGGCGAGCAGGTTGATGATGGAGGCACGCGTCATTCTCATCATATGCGCGACGACCACGAGAACCATGGTAAGGGCGGGTAGGAACGTCCGGTTCAGCAACTCGAGGAACGTCATGTCGTCGCTCAGGCTGGCGATCGCCGGAAACCAAGGGTTCTTCACCGCGAGATACAGGATCAGGATATAGCCGAGGAAGAACTCGGGCGAGGAGATGGACGTCAGCGTCGTCACGTTGGCCACTCGGTCGAAGATGCTCTCGCGCAGCAGGGCCACGATGACGCCGAGGATGATGGCTACCGGAACCGCGATGACCGCCGCGTAGCTGGCCAGGAACAGCGTGTTGGCGAACCTCGGGGCGATCGTCTCGGTCACGGGCTTCTGCGAGATGAGCGACGATCCGAAGTCGCCCTGGATCGCGCCGGCCAGCCACTGCAGGTAGCGCCAAACCGCCGGTTCGTTCAGGCCGAGTTGCTCGCGCATGGCCTTAAGGTTCTCTTCGGTCGCCCCCTGTCCGAGCACTGCCTGAGCGATATCGCCGGGCAACAGCTCAACCGCGAAAAAAATCAATATGGAGATCACCAGCAACGTGAGCACTCCAAGGCCGAGCCTTTTGAGCACAATGCCCAACACGTCGGTCATCGTCCGCCTCCTCTGCAATCGCTAATTGCTGGCTTGCTGCCAATGGCGCGTCCAGCGCCTTTCCAGGCATTCGGCGCAGCCGCGTACAGCCCCCCGGCCAAACGTAATCCATTCGGTGCGTCGGGGGCCTCCGGGCGATACCGGAAGCCCCCAGCGCCTTGCGGCGTCTCACCGGCACGGAGCCAAGCGAGGCGCGCACGCGTCAGGCAAACCACCACCTATGATAGGCCCGACCGCCGTCCAACTCCCAGCTCGACGCCAGATTCGGGCCGTGGGCCACGTCCTTGGTGCGAGCGTAGGTGAAGTTCGTGAACATCGGGATGACGGTGCCGCCCTCGTCGCGGGCGATCATGCACATCTCATGATACATCGCAGCCCGGCGCTCCTGGTCGATTTCGGCTTTCGCCTGCAGGAGCAGTTCGTTGAACCGCTCGTTCTGCCAGTGGGACTCGTTCCACGCCGCGTCGTCCTTGTAAGCGAGCGTGAACATGTTGTCCGGAGTCGGGCGCGCACCCCATTTCACGAACACAAACGGCTTCTTCAGCCACACGTCCGACCAGTATCCATCGCTTGGCTCGCGGACGACCTTGATCTCGATCCCGGCCTTCTTGGCATGCTCGGCATAGAGAACGCACATGTCGACCGCGCCCGGCAGCACGCTGTCAGCGGCTGAGAGACTGACCGACAGGCTGTCCATACCGGCCTGCTTGAGGTGGAACTTGGCCTTCTCCGGATCGTACTCGCGCTGCGGAATGTCCGCCGGGAAGTACGGCATGCCGGGGGAGACATGGAAGTCGTTCCCCGCGGACGCCCGACCGAACATGATCTTCTCGATGATGTCGTTCCGATCGATGGCGTACTTGAGGGCCAAACGCACGTCGTTGTTGTCGAACGGCGCGACGTCCGTGAACATCGGCAAAGTGATCGCCGACCCCGAAGGCACGTCGTCAATGGCGATGTTCGGGTTGCGGCCCATCAGAGCGGCGGTCTTCAGGTCGATCTGGGTGACCGCGTTGACCCCGCCGGTCAGAAGCGAGGTCTGACGCGCGTTCGGATCGTTGAGCTGGATCATTTCGATCTCATCGAAATAAGCTCCCTCGCGGTGCCAGCCGTCGTGCCGAACCAGCGACGTGCCCACACCCGGATCGTTCTTGGTGATCTTGTAGGGGCCGGCGCCGATGCCACTCTCCCAGTCGACCGTTCCGTCGGCGTTCGCCGGCAGCATCACCAGATGGTAGTCGGTCAACACCCACGGCAGGTCGGCGAAGCCCTGGCTCAACTCGACAACAATCGTGTCGTCGCCCATGGCCTTGATATCGGTCACCGCCGCAAGCAACGGCTTGGCCGCTGAGGTGGTCTTCTCGCCCCGGTGATGATTCAGCGATGCGATGGCGTCTTCGGGCGTGAACTTCTTCCCGTTGTGGAAGGTCGCCTTGGTATTCAGCTTGAACGTCCAGACTTTGGCGTCCGGCGTGGCAGTCCACTCAAGCGCCATGTCCGGACCGAGACCGTTCTCGGGCGTGATCTCGGTCAGATAGCTGCGATGGGCATGGGCGAGCTGGATTTCACCGACCGCCGCGTATTTGCCCGGATCCATCTGGTCGGAGGTGTTCTTGTCATGCACACCCACCTTGAAGATCCCGCCGCGCTTCGGCGCGGCAAGCGCGGCTTTCGAGGTCCAAAGACCCGAAGCGCCCGATGCAGTAACACCGGCCGCAATCGCATAGTGCATGAAGTCACGCCGAGAAAGTCGGCCTCGCTTCGCCTCAGCCGCCATGCGATCGATCAAGTCGTCGCGGTTGTTGTCAGACATAGTAGCTCCCTTCCGATTTGTACTCTGCGAGCGATTCTCGTGGGTCTCTGCGTGTTTGATATTTAGTTGTTTATTGGACCCGATCGTTCCCGTCCGAGGAGGGTACCGTAACACTGTAGAAACTGACTGTCGTCCCTACCGGTCGATTTTCTTCTAGTTTCTCCACGCGCCAGTTGGTCTGAAAACCCAACGGCCTTGCGGTCGCCCAGCGATTCGCGAGCCCGAAAAAACTATTCAAATTCCGACACTTGGAAACACTCAGCGGGAGTCCCTCAGCCGATCGGGTTTGCAAATCCACGAAAACCTCAGGGATCGCATTGACGTGAGCGCCGTTCTCACGGCGCTTCCGGCGCCGGCAATTCGCACCGCTCCGATCGGTCAGTTCACCGCGATACCGGAAAGCCAGCCCTCGAGGGCATCGGCGAACGGAGCCATGCTTTTGTAGTCCCGCATCTCGCCGGGCATAGTCCGCAGCGACCCCAGCATTGCCGCAGCCAGATCCGGACGATCGGCGACCACCGTGATCGGATCCACGATGGTCTTGATGCCGAACACCAGAACACCGGTCTCGGGCAGCCTGCGGAATGTCTGCCGTTCGATCCGGATGTGCAGGCGGTCGGCGATGGTCTCCGGCGAAATTGACGGATCGAAGCCGGCGCGGCCGTGGCCGGAGGATTGAAAGAGCGTCGGATCGTCCAGAACGGACCAGTTCAGACGCATGTAGAACTGCCCGGCTTCGATGCCGGAGAAGAAGCGTTCGACCGGGCGGTTCAGGCGCGCATTGAAGCCCGGAACCGGGTCATGGATCGTGCTCATCGGACGTCCGAGCTTGTCGGCCAGCCGCCAGCGCGCCGGAAAACAGAGCGAGGCCGCGATCAGCCGATGCCCGTCCGGATGCGCTTCCATCAGGCAGAGGTCTTCCTGCACCAGGCGGCCGGCAAGATCGAGCGGTGCGGAGGCGAATTCCTCTCGGCTCAGGACCGCCCCGTTCCACAAGGTCCGGACCCGACCACCCTCCGGTTCGACGATTTCCGGGTGGTATGCGGCGAGATGCTGCAGCAATTGCTCCAGACAGTCGGCCTGTGCCACTTCGCTCCCGCTCACCGCATCGAAAACCTCCCCATGCCGGAGCGCGAGCAGACGGGATTTTTCCGCCATATGGGCGGCATAGTGCCGGTCCACGTCGATCCAATCCGCCTCGACGATCTCCTTGATGCCGAGAGACAGCTGAAAGCGGCCCTTTCCATAGGGCGCAAACCGGGGTTCGGGCGCGCGCGGTGCCGTCATTGCAGCCAGTGGGGCGTCCCGAAGGCAACGTCGTTGAAGACATGCCGCTCGGTGGTGACGATCTCAAGCCGCATGTTGGGCGAGAGTGCGGCGGGGTAGAGCGCCGCCCAACGCCAGGGCGGGCCGACAGGACGCGTCAACGTGATCGAATCCAGCGTCGCGCCGGAAGCGTCGAGCAGCCGGATGGTCGTGCCAAAGGGCCAACGCGCAGTGACGAGCGGCAGCAGCACGCCGCGTGCCGCGCCCGGGTTGCCGAGGTCGATACGGGCAGAAAACCGCCGGTCCTGGAGCCCGAAGGATCCGTAGAGTGGCGCGGCTTCTTGCGGTGCCACCGCGTCACCGGTGCCGCCGGCGAGTGGTTCGCTGTCGAATTGCCAGTCCCCGGACGCCGCCGGGCGCGCGCCGGACGGCAGGTCTTCCAAGTACCTATCGGGCATCGCCGTCACCGTGCCCGGCAGGCGACAGCGGCTCCCGTCGTCAAATACCCCTTCGACCGTTACCCGATCGACCAGAGGCTCCGGCGTCGGACCGAACGCCTGGAAGCCCCGGGCTAGAATTCCCGGCTCCTGAATCGGAGCCCGGTCGCGCCGCGCATCGAGCCTCGCGCCCCAGGCGATCACTTGCCCGTCCGCAGCGCGTGCGATAACCCACGGCGGACGCCGTCCGGTTTCGGCGCTGACCAGCCATGCGGCGAAGGTCACGCCCGTCACCGGGTCTATCCGCAGGCGATCGGCGCTGCCGTCGCAAAGCGGCGCGTCCACCGGAGGACCGGCGGTCAGAGCGCTCTCGGGCGGCCGGAAAAGCGCCTCTTCGGAATACGGTCCAAGTCCCGCAGCCCGCAACCCGTCGAGCGTCCCACCGGGACGCGGCGGCCAATGCGGATAGATGTGGCTCAGCATGTCAGGCCGGTATCCGCCGGCGAGATGGGCGACAACGGTCAGCTCTGCGAGATCCCGGGCGGCAAGACGGTGGGGCATGTCGCGCAGGGCGTGCGTCCATCCCGGCACCAGGAGCAGGATCGCGGAACCGGCCAGCGCCCAGGGCAGGATGCCAGGTCGCTTGAGCCGCAAAAGAGCGTCGAACCCGAGGAGACCGGCCGTCGCCAAAAAAACCATCGAAGGCGTCGTATATCGCGAGGCGTTCGCGGCGCCGAGCCCGATATGCAGGCGTCCGAGCGCCGTCGCCAGCGCGGCGGCAATCACAAAGGCGCAGATCGCGAACAACGCCATGCGCATCGCCGGAACACGGCCCGGCCGCACCAGCGCATAGAGGCCGGCGACGACGACCGCCCCCATCGCGGCGAAGCCGACGATCTCCTGACCGAGCGTGCCGATATCGCCGATCGCCGAGGTCAGATATCGCGCCATGAAACGAAGAACCGTGCCGATATCGGCCCCGACAGCAAGTCCTCCTCCGCCGCCGGGCCGGTTCAGGAACGCAACCACCTCAACCGCCAGGATCAGGGCGCCGACCCCAGCGACCGCGAGACTCCAGACTATCGGGAACCGTCGCCAGATCACGAAGATCATAAGCAGCGGCCAGACCGCCAGGCCGTTGAACATGCTGTAGCTCGACGCCAGCCCCGACACGATTGCCCCGAGCACCGTCAAGGCGACGAGGACCGGACGCCCCTCGCCGACCGGCGACAGGGCGATCAGGGCGAAGGCGAGGGACGCGAACAACCAGACCTGGATGAACTGGACCTGGAAACCGAACAGCAGGTTCTCGTACTGCACCGGCGAGACCATGGCGCCGGCGACGACGACGAAGGCAAGCGCGGTGGCTTTCCAGGAGCGGCCGAGGCCACGGAAAAGCAGAGCCAACAACGTCGCGTGCAGCAGTGCCGACAGGAAGATAACGGCGAGCAGAAGGCTCTGGCGACCGTCGACCAGGGCCAGATCGGCCAGGAACCAGAGTTTCGGGACCACCAGGCGGTGCTCGTTGTGCCACCGGTAGAGATCGACGAACCCGTAGCCCGAGAACCCGCCCGCCTCCAGGAACTGATGATAGAAGTCGACGATGTCGTTGACCGGTACCGACGTCGACAGGAACAACGGATAGGCCGCCCCCAGGACGACGGTCGCAACAGCCAGGACGACCGTTCCGCCGATCGCCAGTCGCATCACCCGCCCGTTTTCAGAGCCTGACCGATCCTGCCCGGCCTCTGTCATCGCACATCCCTTTCAGCACCCGATCCGGCGGCAGGCCGCGCCGCGAAGGAGAAATGGCGATGACCCAGATAGCTGGTGACCGCCGGGACCAGCACGCCGATCACATGAGCCACATCCTCGGCGTGCCACTCGAAGCCGACGGCCGGAAACGCATACCGGGCCAGGCCGACGCTGACGATCCATACCTGCGCGAGCGCCGCCACATTGACCAGGGCAAAGCGCATGAACTCGTTGGAAACGCTGCGTCCGGAGCGCGAGAAAACGAAGAGTTTGGAGAGTGTATAGGCGGTGATCATACCGGCGAGATAGGCGATGACGACCGCCGCCTCGAACGGCATCACGAAGTTGAAAAGCCAGCGGGACGCCACGTTGACGCCGGCCGCGACTCCCCCGGTGACCAGGAAACGGCCGAACTCTCCAAGAACGATGGTCCGCGCCAACCGCCCGCCTCCCTACTCCGTCATCGAGGCCGGTATGGCCGCGGCCATTTCCTCGGCCACCCGCACGCTCTCGCTGATGCCCCGATCCTCCGGATAGTAGAACGAGGTGTCCGCAATCTGTAGGCCACGGATCGGCGTCTGGATCGGCGGTATCTTGGCGAGAAAGCCCGGTTCACAGACCGGCTGGGCGTAGCGCAGGCGGCCGACGGTCCACGCCGTCAAATCGTCGTCCGTCAGATCCGGGTCAAGTCGCTTCAAGCACGCCATCGACTCGTCGATGAATGCCTCGTCGTCGCGCCCGAACTTCGGGTGGCTCGTCGGCATGTAGAAGGGCACATAGACAACCGTATCGTCGACGGGGCGCAGGTTCGAGAACTGGATGATACCGGGAATCTCGATCGCCTTGTCGTTGATGTTGACCCAGAAATGCTCGGTCACCGACCGCTTCAGCCGCATCAAGACACAGACAACGCCGATGTTCACGATGGCGTCGTACTTGGCCTTCCAGTCGTCCGGCAGGGCCGGCACGAGCGAGGAGACCAGAGGGGTCGGCATGGTCGAGATCACCGCCTCGGCCGGCTCGACACCGGCATCGGTGCGCACGCCCGTCACCCTGCCGTCCTCGGCGATCACCTCGCGGGCGGGCGTTGCGAGTTTGATCACGCCGCCGCGCTTCTCGATGGCCTCGACCAGCGCGGCGACCAAGGTTTCCGACCCGCCGTCGATGTAACCGAGTTCCTCCTGCATCAGCGAGCGGCGCGAGGTGCCAACCCTCTTGATTCGGGTCCAGATCCAAGCGGCGGAGACGTTGTCCGCGTACTCGAAGAACTTGAGGTCGAACAGCCGACGCCACAGGACGTCGTAGGCGCGCCGGCCCGAGCCCCGCTCGATCCAGTCCTTGGCCGAGACGGTCTCCAGGTCCGACCAGTCGCGGCGCTTGGTCGACAGGAACATCTGCAGGCCGTAACGGAACTTCGAAATCCAGTCGATTCCGGGGAACGTCAGCAGGGCGACAGGATCCCCCCAGCGGTGCATCCTGCCGTCGACGAAATAGCCCATGGAGGTGCCGGTCCAGCGCATCCTGTCGGCAATGCCGAGACGCTCAAGCAGCTTGAAGGTCGGACGGTCCGCCTTGCAGATGAAGTGGTAGAAACGCTCTATCGACAGGCCGTCCAGATCGAGGTGCGCCGCCATCCCGCCGGGCACGGAATCCGCCTCGTAGACCGTAACCTCGTGCCCGGCCTCCAATGCGTGGTAGGCGGCGGCGAGACCCATTGCCCCGGCGCCGATGATCGCGACCTTGGCCATCGCGGCCTCCTCAGAAATCCAGGATGACGCCCGAATACTTCGGGTCGTCGAAGGTTGCGGCCAGCGCCTCGTCCAACGGCGTCGAGCGCACGCCGAAGATGCCCGGCCAGTCGATTACTTCGAAGCTGTCCGGCGTGACCAGCGCCTCGAGTTGCTTGGTCGTGAAAGGCGGATCCCGGTCGAACACCGCATAGACCCGGAGCAGAAGCCAAAACAGGCTGTAGGGGATATGGACGATCGGCGTCTTCGCCCCACTCGCCCGCCGGACCGCCTTGATCAGGTCGACATAGTCGATCTCTTCCTGGCCCGAGATGTTCCACGCCCCCTCGCGCCGTCCGTCCAGGCAGGCCAGCACGACGTCGGAGAAGTCTCCCGCGTAGAGCGGTTGGCGCATGTAGCGGCCGCTGCCGGGAATCGGAAAGACGGGCGCTTTCTTCATGAACCGGGCGAGCCAGCCCAAGTGCTTGCGGTCGAACCAGCCGTACATGAGCGTCGGACGCAGGGTCGCATGGGCGATGCCGCTTTCCGCCACCAGCGCTTCCTGGGCCTTCTTGCTCTCAGTGTAGAAGTCGACCGCCTTCGAATTCACCACCGAGGAAGAGACGTGAACCAGGTAGGGCACGCGTTCGGCCTTCATGGCGTCGAGCACCAGACGCGTGGCGCGCACGTTGTTCGCCTCGAACTCCGCGCCGTCGAGCCCGCCGATCTGCGCGTGGAGTTGGATGACCGCATCGGCTCCCCTGAACGCGCGCGTCCAGTCGCCGGGCTGCGCCAGGTCGGCCTCGATCACGTCGATACCGGGATGCAGGTTGGCCAGGACCGACGTGTTCTTCGGGTGCTTATCGATGGCGACGATGGCCAGGTCCGACCTTCGGGCGATACGGGCGATCAGGTTCTGGCCGACTAGGCCGGCGGCTCCGGTGATGACGATGCGCGCCATGGAATCAGATTTTCATCCGGTTGAAGAGGGGTCGCGGCAGATTGCGGATGATCAGCATCACGAAGAACCAGAACCAGCGAGTATAGATCTGCGGTTTCCGTTTCTCGATGGCCTTCTGGATATCCTCGGCCACCTGTTCGGGCGTCGCCCAGAGCGGACCACCGCGCCCGTCGATATGCGCGGTCATCGGGGTGACGACGAAGCCGGGCTTCACGCAGATCACCGTGACCTCGGATCCGGCGAAACGATGGGCCATGCCTTCAAGGTATGCGGACAGGCCAGCCTTGGCGGCGCCGTAGGCGTAGTTGGTTCGGCGGCCACGGTCTCCAGCGACCGAGGAAAGGGCGACGAGGGTACCGGCGCCGGCCAGCTCCAGGGCCCGTCCAGCCAGTTCGCACCAGACGACGGCGCTGGTGAAATTCGCCTGGATCCCCTTCAACAGCGCAGCGGTATCCCGCTGGGCCTCCGGCTGATCGCCGAGGGTCCCGTAAGCGAGCAAGACGATATCCACCCCGCCCAGCGTCTGCACCCAAGCGGTAAACCGACCATCGGCGCCGCCGGTATCCGCAAGATCTTCCGTCGCGGTCAGCACGTTGCCGGCGCCCCGCGCCCTCAGGTCGTCGGCGATCGCGGCCAGCCGCTCTCCGTCCCGCCCCACCAGTAACAGACTGTCGCCGGCCGCGGCCCGCAACCGGCACCAGCGCTCGGCGATGGCGGAGGTGGCCCCAAGGACCAGAATGCGGCTTTTCGCGGCCATGGGGTCAGGCCTCCTCGGTCATGCGGCGCCAGAAACTCGACATCAGGATCGGATCGCGCACCGCCTCCAGATCGCTCCATCGCGGAAATCCCGCCCGGAACATGGCCTGGGGTAGCCGGCCGTCCTTGGCCGGGTATAGACGCCCGCCCACCTCGGCCACAACCCGGTCGAGCCTGGCGAGCAGCGACAGCGTCTCCTGACCCCGGTTGGCGAAGTCCAACGCCAGGGTGGCGCCGGGCATCGGAAAGGACAGGATACCGGGAGACGGCACGTCCCCGAACGTCTTCAGCACGGCCAGAAAAGAGGCGTCGCCGCTTGCGGCCACCGTATCGAGCAGGGTCCGTGTGGCCTCGCGCATGCTGTCCACCGGCACCGCGCATTGCCACTGATAGAAACCGCGCGGGCCGTACATACGGTTCCAGTCGCGGAGCCGGTCGAGCGGATAGAAGAACGGGTCGTAGTGCTGGCGACCTTGGAACCGCGCCCCGGGGCGGGCCCGATAGAGACGGTTGAACGCCCCCACCGTCACGCTGTTCAGCAAGCCGCCGGGCGCGTCGATCGGCATGCGGGGACCGCCGCCGGAATGGGCCGTGAACCCACCGCCCTCCGCCCAACTCGCCCGGGAAAAGATCCCGCGCCCCAGGCGATCTCCGCGGGCGAGCGTATCCACCCAAGCGACGGTGAACGGCCAGTCGAGCGATCGCTCCGCCAAGTCGAAGAAGGCGTCGAGACCGTCGACGGGGATGTTCTCGACGTAGAGATGTGACGACGGGATTCTCTCAAGTCGGAACTCGATCCAGGTGACGATTCCGGTCAGGCCAAGCCCGCCGATGGTCAGCGCGAACAGATTCGCGTTCTCCCCCGGCGAACACTCGATCTCGGCGCCCGCCTCTCCCCGGTCGCTGCGCCACAGGCCGAAGCGGGTGACGTGCCGTCCGAAGCTGCCGGCGAGATGGTGGTTCTTCCCATGGACATCGTTGGCGAGCGCACCGCCGAGGGTAACGAACTTGGTCCCGGGCGTGACGGGCAGAAACCATCCGGCCGGAACCGTCACCTTCAACAGAGCATCCAGCGAAATGCCGGCATCCGCGCGCAGCAGCCCCGTCTCCCGATCGAAGGCGATCAGCCGGTCGAGCCCAGCCATGCGCACGAGACCACCGCCGAGGTTTAGACCGCTATCGCCATAAGACCGCCCGAGGCCATGCGCCAGTGTCGAGCCACCGGCCTTCGCCGTCTCCCGCGCCGCCGGCCCAGCGTCGGCACGGACGGCGGGATCGGCCACGACATGCCGTCCACGATGGGCCCGCCCCCAGGCCAGGACGCCGAGATCCTCCCGCACGGTCACGCGGCCACCAGAATGGCGCCAAACGCGAGCGCCCCCAGAGCGAGGCTGGGCGGATCCTTGAGGGCGAACACAACCGGATCGTCATGCACCTCGCCCCGGCGGGCCAACAGCCACACCCGCGGCAGCCAGAGACCCAGCATTACCGGCACGACCCAAAGCCATCCAGGGTCACCAAGCCGGGTGGCATGGATGGGCTCGATCGCGAGGTAGATCATGAAGATCACGACGGAAGCGATGCTGGCGCCGATGCCGAAACTCTCGATGAACCCGCCATCACCGGCCCGGTAGCCCCGGCCCGGGACGCTCTCCATGTGCCGCGCCTCCAGCCCCCTGACCTCCACGAGGCGCTTAACCAAGGCGAGGCTCGTAAAGAGGAACATGGAAAAACTCAGCAGCCAAACCGGCACCCCCGGATCGACCACCGTGTGCCCGGCATAGAGACGCAGAGTGAACAGCGCCCCGAGAACGGCAACGTCGACCACGGCCATGGACTTGAGCCCGAAGGAGTAGGCGAGCGTCAAAAGCAGATAAACCGCCAGACAGGCCAAAACGCCGCCGCTCGCCATCCCCGCCATCGCCAGACCGAGCAGGACGAGCGCCGGTGCCGCCACAAGGCCGACGGCCACCGGCAACCGGCCGGATGCCAGGGCGCGGCGGGATTTTGCCGGGTGCCGGCGATCGGCGGGAAGGTCCAAAAGATCGTTGAGCAGATATGTCCCGCTGGCCGCGACGGAAAATCCGAGAAACGCCAGGACCGCGGCGACGACCGTCGCGGGCTCCGTGTAGGCGCTGCTGAGCAGTAGCGGCAGGAAGATCAGGCCGTTCTTCGCCCATTGATGCAGCCGCATGGCGGAGATCAGCCCCCGAACCATGTTGACCGGCGCACCGAACGCCCCCTCCACCGGCGCCAGGCGCTCCACCGTGTCCCGGCGCGGCAAAGCGTCGTTCACGATGATCGAACCGCTCGCCCGCTTCCAGACCCGGTCGTCGTCCGTGCTGTTGCCCGCGTAGACGAAGCCGTCGGGATGGCGGGCGGCAATGGACCGGGCTTTAGCGTCGGCCTTCAGGTTGGTGACGCCGTCGCTGCCCTCGACATGATCGAACAGGCCGTCGAACCGGGCCGCTACTCTGGCCACAAGCGCTTGATCCGACGCCGAAATCAGCTCGATCCGGCGTCCCTCTGCCTTCTCCGCCTTGAGATAGGCGATCAGGTCTTCGGTGACCGGCAGGGAACCGACATCCAGGGAGTCTTCCACGATCGCCGCCAGCCGGCGTTTCAATCCGGAACGCCCGGTCAGCAGCCAGAACGGCACCAAAAAGACGATCCATGGGCGCCGGCGCAGGGCGACTACGAGCGACTCGTACAGCATGTCCGTACGCAGCAAGGTGCCATCGAGATCGACGCAGAGCGGCGGCTTCATGGACGTCGCGGCCCCCGCGTACCGGGCCGCCCCCTGGTTAGAGCGCTGTGTTCGCAGAACGTTCTAGAGTACTGCAGGATCAATTTGAAACACTTTGATCCTGCAGCGCACGCCGGTCGCCGACAGGCGCCTCGATCGCCCGGTCAGTTCGGCGAGTCGGGGCTAGAGACACGGCTACCCTTCTCACGAATCCATCGGTCGGCGCGCGCCTCGGCATCGGCGATTTCTACCGGATTGAGAAGCTGACGCACCGCCCCCGCCATCGCGTGGCCCTGGCCCAATCCGGATCGTTCCGCCAGGATGAGCCACTTGAGCGCCTCGGTAAGGTCCTGCTCGACGAGTTCGCCCTGTGCCAGAAGCCCAGCGAGATTCAAGAAGGCTTCCGGGATGCCCCCCTCAGCCGCCGCGTTGTACAGCGCCATAGCCCGATCGCCGTCTGCTTCACCGCCGTCCCCGGTCTCCAGCATGACGGCCAGATTGTACTGGGCGTCCGCAAGACCGGCGGCTGCCGCTTTTTCGTACCAGGTCCGCGCCTGGCGGGGATCCTGGTCGACGATCTGACCGAACTGGTAAAGCTGTCCGAGCTTGAACTGCGCCAGCGGAAACCCTTTGTCCGCCGACTGACGGTACCAGGACATCGCGTCCCTCGGATTCCCGCCCGGTCGAAGCCCCTGCTCCAAGGTGAGGCCGAGATAGAACATTGCCTTCGGATCGCCGGCCTGGGCAGCCTCGCGATACCAGTCCATCGCCTCGCCATATGTTCGGGGAACGGGCACCACGGCGTCCTGAGCCCTCGCGCCCTCCAGCGCGAGGGGGAACGCGCAGAGACCGAGGGCGAGGAGAAGACGGGAAAGGCGCGCGCTCACCGGCGAACCCGGTTCGTCTGCGTCACACGGCAAACCGGCGTCACGGGCTGAGAGGTCCCGTACCGCTGCTCGCCCGAGGGGCAGGCCCCTGGTAACCGACAAGACGGTTCGCCTCGCTGGCCGGTAGAGGCTGCGGGTAGCAATTCACCTTGCCCAGCGTGCGGTAGCAGTATCGGGGTTCCACGTCGGGCTGAGGCTCCTCCCGCGGAGGATTGAAAGCGGTCGTCACGCCGTTGACGGCCGATTGCACGGAAGCCCCCACATCCGCGCAGCCAGCCAGCAGCCCGACACAAGCGACCACCAGAACGGTCCGACGCGGACACGGTCCCAGTGTTGCCATCGCTCTCACCCTCATCCAAGACATCCTGCGTCCTTCGTTTCCGTCGCCGGAGTGTAGAGGAAACGTCCAAGTCTTTGAAGGGCGTAGCGAACACCGTTCGGACGCCCCTCTTACTTGGTTAACGGACGGCGCCCCGCCTAGTGGAGGGTGCGCAGAACGTCGCCGATCGTATCGGCGATGAAGTCGATCTGCTCCTTCTCGACAATGAGCGGAGGCGACAGGGCGATGATGTCACCGGTGGTGCGGACCAGCAGCCCTTTCTCGTAGCACTGCTTGAACGCATCCATCGCGCGGGCAGTCGGCTTGCCCGGAATACCTTCCAGTTCGACGGCGCCGACCATGCCGATATTGCGGATGTCGGTGACATGGTTCGCCCCCTTGAGCGAATGCACCGCGTCCTGCCAATACGGTGCGAGATCGGCCGCCCGCTCGAACAGCCCTTCGTCGCGGTACAGGTCCATGGTGGCCAGACCGGCGGCGCAAGCCAGCGGATGGCCGGAGTAGGTGTAGCCGTGGAACAGCTCGATCGAGCCTTCCGGCGCGTCCATGAAGGCGTCGTAGATCCCGTCGCGGCAGAACACCGCCCCCATCGGCACGGTGGCGTTGGTGATGCCCTTGGCCGTGGTGAACAGGTCCGGCTTGACCCCGAAATAGTCGCTGGCGAAGGGCGTGCCGAGGCGGCCGAAGCCGGTGATGACCTCGTCGAAGATAAGCAGGATGCCGTGCTTGTCGCAGATCTCACGGAGACGCTTCAGATATCCCTGCGGCGGGATCAGCACGCCGGTCGATCCGGCCACCGGCTCGACAATGACGGCGGCAATGGTCGACGCGTCATGCAGGGCGACGATCCGCTCCAGGTCGTCCGCGAGGTGCGCGCCCCATGCCGGCTCACCCTTGGTGTAGGCGTTGTGCTCGACGTCATGGGTATGGCGCATGTGGTCGACGCCGTTCAGCAGGGTGCCGAACTGCTTGCGGTTGCCGACGATGCCGCCGACCGAGATGCCGCCGAATCCGACCCCGTGATAGCCGCGCTCGCGGCCGATCAGCCGGGTCCGGGTGCCCTGGCCGATCGCGCGCTGGTACGCCAAGGCGATCTTCAGGCCGGTGTCGACGGACTCGGATCCGGAGTTCGTGAAGAACACCTGGTCGAAGCCGTCGATCATCGAGGTCAGGCGCGAGGCGAACTCGAAGGAAAGCGGGTGACCCATCTGAAAGGTCGGCGCGAAGTCGAGAATCTCGGCCTGTTTGCGGATCGCGTCGACGATCGGCTTGCGGCGATGGCCGGCGTTGCAGCACCACAGCCCCGACGTACCGTCCAGAACACGACGGCCGTCGGCAGTGATGTAGTGCATGCCCTCGGCCTCGACGAACATTCGCGGATTCTTCTTGAAATCGCGGTTCGCCGTGAACGGCATCCAGAACGACTCAAGGTCGTTCGGTTTGGTCTGGTCGTTGGCCGCGAGGGACATGGCGCACTCCGTGAATGATGTTGGGCGGATAGTAGGAGCGATTGCGCGCTTACTCCACCTCGTACTTCAGGGCGACGGCGCCGGTCTCGTAGGCGTCGACCGAAACCAGATGCAGGCCCAGCGCGTCGGCCTCTCCGGGGAACAGCGGGATGCCGGCTCCGAGCAGGATCGGCATGACGAAAAGCTCCACGGTGTCGAGAGCTCCCATGGCCCGGCAGCCTTCGACCGCCGTCGGGCCGCCGACGATCCAGACCCGGGCGCCGTCCCCGCGCAGTTCGGCGATGAGACCGGCAAGGTCGGAGGTTCCTTCCACCCCCTCCGGCACGTCGGCGATCGGACGGGACGTGAGCACGAAAACCCGCTTGCCGCCATAAGGCCAGGCGCCGAAGCTGATGACCTGATCGAAGGTGGCGCGGCCCATGATCAGCGTGTCGATCTCGGCCATGAACGCGTCGGTTCCGTAGTCGACGCCGGTCTCGTAGTCGTTCAGCCAGTCGATCCCGCCTTCGGTATCGGCGACATACCCGTCGAGGCTCGTCGCCATGTAAAGGCGGAAGGTCGCATCGGCCATTTGACATTTCCTCGGACTTTGGCGCACTGACGGAGCCGGACGGATGGTTTAGGCAGCGGTCCGGACAAAGCGCAAGCTTGACGGCAAAACGGGAACCGGAGGGGAGAGGTTCGTGTCGAAGACGCTGGTCATCCAGCCCCTTCCGGGCATCGGCGACATGGTATGGCACCTGCCTCATCTGAAAGCGATCGCCGAGGCCGCACCGGACGGCCGGATAACGCTGATGACCAAACGTCGCTCAGCGGCCGATCAGATGTTGGACGGGGCGCCCTGGCTCTCCGAAATCCGTTGGCTCGAGCGGGCCCAGGGGAAAGACAAGGCCGGTCGCCACGACGGCGCTCTTGGGTCGATGCGTTTGGCGAACGACCTGAAGGAGGTCGAGGCGGAGGCGGTCTGGATTCTGCACCGTTCATGGCGCTACCTGACGGCAACCCGCCTCGCCGGCATTCCCAACCGCCGCAGCTACCGGGACCTGCCGAACGAGGGACGCGACCTGCACCAAGCCGAAAAGGCCACCCTTCTGCTACGGACGCACGGCCTGACGGTGGATCCCACGCCGCGCCTTACGCCCCCGAAAGCCGCGGTTGCCGAGATCCGACGGCTCTACGGCGATCAGCCGCGCCCGTGGCTCGCACTCGGAATCGGCGCGTCGGAGGCGTTCAAGCGCTGGCCGGAAGGGAATTTCTCCGCTCTGGCCCGTGCCTTCACGGACAGGACCGGCGGCACCGTCATCCTGATGGGCGGCGACGCGGAGAAGGAAAGTGCGGAGCGAATTCTGCAGAACGCACGCGGCAGCGTCGTGCTCGCGATCAATCGCCCGATCGGACAGGCCGCGGCGATCGCCGCGGCGGCTGATGCCTTCCTGGGCAACGACAGCGGCATGCTGAACCTGGCCGCCGCGACCGGGACCGCCACCGTGGGTCTGTTCGGCGGCTCGCCGCCGTTGACGCTGTACCCGAACCTGGAAGCGCTGGAACCGGAGGGCGGGGCCGAGTATCGGGTCGACCGGATGGCAGAGGTCGAGATCGAAGCGGCAATGAACGCGCTCAGCCGCGCGCTCGGCTGATCCGGTTCCTACGCGGATTCCGGCCGTTTCCGGTTTGGGGAGGCTTTCAGGAGACTCAGCGCCGCCGTCTCCACCGCCTCCACGGAGAGCCCGGCCATGAGCGCGCCCGGTTGCCCGCCAGCCTCGTCCGAGCGGGCCAGGAGCGCATCGGCTCTCTCGCCAGCCCGTACCCAGGCCGCCGTCAGCCCTGTCGGCGCGTAGTGAACCTCACGGCTCGGTCCGAACAGGCCGAGCGTCGGCGCCCCCGCGGCAGCGGCCAGATGCATCAGGCCGCTGTCGTTGGCCACGACCAGGTCGCAGCGCGCGAAAGCCGCCGCCAGGGCCATAAGGGGCGCGCGGTCCACCAGATCGATCAAACGGTCGGACGGCACCGCCGCCAGGACCGGGGCGGCCAGCTCCCGCTCTCCCGGGCCACCGGCAACCAGGACCCGCGCGCCGGGCAATGGTCCGTCCGGTGCGCAGAGGCGATCGATCAGTTCGACGAAGCGGTCGCCGGGCCAGGCCTTTGGCGGCCAGTTGGCGGTCGGCGCCACCGCGAGAAGCGGCCGGTGATCGGTTCCCAGCGACGCGGCGGCCCGCTCGCTGTCGGTCTGCGCGATCCAGAGACGCGGTGACAGCGGCGGCTCCAGCCCGAGAGCGGCCGCCATCTGATCCAGCCTATGGCCGTCGGCGCGGGGTGTACTGTAGATCCGCCGCTCTCCGGCGCGCAGAGTCCAGGCCAGGGCCGAGCCGCGCATGTCGATCACCCGGTCCCAACGGGTCGCGGCCACCTGGCGCCAAAGCGTCCACCAGTGGCGACCGCCCTTCTCCTTGCGCCAGGCGATCACTCGCTCGACCTCGGGGACGGAGTCGAACAGCGTAGCCGCAACCGGCCCGCAGGCGACCGTGATCCTGGCGTCGGGCCGCTCTTCCAGCAACCGCGCCAGAACGGCGGTCGACAGGATCGCATCGCCGAGTCGGTTGGAGGTGACAAAGAGAACGCGCATGTCCCCGGATAGCCCGACCGGAGGCGATAGGCGAGCCTAATACGCGCGCGTCATTCGGCCGCCGTCTGGATCTGCGCCCGGACCGGATGCAGGCCGAGGCGGTCGAACAGGGCCAGGGTCCACTGCCGCACACCATCGTTGAACAGCTCCCACCCCTTGACCTGGGCGCGTTTAGGCTGTCCGCCGGGCGCTCCCAGGCGGTGGCCACCGCCCATGTTCCAACGATGGATCATGTCGATCGTGATCTCGGGATGAAACTGGAGGCCGTATGCCTTGTCGCCACAGCGGAAGGCCTGGTTCGGGAAGGAATTGGTCCCTTCGGCCAGGAGCACCGCGTCGGATGGCAGATCGAAGCCTTCCCGGTGCCACTGGTAGAAATGGGTCGCGTGCTCGAACAGCCCCTCGTCGCGGGCGATGGCCGTCGGGACGACTTCGGTGTAGCCGATCTCCACATGCTTTTCCGGATGCGGCTCCACCGTCCCACCGATGGCACGGGCCAGGATCTGCCCGCCTAAACAGAGGCCGAGATACGGCACGCCGGCGTCGAGGACGCGTTTGGTGAACTCGATTTCTTCGCGAATCCCGTCGAGCTTCTGGCAATCGTTCGCGCTCATCGGGCCGCCGAACACCGCCACGCCCGCATATTCGCTCACGGACGTCGGCAGTTCGTCGCCGATGCAGGGACAGCGCCGGTCCAGACTATACCCCCTCTCCTCCAGAAGTTGGCCGACCCGGCCGGGAGTTGAGGTCTTCTGATGAACGACAACGAGAAATCGGTCCGAAGTCATGATTCTCCTTTGCGCAGCAGGAACTCGCGCCCGACCTTCACCCGCGGCTCGCCATCGTAGTCGATGATGTCGGCGGTGGCGTAGGTCTCGCTCCACTTGTCAGGTAGATAGGATCCCGTACCCACGACGTCCACCGGCGCCTTCGCCAGGGCCATCACACGGCACTTCTCCGGCCCGAAGCCCGAGGACGCGACGATGCGCACTTTGGGAAAGCCCTCGGCATCGAGACGCTCTCGCATCGACCATATCGCCGCCGCCGACACGCCGGTCCCGATCAAAGCGCGCAGTTCCGCTTCGGTGCGGTAGCCGCGGATCGCCTCCGGTGCCTTACGGTCGAGCACAGCGTAGGCCTCGGCCGTGTCGAGCCCTTCGATGTACCGCCCGCCATGGGTGTCGAGCCGCACCGCGAGCTTGCCCTGGGCCGCCAGATCCGGAAACCGGCGGGCCACGGCAAGCGCATCGGTGAACTCCTGACCGAAATAGTCGACCAAGACGGTCAGGTTCTCGCCCGGATGGGTTTCGTGGAACATCTCGGCTGCCCGCACCGTCGAACCGGCATAGCCGATGAGCGCGTGTGGCATGGTACCGAAACCGCGTTTCTGATCGAAGTAATGAGCCGTCGCGTCGGTGGCGTTGCCGATGAAGCCGATGGCGCCGACCTTGTTCTTTGCCTTGCGCGACCCGACGCTGGCGCCGTAGGCCATGATCTCGGCCATCTCGGTGCCGGCACAGTGCCGCGCGTCCATGGCGAGGAAGGCGGTGTTCGGCAGCTCCACGCACATGTTGTATGCGTTGTAGGCGGCCACGCATGCGGCGCCGAGCTTCTGCAGATACTGGGTCTCCAGATCGACCAGATGGTAGAACGAGCCGGTGATGTAGAGAATCGGCTCACCAGCGCCGACCCAGGCGCCTTCTTTATGCAATTCCTGGATCTCGACATCGGCCCCACGCTCGGCCATCACCCATTTCAGCCAGTCGACGGCAAGCCGCGTGGCACAGGTGACGGGTCGGCGCATGAAGACGGCGTAGGTCACCTTCTTGTCGCCGAAAGCGGCGACGCAGTCCTTGGTTCGGGCGAAATACTTGTCGACATACCCGGACAAGGTATCGGGTGTCGGGTGACGCAGGGTCGTCGGCCAATCGTTTCCGGTCGGCACCGGCCGGTCGTCGTCATCCCGTTCGATCGCGCTCATTGGACGGTCCACCAGTCTCAAGGCGTTAGAGACTAGCGCCTGCGACGCTGCGGGGAAAAGAGGGGATGCGGAAGCCGCCCCCCACCTATATCGGCGGTCCGCCGCGAAAGTACGGTTGTGTCAGCTCGCCGCCTTGAACGGCTGAGCACCCACTCCGCCACGGCGGCGAACCAGCATCTCGGCCACAAGGAAGGCCAGTTCGAGCGACTGGGCGGCATTGAGGCGCGGGTCGCAGTGAGTGTGATACCGATCGGACAGGGCTTCCTCGGTGACGCCGGTCGCACCGCCGATGCACTCGGTCACGTCGCGGCCGGTCATCTCGAAATGAACGCCGCCGGCGTAGGTTCCTTCCTCCTCGTGAACCTCGAAGAACGACCGCACCTCACCGAGAATCCGGTCGAACGGCCGAGTCTTGTAGCCGGTCGAGGATTTGACCGTGTTGCCGTGCATCGGATCGCAGGACCAGACGACTTGGCGGCCCTCCCGCTCGACGGCGCGGACCAGCGGCGGCAGGCCTTCGCGCACCTTGTCGGACCCGAACCGCGCGATGAGCGTCAGCCGGCCGGGATCGTTTTCCGGGTTCAGCACGTCAATCAGCTTGATCAGTTCGTCGGGCTCCAGGCTCGGGCCGCACTTGAGGCCGATCGGATTGTGGATGCCCTTGAAGTACTCGACATGTGCGCCATCGAGGTTGCGCGTCCGGTCGCCGATCCAAACCATGTGGGCGGCGGTGTTGTACCAGCCGCGATCGTCGGTGATCGTATCGCGCCGGGTGAGCGTTTCCTCGTAGTCGAGCAGAAGCGCCTCGTGGCTGGTATAAACGTCGGTCTCGCGAAGCTGGGCCACGCTCTCCGGCGTTACGCCGCAGGCCCGCATGAACGCGAGGCATTCCTCGATCCGCCCGGCGATCTGCTCGAACTTCTCGCCCTCGGGGCTCTTCTCGACGAAGCTCAAGGTCCAGCGATGCACATCCTCGAGATTGGCGAGACCGCCCGTGGCGAAGGCACGGACCAGATTCAGCGTCGCCGCCGACTGGTTGTAGACGCGCAGCAGGCGCTCCGGATCGGGTATGCGGGACCCCTCTTCGAACTCCATCCCGTTGATGATGTCACCGCGGTAGCTCGGCAGCTCGACGCCGTCGATCACCTCGGTCGGCGCGGAGCGCGGCTTGGCGAATTGGCCGGCCAACCGGCCGATCTTCACGACGGGCAGCGCCGCGCCGAAGGTCAGGACCACCGCCATCTGCAGCAACACCTTCACGGTGTCGCGGATGTTGTCCGCGGAGAACTCGGCGAAGCTCTCGGCGCAGTCGCCGCCCTGCAGCAGGAACGCCTTGCCCGCGGCGACTTCCGACAGAGAAGAGCGCAGACGCTGGGTCTCGCCAGCGAAGACGAGCGGCGGAAACGTCCGCAAGGTCGATAAGACGCCGTCAAGCTTTTCCCGGTCGGGATACTCAGGCACCTGCCGGATCGGCCGGTCACGCCAGGTCGTCGGGGTCCACTCGGTCGTCATCTCGCCCTCCCTCGGAGGATTGGGGTGTCGAAGTCTTCTCGCGCTTTTTCAAAGGTTTCTATCAGCGTGCTCCCGCGACTGGAAGCCGATTCGCGCCAGAGCCGTCGACCAAAGGCTGCCACCCCGCCGCGCTGTCCGTTGCACCGCGTCTTTCGACCGGGCATCGTTGCCCCTATCCAACTCCGCGAGGGCTCCATGACGACCACCTATTCGCCTGCAGAATCAACCATGCATATCGACGACGAGAAGGTACGGGTGACCGAATGGCGCCTGGCGCCCGGCTCCTCGACCGGATGGCACAAGCACGAGATGGCCTACGTCATCGTCCCAACCACCGGCGGGCCGCTCCGCATCGCCACTCCGGATGGCGACGTCGCCGCAGAGATGGTCGTCGGTCAGCCCTATATCCGCCCCGCCGGCGTCGAGCATGACGTGATCAACGAGGGCCCGGGCGAGGTGGTATTTATGGAGGTCGAGCTGAAGGAGCCCGCTTCCGCCTGATGACCACGACCCTGCCTCCAGAGCAGATCCGGCGCCTCATCGTCATCCGCGCCAACGACCCCCGGCCCATGCATGCCTGGGCCGGGACCCGGATGACGGATGCGCCTCTGGAGGCTTTGACCTGGTCGCGGCGCGCGCGCACCGCCGACCCGCTCGCCGCTCCGCCGCGCCAACGCGAAGCGCTTGCGCTCTGGCATCTCGGACGGGCTGCGGAAGCCGACATCGCCGGTCGGCGCTGCGTGTTGCTCGACCCGGGCGACTGGCATGCCTGGATCAATATCGGCAACGTCAAGAAGCGCCTGGGCGACAGCGCGTTTGCCCTTCGGACATGCGCCTGGTCCAAAGCTGCGGGCGCACCGTTTGTCATGGCAGGCATGAATGCCGCCGTATTGCACCTCAGGCGGGGCGACTTTGAAGCGGGATGGCCATTGTATCGCGCCCGTCATGGCACGCTCGGCGCCGATCCGGCGTCGGTCTGGCCGGATTTGCCCGAATGGGACGGCAGACCGATAGGCGGCCGGTTGCGCCTGCTGACTGAACAGGGGATCGGCGACACGATCATGTTCTTGACCCTGGTCTCGGCTGTCCGCGACCGGGTCGGATCGCTCACGCTGCTTGTCAACCAACGCCTGCGGTCCCTGGTTCGGCGCAGCTTCCCCGACGTTCAGGTGGTCGCCCCGGATACAGACGGCGTCCTTGAACCACTGCCCGTCGCCAAGGCCTGGATCTGCGCGGGAGATCTTCCCGCCACACTTGGGCTGTTCACCGGCGGAACGGTACGGCCCTCATCCTACCTGTCGGTCGACCCTGAGCACCGCCGCATGATCCGCGCGAGACTTCAACGCCGGCACCCCGGCAAGCGATTGGTCGGCATCACCTGGACGAGCAAGGCCGAGGACGGCTGGCGGAGGACAGTGCATCCGTCGCTCTGGTACCCACTCTCGGATATCGAGGACGTGGCGCTCGTCTCGCTTCAATACGCAGCGTCGGCTGGCGACCTCGCCGCCTTCGGAGACAGGTTGGATATCGACCACGGTGTCGATCCGCTCGTCAACCTCGACGGATTGGCGGCGCTCGTCTCGGCGATGGACAGTGTCGTCTCGCCGCCGAACAACACCGTCCATTTCGCCGGAGCGCTCGGCATCCCCAGTCATGTCTTGCTGCCGGTCGACCCGGATTGGCGCTGGGGGGAGGACGGCGCCGACAACCTATGGTATGAAAACACCCGCCTGTATCGCCAGCGGCGCGACGGGGATTGGGTGCCGGTCATCGCCGAAGTCGCTGGTTTTCTGGAATCGAAGGAAACCATGCGCCGTGAACGATCAATCCCTCAACCTACTGCATGAAGGCATCCGTTTGCAGAAGGCCGGGTTCCGGAGCCGCGCCGCGAGACTCTACGCGAAGGTCCCGGAGGGAGATCCGTACCGTGCCGACGCCCTCAATCTGCTCGGCACCCTTCGGTTCGAGGAAGGCCAGCCGCTCGATGCAGCCCGGCTGATCGAACAGGCCGTCCGACTGAACCCGCGCAACGCCGCGGCGTGGGGCAACCTGGGCGGCGTGGCCAAACACCTGGTGCGTCCGGACATCGCCATTCCCTGCTATCGACGAGCGCTGTTGCTGGCACCGGATCGACCGGACAACCTGGGCGGCCTGTCCCTTGTGGAACGGGGTGTCGGCCGCGACCAGGCGCTGCGCCGCCGTATCATCCTGTCGCCGGTCGACGCCGACGGCCATATCGAGATTGGGAACGACCTGTCGGGCGCTGGCGCCAAGGCCGCCGCGATTCAGAGATTCCGACGGGTGCAAATCCTGTACCCGGCCTCACCGGCCGGCGCTTTCAATCAGGGAAACGCATTGAGGGATATCGGCGACACGGCCGGCGCCCAGCGATGCTATGGGCGGGCGCTCGCCATACAGCCCGGAAATCCGAACATTCTCAACAACCGCGGACTGCTCTCGTTCGGGCGGGGTGAGTGGACCGTCGCCGAAGAGTACTTCCGCAGAAGTCTTGGCAGATCGAACGATCATGCTCCGGCGAACTTCAATCTGGCGCGGACCCTCCAGAAGCTCGGACGGCCCGAGGAGGCGACGCTTCCATTCAAGCGCGGCCTGCTGATCGACCCAACCAACACATCGGCGAGTTGCGAACTCGCAGGCCTGCTGGACGAAGAGCGCTGGGCCCGGCGGGCGCTATCGATGAACCCCTACGCACCCGAGCCCTACAACCGGCTCGCGCTGCTCTCGACCCGGGACCCGACCCGCGCCCGGGTGCTCTGGTGGCTGCGGAAGGGCGCCTGCATGCGGCCGGACGATCCCGATGCCTGGTACAATATCGGTGTCGAACTCGGCCGGACCGGTGACGCGGCCTCCGCCGCTAAATACGGGTGGTACGCGACCCGCATCCGCGACCAGCATGCGCTCGCCCATCTGAATACGGCGCTCGCTTTGCTCGCGCAGGAACGGTTCGCCGAGGGATGGGAAGAACATCGCCGACGCCTCGACTCGCCGGACGCGGCCCCCTTCGTGCGGTACTTCGCGATCCCCGAATGGACCGACCAGGACATCGCCGGAAAACGGCTGCTGGTCTGGGGCGAGCAGGGCATCGGCGACGAGGTGCAGTTCCTGACCCTCGCCCCCTATCTGCTACGCCGGGGCGCCCGACTGACGGTTCTGACGGAGCCGCGGATTAGACCCATCCTGCGGCGGAGCCTACCGGGGGTCGAGGTGCCGGACGTCTCCAACCCCTCCGGTGCCCTGGAGGATCACCATGGCTGCGACCTTCAGATCGCGCTGGGCGACCTGCCGCACCGGCTCGCGCTGTTCTGCGGCGGAGAGGCGCGTCCGGAGCCCTGGATCGTTCCCCAGCCCGAGCGGGTGGCATCGCTGCGGGCTGACCTTAAGCGACGCCATCCCGGCGAGAAGCTCGTCGGCATCACCTGGCGCTCGGTCGCGCCGAAGACAGGTGGCCGGCGCAGCATCCCGATCGGGCTCTGGCAAGAGATCGCAGCGGTGCCCGGCATCGCCCTGATTTCGCTGCAATACGGCCTGAAGCAGGAGGATCTGGACGCCTTCGCCGACGAGATCGGACAGCCGATCGACCATAGCCACGGGATCGAGCCGATCCTCGACCTGGACGGCCTGGCGGCGCTGGTGGCGGCGGTCGATCTGGTCCTGTGTCCGGCGAACAACACCGTCCATTTCGCCGGCGCCCTCGGCAAGGACTGCTGGACGCTGTTGCCGACCAAACCGGATTGGCGTTGGGGGCTGACCCGCGAGGACTCCCTCTGGTACCCGAATACCCGCGTGTTCCGGCAGGACACGGACGACGCCTGGGAGCCGGTGATGCAGCGGGTCGCCGGCGCGCTGCGGCGCTGGGCAGCCGTCGGTTCCGGCGGGACCCAGGCCTGACACGGAGGCCTACTCGGCCGCCTGCCGCTCCTCGGGGTCCGGCCGCTTCTCGCGCATGGTGACGAACTCCTCGGCGGCGGTCGGGTGGATGCCGATCGTCCGGTCGAAGTCCTTCTTGGTCGCCCCCATCTTCACCGCGATCGCCACGCCCTGGATGATCTCCGGGCTGTCGAGGCCGACCATATGAGCGCCGACCACCTTCTGGCTGGCCCGGTCGACGATCAACTTCATCATGCCGCGTTCGGTGTTCTCGGTGAGCGTGTATTTCATGGGCCGGAACCCGGACATATAGACGTCGAGCGCTCCGTACGTCTCGCGCGCCTCGGTCTCGGTGAGCCCGACCGTCCCGACCGGCGGCTGGCTGAAGACCGCGCTCGCGACGTTCTCGTGGTCGGGCGACATCGGGTTGTCGTTGAACTCGGTCTCGGCGAAGCAGGAGCCCTCGGCCAGCGCCACCGGCGTCAGGTTGATCCGGTTGGTCACGTCGCCGATCGCCCAGATCGAGGGGATGTTCGTGCGGGAATACGCGTCCACCTTCACCGCCCCGTTGGCCTCCATCTCAACCCCGACCTCCTCCAGGCCGATCCCCTTGGAGTTCGGGTGCCGGCCGGTCGCGTACATCACCGCGTCGACTTCAAGCACCTCCCCGTCGGTCAGGTGGACCAGGTAGGCGTCCTCCGCCTTCTCGATACGGGACGGCAAAGTCTCGGCATGCAGGTTGATGCCCTTCTTGGCCATTTCCTCGGTCAGGGAGGTGCGGACGTCCTCGTCGAAGCCGCGAAGCACCTTCGGCGCGCGGTAGATCAGGTGCGTCTCGCTGCCGAAGCCATGGAAGATCCCGGCGAACTCCACGGCGATGAAGCCGCTGCCGACGACGGCCACCCGCTGCGGGCGTTCCGGCAATTCGAGGGCTTCGTTGGAGGTGATGGCGTTTTCGATACCGGGCACGTCGGGCAGGCTGGGCCAGCCGCCGGTGGCGATCAGGATCCGTTCGGCGGTATAGCGCTTGCCGGCGACCTCGACCGTGTGCGGATCGACGATCTTCCCCTTGCCGTCCAGTACGTCGTTTCCGGCGCCGCTCAGCAGGTTTAGGTAGATGCCGTGGAGCCGGTCGAGCTCCTTCTCCTTGGCAGCGATCAGCGCCTTCCAGTCATGGCTGACGTCCTCGACCGACCAGCCATAGCCCCGCATGTCCTCGATCTCGTGGGGCAGGTGCGAGCCGTAGACCAGCAGCTTCTTGGGCACGCATCCGCGCAGGACACAGGTCCCACCGACCCGCAGTTCCTCGACCACGGCGACCTTGGCGCCGTAGCGTCCGGCCATGCGCGAGGCGCGTACCCCGCCGGACCCGCCGCCGATGGTGATGAGATCGTAGTCGTAGCCGGCCATCGCCGTTCTCCCGCTTGCGCATGTTCATGCGTTCCGTCGACGCGAACATAGTGCAGCGCAGCGCAGAAGGTTACCCCCGGCGATCGGGGACAGAGCCTTTCCGGACCGGAATGGACCGGTTGGCATCATCGCAGGAATCGGATATCGGGAATTTCTATTTTCCGTAGCTGTCGAGAAGATCGGTCCGGACAGGCCGCATCTTCTCAGGCTCGACCTGGGGGAGCACCCGTTCGATGCGCCGAGCTTTCACAATCGCTCTCACCTTGATTGCCGGCTCCGTCGCATTGTGGGGATGCGCGCCCAGGTCCGTTCCGATGAAGGACGATGGTTCTCTGGAGTTGGCGCAGGACAAGGGAGCGATCCTGTTCGTCCTGGAGCGCGATCCGTTGCTTCTGCAAACACCGCTGACGATGACAATCCGCCGATATGATCCGACCACCAACAGGTTCGTTGGCGCGCGCACTGCAGACGACGAGGATGCGACCGACCCCGATGTGATCGAGGTGAAATACGCGACACAAGCGCAGCTCGGGCGGAACGATCGCTACTGGACCTATGTCGTTCCCCCTGGTCACTACGCAATCGAAAGTGTGGAGATTACGAAGACCTACAGCAACGTTCAGTTCATCGGGGGCAACCCGTTTGTCGGCCTCGCCGCGACCCTGGTGGTCGCCGCCGCCAGCGCCGCGGCGGCGGAAATGACGCACGAGGAGATCGCTTTCTCCGACGGCGGCCACCTAACGCCAGATGCCCCGCGCTTCATCGTGTCGGCAGGCCAAGCGACCTATATCGGCGACTTCTCTTTCCAGGGCGAAGAGCAGGTCACCCAGGTCACGACGACGCGCAGCTTCAATGACTCTGATCTCAACGAGACCCGCTCCCTGTCCGACCTGCGGGTCATTCTCGATTACCAGTTTCATCCCGAGGGTATCGCCTGGTACGCCGGACGCCGTGGTCTCGTGGCCGGTCAGATCGTTGGGCAACGTCTAGCGGCGTTCGATGATGCGAGGTTCCTGGTCAAGGACTTCTCTTCGGCCGAACAGGACCGGAGAAAACTCGCACGGGCACCGTCCATGCAGGCTCCGACCAGGACCCTCGAGTCCAAAGCTCCGCCGCCCAGCTCCTCAGCTCCACCCGCCCCTGCGCCGACACCCTCACTGCCGGCCGCACCTCAGCAGAGCTTGAGTACCTTGCCGCAGGCCGAACTCCAGCGGCGGTTCCTCGCAGGCGAGATCAGCATAGAGGAGTACAACAAGGCACGGGCCGGACAGTGATCCCTGCCCGGCCCGCGGTTTCTGCGATCTGACGGAGCGGCTTACGGCGCGCCGATGCCGCCCATCAGGATGTACTTGATCTCGGTGAATTCCTCGGTGCCGTACTTGGAACCTTCGCGACCGAGACCGCTTTCCTTCATACCGCCGAACGGTGCCACCTCGGTCGAGATCGCCCCGTCGTTCACGCCGACCATCCCGTATTCCAGCGCCTCGGCGACGCGCCAAACGCGGCCCAGGTCGCGCGCGTAGAAGTAGCTCGCCAATCCGTATTCTGAGTCGTTGGCTTGCCGGATGACCTCCTCCTCGGTCTTGAAGCGGAACAGCGGCGCCACCGGGCCGAATGTCTCCTCCCGGAATATCTTCATGTCGGTCGTCGCCCCGGTCAGAACCGTGGGCGCGAAGAAGTTGGCGCCCAGGTCGGTCGCGCGTGCGCCGCCGGTGGCGACCTTCGCTCCCTTGGCGACGGCGTCCTGAACGTGCTCCTCCACCTTGTCGACGGCCGAGCCCTCGATCAGCGGGCCGAGCACCACCCCTTCGTCGAAACCGGCGCCCTGCTTCATCTTCGCGACGGCGGCCGACAGGGCCTCGGAGAACTTCTCGTAGATGCCGTCCTGGACGAAGATCCGGTTGGCGCACACGCAGGTCTGACCGGTGTTGCGGAACTTGGACAGGATGGTTCCCGCGACGGCCGCGTCGATGTCGGCGTCGTCGAAAATGATCATCGGCGCGTTGCCGCCGAGTTCGAGGCTCACCTTCTTCACCGTACCGGCGGCCGTGGCCATGAGTTGCTTGCCGATCGGCGTGGACCCGGTGAACCCGATCTTGCGCACGATCGGATTGGTGGCGAGCTCATTGCCGATCGCAGACGCGCTCTTGCCGACGACGACGTTGAACACGCCTTTGGGAATTCCCGCACGCTCGGCCAGAACCGCGAGCGCCAGGGCCGAGTATGGGGTCAGCTTCGCCGGCTTGATCACGACCGGGCAGCCGACCGCGAGAGCCGGTGCGCATTTGCGGGTGATCATCGAGTTCGGGAAATTCCACGGCGTGATCGCGCCGACGACGCCCACCGGCTGCTTGATCACAACGATCCGCTTGCCCGGCGCGTGATTGGGGATGACGTCGCCGTAGTTGCGCTTTGCCTCCTCGGAGAACCACTCCACGAAGGAGGCGCCGTAGGCGATCTCGCCCTTGGCCTCGGCCAGCGGCTTGCCTTGTTCGGCGGTCATGATGGCGCCGAGATCGTCCTGCGCGGCCATCATCAATTCGAACCACTTGCGCAGGATCTGGCCGCGCTCCTTGCCCGTCTTCTCGCGCCAGCCCTTCCAGGCGGCGTTGGCGGCCTCGATCGCACGCCGGGTCTCCGCCTCGCCCATATCCGGCACTGTGCCGAGCTTCTTGCCGGTTGCCGGGTCCTCGACATCCACGGTGCCGCCGCCGTCGGCGCCGACCCATTCGCCGTCGATGTAAGCCTGCTGCTTGAAGAGATCGGGATCCTTCAGACGGCTCGCGAGATCCATAACGGTTAGCTCCCTCATGTGCCCTGGTGGCGTGCGTCCGATGGCAAACGTCCCGTGACGCGTGCCTTCGTGACGGATGTGATTGTCGCGTAGCTCCTACTATAGGCAGGGCTGCGGCGAATTGAAGGGCGCGTAACGCATAGGGGTCGATATCCGCGCGCCCGCGAACATGGACAGTCGCCTCAGGCGTCCGCCCAAGCTCGGGGGGCGCGAAAAAGATCAGTCGCCAAGGAGACGACGATACGCCACGGAAGGATCAATCGGCCTTGGAGACGCCTGGGACGGCGCAGTCGCCCGTCGTGTAGATCGTCCGGACCGCTGCCGTTCCCGATAGACGAATCGCCAGATTGCCGTCGCAATCCGTGAAGGCCAGCCAGGCGCTATAGGACTGGGAACCCGGCGCCTCGCCGCCCCCATGGTCCGGCGTGACGAAGATCTCTCGTATGCGGGAACGGTCGATACCGAGATCCTCTATCACGGCCTGCACCTTGGCTCTGACCTCGTCGATCCGGCGAGCTTCCGCCGGGCCGGACAGAGCGGCGGCAACCAGGGCGACCAGCGCCGCACCGCCGACAAATCGCGTGAGCATTTCCTGCCTCCATGGACGCCATGCTCAAGCAGAGATGGGCGACGGCCGCCGGCGGATGAAATCACGATACCGTCAACCCGTCGCGTTCCGGCCGAATGAAATCGACGATCGACCGCACGACCGGCCGCGCCAGCAACATCCGCGCATGACCGAAGCGATCGGTCCGTACCAGCGTCGCGTCAGGCCGCCTGGCCGCCAGGGCCTCGGCGTCCGACAGCGGGACCTCCTCGTCGCCCCTGTCGTGCAGCAGCAAGAGGCGTGACGGCAACCGATCCGCTACTCTCGACAGGTCGAACTGGTCCCCGTCGAAGCCGCGCCGACCGAGAACCGTCATCAGGTCTCCCCTGCGGGACTGCGGCTCTCCCGCCATCTCAAGCCAGCGGCGTGTCGCGGAGGCGAGGTTGAGCGGAGTGGAGACCAGCGCCAAAGCCGGCACCCGAAGCGGCGGCCCGGCAATAAGATCCGGGACGCAGGCGACACCTGCCGCCAGACCGCCGAACGAGTACCCGACCACCGCCGTCGCCGGCAAATCGGCCGCTGCGAGTTGCGCGCAGAGGCCACGCAGTCCGGCGGCGATACGCGGCAGGCTGGCCGTGCTCCCGCCGCTCTCGCCATGCCCGGGAGCATCGAAGGCGGCGCAACGCACACCGGCCGCCGTCAGGGTGCGGATCACCGCGGCGAAATGGCTCGCGCGCGAGCCCCAACCGTGAACCAGGACGACACAGGGATCGCCCTGCGCCGGTTCCGCCGGCTCCCAAAGGTAGGTGCGAACCTCGTCGACGATTTCCTTCTGAGCGCCAGCGACCGCCAGGGTCCCCCGGGTTGCCTGATCACCGAGCGCGATGTCGCCGGGCCGCGTTTCCGGCCGGCCGGGTGTGCACCAGCGCTCGAATAGCCTTTCGGCGTCGGCGGCGGTCACTCGACCGTCACGCTTTTCGCCAGGTTGCGCGGCTGATCGGCGTCCGTTCCCTTCTCGACCGCCGCAAGGTAAGCCATGAGCTGGACCGGCACGGTATAGAGGATCGGCGCCACCTCCGACGGCACGTCAGGCAGCACGACCAGATGGTCCGCTCCGTCGCCCAGCGCCGCTGCGCCGGCCTTGTCGGTCAGCAGGATCACCTTGCCGCCCCGCGCCCTCACCTCCGCCATGTTGGAAGCGGTCTTGTCGAACCAGCCGTCGCTCGGGGCGACGATGACGACCGGCACATGCTCGTCGATCAGCGCGATCGGTCCGTGCTTCATCTCTCCCGCGGCGTAGCCTTCGGCATGGACATAGGTGATCTCCTTGAGCTTCAGCGCCCCTTCCAACGCGATCGGATAGGAGAGCCCCCGCCCGAGATAGAGCACGTCGCGCGCCCTGGCGAGATCGTGCGCGATAATCTGATAGGGCCCCGTGTCCTTGAGCACGTCCGCCACCCGCCCAGGCACCGCCTCCAGCGCCTTGACGAGGCGCAAAACCTCTCCCGCGTCGATATGACCGCGGGCGGCCCCGAGCGCGACGGCGAGGCCGAGAAAGGCGGTGAGTTGGGCGGTGAACGCCTTGGTCGAGGCGACCCCGAATTCCGGTCCCGCCCGAGTCAGGAGCACCCCGTCGGACTCGCGGGCAATAGTGCTTTCCGGGACATTGACGAGGGCCAACACCTTCTGCCCAAGGGCTTTCGCGTGGCGCAACGCCATGAGCGTGTCCAGGCTCTCGCCCGACTGGGAAACCGCGATGGCGACCCCGCCGTCCGGCAAAACGGCCTTGCGATCGCGAAACTCGGAAGCGAGTTCCACCTCGCAGGCGATACCGGCGATGCTCTCAAGCCAGTACCGGGCGGTCAGCCCTGCATAATAGCTCGTTCCTGCGGCCAGGATCGTGATCTTCGCCACCGTCTCCGCCGTATCCAGCGGCGGCGGCAGGGTTGCCTTGCCGGTTCCAGGGTCGATCACCGCGTGCAGGGTATGGGCGATCGCCTCCGGCTGGTCATGGATCTCCTTTTCCATGAAATGACGGTAGTTGCCTTTGCCGATCATCGCCGCGGAGACCGTCGAGATCTGTTCCCGGCGCTCGACGGGAGTACCGTCACCGGCAAAAACCTGAACGCCAGAGCGGCGTAGGACGGCCCAGTCGCCGTCTTCGAGATAGACGATCCGCCGGGTGATCGGAGCCAGGGCCACCGCGTCTGAGCCGACATAGGCCGCTCCGTCGCCAAGGCCGATCGCCAGAGGCGACGCCCGGCGGGCGGCCAGCAGCAGATCCTCCTCGCCCGCCACCAACACCACGAAGGCAAAGGCGCCGGTCAACCGCGGCATCACCCTTGCCATCGCCTGTTCAGGAGACGCGCCGTCAGCAATCTCCCGGTCCAGCATATGGGCGACGACCTCGGTGTCCGTGGCGCTCTCGAACGAGGCCCCGGCAGCGATCAGTTCGGCCCGCAGTGCGGCGTGGTTCTCGATGATTCCGTTGTGGACGACCGCAACCCGCCCGGCGACATGGGGATGCGCATTCTCGACGTTGGGCGGACCGTGGGTCGCCCAACGGGTATGGCCGATCCCGGAGGTTCCGGGCAACGGCGCCGCCTCCAGCACATCCTGCAACGCCGACAACTTCCCCGCCGCCCGCCGCCGATCCAGCGCACCGCCGCTTCCGGTTGCGAGACCGGCCGAGTCGTAGCCGCGATACTCCAAGCGCCGAAGCGCGTCCATCATCAACGGCGCGGCCGGCTTGTCCGACAACACGCCCACGATCCCGCACATGGATCAGCCTTTCTGCTTCGAAGCGTTCTTCTTGGCGCTGTTCCGCTGACGCAGGCGCTCGCCGCCGCCGGCGACGGTCTTGGCCGCGGCACGGACCACCAGCAGGGCATCGGCATCGACATCGCTGGTCACCGTGGATCCGGCTCCGACAATGGCGCCGTCCCCCACTTTCACCGGCGCGACCAGGGCGGTGTTGGAGCCGATGAAGGCCCGGGCGCCGATATCCGTGTGGTGCTTGTTGTAGCCGTCGTAGTTGCAGGTGATGGTTCCGGCACCGATGTTCGCGCCGGCGCCGATCCGGGCGTCGCCGATGTAGCTCAGGTGGTTGGCCTTGGCCCCGGTTTCCACATCGGCGTTCTTCACCTCGACGAAATTGCCGATATGGGCATCCGCACCGATCCGCGCGCCGGGACGCAACCGGGCATAGGGACCGACCGAAGCGCCGGTTCCGACATGAGCGCCTTCGAGATGGCTAAAGGCGCGAATCTCGGCACGCTCCTCCACGACGACCTGCGGGCCGAAGACCACGTGCGGGCCGACCGTCACGTCCTGGCCAAGCCGAGTGTCGTGACACAGATAGACCGTGTCCGGTGCCGTCATGGTCACGCCACCGTCCATCGCCAGCGTACGCAACCGGCCCTGCATCGCCGCTTCGGCTCGGGCAAGACCGACCCGGCTATCAACACCTTGGGTCTCGACCGGATCGCAGGTGACGACGGCGCAGCGCCGGCCGCGCTCTCGCGCAATCGCGACCAAGTCGGTCAGATAGTATTCGCCCTTGGCATTGGCATTGCCGATCTGGCGCAACAGCTCGAAGAGGATCGCCGCGTCGATCGCCATCACGCCGCCGTTGCATAGCCGAACCGCGAGTTCATCCGGTGCTGCGTCGCGGGCCTCGACGATCCGCTGCAAACTGCTGTCGGAACCGGTGATGAGACGCCCGTAAAGCGCCGGATCGCTCGGCTCGAAGCCCAGGACGACGACCGCCGGGTCGTCTGGCCTGCGCCGGGCGGCAACCAAGCTCGAAAGCGTTTCGGGGGTGATGAGGGGGGTGTCGCCGAAGCACACCAGGACCGTGCCGCCCCCGGCGCACCAGCCTTCGAGCGCGTCCGCCGAGGCGAGCACGGCGTGGCCGGTCCCGAGAGGCGGATCCTGAACGGCAAGCGCCGCCCTGCTGCTGACGGCATCGCGCACCCGGTCATGGGACGGCGCGGTAACCACGACTACCGGATCAGCCCCCGCCGCCGCCACCGTATCAAGGACCCAAGCGATCATCGGCTTGCCCGCAACGGGATGCAGCACCTTGGGCAGGGACGACTTTATCCGCGTGCCCATGCCCGCGGACAGGATCACCGCGGCAACTCGCTCGTTCATCGGCCACTGGCTCCTTCTCTGGATCGGTTCAGGTCCGCCGAAGGTCCGACCTTCCGGCGCGAGGAAAATGCCATCGGGTCGCACGATTGACGAAGACACGTTTTGCAACGGAGTGTAACAGACGCAGACGTTTCCAAGTCCCCGCTCATCAGCGAAGCTCAAGGACCTTATGCCTCTCCCGTCGAAACCGGCCGCCGTGGTCTTCGACCTCGACGGCACCTTGATAGACAGCGCCGACGATCTGGGCGCCGCTGCCAACCGTCTTCTCGCGGCCGAGGGACGCCGCCCCCTCACAGGGACGGAAGTGCGCCGTTTTATCGGCGACGGCAGTCGGGTCTTCGTGCAGCGGGCTTGGGCGGCAACAGGACTCCCGGCGGACGACTCGGCGCTTGACGGCTTGGTACCCCGGTTCGTCGCCGAGTACGAGAGCGACGTCGCCGGCAACACCCGTCCCTATCCGGGCGCCATCGAGACGGTCGCGCGGTTGAAGGCAGCGGGATTGAAGCTCGCGGTCTGCACGAACAAACCTCAGCGGCCGGCGGAGATGGTCCTTGAGCAGCTCGGCTTCGCGGCGCATCTGGACGTCGTGGCCGGAGGCGACCGGTTCCCGTACCGGAAGCCCGACCCGCGGCACCTGGCCGACACGGTGTCATTGCTCGGCGCGACCGCCGACGCGACGGTGATGGTCGGCGACAACGAGCACGACATGGCGGTCGCCAGAAGTGCCGGTACGGGAGCGGTTCTCGTGAGCTATGGCTATGCCCGGACACCGCTTACAGAGATCGACGCGGACGCCCTGATCGATGCTATCAGCGACCTGCCGGCACTGCTCGGCTTGTGATGGCGCGTTGGTCTCGCACAGAGATTGACAAGCTCCGCACGGCCCCGTAGATACCGCTCTCCCGAACGGGACCGGGCGCGTAGCTCAGCGGGAGAGCACTGCCTTCACACGGCAGGGGTCGCTGGTTCAATCCCAGCCGCGCCCACCACTTCATCTAGACATCACTGACGCCGAACCCAGCCGATGCCCGTTGGGCATCGACAGATCTGGCGTAGCAGTCGAGGACGGACAGGTCGTCGCAAAAACCAAAAGTGATGATCGCGCAAACAGTTCAGCCGCGTCCCGGGGGCAAGCACTTCTTGCGAAGAGCCTCTAACCCGAGAACAAGGCCACGGCGCCAATGGCGACAATCGCGATAGCGCAGGACACGGCGAGGACGACAAGCACAGGCTTACCTCGACGGCCCTGCCTAGCTTCGTTCGGGGAAAGTTCGGTCATAGCGACACTCCTTTTCTGCGGCCTCATGCGACCGCCGGTTGGTAGCTGTACCTATGTCGCCTGGAGCATCTGTCCAGCCAGAAGGAACGATCCGTGGCCCGGAAAGCGGCGGCCAACATACCGAAAGCGTGGAGAAATTCGCTGAACGCGGCGACGCGAAACGAGGACATTCCGCTGTCCACAGGCCGGACCTCGCAGATCGTCGACGATCCTCTAGACTGCCGCAACGTCGTCGACGAGAACGTGTCAGTTGTAGCAGCTTTACAGGGCGTGCTGCGCCACCTCCGTCGTCCGATCGTCAGCTAACCCGGCGAGTCGAACCGACCCCACGAGATGTTGCTCAGGTTCGAACGTCCGGTTCCGTGCGGCCGAGCCGTTCCGCAATCCCCGCACGCGTCTGGATCGCCGCGGAGACTTGGGACAGCGCTTGTTGCGGATCCTCGCCCTGTTTCGACGGATCGGGCTCGTAGCGTTCGAGATAGACGCGCAGCGTGGCACCGACCGTTCCGGTCCCGGATAGCCGCAACACGCCGCGCGCGGCCTCCCCGAACACGATCCGGATCCCCTGTCTCTCCACGGTCGATCCATCGACCGGATCGGTATAGGAGAAGTCGTCGGCATCGGTGACGGTCAGCCCCTCGATCTCCGTGCCCGGCAGATCGCCGAGGGCGGCGCGCAGATCGTCCATGAGCGTTTCAGCCGCCGCCTTATCGACCTCCTCGTAGTCGTGCCGCGAGTAATAGTCGCGACCGTAGGTCGCCCAGTGCTCCGCCATGACGCCCGCGACCGACATCTTCTTGGCCGCAAGTACATTGAGCCACAGGAGCACGGCCCACAATCCATCCTTCTCGCGCACGTGGCTTGAGCCGGTGCCGGCACTCTCCTCACCACAGATCGTCACCCGACCGGCATCGAGGAGGGTCCCGAAGAATTTCCACCCGGTCGGCGTGGCGAAGGCCTCGACACCCAGCTTCGCAGCGACCCGGTCGGCAGCCCGCGACGTCGGCATCGATCGGGCGACGCCGGCAATACCGGAGGCATAGCCCGGCGCGAGATGGGCGTTCGCCGCCAGCACGGCGAGGCTGTCCGACGGGGTGACGTAGGTGTGGCGACCGACGATCATGTTGCGGTCGCCGTCCCCGTCCGAGGCCGCACCGAAATCGGGAGCGCCGTCGGAGAACATTTCCGCCATCAGCGCCGCCGCGTAGACCGGGTTCGGATCCGGGTGTCCGCCGCCGAAATCCGGCAAGGGCTCGGCGTTCACCACGGTACCGGGTTCCGCGCCGAGTTGGTCCTCCAGGATCGTTTTGGCATAGGGGCCGGTGACGGCGTGCATGGCGTCGAAACGCATCCGGAAGCCGTCGGCGAACAGCAACCGGATGGCATCGAAATCGAAGAGCGAGCCCATGAGTTCGGCATAGATCGCCACCGGATCGATTACCTCGACGACCATGCCGCCAAGAACCGACTCGCCCTCAACCGACAGATCCACGTCCGGCCCGTCGACGATCCTGTATTCGGTTATTTCAGCGGTCCGGGCATGGATCGCGCCGGTGATGCTTTCCGGCGCCGGTCCCCCGGCCGGGATATTGTATTTGATCCCAAAGTCTCCGTCTTCGCCGCCGGGATTGTGGCTGGCCGAAAGGATGAGGCCGCCATCCGTCTTGCGATGGCGGATCACAGCCGAAGCCGCCGGTGTGGACAGCAGGCCGTCGCGGCCGACGAGCACACGCGCGGCTCCATTCGCCGCCGCCATCCTGAGGATCGTCTGAATCGCGCGGTCGTTGAAAAAGCGACCGTCGCCGCCCAGGGTAAGGGTCTTGCCGTCAAGCGGACCGACCGTGTCGAAGACCGACTGAACGAAGTTCTCGAGATAGCGGGGCTGCATGAACACCCGGGTCCTTGCGCGCAAGCCGGACGTGCCCGGCTTCTGTCCGTCGAACGGCTGCGTTGGGATCGTCTGGGCGGTCATCAAGGTCTCCATCCTGGTCCGGCTCCGCGAGCGCGCATGCTAACCGCCGGCCGCCACATGGCGAAAGCGCCGGCCGCGATGTGCGCATTGAACTCTGATATCCCAAGCTGAGTGCGAACCTGGTCGATGCAGCGCCGACGACGCGAGGGGCTCAGAAGTTTCCCTTGGCAGCCTCAGCCAGGATCTGTTTGTCCAGGGTCAGGTCGGAGACCGCGCGGCGCAGCCGCTCGT
>JANSYS010000075.1 GCA_024742275.1 Alphaproteobacteria bacterium | reverse complement strand
TTCAATTCCGATTAGGTGCGATTAAGACCATTCATAGAAATTATCATGTGCATTCTGCTGTAGTTTCAATTCCGATTAGGTGCGATTAAGACTGCTCAGTCCTGGGCATTGACGGGCAAAATCTTTCAGTTTCAATTCCGATTAGGTGCGATTAAGACTATAATCCACACTTGCATCTATACCATCAAATCTGAAGTTTCAATTCCGATTAGGTGCGATTAAGACTCCAGTAGCGTTTCAGCCAGTCCTGGTATTGCTGTGGTTTCAATTCCGATTAGGTGCGATTAAGACAAGAAAGGATTCTGTAAAGTCCACACACAGCGTAAGTTTCAATTCCGATTAGGTGCGATTAAGACAAACGTAAGAGCAATTGATCCTATAATACTCAAGTCTGTTTCAATTCCGATTAGGTGCGATTAAGACATGCACTCCAGTCACCAGAGCGGCTATAATCATGCTGTTTCAATTCCGATTAGGTGCGATTAAGACAGCTCGTAGATGAGCATGATATCCCAGAGCGTAAAGCAGTTTCAATTCCGATTAGGTGCGATTAAGACTACCTGAGCTGGCTATGTGGGCTACTGTATTCTTTGTTTCAATTCCGATTAGGTGCGATTAAGACTTAAACCGGCAATTACTGAAGCCGCAGCTTTAGCGGGTTTCAATTCCGATTAGGTGCGATTAAGACTGAATTCTGTTACAGGTATATTGACTGGTATTACGTTTCAATTCCGATTAGGTGCGATTAAGACGCTTCCATTCGCCCTCTTCTTTAAAAGCCTTAAAGAAGTTTCAATTCCGATTAGGTGCGATTAAGACAAAAAATAAAAGAAACCCACTGCCCAGGGAGCAAGTTTCAATTCCGATTAGGTGCGATTAAGACATTAAGCCTTGACCTAGCTATTACAGCCAGGTCAGTTTCAATTCCGATTAGGTGCGATTAAGACGGCTAAGAGTAAATAAGCGAAGTGTAGTCATGGCAGTTTCAATTCCGATTAGGTGCGATTAAGACAATTAATGTGTTGCAGCTGGATCAGAATGATCAGCCCCGTTTCAATTCCGATTAGGTGCGATTAAGACCGGATTTGCGTTTGATCAACCGAGCGATTACTTCGTTTCAATTCCGATTAGGTGCGATTAAGACGAATTCGGCTACCGGAATATTCACAGAAGTAACCGGTGTTTCAATTCCGATTAGGTGCGATTAAGACTACCGGCCATCTTCGTTTCTGCCTTAATAGCATAAGTTTCAATTCCGATTAGGTGCGATTAAGACTCTTTATGATGCCTGTGTAGGAATAGAAATTAGCTAGTTTCAATTCCGATTAGGTGCGATTAAGACATTCAGGATCAGTTGGAATGCTGTTTGAAGAGCATGGTTTCAATTCCGATTAGGTGCGATTAAGACATGGCTTTGAAGGGGTAGATGTAAATCCTTTATTATGTTTCAATTCCGATTAGGTGCGATTAAGACTCCGTGCCCCCACTGCACAAAATCAATTTGGTGAGTTGTTTCAATTCCGATTAGGTGCGATTAAGACTGTTGTCTCGCTTCAGTACGCTGAGCGGCTGGGTTGTGTTTCAATTCCGATTAGGTGCGATTAAGACTGT
>JANSYS010000077.1 GCA_024742275.1 Alphaproteobacteria bacterium | reverse complement strand
GCCTTGCGCCTCTTCTCGATCTCGGCCGGGGTGTCGGCATAGATCATGTCCCGGTAGTCCTCGGTCAGCTCGTCGTGCATGTGCTTCGGGGCATGGGCGAGGAGATTGCGGTGCTTGTGAACCGTGCCCCAGTACATGTGAACCGTGCAGCGCTGGATCGGCAGTTCATCGCCCCACAGCCCCACAAGTGCAGCTTCCAACCCCGGGGCGCCGTCGACGATCACGAATTCGGGCCTCTTCAGGCCGCGGGCTTCAAGGTCATTGAGGAACTGCCGCCAGGCGGCGGTGCTCTCCCCGCCCATGTTCTTGATGGAAAGCAGCACCTTCTGACTGGGCTGGGGCACGGTTTCTTGAGACAGTTCGGAGCGCTATTTCTCTCAGGAAAGGGGAGTAGAGCATGGACAAGAAGATCGACGACACCTCAGGTGCGACGGAGGCCACGGCCCCGTCGGCGCGCGCCCATCACGCTGGCGACGGCGGGGCCGTGGCCGGTCCTGCCAGGCGCCTTTCGGCGAAGCGCAAACTCGTGGCGGTTCAGCGGCTCATGCGGGGGGAGAGCTTGGAGGCGGTGTCGCGGGACCTGAACGTTCCGGTTCACCGGCTGTCCGAATGGCGCGACCGGGTGCTCATGGCGGCCGAGAGTGCGCTGAAGGAACGCGAGTGCGATGAGCGTGACGACGAGATTGCGCGGCTGCAGGCCAAGGTGGGCGAGATCACCATGGCCAACGAGTTGCTGTACGCGAAGATCGACAAGCTGGAGGGCGGCCGCCCTTTGGCCCGGCGGAGGTCGAGGACATGAGCCAGGCGCACTCGATCTCCACGCACCGGCGCTACGGGACGACGCGTGTCTGCAACATCTGGGGGGTCCCCCGGGCGACGGTGTACCGGCATCGTGTTACGGGCAAGGCCGCCAATGAGTCGCGGCCGCCACGTCGTCGTGGTCCGGAGGGGGCCTGCAGCGACAGCGCGCTTCTGGAGCATATCGAGGCCATCATCGAAGCCTCGCCGTTTTCCGGGGAAGGCTACCGGAAGATATGGGCGCGGCTTCGGCATCGGGGCGTCTGTACCGCCCCCCGTCGGGTACGGCGGGTCATGAAGGAGAACGACCTTCTGGCACCTCAGCGACCCGTCCAGCGGGATGCGCATCCCCATGACGGGACGATCGTCACTGAGCGGGTCGATCAGGTCTGGGGCACGGACATGACCCAGACGGTCACCATCGGGGAGGGGCGGGCCTACGTGTTCATCGCGGTAGATCATTGCTCTGGCGAGTTCGTCGGCACCCATGCGTCTTCAAGTGCCAGCCGGTGGGAGGCGCTGGAACCGATCCGTCAGGGCGTCACCCGGCACTTCGGCTGTATCGGGCCGGATACGGCCCTCGGCCTGATCCTGCGAGCTATGCCCGAAAGTTGGTGATGGGCTGAGGTAGGCGGCATATCATGGCGGTGTTCAAGACGCCGTCGTTCTCAGAGAGAAAGGATATGCCACCATGGCCAAATCTACCGTTGTCCCGTTCGAACTGCCATCCGATTTT
>JANSYS010000082.1 GCA_024742275.1 Alphaproteobacteria bacterium | reverse complement strand
CGAAGATCGTCTTCAGCATCGCCGCCACCGCCGGCCGCTGCTTGGGCGAGACACGGGCGAGCGCGTTCCGCATCCAGTGAACCCGGCACCGTTGATGGGTCGCATTGAAGACCCGGCGCGCCGCCGCCCGCAGCCCCTTGTGGTCGTCGGCGATCACCAGCTTCACGCCACGCAGGCCCCGATCGGCCAGCGACCGCAGGAAGTCCGTCCAGAACGTCTCGGCCTCGGAAGGACCCGTGGCAACGCCCAGAACCTCACGCTTACCGTCCTCATTGACCGCCACGGCCACTATCACGGCACGGCTGACAATCCGCCCGCTCTCGCGGACCTTGAGGTAGGTGGCATCCAGCCAGAGGTAGGGCCATGCCCCCTCCAGCGGCCGGGTCAGGAACGCGTTCACCCGTTCGTCGATCTCGGCGCAAAGCCGGCTGACCTGGCTCTTCGACATCCCGCCAGCGCCCATAGCTTTAACCAAGTCGTCCACTGAACGCGTCGAGATGCCCTGGACGTATGCCTCCTGGATCACGGCGACCAAGGCCTTTTCCGCTGTGCGGCGCGGTTCGAGGAAGCTCGGGAAGTAGCTCCCCTTGCGCAGCTTGGGGATCTCCAGCGCGATCCGGCCAGCGCGGGTATCCCAGTCTCGTTCTCTATATCCGTTGCGCTGGACTTCCCGCAGTGGCGAGCGCGCACCCTTCGCGGCACCGGTCCGCGCCTCAACCTCGGCCTCCATGATCCGCTCGGCCGCGAACGCCAGCATCTCACGCACGAGGTCGCCATCGGCCTGCTGTTCAACCAGCTCGATCAAGGCCATTCTCTCATCGGTCATCGTCGTCTCCGTTCCCGGTTCAAGGTGTTGCAACCCGAACCTTCTCCGAAGATCGACGGTGACCGCCAGCGTCACCACCGGCCGCGCGCTGCGCTACGCCGAGGGCTCCGCGCGCGGCCTCTTACACCACCACCCGGGACACTGCCACGGCATGGCCAGCGGCACGTCGCAGGGAGAGGCGGCGGTTCAGCTCGGGGAGGGCGGCTGCGCGCAGCCGACCGAGTAGGGCGCGCTCCTGACCAAAGGGCAGGAGGGGCCAATAACACTAAAACCTAAGATTTGCGCATCACAAAACCCTAAAGATCGTTCGACACATACACCTAAATCATGTTCGCCGCTACAGCATAAATCTCGAACGGAGCCGAATACTTATGCCGAGTGCCGCAGAGAAGCTTGCAAGCTCCTT
>JANSYS010000044.1 GCA_024742275.1 Alphaproteobacteria bacterium | reverse complement strand
TGTACCGCTTCATCGCCATATCAGGTCCTCCTTCCAAAACTTCAGGATGGACCAATTCATTGGGGGAGGATCACGGCGGCGGCGGAGTGCGTGACCCTGATGGCGGCCGCCGGCTACGTGATCCACACCTTCCCGACGGGCCAGGGCAACGTGATCGGCAACCCGATCGTTCCGGTGGTGAAGATCACCGGCAATCCGCGCACGGTCCGGACCATGTCGGAGCATGTCGACGTCGATGTGTCGGGCGTTCTCAAGGGGACCCAGACCATCGACGAGGCCGGCGACAGCCTGATCGAGATGATCGTGCGCACCGTCAACGGCCGGCACACCGCGGCAGAGGCGCTGGGCCACGTGGAGTTCGTTCTGACCAAGCTCTATCGCAGCGCGTGACCCAGGGAGTTGGGGCCGGACCGGCCCGCACCAAAACCGTTGCGTCGTCGGGTACCAGAGTGTCGTTACCAGCCGGTCCGCTCGGTCCCGACGATGCCCCGGATCCGGAGTCGAGGTCTGACGGATCCACACCGGCAGCGTGCGGTACCTCAGCCTACCTCAGTTTGCCGACAATCTCCTCAGGCCTGTAGCGCTTCCTGGACCACCGTTTTCATAAACAGAACGTTGAACCAATTCATCGGGAGAGGTTCAGTGCTGGCGGAGTTCGGGCCAGGAGCTTCCTAACCCCGAAGACTGCGAAGCTGGCTGGGGTAACCACCCGGATCGACGCGGGCATCGATCAGTCGCGGACCCGTCGATCCGGCGGCTGCGGCGCAGGCCTGGCGCATTTCGGACTCATTGACGGCGCTCCACGCCTGGAAGCCGAAGCCGCGGGCGATGGCGGCAAAGTCCGGAGCCGTCCAGGACAAGCCGAGCTCCGGCATCTGGCGCTGCTGGCGCTTGATGTCGATCAGCGAGAGAGCGGCGTCATTGAAAACGATGATAGTGACGTTGGCATCGACCGCCGCCGCCGTCTTCAATTCACCCAGGCACATCAGCAGACCGCCGTCGCCGGTCATCGCAAGTGCACCGCGCCTCGGATCGTGAAGGGCCGCAGCGATCGCCGCCGGAACGGCAAAGCCCATGCTGGCAAGTCCATTGGAGATCAGCAGATCCAACGGCTGGTCGCAGCGCCAGAACGCGCAGGCGGAAAACATATGGGCGCCGGCATCCACCGTCAGACGCGGCCTCCCGATGAAGGCGGCTGCCGCCGCATCGACTATTTCGGCAGCCGACAGACCGTCTCCCGGCGTCATGGACATGCCAGCGCGGAACCTCTCCAAATGGCCCGAGATCTCCGGCCCGCTCCAGCTGGTTGGCTTGGCACCAGTCGCCAGCGCCGCCGTCGAGACGTCGACCGGCGCAACAACGCGCACGGCCGGTTCCACATAGTGCGGGGTGTAACCACAGGCGGTGATATCCAGGACCGGGGCACTATAGGGCCAGGGTTTGCGGATCAGTTCGACCGGATCGAGTCCGGCCAGGACGATCAGATCAGCGGAGGCGACACAAACCTGTTCGATCGCGCCGCCGGTAAAGATCCCCGCAAAGAGTGGATGATCGTCGGGCACTACGCCCTTGGCCATATAGGTGACCAGGACCGGCGCGCCCAGCGACTCCGCCAACCGGCGCACCCCCATCGCGGCCCTCGGCGTCGTCGCCTCAAGCCCGGCGACGATCACCGGCCGCCGCGCTCGGGCAATCAGATCGGCAGCCCGGTCCAGATCCGCAGACGGTCGGACAGTGGACGGCAGGCTCGGAGCCGTCCACGGTCCGACCGGTGCGGTCATCTCTCCCGGATCGCCCAGCAAGACGGCCGGCCCCATCGGGGTCCGCATCATGGCGTCGAGGGCAGCTGAGATCTCAGAGTTGTCGGCGCCGACCACCGGTGCCGCCGTTCCCGGCGTACCGTCGAACAGGCCCTTGGCGAACCCGGCCTGATCGAACACCTGGTGGGTCAGATAGGTCAGTTCGTCCCGGTCGAAGGTTTCGGTCACCGCCAGGACCGGCATGCGGTCAAGCAGTGCCGAAGCAAGGCCGTTTGCCGCCGACGCAAGGCCGGGTCCTTTGGTGGTGAAGGCGATGCCCGGCGCGCCGGACAGACGCCCGGCGACACCCGCCATGATCACGGCCGCGTCTTCCCGCGCCGACACAACCGACCGGATTCCCGCCTTCTGAAAGGCCAGCAGCAGATCCAGCGTGGTCCCACCGCCCGGCATCCCGAACGCGAAACGACTCCCCCGCGCAGAGAGATCGCCTGCCAGCGAGTCGACAAAGCGTGGCCGGTCTCCCGTCATGCGACCGCCCTGCGATCTACCACGAGGTTCAGCGCGGCATCGACGATCAGATCGAAGACGGGTGGCACCACAAGAGTTGACTCGTCCTCTTCGACGATGGCCGGACCGGCGATGCTCTGGCCGCTGGTGAGCGCCCCGCGACCATAGACCGGTGTGTCCACAAACCCATCTCCGAAAAACACCGGACGGGATCCGGACGGGGCCGGAGCCTCGACCCGGCGTTTGGACGAGACGCCGAGGGCGGAGGCGAGCGGCGGGCGTGGGCCGGAGCCGACGACCCGCCAGGACAGGATTTCACTCGCCATGGCCTCGACCCGGCCATAGCGCGCCCGATAGGCCTCGGCAAACCCGGCACCGAGCATATCCGCTCCGTCGACTTCCAACCTGTCCGGATCGACCGTCACATCAATCTCGTAGCCCTGGCCGACATAGCGCATCATCGCGCTGGTCCGATAGGTCACGTCCGCCTCGGCAATTCCGGCTCCGGTCACCAGAGAGCGTGTCTCCTCCCGCATCCGCCCGATCAGCGACCGCGCTTCGGCCGGATCGAGCGCATCGAGCCGGACCGGAGCCGCCCGCGCTACCTCGAAGGAGACCGGCGCCGCCAGCATGCCGATGGCCGAGGCCACACCCGCCCCCACCGGACAGACCAACCGATCGATGTTCATTTTTGCCGCCATACCACAGGCATGCACCGGACCGGCGCCACCGATGGGCAGCATGGCAAAACGGGTGGCATCGAGACCGCGCTCGATCGCATGGATAGACGCCGCCTGCGCCATGTTTGCCGTCACCGTTTCGTGCACGCCCCAAGCCGCCTCGACCACCGAGACGCCAAGCGGTTTCGCCAGATGCGTCTCGATCGCCTTTTCTGCCGCCGCCTTGTCCAAGGTCATGCGACCGGCCAGAAACGAGCCTGCATCGAGATAGCCGAGGACCAAGTCGCAGTCTGTGACGGTCGGCTTGTCGTTCCCTTTGCCGTAACAGGCGGGGCCCGGATCGGCGCTGGCGCTCAACGGACCGACCTGGATCAGACCGCGCGCATCGATGGAGGCAATGCTGCCGCCACCGGCGCCGATTTCGATCATGTCGATGGCCGGGATCTGCAGCGGCAGGCCGCTACCTTCGGCAAAACGGGTTTCGCGCGCCACCTCGAAGCGGGCGGTGCGTTCCGGCTCGCCGTCATGGATCAGACACGCTTTCGCAGTCGTCCCACCCATGTCGAAGCAGAGAACGTCGCCGACACCGGCGAGCTCACCGAACAACCGCGCAGCCTCCGCCCCCGCCGCCGGACCTGACTGGACCAGTCGGATCGGATAGCGCGCAGCGATGTCGGCGCGGATGCAGCGCCCATCCGAGAGCATCAGCAGCAGGTCATGGTCAAACCCCATGGCGCGAAGTTTGTCGACCAGCCGACCGACATAGCGCGCGAAGATCGGCAGCACATAGGCGTTGGCCACCGCCGTCGATGTGCGCTCGTACTCCCCGAGTTCGGGGCTGACCTCGGAGGAGAGAGTGATGTCGATCCCTGGCAACTCGGTGGCCAGAATCTTTGCGACCCGGCGCTCATGCGCGGGGTTGCGATAGGCGTGCAGCAGCGAGACCGCTACCGCCTCGGCCCCGGTCTCCCCCAGGGTCCGGGCCGCGGCGACGACACTGTCCTCGTCGAGCGGCGTGAGCACCGCGCCGGCGGCGGACACCCGCTCGCCCACCTCGGCGCGCCGGTCGCGCGGAACCAGCGGTGTCGGCATGGTGATGTTCAGGTCGTAGAGGTCGTAGCGCCACTCCCGCCCGATCTCCAGCACGTCGCGGAACCCGGCCGTGGTGACCAGACCGGTCTTCACGCCGCGGCGCTCGATCAGGGCGTTGGCCACCAGCGTCGTGCCGTGGATGACCGAGGACAGATCCGACGGCCGCAGCCCTTCCTGCGACAGGATCCGGCTGATGCCGTCGACCACCGCGCGGGACGGGTCGGCCGGGGTCGTCAGCAGCTTGTCGCGCGTGAGCGCCCCGCCCGCGTCGTTCCACAGGACCACATCGGTGAAGGTGCCACCAATATCGACGCCGATGCGCCAACCCCTGCGTTCAGTCGAACTTGCCATAGGTCCTTCTCGCTTCCTCACGCGTTACCAGCCCTGTCTCGATATCGGTTCGGATCCGGTCCGGTTGGCGATCTGCCGGTGGGTACAGGCCGCCACCACCGGGCGTCTGGAACATCACTTCGTCGTCGCGCTTGAGTACCGTGCGCGACTTGGGCTCCAGTTTCTCGCCATTCAGCAGGTCGATGCCCGGACTCCCCGGCAAGCCGCCGAGTAGGCCGCGTGGCGGAAATTTCACCCGCTCGTGGCGGATCGTCATGGTGATGGGCGCGTCAGAAAGGGAGCGGAACCCGATGCGTTGGGCATTGCCGCCGCGGTAGCGCCCTGCCCCGCCGGTGTCGGGCACAAAGGCCTTCTCCGTCACCAGCATCGGCGTCTGGCTTTCGAACACCTCCACCGGCTCGTTAGAGACATTGCTCGGGAAACTGAGACAGCCCGGGCCATCGCTGATCGACCGCGCGCCGTGACCGCCGTTCATGAAGTACATCTTCACGAAGTTCTCGGCATGCGGCCCGCGCTGGCCGCTGAAATAGACGTTCCACAACGGCGAGCCAGACTCCGCAACGGCCCGCTCGGGCACCACCGCTGCAAGCGCGCCTAGCACCGCCGGCGGAACATAGTGGCCGGACAGGTGCCGCCCCCAGACCGGGGCCGGTGATTTGGCGTTCAGCAAACAGCCCTCCGGCGCGACCACGTGGATCGGCCGCAGCGAGCCGGCATTGTTCGGCGCCTCCGGGTCGAGCAGGCACTTCACCGCGTAGCGGCTGTACGCCTGTGTGTAGTTGAGCACGCAGTTGATCGGCCAGGGCACCTGAGGCGATGTGCCGGTGAAATCGACGGTCATCTCGTCACCCTGAATCCGCACCGCGCAAGCGATGGTCAGTGGATGGTCGAATCCGTCCGTCTGAAATTCATCGCGCCACTCGCCATCCGGCAGGGCCGAGATGGCCTTGCGCATACTCTCCTCGGAGCGGGCGATGATCTCGTCACCGACACCGTCCATGTCCGACAGATTCTCGTCGGCGAGCAGGTCCATAAGCTTCGCCGTGCAGTCCCGGTAGGCGGCGAACTGGGCGCGGATATCGCCAAGCGTCTCATCCGGCTGGCGCAGGTTCTGGGTCAGGAAATCAATGACCACCTCACTCTCCTCGCCCCGCTCGACGATCTTGCAGATCGGTATACAGAGCCCTTCCTCGTAGCGGTCGCGGGCAGTCGGCGACGGCGCCCCGCCGATATCCACCGTGTGCGCCGTGCTGCCGGCGAAGGCGATCAGCCTGCCATCGCGGAAGATCGGGTGAATCATCGAGATATCGTTGAGATGACCGGTACCGATCCAGCTGTCATTCGAAATCAGCGTGTCACCCGGGTTGAGCCGCTCAACCGGATACCGCTTCAGCACCGCCTCCAGCGTACGTGGCAGGGTTCCGGTGAAGCTCGGGATGCTGCGCTTGGACTGGGCGATCAGTCGGCCCTGGGAGTCGAACAGGCTGAACGCCATGTCGTAATTGTCCCGCACAACGACGGAGAATGCCGCCCTCAGGAAGGTCTCCGCCACCTGATCGACCACGCCCTCGATGCGCCGCCAGATCAGCCCGATACGGATCGGATCCATCATCTGCTTCTTGTCCATCAAAGGTCGGCGCCTCAGTAAACGGGGGTAAGCCAGTGCCGGAACCGCGCATCGCGTCCGCGCACCACAGCATCGTAGAGGGCCTGCAGGCGATGGGTTTCCGGTCCGGGCTCACCCGCACCAACCGGCTTGCGGTCGAAACTCAGGATCGGGACGATCTCCTGGCCGGTGCCGCAATAGAAGGCCTCCTCGGCCAGATACAGCTCGGTGCGTCCGACATCGCGGACCTCAAGGTCCAGGCCGGCCTCGCGGATCAGGTCGATCAGGGTCCGGCGGGTGATGCTCTCCAGGATTCCGGCGGTCACCGGCGGGGTGATCAGGCATCCGTCGCGCATGATGAAGAGACAGCCGCCCGGGCCTTCGCTCACGCTTCCGTCGCGGTTCAGGATCACCGCCGCGTCATAACCGCTGCGTTTCGCCTCGAGCCCCGCCAGCCGACTATTGAGGTAATTGGCTGAAGCCTTGATCCGCGGCGGGCTGGCATCGTCGGCATTGCGCCGCCAACTGCTGACGCCGAAGTGACGGCCTTCGGCGAAGGCGGGAACCCGTCCACGCTCCCGGCAGACGATCGACCAGCCTACGGGACCGCTCGCGGTCATATCCCCCCAATCGTCGATGTAGGTCTGGACCCGGACATAGATATCCTCGCGGAAACCGCATTTCCGGATCAGCGCCAGCATCTGCTCGGAAAGAGAACCTTCAGGCTCGTCAATCTCGATGACCGCGTTGGAGAAGGTCAGCCGATCCAGATGCTCGGCCACGCGGAAAACGTAGAGCTGCTCGTCCTCGGCATTCCAATACCCACGCAGGCCCTCGAAGGCGAGCACCGCGAAGGTCAGGCCCGGAGCCATGATCGATATCTTGGCTTCGTCGTACGGGACGATCCGGCCATCGAGCACTGCGAAAGGCGGACGGTCTTGTCGAGTCATGCGTTGGGTTCCATCGGATAGTCAGGCATCAGGTCGGGCGGCGAGCGCACGCCGCCGTCGCCGCCAGGCGACGAGACAGATCGCCGTACCCATGAGCGCCATGAGTGCGAGGAAGGCGGGCCGTTTGAAGACGAAGAACAGGTGTTCGTCATAGGTCGAGGCGAGCAGCAGCACCGTGCGCAAGTTCTCCTCCAAGAGTGGCATTAGGATGAATCCGATGAGCAGCGGCACCGGCGGGAAGCCGAAGCGCATCATCAGGTATCCGAAAATGCCGAACAGGAAGACGAGCTGGATGTCGAACACCGAACCACGCAACGCGTAGCTGCCGGCGGCGGCGATCACCAGCACGCTCGCCAGCAGCAACCGGCGTGGGACTGAAAACGCAACGGCGGCGATTTTCACCAGACCGAATCCAAGAGCCAGGTTCACCAGGTTCGCGAGGATCAGTGCTGCGTAAATCGCGTAGAGCGGCAGCGGATTCTGGGAAAATGCCAGCGGGCCGACGGTCACACCTTGGACCATCAGGGCGCTCAGGATCAGGGCGGCGGCAATGTCGCCGGGTATACCGAAGGCCAGAAGCGGAATTAGATTGGCACCAGACACGGCGTTGTTGGCCGCCTCCGGGGCGGCGACACCCTCCAGGGAGCCTTTGCCGAACTCTTCCGGGTTCTTCGACGCCCGTCGGGCCTCGCCGTAGGCGATGAATGCGGCGACCGTCGACCCCAGTCCGGGCATGGCGCCGATGGCCGTACCGATCGCCGAGGATCTGAACAGGGTGGGCAGACAGGCTACGAATTCGGCCAGAGACACCCGGTTGTCCTCGGGTTTCTCGGAATAGCGGATTGCCTTTGCCGACAGATCCTGGACCGACCCGCTCATCTGGCGGAACACTTCCGAGACCGCCAGGAAACCGATGAGCATCGGGATCAGGCCGATCCCCTCCTCCAATTCCAGATTGCCGAACGTCAGGCGTTCCGTCCCAGCCATCGGATCGAGGCCGATCATACCGATGATCACCCCCGCCAGCGTCGCCACCAGTCCCTTCCAGGCCGGCCGGCTCGACAGCATACCGAGCGAACCCAGTGCCAGAATGATCAGCAATGTGTATTCCGCTGGTCCGAACTTGAGCGCGACCATAGCCAGAAGGCTGGCGAAGAAGATCAGGCAGACATCGCTGAACGTATCCCCGAAGACCGAGGCATAGAGCGCCATCTTGATGGCTTTTGCCCCCTTGCCCTGCTGCGCCAGCGGATAGCCGTCCAGCACCGTGGCAGAGGCGGCCGGAGTGCCGGGGGTGCGGATCAGGATCGCCGTCGTGCTGCTGCCGAAGAGCGAGCCCTTGAACATGCCGAGCAGCATCGGGATGCCGACCCAGGGGTCGAAATAGAACGAATACGGGATCAAGAGTGCGACAGCCATGGAGGCCGTCAGCCCCGGGATCGCCCCGAGGATCTGGCCCGCCGCGACACCGAGCACGATCGCCAGCAGACTCTGCCAGGTCAGCGCCAGGCTGACGCCCTCGGCCACCATGCTGAACGTGTCACCCACCGAACAGCACTCCCGCCGGCATGTTGATGGAGAAGATCCGGTCGAACAGCCCCCAGATCAGACCGACGATCAGGGCCGGCTGCCAGAACAACACCAGCACGCGGGTTTCCCCCATGGTCCGCATCAAGGCCGCAAGCAGCAGGAACCCGGAAACGTAGAACCCGACGACCGGAACCAACAGATAGGCAAACAACAACGCAAAGGCGATGCCGATGACGTTGCGTACGCCTATCGCGATAGGATCCTCGACACCACCGCCATCTTCGGCAGCAATCGATCCCTCGATCTCCCCCATCCTCGGTAGCAGCCAAAGCTTGGCGAGCCGCAGAACCATGATCAGCGCCAGCAACGCCGACGCGACCCGCGCCGGAAAGCTCGGCGGTAGTCCCTCGTCCAGCCCGAACCCGGCCGGGTCGGGAATACCGAGCGGGATCACGACGGCATAGAACAGCACATCGGCGACCAGCAGGACGGCAAGCAAGGCGGTCTCGTTGCGGACCTCGGCGGAGCGGGTCACGGTGCAGTCTCCCTCGGGGCCGGCGGCGTGGAGGTCAGAGTCCGCGCCGCCGGAAAATCGACTGGATCGAGGTTATTTCATCCCGATATCGGCGATCGCCTTCTTGGCGGCCGCGTAATCGGACTCGACGATCTTGGTGAACGCCGCGTGATCGGCATGATCGACGGTCCACTTGCGTGCCTCGGCGAGTTGCTGGAACTCGGGGCTTGCGATCACCTTTGGCAGCACCTCATCCCACTTCGCGATCACCTCCGCCGGCAAGCCCTTGGGGGCGGCCAGTCCGAAGAAGATTGCAGGCGCAATCGGATACCCCTTCTCGGTCAGGACCGGGGCGTCCGGGGCGACCGGGTTCTTGTTCGGCGTTCCCTCCGCCAGGATACGGGTCTGACCGTCCAGGGTCGCCTTGTTGCCCTCTGAAATCATCGCCATTTCGATGGTGCCGCCAAGCAGGGCCGCCAAAACCTTTGAACCGCCCTTGAACGGTACGAACGTCGCGTCCACGCCTTCCGATTTGAACATCGCCTCGACGGCGACATGCGGCCCTCCGCGCTGCACCGAGGTCGACCAACGCAGCTTGCCGGGGTTCTCACGAGCGTAGGCGATCACGTCGTCCAGCGTCTTGTAGGAACTGTCGGCGCGCACGATCAACGGCTGGCTGCTGGCCACGAACTGACCGATATAGGTCAGGTCCTCGATCGGGTTGTAGGGTGCATCCATCATGTGCGGACGGATGGTGATCGGGCTGGTCGAGATGAAGCCGATCGTATAGCCGTCGGGCTTCGCGTTGGCGACCGCCGAGATGCCGATTGTGGCCCCGCCACCGGTCTTGTTCTCCACGTTGATCTGCACGCCCATCATGTCGCCTGCCAGTTTGGCGATCATGCGCGACGCGGTGTCGCCGCCGCCACCGGCGGAGTACGGGCAGATCAGGGTGATCGGCTTGTCGGGATAGCCGGCGGCCAGCACTCCGCTCGACAGAGTTGCCGCGAGGAGCGCGCCACCGATGAGTTTGGAAAAGATACGCATGTCTGTCACCTCGATGTCCCCGAGACACGATTGTGAGACGCGTGTGTCTCTCTTGACCGCAAATGCTAGAGACGGGCAATTGATGATGTAAAGTTATTAGATATCATGAGTTGATGCTCAATCGTCATGCAGTCGGTCAGGAGCCGCCATGCCGTTGCCCGATCATCTGAAGGCGTTTCTCGCCGTCGCCGAGACTGGGAGCGTTACACGCGCGGCGGAGCGGCTCGGCCTGACCCAATCCGGTGTCAGCCGCAAGATCTCGGGGCTGGAGGACGAGATCGGCTATCGTCTGTTCGACCGGGTGCGCGGCCGGGTCGCCCTTAACCGGTACGGCCATGCCTTCGCCGCACATGCGCGCAACGCGGTTGAATTGCTCGACACATTGCCGCGGGTGGCCCGGTCGATTGGCGCCGGAACCTATGACCGCGTCCGCATCGTCGCCACCAGTTCGATCATGCACGGCCTGCTGCCCCGCGCGTTGGCCGACTACATCGCTGACCGCCCCGATCTGCCGCCGAGTGCCACCATGCGCAGCCTCAGCGAAGTGCTGAGCCTCGACCAGTCGGATCAGGTCGACATCGTGCTCGCACCTTTACCCATGCGCCCGCTGGCCTTTGAACTGGTCGACGAGATCTCATTCGAGTTGGAACTCGCGGTGCCAGAAGTGCTGCTCCCCGCCGGGGTTGCACCGGTCAACGGAGCCTGGCCGGATCTTCCTCCGCTCTCAGGATTGCCATTCGTGTCGCTCGATCCGTTTGCCTCCTATCAGGAAAGCGTGGAAGCGGCCTTTTCGGCTCGCGGATTGGAGCCGACTTATGTCGCCGAAACCACATCACTTGCCAGCGCTGCCCTACTGGCCCGCGCCGGGGTCGGATGCGCCATTCTGGATCCGTTCGTGGCCCGCGCCCTTGCTGGACCGGCAACCGTCAGCGCCCGGATCACTCCCTCGATCACCCATGCTTACGGCGTTCACATCCTGGCAGGCACGCCGACATCGGCGGAGGTGGAGCGGATGTTGGAGCACATCAAACGGGCCGGCCGTCTCGGAAGCCCGGCTATCGAGAGCCACATGCGATGAGCGGTTTCGACCTTCTGTCCCATCCGTTGAACTTCGGAGCGCTGCGGCTGAAGAACCGCATCGCCCATGCCGCAATCCTGACCCGATACGCGATGGCGGAGCGGGCGACCGATCGGCTGATCGCCTACCACGAAAACCGAGCCAAGGGCGGGGCGGCGATGATCGTGACGGAAGCGGTGAACGCCCTGCCCTCGCAAGCCGGACGCGGCGCCTACCTGAACGCCCATAGCGACAGCGGCCTCATCGACCTGGAACGCCTGGCCAACGCGGTTACCCGCCATGACTGCCGGATCCTGGCGCAGATCCAGGAGCGGGGACGCGGCAACTACTCGCGCGCCCGGATCGAGCGCACCTTCGCGCCGAGCGCTCTTCCGGACGACTTGACCGGCGCCGTCCCGCACGCGCTTTCCACTGGCGAAGTCGAAGCGATGATCGAAGCCTTCGCCGACGCCGCCCGCCGTCTGCAGCGCGCCGGGTTCGACGGCGTCGAAATCTCCGCGGGTCACGGCCATCTGTTCCACCAGTTTCTCTCAGCGCACAGCAATCAGCGCACCGATCGGTTCGGCGGAGATCTGGCCGGGCGGATGACGCTGCTGCTGGAGCTCATCTCCGCAATCCGTGCCGAGTGCGGTCGGGAGTTCGTGCTCGGCCTCAAACTGCCGGCAGAGGACGGCGATCCGAACGGCATCGACCTCGACCAAGCCGGGCGGATCGCCGCTCCGCTGTGCGATCCCGCCGAAATCGACTTCGTTGCCTTCGCCTGGGGTGCGCAGAACCGGCACCTGTACTGGCATGTCCCCGACGGACACTGGGCTAGGGCCCCCTTTGCAGAAAGGACCGGGGAACTTCGCCGGCACGCCAACGGCGTTCCCGTCATGGGTCTCGGCCGTATCATCGACCCGAACGAGGGCGAGGCGATACTGGCGCAGGGCCAAGCGGACTTTATCGGGGTCGGCCGGGCGATGATCGCCGATCCGGAATGGCCGGCGAAGGCGCTCGGCGGGCGGGGCCACTCGATCCGGCCCTGCGTGTCTTGCAACACCTGCTGGGCGGCAATCGCCGACCCCACTCCGCTTGTCTGCGATACCAATCCGGATCTCGCCAGCTCATCGGAACTGAGCACGTCAAAGCCACGCATTGCAGTCCCCGACCGACGACGCGTGGTCGTGGTCGGCGCTGGGATCGCCGGCCTGTCGGCAGCGGCAGAAGCGGCAGAGGCGGGACATTGCGTGACACTCTTCCACGCCAATACCGATGTCGGGGGGCGTGCCCGCACCGCAGCCCGCCTGCCCGGTGGCGAAGGTCTGCAAGGTGTCTATGATTTCGATGCGGCCCGGGCCCTGGCTGCCGGCGCGCGGTTCGAACTCGGCGTCAACGCAACCGCCGCGGACGTAGCCAGGTTCGAGCCCGACACCGTCATCATTGCCTCCGGCGCGGAGACTCCGTGGGATCGGCCGACGCCGGATGATGATCTGCCGCTGCCGACGTTGCGGGCTGTCGTTGAAGACGCACTCGGTAGGACTGGACCGATGGGCGACGGCCTGCTGCTGATCGATCGGGACGACAGTATCTGGGTCTACCGCGCCGCCGAACTGCTCGCGGACCGTTTCTCATCGGTGACGATACTGACTGAATGGGAGACCCCGGCCCAACGCGAGCCGTTGGTCGTCCGCCAGGGCATGCTCGAGCGGCTAGCCGCAAAACGCGTTCGGGTCAGAACGCATTGCCGGGTTGAGCTTAGCGTCGACAATCTGATGGAGGGGACGGTCGACTTCTATCACCTACTGACTGCGGACCGTGGACGCGTCGAAGGGGTCGATGCGATTGCCCATGCTTCGCCCCGACGACCGCGCACAGACTTACTCTCGGCGCTGCGACAGCGAGACTATGCCCCTCTCGTTGTCGGGGATGCCTATCAGCCGCGCGCGCTGATGCACGCGGTGGCGGAAGGCCGTCGCGCCGGCAGGTCTTTGAACTAGCCGGTTCGGAGGGTCGGTCGCAGATCGGTCCAAGGAGCCTCCGCACCGCCAAGAGCGCGCAGGAGCGCCCAGGCCAGGCAGTAATTCGAGGACAGCACAGGGCGACCTAAACGTGCTGCCGCCATTGGCAGAGCAGCGAGTGTCGGCATACCGGTTCCAGAAATCAGAACGGCGTCGATGTCCGCCGGCACCTGTCCCTCAAGGGCTGCCAGCGCGTCGTCGCTCCGGAGGCCGTATATCCGACGCGTATCGCCGGATCCGACATCCAGACGCCGAACGTCGACGACAGTGAGCCCGGCCGCCCGCCAATAGGCGACACCGGCATCGACGAGCGTCGCCGGATAGGGCGCCAGCAATGCGATCCTCGTCGCGCCAATCGCCGCCAGCGCATCCAGGATCGCCTGCGCGACAGTAATGACGGGGTATCCGAAACAGTCTCGTGCCGCCGCGACGATTTGCGCTTCCCGTCCGGCGCCCAACAGATAGGACGAGCCTGTACAGGCGAAGCCGAACACGTCCGGTCGCAGCGCGTCGAAGCTTTCCAGGTACCGGGGCAAACGCACCAGATAGTCGACCAGCCGCGCCTCCGAAGTCTCCGCGCCGCTGGTCAGGCGCGTGGTCAACGGTTCCACCTCGGGCCCAAGCAGCCGGCGCATTTCCATCTCCACCGTCGGATTGGCCTGGGGCACGCCGAGCGCGACCCAGCCACTACGTCCGTATTCACGCGCGTCTCTGGTCATCATCATTGAGCAACTTGCCGGAAGTTGGACGGATTTGGGGTTGATTTAAGCGACAACCATGGTCCGCTGCTCGGGTTTCTCCAGGGTCCGATGTTTCCAGTAGACGGCGTCGGGTGTTCGTCCGGCAAGGGCCGTGTGAGGCCGGCGCCGATTGTAGAAGTCGATCCATGCGGCGATGCCGTGGGCGGGGCCCGCTGCCGCCGCTCCAGGCGTGCAGGTGGACGCGCTCGTATTTGAGGGAGCGTCAGAGCCGCTCGACGACGATGTTGTCGAGAAACCGGCCCTTGCCGTCCATGGAGCTCCGCGCACCGGCCTGCCGCAGTGTGTTGGTCCATGCCCAGGCGGTGAACTGGCTGCCCCGGTCGGTGTTCATGATCTCCGGCGGACCATGCCGCGCGATCGCCTCGGTGAGGGCCTCGACGCAAGGCGCGGCATCAAGAGTGTTGGAGAGCTGCCAGGACAGAACCTTGCGGGTCGTCCAGTCCATGAGGGCGACCAGATAGAGGGGGACTGTCAGGAATTTCGTGTGCGAGGGAGCGGTTGAACATCAGGCCATTGCTCTTGTGAAGCGCTCGCCGAAGACGACGGCGAACTGGGCTTTTGCCATGGCCCACTCCCTTGCTGGCATGGTCCATTCTTTCTCGGCTCTATTCAAGACGAGGAACAGCAGCTTGGCCGCGGCATCATCATTGGGGAAATGTCCCCGGGCACGCACGGCACGCCGCAGCTTGGCGTTCAGCGCCTCGATGGAGTTCGTGGTGT
>JANSYS010000020.1 GCA_024742275.1 Alphaproteobacteria bacterium | reverse complement strand
CTCCACCATAATTCTCGCGACTTCCGGTAAAGGAATGATCGGGACGTTTCATGGGGGCGAAACAGGATCGACGCGCGTGGTAAAGGACCGCTTTTTGCCCGGCATGGTACCGCCGTTATCGGGCCGTATGATAGTTGCGAATGACAACTATGCTGAGGCGCGCCTGGCTGCGTAATGCAGCTCGGTAGTCTCGACTAATCCGTTGCGGTTTGCATCGTAACGTGGGGCTCGCGGGCCGCCTAGCAACAGAAGGCTCGCACCCTTCCCGTATCGGCCGCAGTCGCACGGGAGAAACGCCTCTCTCATTCGACTGCCGCGATTTGGCAAAGGAATTTTTCCCTTGAAGCGCCACGGGGCGCTGGTGTTCATTGGCCGGACGTCCAACGTTCGGGAAGCCGATGGCCGACGATCTTTTCCGATACGACCTTATGGTCGAAACAGCCCTGCGCGGCGTGGTTCGCGACGCCCTGCGGCGAGCGGCGGAACGCGGGCTTCCGGGCAATCACCACTTCTACATAACGTTCAAGACCCGGGCGCCGGGGGTGAACATCCCTGCGTATCTGGTCGAACGCTATCCCGATGAGATGACGATCGTCCTCCAGTTCCAGTTCTGGGACCTGGAAATTCTCGAGGATCAGTTTTCCGTCACACTCAGCTTCAACGATGTGCGGGAACCGCTGACGATTCCGTTTGAGGCGCTCTCCGGCTTCGCCGATCCGTCGGTCCAGTTCGGCCTGCAATTCCAGCAGACAGCCAGCGACGATGCCCCGTCAGGCGACGACGATCCGGATAGCGACGGGCCGTCCGACGACGACAGTGACTCCGACGACGACGCCGGTACCGGCGAGGTCGTCTCCCTCGATCAGTTCCGAAAGAAGAAATAATCTAGCGATGCCGGGGCCGGCCGGATCGGCACCCGACAGGTTGCCGCAGACCGGAGAGGATACCCCCTATGGCGGAGTTCAACTTCACCGAGATGTTCCCGCTCGGCCCGGACACGACCGAGTACCGCAAGCTCACCGACGACTACGTCTCAGTAGAAACGCTCGGCGGCCGCGAGATCATCAGCGTCCAGCCGGAAGCCCTGAGCATGCTGGCCGAACACGCTTTCATGGACATATCGCATCTGCTGCGACCGTCCCATCTACAGCAACTCCGTACCATCCTCGACGATTCGGAGGCTTCCGAGAACGACCGCTTCGTCGCTTACGATCTGCTGAAGAACGCGTCGATCTCTGCCGGCCGGGTTCTGCCGATGTGCCAGGACACGGGAACCGCGATCGTCATGGGCAAGAAGGGGCAGAGCGTCTTCACCGGTTTCGACGATGAGATGGAACTGTCCCGGGGCATTCAGAACACCTACGTCAACCACAACCTTCGCTACAGCCAGTTGGCGCCGCTCTCCATGTTCGAGGAGAAGAATACCGGCACCAACCTGCCGGCGCAGATCGAGCTCTATGCGGACAAGGGCGACGCCTACAAGTTCATGTTCGTGCAGAAGGGCGGTGGCTCCGCAAACAAGTCCTTCCTGTTCCAACAGACCAAGGCGGTGCTCAATCCCGAGGGCCTCGAGAAGTTCCTCGACGAGAAGATCCGCACATTGGGGACGGCTGCCTGCCCGCCCTACCACCTCGCCGTGGTGATCGGGGGCACCTCCGCCGAATTCGCCATGAAGACGGTCAAGCTGGCGTCCTGCAAGTATCTCGACAACCTGCCGACCCAGGGCTCCGACAGTGGCCACGCCTTCCGCGACCTGGAGTGGGAAGCCAAGATCCTGGAGATGACCCGCAACATGGGGATCGGAGCCCAGTTCGGCGGCAAGTACTACTGCCATGACGTCAGGGTCATACGGCTGCCGCGCCACGGCGCCAGCGTGCCCATCGGCATCGGGGTCTCCTGCTCGGCGGACCGTCAGGCGTTCGCCAAGATTACCCGCGACGGCGTCTTCCTGGAGAAGCTGGAGACCGATCCGGCCAAGTACCTTCCCGACATCGACGAGGCGTCGCTGACCGCCGACGCGGTGGAGATCGACCTGACCCGCCCGATGGCAGAGATCCGCAAGACCTTGTCGCAATATCCGATCAAGACCCGCGTTTCGCTTACTGGGCCAATGATCGTCGCCCGCGACATCGCGCACGCGAAGCTGAAGGAACTGATCGACGCTGGCAAGCCGCTGCCGGACTACGTCAAGAACCACCCGATCTACTACGCCGGCCCTGCGAAAACTCCGGAAGGCTATGCGTCGGGCTCCTTCGGCCCGACAACCGCCGGCCGCATGGACAGCTATGTCGAGCCACTGATGGCAAACGGCGGCAGCTTCGTGACCCTTGCCAAGGGCAACCGCTCCCCGGTGGTCCGCGAGGCGTGCCAGAAGCACGGCGGTTTCTATCTCGGCTCCGTCGGCGGCGCCGCCGCCAAGCTCGCCTTGAACTCGATCAAGAAGGTCGAGGTGCAGGAGTATCCGGAGCTTGGCATGGAAGCGATCTGGCGGATCGAGGTGGAGAAGTTCCCCGCCTTCATCGTCGTCGACGACAAGGGCAACGATTTCTTCAAGAACATCTGAGCCCGAGATGGGCGATCCGACCTTCGCCGCCGTCCCGATCCTGCGGATCTTCGACGAGGCGAAGGCGCTCGCCTTTTACCGAGACTGGCTCGGCTTCTCGATCGACTGGCAACACCGGTTCGAGCCCGGCTCGCCGCTCTACATGCAGGTCTCGCGCGGGAGCATGAGCCTTCATCTCACCGAGCACCACGGCGACTGCACGCCCGGGTCGACCGTGTTCGTCACAACGTCCGGCCTGGCCGCGTTCCACGCCGAGGTCATCGCCCGGGACTATCCGTTCAACCGCCCCGGCCTCGACCCCGCACCCTGGGGCGGGCATGTAATGGAGGCCACCGACCCTTTCGGGAACCGGCTGCGATTCTGGGAGGGCGGCGGCGCGTGACCGGCGGTTTCCTGATCGACGGCCCCGACAACGCCGCCGTCACCCTGTTGTTGGCCCATGGGGCCGGTGCCCCGATGGACAGCCCGTTCATGGAGGCCATCGCCGCCCGCGTCGCCTCGAAGGGTCACCGGGTGGTGAGGTTCGAGTTCGACTATATGGCCGAGCGGCGAACCACCGGGCGCAAGCGGCCGCCGGAACGGGCTCCGGCGCTGTTGGAACAATGGCGACGGACGATCGACCGGTTCGGCGGCCCCGGCGCGGTGGCCATCGGCGGCAAGTCGATGGGCGGACGGATGGCCTCGCTGATCGCCGCCCAGTCGACGGTGCGGGGGTGCCTATGCCTGGGCTATCCGTTTCACCCGCCTGGAAAGCCGGACACGCTCCGCATCGATCACCTGCCCGACCTACGATGCCCGACACTGATCGTACAGGGCACCCGGGATCCTTTCGGGACGCGCGACGATGTAGCGGCAATGGATCTGCCGAATACGCTGTCGGTCGCCTGGATAGAGGACGGCAATCACGACTTGGCTCCCCGTAAAGCGAGCGGCTGGAGTGTCGATGCGGCGCTGGACCGAACCGCGGAGATCGCCGACTCGTTTCTACGTTCACTTTGATCCGCCGCCATGTCCCGGAATGCGGACGGGCGCCCCTCATCAAGAAGTCTGCGGGATCACGCAGTGAGTCGATATGGTCGTCGAATTCGGCTCTAGTGCTTGATGATCGCCTGCACGTCCCGCGGATCCAAGCCCACAGCTTCGACCTCTTCGAGCGTTACCAGCACTGGGACACTCTGTTCGGGGAGTTGCCCAAGCAGCCCGGATACAGGACTGCTCCGCGTCATGTCGCGGGTCGCCATCCATCCGAGCAATCCGCCCACGATAGGGGGGCCCGCGATGATGACCATCCAGGCAAAAGCGACAATCGCAAAACGAATTGCCGAACTTGTCCGTCCGAAAACGGATTCCCGATGTGCATTCCAGGCATCGACCGCCATTACCTCGTCCCCACGATAGAGTCGGTCGGGTCTACTGGAACACTATGATACTGCGAGAACGTAAAAATTCAATTAACCAGAAGCTTCGCAAGATTCATCGCTTTGATCGACGCATTCAAACGCATTTGCCTCTCAAGCGATCTTTCCGTCAAGCGGAAGAGTGCTCGCGATGCTTCTCGGTATATTTTGAAAGTTTTTTTATTAAATACTCCGCATCTTCTTCGGAGAACCCCTCGTCGTCGGCGTCGAACGTGGTCAGCACCCGCTCAAGCACCGTTTCGGCGAACCGGTCTCTCGCATCCGGCGCGTCGACCATCTCAATGCCCCGGGCAACATCCACCGCCGCCCGCAGGATGATCCGATCATGCTCTGAGAACCCGGCTTTCGACGCGAGGGATTTAAGGCCGCTGGTCCCGTCGTCATGCACCAGAAGATCCGCGTTGCGGAAAGGAATCCCGGCGCGCACCGCAAGCCCCGCAGCGACAAATGAAAGGTCGCCGGTGCAGGCGGCCCGGAGAAGGATCGAATCCGTCAGGCGCCCGTTCTGCGCCATTTCGCGGACCAGATCCTCCACCTGACGGGCCGGACCGCTCCCCGTCAGTAGTCCGAGGGTCGCCCTCTCCCGACCTTCGAGAACCAGATCAGTCGCCAGATCCGGTGAAATCTCGTGGCGGCTGAGCAGTTGATCCTTGAGCTTGTCGGAGACCAGCGAGACCAGTCTTTCGGCGATACCTATGGGGAGCGTGGCACGGCCCACCATTGGCTCCTGCAGGCGCGGGCTGTCACCGAACCGCTCCAAAGCCTTGCCCAGCGACGGCTCATTGAGCGCCGCGCCCGGGTTCGAGACGACGGCGACCACGACGTCCTCGTTGCCGCGCTCGACCAGCGCGCCAGCGACGACCTCGGAGACCTCCTGCCGCCCGGCGATGGCGAGCTGTTTGTCGCTATCGCCTTCCTCGACAATGGAGACCAAATCGCCATCGGTCAGCACAACGCTGTCCCGGATGATCGGCAACGAGACGTCCGCCACGTCCTTGGCCAGCTTGACCGCTACGTCGTGCGGCAGGCCCACGGAATTGCGGACGGCATCCGCGAGGGACCTGCGAACCTGCTGTTCGATGTCTCCTGCGAGCCGTCGCACGATGTCGAGGGCGATATCCCGCTCCGCCGCGCTGAAATCGGCGCCGTCGATAGAACGGCCTAGCGCGTCCGCGACCTCGCCTCGCGCGTCCGGCGTCGCCTCGCGCGACAGCTTGGACATGAGCTGAGCCAGGGTCGGCGCTGCGTCGTCACCGGTCATGATTCGACCCTCCAGAAAAACCGCTTCCGAAACGATCATAGCAGCGTTTTTCGTGGCGCGCTGCGATTCCGCAACGGCCCGGATCAGGTCGGTCAGTCGCGCACGATCATGACCGAGCAGGCGGCATGTCGGACAACCCGCGCCGCATTGGGTCCGAGGAGGAAATCCGAGAGTTCCGGACGGTGCGACGCCATAATGATCAGTCCGCATCCAGTCTCTTCGGCGGCCTTCACGATCTCGTTGTAGATCGAGCCGTGGGCGACGATGTGCTGGACCTGCACGCCCGCCGGGATCGCTTTCCCGCAGAAGTCATGCAACTGCTCCCGCGCCGCCTCGACCGCCCGGGCCTCGAAGTTTTCCGGAAAGAACCCGGCGACGATACTGGAGTTGAACTCCGGGACGACGGTAAGCACATGAAGCCGGCTTCCAAACGCCTCGGCCTGTTCCACCGCCGCGGTCACAGCCCTGGCCTGGGTATCCGGCTCGTTCAGATCGATCGGCAGAAGGATATCCGCAAACATCTCACCCTCCCTCAGAAAGCGGGCACGTCGGTTCGTCGACGCTGCAGGACTATGACCAGGCCGAGCAACAGCAAGGCCGGGATGTAGAAGATCTCCTTCGGCAGGCGCTCCACCGCAACATGGATCTCAGCGATGCGGACCGGATCGTCGCCGTAGAAGTCGAAGTCAGCCAACTTCTGCCCCGGCACACTACCCGCTGGTCCAGGTTGGAAGGGCTCCTCGAGCTTTGCGATGCCGTCCTCGATAACAACCAGGAGGTCGGCGTCCTGCAGACGCTTGGCGCCGTCTCCGGCCGGCCCGAGCGGCAGGATCAGCGTCGTCTCGGCGGCATCTCCGGAATTGAAGTCCGGTCCTGCGATCACCAAACGCAGTTCACCGTCGTCCGGCAACTCGCCGGCCAATTCGACGACGCGGGTCGGATCTACCGTAGAGAAAGGATCCTCCACCATGTCGAGCCAGAACCCCGGCCGGAAGAGGGTGAAGGCGATCAGCAGCAGCGCCACCGCCTCCCACGCCTTGTTCCTGGCGAAGAAATAGCCCTGAGTTCCGGCGGCGAAGAGCAACATCGCCACCGTCGCCACAATGAAGACGAACACCGCCTCCAAGGGTGTGACGTCGATCAGCAGAAGGTCCGTGTTGAAGATGAAGAGGAACGGCAGGGCCACGGTCCTGAGCGAATAGTAGAACGCGGTGAAACCGGTCTTGATCGGATCGGAACCGGAGATCGCCGCCGCCGCGAAGGACGCAAGCCCCACCGGGGGCGTCACATCGGCCATGATCCCGAAGTAGAACACAAACAGGTGGACCGCGATCAGTGGGACGATCAGGCCGTTCTGCGCCCCGACCTCGACGACCACGGCGGCCATCAGAGACGAGACCACGATGTAGTTGGCCGTGGTCGGCAGGCCCATCCCGAGGATCAGCGAGAAGATCGCCACCAGCACCAGCATGGCCATCAGATTGCCGCCCGACAGGAATTCGATGAAGGACCCAACCACTTGGTGCGCCCCTGTCAGAGAGATCGTGCCGACGATGATGCCCGCGGCGCCCGTCGCCACGGCGATGCCGATCATGTTGCGGGCGCCGGCGATGAGCCCTTCTATGATGTCGCTGAACCCGGCCGAGAACTCGGCAGCCATATCGCCGGCACCGCGCAGGAGCACCTTCAACGGGCGCTGGGTGATGACGATGAAGAGCATCGCGACGGTCGCCCAATAGGCGCTGAGCCCTGGCGAGAGGCGTTCGACCATCAGGCACCAGACCAGCACCACGATCGGCAACAGGAAGTAGAGACCGGCCAACACCGTCGGCTTCACCTCCGGCAGGGAACTCACCGGCGCGTTCGGATCGTCGACCTCCAAGTCCGGATAGCGCGAGGCGACCCACAACAGCCCGAAATAGACCACGACGAAACCGATGCAGACGGCATAAAAGGTCGCGTCACCAAAGGCGTCCTTGGTCCATCCGAGCGTGTAGTAGACGATGGCCGCCGGGATGGCGATGGCAAGGAACCCGGTCAACACGCCGAGCAGGCTCTGCACGGCCGTCTTTGGGCCTCCCGGTTTCGGAAGGCCTTGCATGCCGGCCTTCAGCGCCTCCAGATGCACGATGTACAGGAGGGCGATATACGAGATCGCGGCCGGCAGGATCGCGTGCTTCACCACGTCCAAGTAGCTGACGCCGACATACTCGACCATCAGGAACGCCGCCGCGCCCATGACCGGCGGCATGATCTGGCCGTTCACCGAGGAGGCGACTTCGACGGCGCCGGCCTTGTCGCCGGAAAAGCCGACCCGCTTCATCAGCGGAATCGTGAAGGTGCCGGTGGTGACCGTGTTGGCGATCGAAGAGCCGGAGATCAGGCCGGTCATCGCCGACGAAACGACCGCCGCCTTGGCCGGGCCGCCGCGCAAATGGCCGAGAAGGGCGAACGCGACCTTGATGAAGTAGTTGCCTGCTCCGGCCTTATCGAGCAGCGAACCGAACAGGACGAACAGGAAGACCATCGAGGCCGAAACGCCAAGGGCGATGCCGAAGACCCCCTCTGTCTGCATCCAGAAATGCCACATAGCCTTGCCGTAGGACGCGCCCTTCCACTGAATGACCTCGGGGATGAAGGGCTGGTCGCCGAAGAATACGTAGACCAGGAAAACCGTTGCCACGATGACCAGCGGCAAGCCCAGCGCGCGATAGGTACAGATCAGCACCAGCGCGATGCCGATGGTCGAAACCACCAGATCACCTGTGGTCGGCAGGCCGGCGCGCAATGCGATGTCGTCCTTGAAGACAATGAGATACAGGCAGGCGGCCACGCCCAAACCGCCCAATATCCAGTCGTACCAGGGCACATGATCGCGCGGCGACGACTTGAACAGCGGATAGGACATGCAGGCGAGCAGGAAGGCGAAAGCCAGATGGATCGCCCGCGCTTCGTCGGAATTGAACACAACGCTCAACCCGGTGAGGTCCTGCAGAATGAACGGCAGGTTCGACGCGTAATAGAGTTGGAAGAGGGACCAGGCGAGCGCCAGAAAAGCCAGGAGCTTTCCGACAGCACCACTGGGATTCCGGTTGCCGGTATCGGTCGAGGCGACGAGGTCCTCGAGATCCACGGCTTTTGACGAAGCGGACTGGTCGCTCATGATCCCCCCGATCTGGCAGAACGGACCCGCAAATGGGTCTAGGCGCCGAATTCTCTAACGAAATGAGTCGAAGTGGGCGGGAGGACGCCGAGACGCCCTCCCATACCCGGAATCACATCAGGCCAAGTTCCTTGTAGGCCTTCTCCGCGCCCGGATGCAGCGGGGCGGACAGCGAATCCCTGATCATTTCCTCCGCCTTCAGGTTGGCGAACGCCGGATGCAGCTTGCGGAAATCGTCCAGGTTGCTCAGGACCGCCTTGGCGACGATGTAAGCGACGTCGTCGGCAACCGCCGTCGAGGACACGAAGGTAGCGCCGACGCCGAAGGTCAGCGTGTCATTGGGATTGCCCGGGTACATGCCACCCGGAATGACCGCGGAACGATAGTAGGAGTTGTCCGCGACGAGTTTCTTGATCGCGTCGTTGTTCGCGTTGACGAGAACCGCGTCGCAGGTCGACACCGTCTCCGAGGTCAGGGCCGACGGATGCCCGACCAGCCAGAAATAGGCGTCGATCTTATTGTCGCAGAGCGCCTGGCCCGTCTCCGCCGACTTGAGCTCCGCAGCAAGCTTCAGGTCGGACCGCGACCAGCCGAGAGCCGCTTCCATGACTTCCCAAGTGCCGCGCGTGCCCGAACCGGCATTGCCGATATTGACGCGGGTGCCCTTGATGTCCTCGATGTTCTTGATGCCCGAATCCCGGCGCGCCAGGATCGTCACCGGCTCCGGATGGACCGAGAACATGGCACGGAGTTCCTTGAACGGACCCGCGTCCTCGAACTTCGACGTGCCGTTATAGGCATGGTATTGCCAATCGGACTGGGCGACACCGAACTCCAGCTCGCCGGCGCGGATCGTGTTGATGTTGTAGATGGAACCACCGGTCGATTCCACGGAGCAGCGGATGCCGTGCTCCTTCCGATCCTTGTTCACCAGACGGCAGATGGCCCCGCCCGTCGGGTAGTACACGCCGGTCACGCCACCGGTACCGATGGAGATGAACTGCTGATTCTGTGCCGTGGCCGAGCCCGACCCTCCGACGACGATCGCGCCGGCGCCGAGCGCTACGGCAAATGTAGTGGCAAGAAGCCGCTTCATGTGAAGTCCTCCTGAGACTCTCCAGATGAGACAAATTTTTTTGGGACCCGGCGATCTCCGCTGGGGCCGCTGGTTCCAGCCCCGCAGCACGCGTTCCCCCGCTTCACGGAAGACCGCCACAATCCAAGGATCCGAACCCTGGCGCCGAAACCCCGGAGCCCCAACCCTGTCGCGAACTATGGCGGGGTCATTCGCCGCAGGTCAACAAAACCGCACCCAAAGGCGAAGTCAGTCCAATTTAATGCGATGGTTGGTTAGCCTCTGTTAACCATAACCGGAACGCGACGCGGCGCCATGCCGCAATTGCCTCAGGAGCATTCCGCCGAATATTGGCCCTATGAACGATATCCCGACACCGGCCGCTGGCGGTCTCCGCGTCTACTACAACGGTTCCTGTCCGGTCTGCCGGATGGAGATTCACCACTATCGGCGGATCGCCGAACGCAATGATCTGATTGGGCTCGACTGGACGGATATCACCGAACGGGCGAACACCCTCGCCCCTTGGGGGATCGACGACGATACCGTGATCCGTCGCCTCCACGTGGTCGATGACGGAGGCCGGCTATATGCGGGCGTCGACGGGTTCATCCTGATCTGGGAACGCCTGCCACGCTACCGTTGGCTGGGTAGGCTCGCATCGGTGCCCTGGATCAAGCCGATCGCAGATTTCGTCTACGACCGCGTTCTGGCGCCGGCCCTCTACCGCTGGAACAAGGCGACGGGTCGCGTACCGCCGGTCGGCACACCGCAATAGATCCTCTTGCCTCAGGGCAGCAAATCGCTCTGTATCTCCCCCGGATCCCCCCGTGCGCAGGAGAGCCCCGTGGCTGCACTATCCGGACAGGTCGCCCTCATCACCGGGGCGTCGGCTCCGCGCGGCATCGGCCGTGCCATCGCCCAGCGCCTTGCAACCGACGGCGCGGCGGTGGTGATCACCGACATGACGGGGAGCTTCACTCTCGACGACACGACATATGACCGGACGACGCTGCTGGCGGAAATGGCCGCCGAGATCGACGCGTCGGGCGGCACCGCCCTGGCTCTGACCCTGGACGTCACGAGCGACGAGGATATCGCCCGCTACGTCGGCGAGGCGATGAGTCGGTTCGGGCGCATCGACATCCTGGTCAACAACGCCGGGTCGCTGGCCGGATCCGCCAACTTCATGGAAACCACGCCGGCGCAATGGAACACCGGCTTCCAGGTCAACCTGCTCGGTCCTGTGAAACTCTGTCAGGCGGTGATCCCAGCGATGCGGGCCCAGGGCGGTGGGCGCATCATCAATATCGGCTCGACCGGCAGCCGAGCCGGGTTTCGGTGCCTATACCGCGATGAAGCACGCCCTCGCCGCCCTCTCGAAAACCATCGCGTCCGAGGAGGGACAGCACGGCATCCTGTGCAACACCGTCTGTCCTGGCTTCATCATGACCGATATGCACATGGCGGCGAACCGGCGGCTGGCAGCCGAAGCCGCACTCAGCGTCGAGGCGCTGCAAGCACGCCGCTACGCGACGGTGGCCACTCGAAATGCCGGTCAGCCCGAGGACGTCGCCGCGGCCGTTTCCTACCTGGCGGGGCCGGACGGCCGGTATGTCACCGGCACGAATCTGCCGGTCAGCGGCGGTGTGCCCTACGGTATCTGAGGCTCTAGACGTCTTGAGGTGAGCAGGATCGCAACGCGCCCCGTCCACCCGATTGGTTGCCTAGCTATGCCGCCAGAGCGGCATCCACGGCGTCGCCCAGTTTCTCGACAAGTTCGGTGATGTGGCTCTGATCGACGATGAAGGGCGGGGCCATCAAGACATGATCGCCGTGCCGACCGTCGATGGTCCCGCCCATCGGATATATCATCAGCCCCCGCTCCATCGCCTCGCGCTTGACCGCAGCATGCAGCTTGCGCGCCGGATCGAAGGTTTCCTTGGTCGAGCGGTCGGCCACCAGTTCGATCGCCATGAACAGACCGCGCCCTCGTATGTCGCCGACATTCGCGTTGTTGCCGAACCGTGCCTCCAGGGCCCGGCGCAGGTTCGCTCCCTGAACGCGCACATTCTCCAGCAGATTCTCGTCGCGGATCGCCTCCTGGACTGCGAGCCCGGCGGCGCACGCGGACGGATGGCCCATGTAGGTGTGACCGTGCTGGAACGCGCCGCTGCCGTCGCGGATCGCCTCGAAGATCTTGCCGGCGACGAGCACCGCGCCGATCGGCTGATAGCCGGCGCCAAGGCCCTTGGCGATGGTCATAAGATCCGGCGCCACGCCATCCTCGTCGCAGGCGAAGAGATGCCCGGTCCGACCCATGCCGCACATCACCTCGTCGAAGATCAGCAACACGCCGTAGCGGTCGCAGATCTCCCGGATGCGCTTCAGATAGCCCGGAACGGCCGGAACAGCACCAGCGGTCGCACCGACAACCGGCTCGCAGATAAAAGCGGCGACGGTATCAGGCCCGGCCTTGCGGATCGTCGCATCGAGTTCGTCGGCGACCCGCAATCCGTACTCCTCGTCGCTCTCTTCGGCCCGTTTGTCCCGATACGCGAAGCAGGGCGAAACGTGCTCCGCATCGATCAGCATCGGGCGGAACTGCTCGCGCCGCATCTCGTTGCCGCCGACGGCGAGGGCTCCGAGGGTATTGCCGTGGTAGCTCTGCCGCCGGGCGATGATCCTATGACGCTTGGGTTGACCGATCTCGATGAAGTACTGGCGGGCCATCTTCAGCGACGCCTCGACCGCTTCAGACCCGCCGGAGACGAAATAGACCATGTCGAGCTCGCCCGGCGCTTCCCTCGCGAGATAAGCCGCGAGCTTCTCCATCGGCTCGTTCGTGAAGAAGCCGGTATGGCCGTAGGGAATGGCGTCGAGCTGACGCTTGATCGCCTCGATCACCTTGGGATGGCTGTGCCCGAGGCACGACACCGCCGCGCCGCCGGAGCCGTCAAGATAGCGTTTGCCGTCCGCATCGACGATATAGACACCGTCGCCTTTGACGGCGACCGGCGGGACGGCGCGGGCATTGCGATGGAAGACATGGCTCTTGCGTGCGGACATGGGATCGCTCCAGGCGCGGGGACGTGCCGTATCGAACGCCCCGATGGCCGAAGCGTCAAGCGTTCGAGTCGGGCGCCGCCTGTCGGTATCCCGCTGCAGCGCTCACGTCTCGGTGCGATGGGATCGGAGCACAGCATTGTTGGCGTGTCGGCCCGCTCGGTGGATACTGCGGCGATGATTCTGTTCTCGCAGCGCCACTCACCCTTCGCCCGCAAAGCGGAGGTCGCTCTTCTGGAGGCCGGAGTGACGGGCGTGGAGGTGCGCCATCTTGCGAGCCACGTCCGTCAAGGAGACGAGCCGGCGCATCCCGAGAACCCGCTCAACACCGCCCCCTTGCTCATCCTTCAGGACGGCCGCGGAGTCTTCGATAGCGAAGAGATCTGCTTCTATATCGACGAGTTCTCCGGCGGGCGCCTCGTCCCCAAGGAAAGCGGCGAGCGACAGGCAACGCTGACCCTGCAGCATCTCGCGTCGGGCCTGTGCGAACTGGGCGCCGACCTGCGGTGGGAACTTCAGCAGAACGAGATGGGCATCAGCATTCCGGGACTGCGCGAGGATCTGATCTCCCAGCTCGATGCCGCCTACGACATTCTCGAAAGCGGCCCGGCCATGGGGAAGGTACCACCGGACCAGGTGGCCGATATCGGCGTGATCGCCCTGGCGACGGCCCTAGACTGGCTGGAGTTCCGGGGGCTCGACCGCTACGTCTCGCCCCATCCCAACCTGGCTTGGTGGGTCGACGTCTTCCGCGAGCGGCCGTCGATGACCGCCACCGAGTACGAGGACCTCTCCGACCTCTAATCGCCAGGGCTTTCCACTCTCTAGCCGTTAAGTGCCCGCCATACATTCTCGGGGGTCGCCGGCATGTCGATATGCTTGCCGCCAAGCGCATCGACCACCGCGTTCATCACCGAGCCGAGCGCCCCGGCGCAGCCAGCTTCGCCGCATCCCTTGGCGCCGACCAGGTTGGTGGTGCAGGGCACCGGGTGGCTGTCGTAGCGGAACATCGGTGCGTCGCTCGCCCTCGGCATGGCGTAGTCCATGAACGAGCCCGTGATGAGCTGACCGCTGTCGTCGTAGCGCACATGCTCCATCAGGGCCTGACCGATCCCCTGGACGATTCCGCCGTGAGCCTGGCCTTCGACCAGCATCGGATTCACCACCACGCCGAAATCGTTGACCATCGAGTAACGCACGACCTCGACGACCCCCGTGTCGGGATCGATTTCGACCTCGGCCACATGACAGCCGTTCGGGAAGGCCGAGGGTCCTGTTTCATGCGCCAGACTGACGTCGAGGCTCTGCGGTACGTCCTCCGGAAGCTGCAACCCAGCCCGGATCTGCTCGGCAAGGTCCATGATGCCGATCGACCGGTCCGTTCCGGCCACGATAAAGGACCCGCCGGCGAACTCGATATCGGCAACCGCGGTTTCCAGAACGTGGGCGGCGATCTTCCGGCCATTCTCGATCATGACGTCGCCGGCCTCGATGATCGCCCCGCCGGACGACATCATCGATTTCGACCCGCCGGTGCCGCCGCCGACCAGCAATTCGTCGCTGTCGCCCTGGAGCAGCCGGATGCGATCGAAGGGAATGCCGGTGCGCTGGTGCAGCACCTGGGCGAAGGGAGTCCAGTGCCCCTGGCCATAGTCCAGAGTGCCGGTGATGATGGTGACGGTGCCGTCGTCCTCGAAACGGAGACCGCCCATTTCCTTGCCAGGAGGGCCTGTGACCTCCAGATAGTCGCTCATGCCGATGCCGCGCAGCTTGCCCCGGGCCTCGCTTTCCGCCTTGCGGGCCGGAAAACCGTCCCAGTCGGAGAAGGCGACCGCCTTGGCGAAGACGGCAGGGAAATCGCCGCTGTCGTAGGTCATGCCGGACGGCGCGCTGTATGGGATCTGCGCCGCCTGAATCTGGTTGCGGCGACGAATCTCGAGCCGGTCGATGCCCATCTCCCTGGCGGCGGTATCGAGCAGTCGCTCGACGTAGTAGTTCGCCTCAGGGCGGCCGGCGCCGCGATACGGACCTATAGTCGACGTATTGGTGAACACGCACTTGGTGTTCAGATCGAGCACCGGCGTCCGGTACACCGAGATCAGGTTCTTGACGGCATTGAGCGTCGCAGGCTGCGGACCGACGGGGCTCAGATAGGACCCCATATCGGCGTGTATGTTGGCGCGCAGCGCCAGGATATGCCCGTCCTTGTCGAAGGCCATGGCGGCCTCGACCACATGGCCACGTCCTTGGTGATCTGACACGAAAGCACCGGAACGCTCATCCAGCCATTTCACCGGCCGGCCAAGCTGCTTGGCGGCATGAAGGAGCGGGAAGTACTCGGGATAGGGCCCACCTTTCATGCCGAAGGAGCCGCCAACGTTCTTGGTGATGACCCGGACCTTGTCGGTCGGCACCTTGAGCACCGCGTTGGCAAGGGCATTGCGCAGCCCGAAGGCGCCCTGGCTCCCGGCGATGAACGTGTATCGCTCGTCGGCCGGATCGTAGGTTGCGATCGCCGAGCGCGGCTCCATCGAGGCGACGACGACCCGGTTGTTGACAAGGTTCAGTTTCGTCACGTGCGCGGCCTCGGCGAACGCCTTGTCCGCGGCCGCCGCGTCGCCGTAGTGGTAGTCAAGGCAGACGTTGTTCGGCACATCCTCGTAGAGCTGCGGCGCGCCGTCCTTCGCCGCTTCGACAGGGTCGGTGACGGCCGGCAACTCCTCGATGTCGACCACGACCGCTTCCGCCGCGTCCTTGGCCTGGAGGTACGTCTCGGCAACCACCATCGCGATCGGATCGCCGACGAACCGGACCACGTCGCCGGCGAGACCGGGACGCCGTGGCTTCAGCATCTCGGAGCCGTCGCGGTTCTTGAACGGCACGACACAGGGAATTCCGCCGTACCCGTCCAGATCCTTGGCAGAGTAGATCGCGAGGACGCCCGGCATCGCCAGTGCGCCGTCCAAGTCGAGGCCGAGGACCCTGCCGTGCGGTACCTGGCTGCGGACGACATAGCCGTATGCCTGACCGTCCAGGTTCACGTCGTCGGTGTACTCGCCGCGCCCCTTGAGCAGCGTCGGATCCTCGCCACGCGGAACCGACTGGCCAACACCGAACTTCATGGTCGCAAGATCGCTCTCATGCAGGACGTTCATGTCCGCTTACCTCTTCTGCTCGAATTGTGGCGGGCCGACGAAAGCCGTTGAAAGATGCTAGCGCAGGAACGCGTCGCGAAAACCCCGCCCGTTCGGAATTACACCCGTTGGCCCGAACTCCATATCGGATCAGGCCCACATTCACCCCTGGGTCAGGGTCCAAACCACGATGTCCCGAAGAACCGAGCCGAGGGCGTCGTCGAAGGTGCGAATGATGTCGGACATCCGGTTGGTCGGAGACGTCCGCCTCGTTTCGAAATCCGCGGACGCGACGATGATGCGTTGCGGCATCTGCACTTGCTTGACGTTGATGCGCACGTTGACGACAGGGACCTCGGCGCCGTCGAAATACTCCGCCTGAAACTCGCGGAGTTCGACCTTGAGTGTGAAATCCGAGCGGAAGGTAACCCCATCGCGTCCGACACCGACGATCCTGTCCGAGTTCTCGAAGGACTCGATCAACAGTCGCTGAACCATGTTGGGGGCATCGTCGACCCAGGCGACGCCTGAATAATAGTCGAGGGTCAGCGGCTGCCGGGCCACGGCGATCCGAACGGTGGACAGGCCCGCCGGCGCGGTCGGCCGCTCGATGGCGAGTTGCCAGGGCGCCCGAGGCAGATCCGACGGATAGGTGCTTTTCGGTGTGAGCGTATAGAGCTGAGGGGGTGGTTTGCCGATCGGCAGTTGACCGCAGGCCGCCGTCAACCCTGCGAGCCCGACAGCCAGAAACGTCCGGCGCGGAATTTGGGTCATTGTTGCGCCTCCACCTGTCCATCGCGATCCCCGAACAGGAACTGCGAGGGGTCGCGGTCGATCTGACGCAGCACGCGGTCGATGTTAGACACCAGAACGCGCGCCTCGACCAGGAATTGAGTGAGTTCGTAGAGGCCGGTGTTCGAGAAATCCTTCATCCCCGGACGGGCCTCCGCGAGCATGCCTTCGAGCTGGGCCGCCGTCGCCGCGATGTTGTCGCTCGCCCTGCCCATCGATCCGGCCAGCTTGGTGATCTCGCTGTCGAGACCGACCGACGTCCCGCGGATCGTCGCCAGGGTGGCTGAAGCCTCTTCGAGCAACGGCCGCAAAGCGACCGCCGCGCGGTGGAGTTCATCCACGCTGGCGGAGGCTCCGACGATCGTCGCGTCGATCTCATTCGCCCGTCCGGCGACCGTAGAACTGACCACCGCCAGATCCGAGAGAATGGCCTGCACCGTCCGTTCGTTCTCCTCGCTCAGGAAAGACTGCAGGCGGTTGATCAGCACGATGAGTTGATCGGCGATCCGTGGAGCGGTCTCGAACACCTGGCTGAGAGCGGAGGAGCGGGCCGGAATACGTGGTATCGGCTGGTCTTTCGTCGGCAGCAGGTCCGCGGCGGCAACGGTTCCCCCCTCGATCTGAATGAAGCCGATGCCGGTCAACCCTTGAGCCTCCAGCACGGCGTACATGTCCGTCTTGATCGACACGTCGGCATCCACATCGATATCGACGCGGATCAGCTCGACGTTGTCTGGATCAATACCGATATCGCTCACCGTACCCACTGGGACACCGCGATACCGTACCGGGCTTCCAGTGCTGAGCCCGTCGACCGACCCCTCGAACTCGATCCGGAACGGCCGGGTTTCCTGGTCGATGCTTACACCGCCGAACCAAATCGCCAGAAACAATCCGCCCGCCAGGAGCAGGATGGCGAAGGCGCCGACGGTTACATATGCGGCCTTGGTCTCCATCGTCGCCTTCTACCCCTGCGCGCCGGCAGCAGCCGGACGTTCGAACGCAGCCCGCGCCCTTGGACCGTGAAAGTAGCTGCGTATCCAGGGGTGATCGCTGCGTGTCAGTTCCTCCATCGTGCCGACGACAATTCTCTTGTCGACAAGGACGGCGATGCGGTCGCAGATCCGAGCGAGGCTGTCGAGATCGTGGGTCACCATCACCACAGTGAGCCCGAGCGCGCGGCGAAGGTCCAGGATCAACTCGTCGAAATCGGACGCGCCGATCGGATCGAGTCCCGCCGTCGGTTCGTCGAGAAACACCACCTCCGGGTCCAGAGCGAGCGCCCTGGCGAGACCCGCACGCTTCTTCATCCCGCCGGAAAGCTCCGACGGAAATTTGCCGCAGGCTTCCGGTGGAAGGCCGACCAGGGACACCTTGAGGCGCGACAACTCGTCCATCAACGCCGCCGGAATGCCGCCCCGCTCGCGCATCGGCACCTGGATGTTCTGGCCGACCGTGAGCGCGCTGAACAGGGCGCCGTCCTGAAACAGCATACCGAACCGTCCGGCCAGCGCCGCTGTCGACGTCCCGTCCCAGGAAACCCGTTCGCTAAGCAGCGTGACCGACCCCTCGGCTGGGCGCTGCAGACCTATGATGGTTCTGAGCAGAACAGTCTTTCCGGTACCGGACCCGCCGACGATACCGACGATCTCCCCCCGCTCGACGGTCAGATCCAGCCCGTCGTGAACGGCATGGGCCCCAAACCGCGTGACGACCCCCCGCACCTCGATGGCAGGCCCGCTCCGATCCGCCGGCCCCATACTCATATGCCGATCTCCGCGAAGGCCACCGCGAAGGCGGCATCGAGCACGATGACCAGGAAGATCGATTCGACCACCGCTCGGGTGGTGTAACGGCCGACGCTCTCGGCGCTGCCGGAGACGCGCAAACCGTCGTTGCAGCCGACCAGCGCGATCACGAGGGCGAAGATCGGCGCCTTCAGCATGCCGGTGCCGAAGTCCCAGAACTGGACCGCCGCCTTCAACTGGATCAGGAACTGGGCGAAGGACAGGTCGAGCAGAAACAACGCCACCACCGCGCCGCCGAGCAGCCCTGCCGCGTCGGCCCAGACCGTCAGCAGGGGCATCACCACGATCAGCGCGATCACCCGCGGCAGCACGAGCACCTCGACCGCGGACAGTCCCATCGTCTCCAACGCGTCCACTTCCTGATTTACCTTCATCGTGCCGATTTGGGCGGCGAACGCGCTCCCTGACCGACCGGCGACGATGATCGCGGTCAACAGAATGCCGATTTCCCGGAGCACCGCGACGCCGACGAGGTTCACGGTCAGGATCGATGCTCCGAACTGCTTGAGCTGAAGAGCGCCCATGTAGGCGAGAACGATACCGACGAGGAAACAGAGGAGGCCGACGATCGGGAGGGCGTTGAGCCCCGTCGCCTCCATCTGCGCCACCGTCGCTGTGACTCGCAGCCTCCATGGCCGGACGATCACGCCGGCGAGACAGACCAGGGTGTAGCCAAAGAACCCCGCCAGGTTGCGTGCGACCTGCGCGGCCTCGACGACCGCCTGTCCGGCGTGCTCGAGCGGGGCCAGCAGCGGATTGTCCGAAGGCGGAGCGACGCGCGCGCGCGGATCCGGCACGATGGCCTTGTCGAGGATCGGCCTGTAGGCGTCCGGCAGGTCCTTAAGGTCCGTCGCTACCCCGCGCGCCTCCGCCCGGTCCAAGGTCCGCCGGATCGCCCAGGCACCGGCGCTATCGAGGCCGGAGAGCCCGCCGACATCGACCACGATCCGCTCCGCCGGCCGTTCGGCGACGGCGCGCAGGTCGCGATCCACGAGGCGGACGGTGTCCAGCGTCCAGCGCCCCGCCAGACGCAGGACCAGGGATCCGCCGCCGTCCGTATCGACGATCAAGGGCTGCGCCCCAGGGTGTGCGGCGTCGGTCACGCAACCTCCCATTCGAGAAACCGCAACGAGCTTAGATGGTTACGCAGCGATCGACCAGCCGGGCTCAAAGGGCGCCGCGGGTCGCAGCGGCCACTCGGCACCGCGGCCGTCGGATGGAGGCCGCCGTGCGTCAAAAGAGCGGTCCTTTGTATCGACAGTACACCGGAGACCAATACAGCCGGCCGTCGTCTCCCACACCCCAACCCTTCTCACCGGCGATGGTTTCCTCTAAGGGAAAGGCCACAATCGAGACCCGATGGCCAACCCGAGCGGAGGACGACCCCGTGGATCTGAAAGCGCATATTCGCGAGGTACCGGATTTTCCAAAGCCCGGCATTCTGTTCTACGACATTTCCACACTGCTGGCGCATCCGGCGGCTTGGAAAGAGACGGTGGACCGCCTGGCCGAGATCATCAGACCCTTCGAGCCGGACCTGCTGGCGGGGATCGAGAGCCGCGGCTTTCTGACCGCCGCCCCGCTGGCCCTGGAACTCGGCCTTGGGTTCCTGATGGTTCGCAAGAAAGGCAAGCTGCCGGGGCCGACCGTTCCCTACACCTACGATCTGGAATACGGCACCGACACCGTGGAGATCCAGGAAGGCGCGGTTCGGCCCGGTCAGCGTGTGGTGATCCTCGACGACCTGCTCGCCACGGGCGGCACGCTGGGCGCGTCGGTGGAACTGCTGCGCAAGGTCGGCGGCGAGGTAGCGGGCGGCGCCTGCATCATGGAACTGACCTTCCTGAAAGGCCGCGAGAAGCTCGACATCCCGTTCGAGAGCCTGCTGAAGTACGACGACTGAGTTCCTCTGCGGCTTTGCCCACCCTCATGCGCCGGAACAAGTCCGGGAAGTGCCAAAGCGGCGGAGGGCACAGTCCAGCCAAAGTTGACCCTGCGTGATCTTGCACTGGGGCCGCACGCGCCCTATCCGTGACTTCGAGCGGCGGTTCTATCGGGGATTTCCGCCCCTGAACGCCCGCCTTCTGTCAATTGCCTGCGCCCCTTTCGAGGACTCGGCGCGGCACCAGGATGAGGAGAGAACCCATGACCGCTTGCATCGTCGGATGGTCCCACCTGCCCTTCGGTAAGCGCAGCGACGACGACGCCGAGAGCATGATCGTCCAGGTCGCGACCGCCGCCCTGGAAGACGCCGGCCTTACTCCGGATGATATCGACGCCGTCTATCTCGGCCATTTCAATGCCGGGTTCGAGCCGCAGGACTTCACCGCCTCCCTCGTCTTCCAGGCCGACGACCGGTTCCGCTTCAAGCCGGCCACGCGGGTCGAGAACGCCTGTGCCACGGGTTCGGCCGCCGTCCACCAGGGCATTCATCTGATCGAGGCCAAGAAAGCGAAGCGGGTGCTGGTCGTCGGCGTCGAGAAGATGACCGCGCTCGGCGGCAAGGAGATCGGCGACACCCTGCTGAAGGCCAGCTACCTCAAGGAGGAAGCCGGCATCGACGGCGGGTTTGCCGGCGTCTTCGCGCAGATCGCCCAGGCCTATTTCCAGCGCCACGGCGACAGCATGGACGCCCTCGCCCGGATCGCGGCCAAGAACCACAAGAACGGCGTGGCCAACCCCTATGCGCAGATGCGGAAGGATCTCGGTTACGAATTCTGCCGTGCCGAGAGCGAGAAGAACCCCTATGTCGCCGGCCCGCTGAAGCGGACCGACTGCTCGCTGGTCTCCGACGGCGCCGCCGCCCTCGTCCTGACCGACGTGGATACAGCGCTGGCCATGGACAAGGCGGTGATCTTCCGAGCCGCCCAGCAAGTGAACGACTTCCTGCCGATGTCGAAGCGCGACATCCTGAAGTTCGACGGCTGCGCGGTCGCTTGGAAGAAGGCGTTTGCCGAGGCCGGTCTATCGCTCGACGATCTAGATCTGGTTGAAACCCACGACTGCTTTACCATCGCCGAGCTGATCGAGTACGAGGCCATGGGCCTGACGCCGGAGGGACAAGGCGCCCGTGCCATTCTGGAGGGCTGGGTCGAGAAGGACGGCAAGCTCCCCGTGAACCCGTCCGGCGGCCTGAAGTCCAAGGGCCACCCGATCGGCGCTACCGGCGTTTCGATGCATATCATGGCGTCAATGCAGGTGCGCGGCGAAGCCGGTGACATGCAGGTCAAGGGCGCGAAGACGGCGGGCATCTTCAACATGGGCGGGGCCGCGGTCGCCAATTTCGTCTCGATCCTCGAGCCGCTGCGATAAGGCATAACGGGAGGCTTGGCCTCGACCTATCGCATCCGTCAGGCCCGGCCGGACGAACTGCCCCTGCTCCCCGCCATCGAGACGGCGGCGTCGGGTCTTTTTCGGAATTCAGACTATCCCTGGATCGCCGACGGGCCGAACGGCATGGACATGGCGCTTTTCGAGCGCTGCCAAGATACCTGGTGCCTGTGGGTGGCGACGGACCCGGCGGGTGAGCCGGTGGGGTTCGCCGCCTTCGCACCGGAGGACGGCCAAATATGGCTGGGCGAGCTGTCGGTGCATCCCGACCACCACCGCCGGGGGCTCGGCGCCGCGCTGATCGACAAGGCTGCTGGCTTCTACGGGCCGCGCGGCATATCGCGCGTGACGCTGACGACCTTCCGCGACGTGCCGCGGAACGCGCCGTACTACGCGCGGCTCGGCTTCTCGGTGATCGACGACCTCAGCGCCGAGCCGTTCCTGGCGGCCCAGATAGAGAAGGAGGAGGGCTGGAACGTGCCGAAGGGCTCGCGGGTGGCGATGCAGCGGATGCTGGCAACCTAGGCCGAGCGGCTCAGCCTGGCCTTCCCAAGCAGTTGCGGAAACGGGCAGATCCATGGCTTCCTACCTGACGGGACGGGACCGGATCCGGGAGCGAGCGATGACCGATACCTTCAAGGCCTACCTGCTGCGCGAGAACGACGACCGGAAGGTCAGCGGCGCGTACGAGGACGTCGCGGTCAGCGACCTGCCGGACGGGGATGTGACCGTTCGCGTCGCCTACTCCACCGTCAACTACAAGGACGGCATGGTGATGAACGGCATCGGCCGGCTTGTGCGCACCTACCCGCATGTGCCTGGGGTCGACTTTTCCGGCGTGGTCGAAGCCTCCGACAATCCCGGTTTCGCGCCGGGCGACAAAGTGGTGCTGACCGGCTGGCGGGTCGGCGAGATGCATTGGGGCGGCTACGGAGAACTGGCTCGGGTCAAGGGCGACTGGCTCGTGAAGCTGCCGGACGGACTCTCACTGTCCCGCGCCATGGCGCTCGGTACGGCAGGGTTCACCGCAGGATTGGCGGTCGACACGCTGGAAGCGGCAGGAATGCAGCCGTCCAAGGGCGACGTGCTGGTTACCGGGGCGGCCGGCGGCGTCGGGAGCGTCGCTGTCGCGTTGCTGGCGGCCAAGGGCTACACGGTCGCCGCCGCGACGGGGCGGGCGGAGACTCACGACTATCTCCAGGAGCTTGGCGCCGGCGTACTGGTCGACCGGGCGGAGCTTTCCGAGGCGCCGAGCCGGCCGCTGAACAAGGAACGGTTCCAGGCGGCGATCGACAACGTCGGCGGAACCACGCTGGCCAACCTGCTCACCCAGGTCTCCTACGGTGGGTCGGTTGCGGCGGTGGGGCTCGCCGGCGGCAACGAGGTGACGACCACCGTCCTGCCGTTCCTGTTGCGCGGCGTGAACCTGCTCGGCATCGACAGCGTCATGTGCCCGGCCGACCGCCGCGCACGTGTGTGGTCGATGATCGCCGCTACCCTGCCGATGGAGAAGCTGGACGCGATCAGCCATGTCCACGCCTTCGACGAGTTGCCGGCACTCGGCAAGGCGATCCTCAAGGGCGAGGTGCGCGGTCGTGCCGTGGTGACGGTCGGCGGGGAGTAGCGAGGTTCAGGCCGCTCCAAACCCTGCCGCTATACCCTGCCGCAATACCCTGCCGCCGAATTCGGCTAGACTTCCGTTTCCGACACCGCTTTCAGGAGCCTCCAATGCCTCGCCTCGCCACCGCCCTTGCGCTCGGCGCCGCCCTGCTGCTTTCGGCCTGCTTTCAGGACAGCAAGGCCGAAATTGCGAAGAAGGCTGAGAACGTTTCGACCGTCGACGACCTGCGCGCGGCGCTCGGCGAACCCGACGAGTTGAACAAGGCCGGACCGATCGAGGAGTGGATCTACGATGCTTCGGACGGCAGCGTGCGGTTTCCGATCCTGGCGGGCAAGGTCGGACCGATGGTCACCGGCGACAAGCGCGAGAAATAGAGTCCACGCGGGACGGGCGGACCTTCCTGCGCAGACCCGTCGGCACCGCGCCGTCAAACGGAAAGCTAGATCTGCCCATACGAATTGCGTGGAGCGGCGAAGTCTGCAAACTGGCAGGGTCGACGGTTCGGCCGGTCGCTGAGAGCCGGCCGTTCGGCAGGGCCCCTTCAAACAGCGGCGATGGATCTCCCAACCCATGACCATCGTTGAGACCACCGCCCTCTTTCGGAACGCCCTCGACGCCCACCGACAGGGAAACCTCACCGCCGCGACACGGATCTACACGGCGGTGATCGCCCGCGATCCCGGCAATGCGCCGTCCCATTTCCTCCTGAGCATGATCCTGCGGTCGACGCAGCAGGTCGAGGCCGCTCTCCCCCATGCCAGGCTGGCCGTGCGCATAGCGCCACTCAATCCGAGCTACCAGCAGGGGCTGGCGGAAGTCCTCCTGTCCAACGAACAGTTTGCAGAAGCTGAGCAGGCGTTCAGGAGATCCGTTCTCTGCGACCCGGCTCATGCCGCCGCCTGGGCATGGCTTCGGGGACGCAAGGAGCAGCTCGGCGATCTTCCCGCGGCAGAGCGCGTCGCCCGCCTGGGTCGACACCTCTCAGGCGATGGCACCGGCACAACGGCCCATGCGGAAATTCTAGCACGTCTCGGCGACGTGGAGACGGCCTGGCCGCTGGCCGACCGGGCGGCGCGGCAGACCAGCGAATACGATCCGCTCGCGGACCTCAAATCGGGCCTGATGCTGCCGCCGATCCCGGTAGATCGCGACCAGATCGCGGAGGCGCGACAACGGCTGTCGGACGCCTTGGACCGGGCCGGAGAAGGCCGCCTTCGGCTCGAAGAACCCGTAAACCAGCTCGGGCGCGTTCCGTTCTATCTGGCATTCCATGGCCTGGACGACCGGCCGCTGGCGGAACGCTTCAACGATCTTCTGCGGGCGGCGACACCGGCCTTTCTGGAGCCGCGCCAAGCGAGTGCGTCCGGGGAAGGCGCCGGTCAGGGCGGTCGGGCCAGGGTCGGCATCTTCTCGAGCTTTTTCAATGCGCACACGGTCCTGCGCTACACGCAGGGGCTGATAAGGGCCATGGCGGCTCGGCCGGATCTGGAGGCGATCGCCATCCCGACAGCCTCGATCCCGCCAGAGGCCCGGCGCCATCTTGAAAGCCTCGGTGCAGCGGTCGCCCCGGTTTCAAGCGACTACCCGCGCGCGGCGGCGCAGATCCGAGAGATGCGTCTGAGTGTTCTCATCTTCGCCGATATCGGCATGGAGCCGTTATCCGCCGCCCTCGCCCATACCGACCTCGCGGCGCGCCGGATCGCCCTCTCCGGGCACCCGGTCACGACCGGGATCCGGGGGCTCGACGGCTACGTCACGTCCCCGATCTTCGAACCCGAGGACTGTGCGGCGCACTATACGGAGCCGTTGATCCACGCGCCTTTCTGGCCTCTCGGGTATGTTCGGTCCGGGCCGGATCCGGCCACGCTGCCTGCGCCGGATCGCGACCTGTCGCGTCCCGCCCTGCTCTGCGTCCAATCCCTGTTCAAGATCCACCCGGACATGGATGCAGCCTTTCAGGAAATTCTGGCCCGCGTTCCGGACGCCCTGCTGTACTTCGTCGATCTGCCCATCGGCTTAAAACCCTTGACCGATCGGTTCCGGCGCCGTCTGGCTACTGCCGGAATCGACGTCGACCGGCGGGTCAGGTTCCTGCCGCGCATGCAACTGCCGCACTACCTCGGCTGGCTGAGAGGAGCGGATGTCGTTCTCGACACCTGGTATTTCTCCGGCGGAGACAGTTCGCTCTCCGCGCTCGCCGTCGGCGCGCCGATCGTCACCCGGCAGGGCGCGTTCTACCGGGGACGCCAGACGGCGGCCCTGTTGCGAGAGGCAGGCGTGACGGAAACTGTAGCCTCGACCAGCGACGCCTACATCGATCTCGTCGCCTCCCTGGCGACGGACCCCGAGCGCGCCGAAGACGTGCGCCGGCGGATCGAGAACGGCGCGGGCCGACTGTTCGGCCGCAACGACGGGGCGGACGATCTGATCGACCGGATCGTCCGCCAGACCTAGGAGCAGTCTTCCTTCCGCTCAGCTCCCGCGCAGGGTCGACCAGAAGCGGACCGGCTCGCCGACCGCGTCGCCGATCAACTCGTCGTCGCGCATCACCACGTTGCCGCGCACCAGGGTCGCGATGGGCCAGCCGGTCACCGTCTTCCCGTCGAACGGCGTCCAGCCGCACTTGCTGGCGATCCACTTGTTGGTGATCTCGCGCTTCGCCTTCAGGTCGACCAGCGTCAGATCCGCGTCCCAACCCTTGGCGATCCGGCCCTTGCCGGCGATGCCGAAGATCCGGTGCGGCCCGGCCGACGTGAGATCGACAAGCCTTGCCAGCGAAAGTCTGCCGGCGTTCATGTGGTCGAGCAGCAACGGCAGGAGGGTCTGCACCCCCGGCATGCCCGAGGGGCTCGACGGATAGGGGCGCTGCTTCTCCTCAAGGGTATGCGGCGCGTGGTCGGAACCGATCACGTCGACCGTGCCGTCGGTGATCGCCCGCCACAGGGCGTCCTGATGATGCTGCTCGCGCACCGGCGGGTTCATCTGCGCCAGGCTGCCGAGCCGCTCGTAGCACTCGGGCGCCGCCATCGTCAGGTGGTTCAGCGTCGTTTCGACCGTCGCCACGTCCTTGTTCTCGGCCAGGAATGCCATCTCCTCGGCCGAGGTGATGTGCAGCACATGGACCGGCCGCCCAGCGGCACGGCCCAGGCGCACGATCCGTTGGGTGGCTTTGAGCGCGCACTCGGGCGAGCGCCAGACCGGATGGGCGCGCGGGTGGGCCGCCTCCTTGGCGATGTGCTGACGCTCCCGCAGCATGTCCTCGTCCTCGGCGTGAACCGCCACCCGGCGCCGTCCGGCCGCAAGGACCTTGGCCAGCAGTTCGTCCTTCTCAACCAGCAGCGACCCCGTGGACGAGCCCATGAACACCTTCACACCGGCGCAGCCCGGCTGGCGCTCGAGTCCCTCCAGCAGGTGCAGGTTTTCCTCAGTCGCACCGACGAAGTAGGCGTGGTCGCACCATGCTCGCCCCTTGGATCGGGCCAGCTTGTCGTTCAGTTCGACCTCGGTCAGGGTCAGCGGCGAGGTGTTGGGCATCTCGAAAATCGACGTCACGCCACCCTTGGCCGCAGCGCGGGTGCCGTGGTGGATGTCCTCCTTGTGCTCGAGACCCGGCTCGCGGAAATGGACCTGGGTATCGATCACGCCGGGCAGCACGGTCAGGCCGGACGCGTCGATCGCGGTGCCCGCATCCGCCGTCGCCAGATCGCCGATCGCCACGATCTTGCCGCCGGACACGCCGAGATCCACACGTTCCAAACCCGACGGGGTGAACACCTCCCCGCCCCGCACCACCAGATCGTATCGCGCCATACCTGCCTCCGCTCGTGACGGCGCCAGCATAGCCGGGTGACGGCGCGCGGCAACCGGTCACGGACTCCGACCGGTCGCGTCGGATGCGAATTGTGGCGGTGGAGCCGGGCGGCGCAACCTGCGATAGTCCGGTCGTCTGTCATCCCACCCCGAGGACCGTGTTGTCCGTCCCGCAGTTCGACCCGGCCGCAGCTCAACGCGGGTCGGCCGCAGTCCCCGGCTCAGAGATCGAGTATGCGGAGGGAGGAACGTGGCCGCTCATCCGCCGGCACCTGCTCAATGTCGGGCTGATGATCCTGACCCTGGGCCTCTACCGGTTCTGGGCGATCACCAAGATGCGGCAGATCCTATGGCGGCGCATCCGCCTCGCGGGTCAGCCGCTGGAATACACCGGCACCGGGCTGGAGATCTTTCTCGGCTTCTTGCGGGTGTTCCTGATCGTCCTGCTGCCGCTCGGCATCATCTATATGCTGATCGAGCTGATGGTGGAGAGGAGTGCCTCGGCCACCGATCCGAACACGCTGGATATTCTCGGTTTCGGCTATGCGATGGTCATTCTCATGCTGATCGAGATGGGGCGTTTCCTGAGCTGGCGCTACCGGATCTCGCGGACCCGGTGGCGTGGCATCCGGGGACGGATCGAACTGTCCGCGTCGAAATACCTGCAAGTCGCCGTGGCCTCGGCGCTTATGATCATCCTGTCCGGCTGGCTCCTGAAGCCGATCGTCGATCTGTATCGCGCTCAGATGGTGATCGGCGCCTTGAACCTGGGGGGCCTGCGCGGCCGATACGTGGGCGGAACACTGCGGCTGCTGGGCATCTGGTTCGCGATCTGGCTGGTCTATGGCGCGGCCATCGTGGGTGCCGCCGTGTACTTCTTCACCAGGACAGCGTTCTCCGGGCTGGGTCTGGACACCGGCTCCCAGAGCGTGGTCGGCACGTTCGTAGTCGTTTTCCTGGTGACGGTTCTCGGGATTCATCTTCTGTGCGTCTACCGTGTCGCCTTCTGGCGATTCGTCAGCAAAGCCTCCAGCGTCGGACCCGTTCGCGTCGCGTTCACCGGTAAGGCGATCGGTTATACGTGGCTGACCCTTGGCAACTGGCTGATCCTGATCTTCTCGGTCGGTCTGCTCGCGCCGGTCACCTGGGAGCGCAAGATCCGGTATCTAGCGGCCAACGTGGTCGTGTACGACATGCCGGACCCGGCCGACCTGCGTCAGGTCGGCGAGGACGAGAGCTCGGTCGGCGGAGAGGGATTGGCCGGTGACTTCGATATCGCCTGAAGAAAGATCCCCCGAGGATGCATCGCCCGCCGGCCCGCGCGGCAACGCCCATCTGCTCGACGGCGTGACCGGCGTCGACCATCGGGTCGCGATCCTGGTCGAGGCGCGGGGCCTGCGGATCCTGCCCGCCGACCCGAGCGCCGCGGAACCCCAGTGCCCGCTCCTGTGGCCCTGGAGCAAGGTCTATCGGCCGGCGTCGGCGGGAGAGAGCATGGTCTTCGCGATGCTCGACGCCCAGGACGCCCGGCTCACGCCGGACGGAGCCGACCATGCCCGGGCGATCCGGGACAGGGCGACCGGCGACGAGCGGCGGTCCGGCCGTCAGGTTTTCGGCCTGACCCGACGGCCGAGTGCGGCCGTGGCCATCGGGCTGACCGGCCTGATGCTCGCCATCGCCTTGCTCGCGCTCGCGCCCTTGAGCGGCCTCGCCGCCCGGCTCCTGCCCGCCGATACCGGCGCCGCCTCTTCCGATGCGGTGATCCAGACCCTGGCCGCGGCGCACCGCCGCTGCGTCGGCCAGGAGGGTCTAAAGGCGCTTGAGGCACTCAATGTCCGGCTCGCGCGGGCGGCGGAGATCAATCCACCGCAGCTGACCGTGATCGACTGGAAACTGGTGAATGCCTTCGCCCTGCCCGGCGGCCGGGTCGTGTTGACCGATGGCCTGATCCGCGAGGCGGAGGACGGGTCGGAGATCGCGGCCGTCATGGCCCACGAAATCGCCCATGTGATCCATCGCGACCCGATGACCGCCTGGATCCGACAGGAAGGGGTCAGCCTCGTTCTGGCTGTCCTGTTCGGCCAGGAGGCGGCGGGCTCGATCGCCTCGACCCTGACCGGCAGCCTGCTCAACGCCACCTACACGCGGGACCAGGAGGACCGGGCCGACCGCACCGCCCTCGACCTGCTCGCAGCCACAGGCATCAGCGCGGAGGGCGGCCGGGCGTTCTTCGAGCGACTTCGGCGCGAGGGCCGTGACAACGCCGTCGGTTCGCTTTTGAGCCTCATGGAGACGCATCCCGGCGCCGCCGATCGGGCGGAGCTGTTCGCCGTCGCCGACACCGGCGATGATCCAGGATTGACGGAGGAAGACCTGGCGGCGGTGAAGCGAATGTGCCCTTGAGGCGTCGTCCGCGTCAGATCTTCTCCCCCGCCACCGCTTCCCGCAAAGCATCGATCTGAAAACGGACCGGCAGATACGGGTGAACCTCGAGCGCCGCCTCGAAAGCTTCGAGGGCTTCCGCCTTGCGATCGAGTTGCAGATTGATCAGCCCCAACCCTGCCAGCGCGCCGAAATGGCGCGGCTCCAACGCCAATGTCTGCCGAACGTCGGCGATCGATTTGGCGTACTCGCCCTGCATGTAGAGGACCGTCGCGCGTTTGTTCCACGCCTCGGCGAAGTTGGGCGCCAGTCCGACCGCAGCGCTGAAGGCGGCAACAGCCGCCTCGTGGTTCGCCTCCCGCATCGCGCGTAGACCACGCTCCATCGCGTCCGAGACTTCCGGTCCACCCGGCCATTCCAGCCAGATCTCCCAAATCTGCCGTTCTGTTGCATGGGCAATCGAGAACGCCTCGGCGGATTTCAACTTATCGAACAATGGGGCGAGCCGGGGATCGGTCTGGTCCGCGGCGGCCGGAACAGTCAACCAGCCGACCAACGCGAGCATCGGAGAAATCCGAATAAATATATGAAAAATACCATTCATTATTGTTCTCCCACTTTTGCTACGGAATCCTTTATTAGCTTTATTAAACCAGGGTTATTCCCGAGATCGTTCTTACCAGGAGTTGATTTATGTCCGTTACGCAAACGGCCCAGCTCGAAAGCTCAAGTATTTCGATGGCGACAGCGGAAGCCGGAACGGCAGCCAACAGATCCAGCGGCTTTGGAATAGCGGGCCGGCTTGGAACAGCCTTTGCCGCGACGACCCTGCTGACGGTCCTAACCGCAGGAGTTGCATGGTTCGCCTTCTCCAACGTCGAGAGCACTCTGACGACGGTGACCGACGAAGCGATGCCCGCGGTCGCGAGCAGCCTGCAACTCGCCGTCAACAGCTCTGAAGTGGCCGCCGCCGCGCCAAGCCTCGTTTCAGCCAAAACGGAGCAAGAGCGCGAAGCCATTCGCCAGGAGCTGGCCACCAAGCAGGAGGACCTGCAGCGCCACCTGGATAGTCTTCGCAGCACCGGTGCGGACACATCGGCACTGACGGAACTCGCCTCGACTCTTTCCCAGGCCATGGCGGACCTCGACTCCGCGGTTGCTCGCCGGGTTGCCGCAAGGGACGCGCTGGGCGAGGCCATCCAAACCGTAGCGAACGTCAACACCCAGTTCCAGGAAGACGTTCAGCCGATGATCGACGACGCCAGCGATCGGATGGTGAAGACCGGCGATGATGCCATTCAGCAGACATCCTCGACAATCGGAACGCTGCTGGGCACCAATCTGACGGAACTGAAGGACATCCTCATCCTGGCGAGCAACGGACAGAAGATGCTCGGCATCCTCGCACGGGTCGCCAATACCTCCGATCTGGATCGCATCAAGGCGGACGAAAAGGCGTTCAAGGACTTGGCTACCGAGGTGCAGTTCTCGGTCACCAGCGCGCCGGACAACGAGAACGGAAACCGCTTCCGCGAAGCCACGCTCGAGCTGATCGGACGTGGCACCGGCGAGAACTCCGCCTTCGACATTCGCCGCCGGGAGATCAACTGGGTCGAGCTGACCACGGATCAGTATGAACAGGTTCAGCGCGATCGTGAGGAGCTGGACGCCGCCTTGCCGCAAATCGCGGAGGCGTTCGACAAAGCCCTGACGCCGCTGGTCACCGATGCCCAGAGGAGCATGGCCATTGCCGGGCGCGACCTCGCGATCGGTACCCGCAACACCATCGGCGGGCTGGTGCAGAAAGACTTCAAGGAATTCCAGCTCATGCTCGAGGCGGCAGCGACCGCCAACCTGATCATTGGAAAATTGAGCGCCGCGGCCGGCGCCGAGTCGATCAGCCATCTCGACTCGATCAAGCTATCTTTCCTGGCCGCGGTCTCGACCCTTGAGGAGCTGCGCGGTCAGGCGTCCGAGATCGAACGGTTGGCGGCCCTGGTGCCAAGCCTCACCAGCATTCTCGATCTGACCAACAACGGCGACGGTGTCTTCGAGCGGCGCGCCGCTATGCTCATGGCCGAGGCCGACGCCAACTCCTCCCTTGTTCGCTCCAGAGACGTGTCCAGCTCCTTCGGCAGCGCGGTGGACGATCTCGTCGCGTCGGCCACCGCCTCGGCGAAGGCGACGGCTGACGCAGCCAAGGCCACGATCGGCGACAGCCGGCTGCTGATCGCCACCCTCACCGCCGCCAGCGTCGTCGCCGCCCTCGTCATCGGTATTGTTGTGGTCTGGCGGGGTGTCGTGCTGCGTCTGACGAACCTCGCGGGCGTGATGCGCCGGCTCGCCGACGGCGAGCTCGATGTCGACGTCGACTCCAAAGGAAGCGACGAGATCAGCGCCATGGCGGGAACGGTTCAGATTTTCCGGGACAACGCCCGGGAAGTGGAGAAGCTGCGGGCGGATCAGCTCGAGTCCGAGCGCCGTGCGTCGGAAGAGCGTCAGCGCCAGAGGGTCGAGCTCGCCGACTCTTTCGAGAGCCGGGTCAAGGGCATCGTCGACCGGCTGGGCACGGCCTCCCGCGGGATGGCCGAGACGGCTCAGAAGATGGCAGCCGGTGCCGGCGACGTGCGCGAGCGCTCCACCGCAGGCGTTGGGGCCGCCCAGCAAACATCCTCGAACGTGCAGACGGTCGCCGCCGCGGCGGAGGAGCTTTCCGCTTCGATCGTGGAGATCTCCAACAAGGTCAGCGAAAGCTCGGCCCGGGCCCGCGAGGCGGCAGACCAGGCCGAGGCGACCAACCGAACCGTGGAGACCCTGGAACAGGCGACCAATCGCATCGGCACCGTCGTCACCCTGATCCAGGACATCGCCGAGCAGACCAACCTTCTCGCGCTCAACGCTACCATCGAGGCGGCGCGAGCGGGCGAAGCGGGCAAGGGATTCGCGGTGGTGGCGTCCGAGGTCAAGTCGCTCGCCAGCCAGACCGGCAAGGCGACCGAGGAGATCACGGTGCAGATCAAGGCCGTGCAGGACGGCGTCTCCGACGCCGTGACGGCGATCCGCGAAGTCTCCGAGGCGATCCGGGAGATCGACAGCCACGTCACCGCGATCGCCGGCGCCGTCGAGGAGCAGGGCGCGTCCACCCAGGAGATCGCCAGATCCAGCCAGGAGGCGGCCAGCGGTACAGACGAGGTCACCCGCACGATCGAGATGGTGTCCACGGTCGCCAACGACACCGGCAACCAAGCCGAAGAGGTTCTCTCGTCAGCCAACGTACTGGCAGAGGACTCCTCCGTCCTGAACCGCGAGGTCGAGGGCTTCCTCAATCAGGTCCGGGGCGGCGGTCAGAGCTGACGCCTTTCAACGGTTAAGACGCGAAAGGGCGGGAGAAATCCCGCCCTTTTCATTTCCGGACCCGCCGCGCCCCGACGATTTGCGGCTGGAGCCTCCGTTACCCCAGCGCTTGCTCCAACTCAGCGACCAGATCGTCGCCGTCCTCGATGCCGACCGAGAGGCGTACCAGACCATCGGAGATCCCCAGCGCCTCGCGAATGTCCTTCGGCACACTGGCATGGGTCATGATCGCCGGGTGTTCGATGAGGCTCTCGACGCCGCCGAGCGACTCAGCCAAAGCGAACAGCTCGCAGCGCTCCAGGAATGATCTGGCGTCGTCGAGTCCCCCCTTGAGGACTGCTGTGACCAGGCCCCCGAAGCGGGTCATCTGCCGTTTGGCGAGGTCGTGCTGGGGGTGGCTGGCAAGGCCGGGATAGTAGACCGTCTCGACCTTGGGGTGCGCCTCAAGGAAGGCGGCGATCCGCTCGGCGTTGTCGCAGTGCCGCTCCATCCGGACCGGCAAGGTCTTGAGCGCGCGCAACACCAGGAAGCTGTCGAACGGACCGGCGATCGAACCGACGGCGTTCTGCAGGAAGGCCAGCTTGTCGCGGATCAACTCCCTGCCTTCCGCCACCACAGCGACGCCGCCGACGACGTCGGAATGGCCGTTCAGGTACTTCGTCGTCGAATGCATGACGATGTCGATGCCGAAATCCAGCGGCCGCTGGACATAGGGTGAGGAGAAGGTGTTGTCGCAGACAGTGATCAGGTCGTGTTTCTTCGCGAATGCGGCGATGGCAGCCAGGTCGACCAGCTTCAACAGCGGATTCGTTGGAGTCTCGACCCAGATCATCTTCGTCTTTTCCGTGATCGCTGCCTCCAGGGCGGAGAGATCGGACAGATCGACGAAGCTGAAATCGAGACCGGAGGACCGGCGGCGCACGTTTTCGAAAAGCCGGTAGCTGCCGCCGTAGAGATCATCCATCGCGATCACATGGTCGCCGCTGTTCAGCAGCTCCAAGAGGGTCCCGATGGTGGCGAGGCCTGACGCAAAGGCGAAACCGGCCTCTCCGTTCTCAAGATCGGCGATACACGCCTCCAGCGCGAACCGCGTCGGGTTCTGGCTACGCGAATACTCGAAGCCTTTGTGGACGCCCGGACTCTCCTGGACATAGGTCGATGTCGCATAGATAGGGGTCATGATCGCGCCGGTCGTCGGATCGGGGCTCTGGCCCGCATGGATGGCGCGGGTGGCGAAGCCGGGCCGGTTGCGGCCGGTGGTCTTTGGGCTGGTCATCAAAAGGCTCCGTGCGTCAGCCGACGGATCGGCGGATGTGGTTGATCAGATCGACCTTTGTGATCATGCCGAGGAACGTGTCCCCGTCCATCACGATGGCGACCTCGTTGCGGCGGAAGAGGTCAAGCACCTCGTCGATCGGCCGGTCGGCGGCGATGACGTCGAGTTGCCCGGTCATGTGTTTCGAAACCGGTTCTCCAAAGACCTCCGGCTTGTCGTAGACCGCCAGCAGGATGTCCTCCTCGTCGAGGATACCGACGACGCTCCCCTCGTCCATCACCGGAACCTGGCTGACTTCGTTGGCCCGCATCCGGTTGTAGGCGGTGTTCATCGTGTCCTCCGGACCGACCGAGATCACCCGCCCCTGGTCGGCGCGGAACATGATCAGGTCGCGCAGGTCCCCGGCCTCCTCGCGGTCGACCAATCCCTGTTCGACCAGCCATGCCTGGTCGAAAGCCTTTGACAGGTACTTGTTGCCGGTATCGCAGACGAAGGTCACGACGGTCTTCGGCTCGGTCTGGCGCCGGCACCATTTGAGAGCGCCGGCGAGAAGCGTGCCGCTCGAACTGCCACCCAGAATGCCCTCGGTCCGCAGCAACTCGTTCACGGCGGCAAAAGCCTCGGCGTCGCTCACGACGACGCCGTCATCGATTACGGAGAGATCCAGGTTCGGCGGAATGAAGTCCTCGCCGATTCCCTCGACCAGCCAGGATCCGCCGTCGTACTTCACCTCGCCGGTCTCCACCGCCGGGGCGACGACGGATCCCTCGGGATCGGCGACGACGACCTTGAGGTTTGGATTCTTGGACTTCAGAAACCTGCCGGTGCCGGAGATCGTGCCGCCGGACCCCACGCCGGCGACGAAGGCGTCGACCTTCCCGCCGAGCTGCTCCCAAATCTCGGGGCCGGTCGTGGTCTCGTGGGCTAGCGGATTGGCCGGGTTGTCGAACTGGCTTGCCCAGAAGGCCCCGGGCGTCTCCTTGACGATGCGTTCCGCCATGTCCTGATAGTATTCAGGATGGCCCTTGGGAACATCCGAGCGTGTCAGCAGGACCTCCGCGCCGAGGGCCCGCAGGTGGCGGATCTTGTCGGCGCTCATCTTGTCGGGGATCACCAGGACGAGCCGATACCCTTTCTGAGCGGCAACGAGCGCCAGGCCGAGCCCGGTATTGCCGGCCGTCGCCTCGACGATGGTGCCGCCGGGTTTGAGCCTTCCGTCACGCTCGGCCGCCTCGATCATCGACAGCGCGATCCGGTCCTTGATCGAGCCGGCCGGATTTTGGTTCTCCAGCTTCACGAACAATCGGCACGGGCCGGTGTCCGTCCTCGTGAGTTCGAGCATCGGGGTATTGCCGATCATCGACAATACCGACGTCGCAGGCGTCATTGAATCCTCCCGGTCCGCATTAACCACCCTGCGCCATATAAGAACCCGATCCCGAAAGCGAAAACGCCGCTCGAGAACCGTTCCCGACCGTCATCAGCAGGTCGGGAAGGCCGATCGCCAGCCCTATTCGAGGATGCGGTAGATCAGCGACAGTAGCTCGTGCAGCGGATCGTATTTGAGGCGGCCGCCGAAATGCCGGTCGGTGATAAAGCGGCGGACCTCGGAGGCGTGGTCGAGGCGCGACAGCTCCTCGCCCAACTCGTTGAAGATGTCGGAGGCGTTGCCGAGGAACGCGATGAACGGCCCCGGGCTGCGTTTCTCGATGAACAGCGCGGTATAGGCGTCGTTGTACTCCAGGAGCCGACCGCGTGCGTGCTGCCAGCGGTCGCGGACCTTGTGGCGAACCCCGTCGCGGATCTCCTCGACAATCTTGCGGTGCCCCGGCGGAACCATGTCCGTCGGCGTGGCGGAATGGGTAAGCCAGGTGGCCAGTTCGCGAACCCGCTTCTCCAGCCGGCTCAGGCGATAGTCGTAGTAGATGACGCCCTTCCAGGCATGAAGCGCCTTCGGCGCCTCTTCGATCGAAAGCTCCATGGCGTCCAGGATCGGCCTGAGGCCATCCATGTCCTTGGCTTCCCAGATCTTCTGCACCAGCGAGCGGACCCGCGCCTGGGTCTTCGTCGCATCCGCTCCTCCGAAGGCGAATTCGACGATCGGCCGAAAGCGCCGCATAACGTGCTCGCGGATCTTCTGCCACTCTTCCTCTTCGATCTCGAAATACCCCAGATGCGGCGTGATCCCCTCCGCTTCCAGGCGGTCCCGCATCAGAAACGGGTCGAGGGACGGCAAGCTGTCCAGGATCTGGATGATGTCGCGGTCGTGAATGTAGTTCGCCATATTCCGGCTGCGGTCGAAACCGAGCTGGAAGGACATCGCCTCGTCGAATTTCGGGTCTCCCGCGAAAATCGATTTCCCGCCCTCGAAGGCGTTGGCCTCGTTGAAGGCGAAGTAGAGCTTCGTTCCGACGCGGTTGTGCCGGTCCTTCTGGTAGTCTGGATCGAGCAGAGCCTGCTTGATGAAGATGATGCGATGAAGCTCGGGGTGGCGGAACAACTGCTCGTCCCGCGGCGCCCCATCGACCATGATCGCCCGGTGCAGCCGGTCGACGTTGAAGACCCGCGTGGACCCGGAATTCAGTTCGCTCGCCAGATAGGAGGCCGCGAGCTTGTCGCTGTCCACGAGTTTCGACGAATCCAGCATAGACCGGCACTTCCTTAAGGCATGCGGAAGCCGACTATATACAAGAGATCTTGCGATCTGCCAGGTTCGCCTCGTCGTCGCGAGCCAACGTCAAGCCATCCGATCAGCTCGGCACGACAGCCATCCCCGCCCTACATCACCGCTTCGATCAGGTGCGGACCCGGCTCCTCGATGGCGCGGGCGAGCGCCTTGTTGAAGCCGTCGGCGTCATCGACCCGCACACCGTCGACACCCATTCCCTTGGCCAGCGCCACCCAGTCGAGGGTCGGCCGGTCCAGGGTGAGCATATCGATCGCCTTGCGTCCCGGGTTGAGCGCGCCGACGTTGGTCAGCTCGTGGCGCAGGATGGCATAGGACCGGTTGGCGAAAATCACGTTCACGACATCGCAGCCTTCGCGTGCCTGGGTCCACAGCGCCTGCAGGGTATACATGCCGGAACCGTCGCCCTCGGTACAGATGACCTTGCGGTCCGGACAGGCGATCGCCGCACCGGTCGCATAGGGCATACCGATGCCGATCGATCCTCCGGTCAGTGACAGCCAATCATGCGGGGCCGCGCCTTGGGTAAAGGGCATGAAGCCGCGCCCCGACGTCACGCTCTCGTCAGCGATGATGGCGTTCTCGGGCATGTAGTGGCCGAGTGCGGCGGCGACCGAGTCCGGTGTGATGGCGCCACCGGAGATCAGATCGGGCGTCTTGGTGGACTGGATCGCGGGTTCGCTGCCCCAGGCATCCAACTCGTCGCAGAGCGCGGTCAGAACGGCCCTGTGGTCGGCTGCGATATCGGCCAGTTCGACCACGTTGCAGCCCTCCGGAATCAAGACGCTCGGTTTGTCCGGATAGGCGAAGAACGCGACCGGTACCTTGGCACCCAGGAGCACAAGGTTGCTGACGCTTTCGAGCTGCTTGAGGGCGATGTCGACCGGATACTGGATGCGCTCGATAGAGACGCGGCCAGCGCCCCGCTGCCAACGGCCGTTGGAGGTCATGCAGGAGAGGCGGCAGCCGGTCTTGGCCTGGATCCGACCGGCAATCTCCAGCACGTCGCCGCGCAGGGCGTCGCCGGTCATGTGGATCATGGTCTCCTTGCCGGAGCTGAGGGCGGCGGCGGCGGCCTTGATCGCGTCGCCGTCCGGGCCGGACCGGGCAGCGGGAGCGACGGGCGATGCCGGGCCGTCGCTCTCATCCCAGGCGGTGTTGGCCGGCAGGATCAGGGTAGCGATCTGACCCGGAGGCCCCATGGACGCCGCGACGGCCGCGGCGCCGTCGGCTGCGACGTCCTTCGCCGAGCGCGAGGTCTTCACCCAACCGGACACCGGTCGGGCGATCCCTTCGATATCCGCGGTCAGCGGCGCGTCATGCTCGATATGGTAGGTCGCGTGCTCGCCGACGATGTTGACGATCGGCGTGAACGCCTTCTTCGCGTTGTGCAGGTTGGCCAGGCCGTTGCCCAACCCGGGGCCCAGATGCAGCAGTGTGGAGCCCGGCTTGTCGGCCATCCGGGCGTAGCCGTCGGCCATGCCGGTCACCACGCCCTCGAACAGGCCGAGCACGCAGCGCATGCCGTCGACGCGGTCGAGCGCGGCGACGAAGTGCATCTCCGAGGTGCCAGGGTTGGTGAAGCAGACTTCCACGCCGGAAGCGACCAGCGTTCGGACCAGGGATTCCGCGCCGTTCATCTTGGGGCTGTTCATTGATTTCCGTCCTCGACGGGTTGAGCAAAGCGGCGCGATCATGGCCGGACGGACACGGTGGGGGCAAGAGGGGGAGAGTCGGCCCGCCGATAAACCCGCCCGATGCGGCCACTCAACCGCGAGCCAAGGCGGTCCGGGTGCCCCGTGCCTCAGAATCAGCGGCGCCGATTCCATCGATTTGATTCTCGGCCAGGAAATAATCCTGGTGAAATTTAATATATTGAATCGCAATTCTTCATCGGCTTCCCATATAATTGCCGACGCACCTGAAAATTCGAACGATGCGGAATACACCCCGCCGCGGTGAATTTTTTTGCCGCAACTCGGTTGAACCAGAAGGTGGTCCGTCAACGCAATCGACGCGATTTTCGGAAACAGGCCCGATCGGGCCTGTTCTACCTGCCCGTTACTTCAATAGAGAGGACGCCCTATGGCTTCGGTTTCTTCCCAGCTCGAACAGCTTGACGAACCGGTGTCCGCTCCGCCCAGGACCCGTTCCTGCCTTCGGTGTCGATCGGACTTTCAGAGCGAATGGGCCGGCGAACGCATCTGCAAGCGCTGTAAAGGCACCTCGGCTTGGCGGGAAGGCATTCCCGGCACCAGCCACGCCGGCTAGGCCGCGGCTTCCTCGAAAGCGCGGGCGAGACCTCCCGGCGTTCGGGCTACCCGCGCGCCAGCCGGTGTATGAAACGCAGCTTCTCGATGACCTCATGGGCCAGCACGAACGGGTACAGATCCGGCTGCCCCATACTGCCGTTGAGGCTGTTCACCGCCGCCGTCAGGGGCACCCACGCTTTGACCAGCGTATCGAAGTCGGACGTGCGGTAGGGGTCGACTTCGATCTCCATCGACAGCACCGGATCGGTCCCGGCCCGTGCCCGCACCGTCATTCCGAATGCCTGGGCCGTCTCCAGCGTGTCGACGATATGCAGATAGTGCGCCCAGCTCTCGGCGAAGTCCTCCCAGGGATGGGCCGTCGCGTATGAACTGATGAAACGGTGCGCCCAATCGGCGGGTGGTCCGACCTCGTAGTGGCGCTTCAGCGCTTCGCCGTAGTCCGCGCGCTCGTCGCCGAACAAGGTCCGATAAGGCTCCAGCCAAGCCGTCCCGGCGACCAGGGTCATCCAGTAATAGTGACCGACCTCATGTCGGAAGTGACCGAGCACGGTTCGGTAGCGCTCCGTCATGTCGCTGCGCATCCGCTCCCGCGCCACCGGATCCGCCTCGGCAAGATCGATGGTGACCACGCCGTTGGCATGGCCGGTCATCACCGGCTCCTCCGAGTCCTCCGCCGACAGAAAGTCGAACGCGAGTCCGCCCTCCGGGTCGTCGTCCTTGCTCCGAACGTCGAGACCGAGGCGCATCAGGCTGTAGATCAGGCGTCTCTTCGCCGCTTCCAGCGGCCGCCAATGGGCCGCTCGATCCGGATCGTTGAGGTTCGGCACCGTGCGGTTGAGCCGACAGGCGCGGCAGAATGCATCATGATTCTCTGCTGGAACCAGCCAATTGCAGGCGCCGAGATCCGCATTGGCGCAAGCTCGATACTCGTGATCGAGGTCGCCGAGCGCCTGCCAGCGGTCGTTCCCCAAAGGTTTGAGCGCACTTAGTTGTGCCTGGCCCGGTAGATAGCCGAGGCTATGACCGCAGCGGACGCAAACCGTGTTCTCGAAGTAGAGGAGTTGACCACAACTCTGGCATTCAAAAAGCTTCATGAAGAAGGACGCTTGCGGGCTGCAGGCTGCGGGCGCCTGGGAATATCGAGCGACGAGAAGAAGTCGCGAGACGCTTCCTCGGCAACGCTGTCGGACGAGTCCCGGCTGGTCGCGAAGAGCGAGGTCTCCGGGGTCGCCGCGGCGCCGTCCGGCTCACCGCCGCGCGCGTCCGAGCCGCTGTCCTTGCCCGATCCACCCTTCTCGACGACTGTAGCGCCGCGGCGCTTCGCCTCGCGGCCGAATTCGTGAACGTCGATAAGGGCCCGCAAGAACCCGGCCCGCAGCGCCGTGTCGGAAATGCGCTCATCCGCCAAACGGGCCATCTCGCAGATGTGCCCCATCGGGATGTTGAACTCGAACATGATCTTGCGCGCCCGGCCGCGACATTCGATCAGATGCGCCGACAGGCTGTCGGAATCGTAGTTGCGCAAAAACTCTCCGGCCGACCGGCGCTCTTCGGCTCCCGGTCCGTTCTCTCTATTCGACCCGGCATTCATTCCGAGGTCACCTCTTAAGCGTCAAGTGTCATGCGGAACTCCGCGCCGACCCGATCGCGGGCGCTATGAGAGTCCAACGGTCATGGGTATCGCGCACTGCAAATGCGAACTGAAATCTCAGAAACAAGGATTGAATTTTTCAATCCCCATACGGTTAACCCGAAAATATTAGCACTCCTCTTGCTCTTGGGATACCGAACAGTCTCCAGGTGTTCCGCATGGAGCGCCGGCTTGCCGGCACGCTCGGCCATATGCCCATGCGGCCCTGCGGAGTGGTTTTTCCCTCGGCCGCTTCCTGTATGCTGCCGCTCGACGTCCCAACCGAGAGCGCAGCTGTGTCCTTCCATCCCACAACCGCCCGCGCCCTCGGGATCGAAATCGGCGATCTGACCCCCGGCCCCGCGAACACGCTTGCCGACGTGGCTGGCGTGGCGGTCGGCCATGAGACCCTTTCCTACGGTGGGGTTCAGACCGGCGTCACCGCCGTTCGGTTCCACGGCGGAAATCCGTTTCGGGACAAGCTGCCGGCCGCCGCCCACGTCCTGAACGGTTTCGGCAAGAGCATCGGCCTGCTCCAGATCGACGAGTTGGGTGTGCTGGAGACGCCCGTGGTGCTGACCAACACCCTCTCGGTCGGCACGGCGGCGACGGCTCTGGTCCGGCACATGCTCGATATCACGCCGGAGATCGGCGCCACGACGGGAACCGTGAACCCGGTCGTTATGGAGTGCAACGACGGCTCTTGGCTGAACGACATCCGCGGGTTTCACGTCGAGGAGCGCCATGTCCGTGCCGCATTGGAAAGCGCCTGCTCCGACGTCGTCCAAGGCAATGTTGGCGCTGGCACGGGAATGAGCTGCTACGGCCTTGCCGGCGGTATCGGCAGCGCGTCCCGAAGGGTCCGCGTCAGCCGATACGACTACACACTCGGCGTTCTGACGCTGTGCAATATGGGCCGCCTGCCGGATCTGCGGATCGACGGACGTCCTGTCGGAGCCGCACTTGCCGCCCGGATTGCGGCCGAAGCGGCGCCGCCCGAAACCGGCTCCATCATTGTCCTGATCGCCACCGACGCACCGTTCGACTCCCGGCAGCTTCACCGAATCGCCACGCGGGCCGGCGCCGGCATCGGGCGCACAGGCTCCCATCTCGGATCCGGTAGCGGCGATATCGCGCTCGCCGTCTCAACAGCGGAAACGATCCCGCACGTGCCGGGCAAAACGAAGGTCATGACCCGCCGCACGCTCCACGAGGACGCCATCGACCGGTTCTTCCGCGCCACCATCGAAGCGACCGAGGAGGCGATCCTCAACGCCCTCCTGGCCGCCGAGCCGCGCACCGGACACGAGGGCCGGAGCCGCCGTGCTCTCGGAGAATTTGCAAAACTGCTGACCGGCTAGCCCCAGCCCACCCCGTCATCCCGAACTCGTTTCGGGATCAAGCCGCTGACGGATCCGTCGCATGATCCTGGATCGAGTCCAGGATGACGGTTGCGGCCGGGATGACCTGTGCGAGCGAGGAGACGGATCGGGACGGGGTTGCGCCTCAGGCCGCCCCCGCCACGATCCCGTCGTCGTGCAGCTTGCCGATCGCGCCGCTGTCGAGGCCAAGCGCCTCGGCCAGGACCTGGTCCGTGTGCTGGCCGAGCGCGGGGGCGGGCGCGACCGGCAACCGCGACAGGCCGCGGAAATCGATCGGCGAGCCGGGGGTCAGGACCGCGCCGACCTCGGGGTGGACGACCGTCTGGAACAGCGGGTTCTTCTCCGACGCCCGCCAATCCTCGGCCAGCATCTGACCGACCGTTTGATACGGGCCCCAGGTGACGCCCGCTTCGCTCAAAGCGGCGCCGATCGCGTCCAGTGTATGGGCGCCCGTCCACTTCTCGATGAGCGCGAACAGGACCTTTCGCCACTCGAAGCGCTGGCCCTCATCGGTGAAATCGGCACCGAGCGCAGCTTCCAACCCGGTCACCGTATCTTCGATCCCGGCAACCCGGCAAAGCCCCTTCCATTGCTTGACGGTGATGGCGGAGATCATTACCCGCCGCCCGTCCGACGTAGCGAAGTCGCGGCCGAAAGCCCCATAGAGATCGTTGCCGATCGGGCCGCGGTCCACGCCATTGCGCTGCACCTCGCCGATCTGGCCCATATTGCCGACCATCGCCATGGCAACGTCGCTCAGCGCCACCTCGGCCCGACCGCCCTCGCCAGTCCGCCTGCGGCGGTCGACCGAGGCGACGATCGCGAGGGCCGCATGCAGCCCGCAGCCGACGTCCCAGGCCGGGAGGACGTTGTTGACCGGCGTGGTGTCCGGCCCGGTGAGATGTGGGTAACCGACGGCGCAGTTGATCGTGTAGTCGACAGCGGGGGAGCCGTCCGGACTGCCCTTTACCGCGACGGAAATGGCGTCGGCCCGACGCTCCTCCAGCACCTCCTGGGACAGCCACGGCAGGCCGGCGAAGTTGGTCAGCAGGATGCCGGCGTCGTCGCCGGGTCGGGTCGCCAGTGCCTGTACAAGCTCGCGGCCGCGCGGATCGCGCAGGTTGACCGCGACCGACTTCTTGCCCTTGTTCAGCCCGGCCCAGTACAGGCTGCGTCCGGTTTCCGTCGACAGTGGCCAGCGATTGTAGTCGAGCCCGCCACCGATCATGTCGACCCGGATGACCTCCGCGCCGAGTTGGGCCAGTGTCATGGCAGCGAGCGGGGCGGCGACGAAAGCGGAGGCCTCCACGATGCTGAGGCGGTCGAGAAGGTCGTACACGGACGGTCTCCCACTGGGATGGATACCGGAAAGTATGGGGAGCAGACCTTACGGAAGGACGGGGTCGAGGAAAAGACGGGCGCAGCCCCCCCGACCGACCGACGGCGCCGCGCTCTCCTACTGCGCCGCCGCCCGATACACGGTGATATCGATGTCGCGGCCGCGGGAGTAATTCAGTCCCTGGACCTGACCCGCCGCTTCGACCGCAAGGCCGCGAGCGGCAACCGCCGCCAAGAACGCCTCCGACTGCCGGCGTTCGACGACGGCAACCGTGCAGGCGGGATCGACGGCAAGCGCGTCGACCGCACCGTCGGCGTCGCTCAGACGGGTTCCAGTGCCGAAGGTGAAGACCATGCTGGGCTCGGAGAACCCGGCGCTGACAAGCGGACCCGTCTCGCACGTCCGCGCTTCAGCAACCACCGGCACCAGGGACCGGGCGATCCAGAGGCGGTCCAGAGAAGGCGCCACCACGGCAAAGGTCAGCCCATAGAAAACGCACACGCCAACCGCCAACTGCACCAAGCGGGAGATCGACAAGGACTGTAGGAAGCGAACCATCAGCGCGACCACGACAAGGCCGGCCACGCTGGCCACTACCGCGGCTGGTGTCACCATACCGGTCAGATGCAGTTTTGCGCCGATCGGAACCGCCGCCACAACCAGGCTGACCAGCACGGCCAGGACCGCGATCACGCGATGGGCGATCCGCGCTCTGCCGTCGGCGACGAGATCGAGCCCACCGGCGAGAAACAGACCGGCCAGCACCGCCAGCGCCGGATATGTCGGATAGGTATAATGCGGCAGTTTCGTCGCGACCGCTTCGAAGACCAGGAAGGTCGGCAAGATCCAGCAGATCAGGAAGCGTATGTCCGAGGAGTTTCGGCGGGTCCAGGCAAGAACCGCTCCCCCCGCCGCAAGCGCCATTCCCGGCCAGAACGTCACAAGGAACGCAAGCGTGTGATAGCCGGGAGGGGCGCCGTGGGAATCATCGCCCGTCGCGACCTTGCCAAGCAGCGCGTGGCCCACCGCCTCCTCGAGGAATGCCGGTCCGACCTTCATGCTGATCGCCACGATCCAGGGAGCGATGACCGCCAAGGTCAAAGCCACGCCCGGCAACCAGTACAGCCGACGCAGCAACTCCCGGTCCCGGTTCCAGAGGCACCAGGCGAGTATCGTGGTTCCGGCGACAAGGGTGATGATGGGCCCCTTGATCAGGACGCCGAGGCCGTGGAACAGCCAGAACGCGGCCGGCGAGCGCACTCCGCCACCGAAGAATCCCACCGGACGCTCCGGGTGGGTTGCGATCCGGTGCAGCGCGATCTGACCCGCCAGGATCGCCGCGACCAGAAGGGCGTCGGTCTTCGCCGTTCGCGCCTCGACGCTCGTTATGAGAGCCAGGGCGATCAGAATTCCCGCCGCCATCCCCGCGGTGGCCCCGCCAAGCCGGGCCGCGAACCATGCGGTCATCGCGACGATGCCGAGCGCGGCCAGCAAGGACGGTACCCGATAGGCCCAAACGCCTGCATCGGGACCGCCGCCGAGAATCTGCGCGCTCGCCGCCTGCAACCAGTAGGTACCCACCGGTTTGACGTGGCGCGGAACGTCCTGGAAACGGATATCCACGAAATCGCCGGTCTCCAGCATCTGCCGCGACGCCTGAGAGTATCGCGACTCGTCCCGGTCCATGACCGGTACCTGAAAGATCCCCGGCAACAAGGCCGCCACGGCGATGACCATGACGATCAGCCATTGACGCGGCGACAGCGCCGTCGGCGACTGCGGGAGGTCGGGCATCATGTCGCTTCATCTCCGTCGGGTACGCGGACCGAGCGAGGAACGGGATTCACTCCGACGCTCGTGCGCCTCAGCAGCCAAACAACCCCAAGCAGGTCGACGATACCAACCAGGGCGCGGCCTATATTCGTATACTTGGACTGACCGGCCGCTCGCGGCCTGTCGTCCACGGAGACGTGGACCGTCTCGAAGCCGTAGCGCTTGGTCAGAGCCGGCAGATAGCGATGCAGGCTGTCGAAATAGGGGAAGGCCAGAAACAAAGGCCGCGGCACAACCTTGAGGCCGCAGGCGGTGTCCGGACAGTCGTCGCGCAGCAGCAGGCGGCGCACGCCGTTGCCGATCCGCGACGCGACAAGCCGCCGGAGACCGGCGGTGCGCCGGCGCCGGATCCCGGCGACCAGGCCGACCCGCCCCACCCGTGCCGGATCGATCCGCGACGCCATGGCCACCACGTCCGCCGGATCGTTCTCTCCATCACCGTCGATCGTCGCCATCCAAAGCGCGCCCGCGGCCATCGCCCCGGTCCGCAAAGCCGCGCTCTTGCCCGACCGGGCGGCGTGGCGGATCAGCGTGACCCGCTCGTCCTCCTCCGCCAGATCGGCGACGATCCGGTCGGTCCCGTCCCGACTGCCGTCGTCGACGACCACCACTTCGACCCGATAGGCCGCGCCGATCTTGTCGAGCACTTCGCGCAGCAGCGGCCCTATCGCGCCCGCCTCGTCGCAAACGGGCACGATCACGCTCAGCGGAGGCAAGGCGGTCGGTTTGGTGCTGGAAGTCTGGGTATCGGACATCGACCGGTCGCGCGGACAGTTACGGCGCCTCTCCTAGCAGATACGCGGGACCAAAGCGATGATGAACCCGGAGGTCTTTCCGTCCGGGATCAGGACGCTTCGCCCCGCAACCGGCGGAACAGCGTCTGATAATTGGTGACGCAGGCCGCCTGTGTGAACTCCGCCTCGTGACGGGCCGTCCCGCGCGCCACCAATCGGTCGGCGAGACCGGGCTCATCCATCAAACGGCGTAGGGCCTCGCGCAGCGGCGCCGCCTCGCCTCTCGGCACCACCAGCCCATCCTCACCGTCGCGCACGAACTCGGCGGGACCGTCGGCATCGGTGGTGACCAGCGGTTTGCCGTAGGCCCAGGCCTCGAGGGTCACGGTCCCGAAGGGTTCGTGCCGCGACGGGAAGGCAACGATATCGCAGCTCCTGAAGAACGCGCCCGTATCGCGCCGCCAGCCGAGGAACCGCACCCGGTCGGCGATGTCCAGTTCCGAGGCCAACGCCTTGAGCGACGCCTCTTCCGGCCCGCTGCCGGCGATCCAGAGATAGACCTGCGGCAGATCGACAGCCGCCCGCATCAGGACGTCGAAGCCCTTCACCTTGTGCAGGCGCGAGGGTGTAAAAACGACGGTCGCACCCTCCGGCACCCCGAGCGCCGTCCGGTCCGCGGGCGGGCTGCCATCGCACTCAGCGAAGTTGGCGATCACACTGCACCGCGCTTCGGGCCATCCTCCGGCAACGACGTGCCGGCGGATCCCCTCGGTGATGCAGATCAGATAGTCGCATCTGCGGAAGTAATTGAGATCGTAGAAGCCGCCCAGGCGGGCCGCCTTCAGATGCGGGCCATTCGGCATCCAGGCGCTGGCACGGCTCATGTAGGAGAGCACGACATCGGGATGGAAGTCGGCGACGGCGCGGCGGAGAGCCGGACCGGTGCGAAAGTCGAGCCACGAGCCGAACGGCGCCTCCGACACCGCTACCCCGCCGGCTTCCAAATCGGCCCGACGCGCTGGATTCGGACGGATGACGGCCCGCGAGTCCTCGCCCGCATCGGCGAACGCTCGCGCCAGCGTGACGAAAAAGGTTTCGGCCCCGCCGTCGGCGGCACCGGCGAGGGTGGAGAGAATGCGCACGTCGCTGCTTCCGCGTCGCTGGTGAACGGGGCCGCACTATGCCGCCGGCCAGAGCGCCGGCACAAGGTCGGCTTTGGAAACCGTCGCCGTCCGCTCCAGCTAGGCGCGCAAGCCGGCGATCGCGGCCTCCGTCTCGCCTACCAGCTGCACCATCAACTCCCTGGCGCTCAGGCGCCGGGCCATGGGCACGCCCTGGCCAGCCCAAAGCGAGAGGAACTCGGCGTTTCCCGCAGCCGCTGACGCCGTCCGCATCGGTCGCGTCAGCGCGTTCTGGATCGGGAAGGGCAGAGGATCGTGATCCGCCATCTCGGACAGGAAGCGGTTCCGCACGCCCCGCGCCATCCGGCCGGAGAAGGCGCTGGTCAGCGCGGTGTCGGTCTCGTTCGCGGCAAGCAGCGCGTCCCGGTACGCCGGCACGACGCCAGCCTCATCGCAGGTCAGAAACGCCGTTCCCATCTGCACCGCGCTCGCTCCGAGCGCCAGGGCGGCAGCGATCCCGCGCCCGTCCATGATTCCGCCGGACGCCACCACGGGCACACCGACCGCGTCCACCACCTGCGGCACCAGGGCCATGGTGCCGACCAGCGACGCCTCTACGGGCCCGGCGAAGGTGCCGCGGTGCCCCCCGGCCTCCGCCCCCTGGGCGACGATCGCATCCACGCCGGCCCGATCCAGCGCGACCGCCTCGGCAACCGTCGTCGCGGTGCCCATGATCACCATGCCGCGCTGCCTGGCGGCGGCCATGGCCTCGGGCGGGACGATTCCGAACGTGAAGCTGAACACCTTCGCGCCGCTCCCGAGGGCCACCGGGAAGCGGGCCTCGAAAGGATCCTGGAGCCCCTCCGGCAGGGACGGCGCCTCGAGGCCCAGATCGCGGTGATACGCCGCCATTCGTTCAACCTCGGACGCGGCGTCCGCCGGCATGTCGGGAACCGGTAGCGGAACGAACAGGTTGATTCCGAAAGACCGGTTGGTCCGGCTACGCACGGTTTCCGCCGCCTCTGCCATCTTCTCGACCGGCAGATAGGTGGTTCCCATCGTCCCAAGGCCGCCTGCCTCCGAAACAGCGGCGGCAAGCGCCGGCGAGTCGGCACCGGCCATTGGCGCCTGGATGATCGGGTGATCCATCCCCAGACGCTCCATCAACGCATTCGATACGGGCACCGCGGCCTCCTGTTCGGTCTCCCGCCGACGCTAACCGTCGATGGCGAGCTCTAGAAGCGGTTAAATCCGAGATCGGCGACCTTTCTTGGCGATACGGGATTCGGGCGGCGACGGCGAGAATCGGGTATCGTGGCCGGAATCGAACCATCAGGGAGCGCCGAGATGCGCCTGGACGACACGGTAACGGTCGAATGCACGGACACCGACCAGACGATGGAAGCCCAGGTGATCCGGATGCAGGGCGACCGGGTGGACGTGATGGTTTCCGGCCTCACCCTCTCCCTGCGCCGCACCAAGCCCGGGCTCTACGTAGGCAACCGGGGCGGCATGGAGTTCGTCCTGAAGTCGACGTAGGCAGCACGATCAGGCGGCCCGACTCTCCAAGACGTTGCCGGGCAGGACGTCGACAGCGACATCCATCTTCGCGAAGGCGCCCTCGGGTCCGAAATAGCTGCCCTGGAGCGGGATCGCCTGGCTCGGATCCCGGGCGACGCCGACACGGATCAGGTTCTCGCCGCCGATGATCCCGTTCGTCGGGTCGTATTCCACCCACCCCGCGCCGGGCAGGTACACCTGCAGCCAGGCATGGGTCGCGCCGGCCCCCTGGATGGGTTGGCCAGCGCCCGACTCCACAGCCGGATCGAAAACGTAGCCGGTGACGAACCGGGCGGCGAGACCGAGCGAGCGGACGGCCTCCATCATCAGCAACGCGAAGTCGCGGCACGTCCCACGCCTGCGAGAGAGGGTTTCCGCCGGGCTCTGCACCCCCTCCTCGTGCCGGGGCCGATAGACGAAGTCCACCCGCACGCTCTCGGTCATCCGGCGGAGCAGCGCCATCGTCTCGGTACGCTCTCCGGTGAAGAAAGACCGGGCCCAGGACTCGATCGCGCCGTCGTCCGGATGATGGCGCGCCGTCGTGCGACCGAGATCCTGAAGATCGTCGAGCCCGTAGGCGAATGGCAGATAGCGGGCGTACTCAGCCACACCGAAAGCGGCGTTTCTGGCAGGATAGTGCTCGACGACGATCACACTCTCGAAGAACAGTCGGTCCGCCATGTCCTCGAACCGGGCCACCGCGACGGAATTCGAGAAGACGTCGTGCATCCACCACACCTGGGAGGCGGGGTGTATGTGCAATCGGCTGTCGACCAGTCTCATGTCGTGGCTGTCGCGCGGCCGGAACAGCAGCCGATGCTCCCCGAAGCGTACCGGCTGACGGTAGGTATACTCGGTTCTGTGAACGATGCTCAGGACCTGCATAGCGGTCTGCCCACAACCTTGAACGCCGTCACTACTATCGACGATTGATGAACAAACCGTTGCTTGTCATTCCGCCGCTTCGGCAAACCCGAAGAACCGGGTCCCGAGCGCGCCGCCCAAGCCCAGCAAGCCGTCCTGGACGGCATCGGCGAAGCGGTGCAACCAAGCCGGGTCGATACGTTCCGTTGGCGTCTGGCCCGAAATCTCCATCACTCTGTCGAGAGCGTCGCGCAGCCCATCCCCCAATTCCAGCCCGTGCTCGCTCTCGAGGCAGGCCAGATCGTACTTGATCCGGTAGAGGCAGAAGCCGATCGAGCGCGGAAACTCACTGTCCGACATCAGGAAACGGGCGACGTCGCTGGTGTTCATGCTTCCGGGCCGCGTCCGGCGGTACGCCTGGTATCCGGCGGCGGATCGCAGCAACGCGTTCCACTGGCTGATATCGATCGGCGACCCCGGGTCCTCCTCGACGCTTTGCAGTTGCCGGTATTTGACGTCCAGCAGACGCGACGTCTGGTCGGCCCGCTCGATATGCCTGCCGAGCTGGTAGAAGCGGTACGCCTGATCGCGGTACAGCGTTCCCTCGGCGATGCCGGTATGGGTCTGGCAGTTCGTCTTGATGTAGGCGGCAACCTTCGCCAGCCGGGGCAGGCTGATATCCCGGCGCTTGAGGTCATGCATCTCGCCGAAGAAGGTGTTCAGATGCGCCCACAGTTCCGTCGAGATCAGGTGTCGCACCGTCCGGGCATTCTCCCGGGCATAGCCGACCGAGTTCAATATCGAGGTCGGGCTCTTCGGATCGATCAGATAGAAGTACAGGACGGCGGCGGCGGTGGCTTCCTTGTTGCGGCTGAAGAACAGATCCTCGTCCGCGTTGATGCGGATGACTGCCTCCCAGTCGCCGGTCGCCCGCGGATCCCGGGCAAAAGACCCGTGAGTGTCGAGCAGACGGGCGAGGTTCTCGGCCCGCTCGATGTAGCGTCCGAGCCAGTACACGTTCTCTGCATAGCGTGACAGCATGGCGGCTACTCCAATACCCAGGTGTCTTTGGATCCGCCGCCCTGGGAGGAATTCACCACCAGAGAGCCCTTCTTGAGGGCGACGCGGGTCAGACCGCCGGGAAGGACCCAGGTCGATTTGCCGGTGACGCAGAACGGCCTGAGATCCACATGGCGCGGCTCCACTTTCCCGCTGATGAGCGTCGGCGACACGGAGAGCTCGACCATCGGCTGGGAGATGTAGTTGGCGGGGTCCTTCTCGATCGCCTTTCGGGTCACCTCCAGCTCCCGCTGAGAGGCGCGCGGACCGATCACAACGCCATATCCGCCGGCTTCGCCCACCGGCTTGGTCACCAGCTTGTCGAGGTTGTCGAGCGTGTACTGCAGCCCATCCTTCTCGCGGCAAAGGTTCGTCGGCACGTTCGGCAGGATCGCGTCCTGATCGAGATAGTACTTAATCAATCGCGGAAGATACGCGTAGACCCCCTTATCGTCCGCAACGCCCGTACCCACGGCGTTGGCGATGGTGACGTTGCCCTTGGCATAGGCCCGCATAACCCCGGGGACGCCGAGCATGCTGTCCTCGCGGAACACCTCGGGATCCAGGAAGTCGTCGTTGATCCGACGATAGATCACGTGGACCGGCATCAAGCCACCGGTGGTCCGCATCCAGACCTTGTCGTTTTCGACCACCATATCCTGACCGGTCACGAGCGGAATGCCCATCTCCCGCGCCAGGAACACGTGCTCGAAATAGGCCGAGTTGAACGGGCCCGGCGACAGCAGGACAACCTGCGGATCGCTGACGCCGGCGGGCGCGGACTCGCATAGGGCCTGATGCAGGCGCAGACCGTAGTCGAGGACAGGCCGCACATTCATGCCCTCGAAGAGGTTCGGCATCGTGCGTCGCATGAGCTGTCGGTTTTCGACGACATAGGAGACGCCGGACGGGCTGCGCGCGTTGTCCTCCAGCACCACGAACTGACCGTCTCCGCCGCGCACCACATCGACGCCGCAGACATTGACGTAGCTGTTCTCGGGTACCTTCAGCCCGACCATTTCAGGGCGGTAATTCGGGTTCTTGAAGACGAGATCGGCCGGAAGCACCCCGTCTTTGATGACCTTCTGGTCACCGTAGATGTCCGCCAGAAGCAGATTCAGAGCCTGTACCCGCTGGATCGACCCGGTCTCGATCGTTTCCCAATCAGCAGGGGTCAGCACGCGCGGAATGAGATCGAAGGGAAGGACCCGGTCGACCGAGGATCCCTCGTGATACAGCGTGAAGGTGATCCCGAGATTGAAGAGCTCACGGTCGACGGCCTTTGAAAGACGGCTGAGTTCCTTCGGCGTCGTCGCGTTCAGCCTCTTGAGCAAGGCTGAGAGAACGTTCTTGCGGTCTGTATCGCCCTGATACTCGCAAAAGAATCCGTCAGGATCATAGTTTTCAAGCAGTCGGTGCCGCGCGCGGATAGCTGCCTCCCGTGCATTAACAAAATCCTGCCGATAGCATTAACAACCCTCCGGACACATCGCAACGGGGGCCGAGAGAGAGTCAGCCGGAGACCGCAACCCTGACGACGATCGTCCGCTCTCCGGTGGCCACGCCGTCGCGTGCCGTGGTGATGCGGCCGCGCCACTCGCCCAAAGGCAGGCCGTCCGGGAATCGCTCCGGAGAGTTTCGCAGCCCGAAAGCCCGGTAGACCGCCGACTGGTATCGGTCGAAGGTCGCGGTTTGGTCGATCACGGCCTTTCCGTCGGGGGCGGTGATGACCACGCGCCCAGTATCGCCCGGTTGCACCCCGGCGGCCCGGAACCAGACGACGATCGCGCTCGCATCCGGGGAAAGCTCGGTTCGGGCGGCTGTGCCTGCGGCGGCGGCGGCGCTCTCCGGGATCCCGTCGAAGAACGCCGCGTCGAGCAGGACCGGAGCCTGCTGGGCGGCGAGCGCGGCCAGCGTCGTGTTGTCCCAGAGCGGCTGACGGCCAAGACCGCATTCGGGACCGCCTTCTATGCCTCGGAAAGGGTCCACCACCTCCCCTTCTCGAGAGAGGGTGACGTGAACGTGAGGGAACTCTGTCATGCCGGAGAGACCGACGGCCCCGAGACTTTGCCCGGCCTCGATCCGCTGGCCGCTTTGAACAAGAACGCTGCCTTCCTTGAGGTGGCAATACTGGGTGACCCAGCCGTCTCCGTGATCGATCCTGACACCGTTGCCGCATTCCCTGCCCGCTGCCTTGGCGGCGGCGATGCCCGACGCCCCGGCATCGGGCTCACCATCTCGGACCCCGACGACCGTCCCGGCCGCTGCGGCAAGAACGGGTACCGTGTCCCTGATGAGAGCCTCGTTCGCCAGCCCGATATCCGTTCCCTTGTGCCCGTCATAGGACATCTGTCCGCAGCGGTAGTCCCGCCGGTTTTCGCTGGGATCGACATCTACGTAGTTCACGATCCAGCAGTCGACACCCGGCTCGCAAGCGATCGGCAGACCCAGAGAGATCGGTGGAGCGCCAAGGTCGCTTGCGGTGGTTTCTACTGTCGCGGTTGCAGGCGCGGATGCGGATGCCGTTGCCGATGCGGCGTCCTGGCGAGCCTGCTCATTCTCGAGATTGAGGGGAATGTCGACATGCCAGTTGTGGCCCTCCGGCGAAAGAACCAGCCAGAAGCCGTACCCGAACGACGACAAGGCGCCGAGGAAGGCCAGAACGATGACAACACGCATTATCAACGGCTTGCTCCCGCGTCAGCCCGCACCGCGAATCTATCGGGCGCGGACCAGATGCTGAAGGTATTCACCGTATCCCGACTTCGCTAGGGGGGCCGCGAGTTCGAGAACCTGATCGGCGTCGATATAGCCCATGTGATAGGCGATCTCCTCGACGCAGGCGATCTTCAAGCCCTGGCGGTCCTCGACCGTGCGGACGAACTCCGACGCCTGCAGCAGGCTTGCATGGGTCCCGGTATCCAGCCAGGCGTAGCCACGCCCCATCCGCTCCACACGCAGGTCGCCACGGTCCAGATACACTCGGTTGACGTCCGTGATCTCCAACTCGCCGCGCGGCGACGGTTCGATGGCGGCGGCGATGTCCAGCACGCTGTTGCCGTAGAAATACAGCCCCGTGACGGCCCAGTTGGAAGCCGGATTGGACGGCTTTTCAACGATCGATATCGCCCTGCCGTTCTCGTCGAAATCCACCACGCCATAGCGCTCGGGATCGCTGACATAGTAGCCGAAGACCGTTGCTCCGCCGTCCTGCGACGCCTGATCCTTCGCGTTCTGCAGAATATCGGTGAGGCCGTGGCCGTAGAAGATGTTGTCGCCCAAAACGAGGGCGACCGTGTCGCTGCCGACGAATTCCCGTCCGATAATGAATGCCTCGGCCAGGCCGTTCGGCTCGGGCTGGACCGCGTAGGTGATCTCGATGCCCCATTTGCTGCCGTCGCCCATGAGGTGCTGGAACGCGGGCTGATCCTGCGGAGTGGTGATCACTAGGATCTCGCGGATACCGGCGAGCATCAGGGTGGTCAGCGGATAGTAGATCATCGGCTTGTCATAGACCGGCAGGAGCTGCTTGCTCGCTACCATGGTCAACGGGTAGAGCCGGGTTCCCGAACCTCCCGCCAGAATGATCCCCTTCATCAGGCCGTCTCCTCTGCCGCCATGCGGGCGTCGATGATCTCGTCGAGTGCCGTATGCCATGATCTGTGCGGCAGGGACGGCAAGGCAGCGACCAGCGCAGCGGTGTCGAGCACCGAATAGGCCGGACGCCTCGCCGGTGTCGGATACTCGTCCGTCGTAATGGCGTGCACGATCGGCCGCCGCCCCCACACGGTCTCGGCCCGATCGAAGATCGCCTCGGCGAACCCATGCCAAGTGGTCTGTCCGTCCGCGGTATAGTGGTAGGTGCCGGACGCGACGGGAGCGCCGGCGAGGCGAGCCCGGATCACGGCCAGGATCGCACCGGCGATGTCGACCGCCGCCGTCGGCGTACCGTGTTGATCGGCCACGACCTTGAGTTCGTCCCGCTCCTTGCCGACCCGCAGCATGGTGTTCATGAAATTGCCGCCGCGCGCAGCGTAAACCCAGGCGGTCCGCAGGATGATGTGATCCTCCAGCGCATGGCGGATCGCCGTTTCTCCGGCTTCCTTGGATGCGCCGTAGACCCCCAGCGGCGCCACCGGATCCTCGGGACGGTAAGGCCGCGTCCCGGTACCGTCGAACACGTAGTCGGTGGAGACGTGGATCAGACCGATCCCCCGCTCGGCGCAGCTCGCCGCGAGCGCCGCCGGGCCGTCGCGGTTGATCGTGAAGGCGAGATCGGACTCCTGCTCCGCCTTGTCCACTGCAGTATACGCGGCGGGATTGACGACCAGATCCGGCCGCACCGCGTCGAGCGCCCCATCGATCCGGCCCGGTTGACCCAGGTCCAGGCGGTCGCGGCCAACACCGACGATCTCGATCCCATCGGAGGCCGCGTCGCCGGACAGACGAACCAGCGCGCCGCCGACCTGACCGGTAACTCCGGTAACGAGAACCCGCATGGTCAACCCGTTTTTCCGGTGGCGGCCGATCCGGTGCCGACGCGCGACAGACCCGTACGCACGGCCAAAGGACCCCACCAAGCCTCGTTTTCCAGATACCACAGAACGGTCTTCTCGATGCCACTCTCGAAGGTTTCGCGCGGGGTCCAACCCAGTTCCCGCTCGATCTTTGCGGCATCGATGGCATACCGGAAGTCGTGACCGGGCCGATCGGTGACGAAGGAAATCAGCTCCCGACGGCTTCGCCCACCCGACAGCGGCGGCGCGTGGCGGTCCAGCAGATCGCAGATCGTCTCGACGACGGTGAGATTCGACATCTCGTTATGGCCGCCGATGTTGTAGCTCTCTCCGGCCGCGCCTTTAGACAACACGGTCCAGAGCGCGCGCGCATGATCCTCGACGTAGAGCCAATCGCGGACGTTCTGGCCGTCCCCGTAGACCGGCAACGGTTCGCCTCGAAGTCCCTTGATGATCATCAAGGGAATGAGTTTTTCGGGAAAATGGTAGGGGCCGTAGTTGTTCGAGCAGTTGGAAATGACGATGGGCAGGCCGAAGGTCTCGCCCCAGGCACGCACCAAATGGTCGGACGACGCTTTCGACGCGGAATAGGGCGACCGTGGATCGTAGGCCGTTTCCTCGGTAAACATGCCATCGTCGCCGAGCGAACCGAACACCTCGTCGGTCGAGATGTGGTGGAAGCGGAAATCGGCCCGACGCGCCCCGTCCAGAGTATCCAGATGCTGGCGCGCGGCCTGCAGGAGCCGGAAGGTACCGACGATATTGGTCTGGATGAAGTCTTCGGGCCCGTCGATCGATCGGTCCACATGGGACTCCGCCGCCAGGTGCATCACGGCAACCGGATCGTACGCCTCGAAAATCCGCTTCAGCGCCGCCGCGTCGACGATATCGGCCCGCTCGAACACGTAGCGGTCGCTGTCCTCGACCGAACGGAGGGCAGTCCCGCTGGCGGCGTAGGTCAGCTTGTCCAGATTCACGACCTGGACGTCGGTTTCCTCGATCAACAGCCGGACGACGGCGGAGCCGATGAATCCCGCCCCGCCGGTAACCAGAACCGTTTTAGGTGTCGCCATGTGTCGTCTCCTGGTCCGCGATCAGACCGTAAAGTAGGGCGGTAGATCGGCCAGCGCTGGATGCTTGGTATCCTTGCCCGACAAGGTCGGCTCGATCCCGTTGAGAGGCCAGTCTATCCCGATCGCCGGGTCGTTCCAGGCGATGCCCTGGTCGTGGTCGGGAGCATAGGGCGCCGTAACCTTGTAGATAACCTCGGTATCCGGCTCCAGCGTGACGAAACCATGGGCGAAACCCACCGGAACGAGGATCTGGTTCCACGCGTCGGCAGAAATCTCCGCTCCAACCCATTCGCCGAAAGTCGTCGAACCGTGGCGAATATCCACCGCCACATCGAAGATCCGGCCCTTGACCACCCGAACCAGCTTGTCCTGAGCGAAGGGCGGCGTCTGGAAATGCAAGCCGCGCAACACGCCCACCGCCTGGGACATGGAGTGGTTGTCCTGGACGAAGGCGAGGTCTAAACCATGCTCCGCGAAGGTCGCCTTGCTATAGGTCTCGGAGAAGAACCCGCGTGCATCTCCGAACCGCTGCGGAGTCAGAATTTTGACGTCCGGGATCTTAAGCGCCTCAATCCGCACGGTACCCCTCCAGATGACGATTTCCGGCCTGCGGTTCTGCTGCGCGCCCTGCGGCCCGGAATGAGGCGGGTGATAGCATGTGGCAAGCGACGCCCACAACCGCGCAGGGGAAGCGCGTTTCGGGGAACGTCCGCAGTATGCTAGTCTGATTTGCTGACGTAGTTTTCATCACCCGCTGATGACCCCATTCTCGTGAAGCTGAGACAGCGGGCCAGGCGACGGAACAAGGCGACACTCGGGATCAGATGAGCCTGACGATCGATCCACTCTCCGACCCCTCCGACCGGCGGGTCGTGCCGTTGCGTCCGAACTCGGTCGGCGCGGTCGAAGCCGAGTCGGTGTCTCGGGTCCCGGTGCGCGCGCACGAATGCACAGTCATCATCGTCTCGTATCGCACCGGTATCGTCCTGCTGGAGAGCATCGGCGCCGCGCTGAGGCAAGAGGGCGTCGTGGGCGTAGTGCTGGTCGACAATGGCAATTCCTCGGAAACGCGGAACGCGGTCGACTCTCTGGCCGCATCCGACAAGAGGCTCTTGGTGCTGCGCGGCCACGGAAACATCGGCTTCTCGAGAGGCTGCAATCTAGGCGTCCGCTACGCCCGGTCCGCCTATGTCCTGCTGCTCAATCCGGACTGTATTCTGCGTGACGGGGTGGTCAACCGGGTCTTTTCCGTGTTCGACGAAACTCCGGCTACAGCGGTGGCGACGGTCCGGATCGAAAACCCTGATGGCAGCGAGCAGCGCGGTGGCCGTCGAAATCTGATGACCCCGTGGACCTGCCTCGTCGAGTTGTTCCGCCTCGACAAACTGATGCCCGATCATCCGCACTTTCAGCGACTGAACCTGAACGAAACGGAACCCCTCGAGACAGTGACAGCGGTCGAGTGCATCTCCGGCGCCTTCATGATGATCCCGGCCGAGACCTATACCGAGATCGGCGGCATGGACGAGGACTACTTCCTGCATGTCGAGGATGTCGACCTTTGCATGCGCGTGGCGAAAGCGGGGCGCCCGATCCTCTACATTCCGGACGCCTCCGTTACCCACGTGAAGGGGACAAGCCGGGTTTCGCCCCTTACTGTTGAATGGCACAAGTCGGTGAGTGCGACGAAGTACTTCCGCAAGCATTTCCGACCGCAATACCCCGACCTGATCCTGCGGATCATCAGTCTGGCGACCTTCGCCCGCCTGGCCTACCGGGCGGTGCCGATTACGATCGCCTGGATAGCCGAGCGCTTGCGAAGCGGTTCCGGCGAGAACCGCAAGCTGCCGAAGTGACGTCGATCCGGCGGGGTCATTCCCGCCATCCGTCAAAAAACCCGACGGCGATCGCGCCGAGTTTAGCGCGCTTGTCGCTCTCGTAGGCGGCGGCTTTCCAAATATCGTAGAGCGCGGCGGCCATATCCCACGCCACCCAACCCGGTACGTCGCGCCAGAACCGGCGCCAAACCCGCACACGGTTCCGATGGATGAGCCGCCGACGCCAGGCGGGATGGGTATTGAGCGCCACCTTTCGGCCGAGCAGTTCGGCCTCCTCGAACTCGCCGAGGCGATGTGTCAGGACGGCGTCGCCGATGCCGACGATCTCGAACCCCGCGCGACGAAGTCTGAGACAGAACTCGATATCCACATAGTCGATGAAGAAGGGCGCCGCGATCGGTCCGACAACATCCAGCACGTCGCGGCGAAGCAGGCTGCCGGAGGCGATCGCGAAGATACCGTGCCGTACCACGGCGCCCGGTACCATCGGGCCGCGCCGCAGGTGCCAGCCGGCCTCAGCGCAGAGCAGATAGGGTTTCAGGGTCCCCTCCGGATCGGTCAGCCGGGGCGCAAGCAGTCCGACCTGCCGCCGATCCGACAGTCTGCCCCAACCGTCGATCATTCGGGCGACCATGTCGGGCGCCGGAACGCTGTCATCGTCAAGCAGCAGAATCCAGTCGACATCCTCTCGGCGGACCAGATCGAGTCCCTGGTTCTGCGCCGCCGCCAGACCGACGTTTCGATCGTTCTCGATCAGGGTCAATGCCGCCGACGCCTTGGCTTTTCCACGCAGACGCTCGCGGGTTTCGGCGCCACTGGCATTGTCGACCAGGACCACCCGCGCGCACTGGGCGAGCGCGGCGTCGAGGACGGCGTCCAGTCGCGCATCCGGCTCGTGGCTGACGATCACAGCGGCGACCTTCGCGGCCTCCTCGCGCGGACCGGGCAGCAAACGCGCAAGACCGGGCAGCGGCCGGACATCGACCGCGCGTCGCAAGAAGCGCCAGGGCGACCATGTCATCGCTCCAAGAGCGCTGCTGCGGGCGTAACCCGAGATCGCTGACCGATCCCTCACCGCCTGCGGCAGCCCTTGGAGCGCTTCCTTCAAGGCCCGAGCCCGCGTCTGGGCGCCTCCCCGGACGAGCGCCGCGAGCAGGGCGCCCAACGCTAGAAGCGCCATCATCGGCGCGAAACAGAGCGCGGCCGCCGCGGGCATGCCCCGGACATATGTCCAAACGCGGTTCCGGGTCGCGTGGCGCAGGACGAAATCCGATGCTGTGGACCCGGAACCGACATGCCGGACAACCGCCCAGGGCGTCACGACCGAGCGCCATCCCGCCCGACGAAGCCGCAAAGCCAGATCCACGTCCTCGTAATAGCAGAAGAACCGGTCGCAGAAGCCGCCCACCGCCTCGAACGCCTCGCGCCGATAGAGGGCCGCCGCCGCGCATGGGCCGAAGACGCCACTTTCCGAAACCGGCACGGCCAGACCGCCTCTGCCGCCGCGCCAAGCGCCTCCCCAGGGCGCGTAGGGATCGCCGAGACCGTCCAGGCGATCGGGATCGCTCTCGAGCAATTGAACGGACGCGATGCTTCCCGCGTCTCGATGCCGGTCGGCGGCGGCGATCAGAGCGTCGAGCCAACCGGGGTCGGCAAAAGCGTCCGGATTCAGGGTGACCAGGTAGCGCCCGCGCGCCGTCCGCGCCGCCAGATTGTTGCCCCCGGCGAAACCGAGATTCTCGGGGCTGCTGACGACGGTCAGCCAGGGCCGCGGCGCAACGGCTTGCACCGCACCGTCCGACGATCCGTTGTCGACAAGCACCACCTCGAAGTCGCGGCAGGTTTGGCTGTCCAGCGCGTCGATACAACGCCCAAGATCCGGCCCCGACTGATAGGCGACGATGAGGATGGAAGCGAGGGGCGGCGGCGCGGACACGGTCTCGATCAGGTTGCGGGATCAGAGCCCCACCCTACCATGATGAATTGCTCTGGCGAGCGTCGTCGATCTTGACAGGTCCGGCGACGACCGGACCAATGCGGCATCCCCAAGAACCGGACGCTTACCGCAATGACCCGTATCGTTTCGCGTTTCCCGCTTCCGCCGATGAGCCTCGGCACGGAACGTCACCTGACCGTTCATAGCTACGGCGACCCGGACGCCGCGCCGAAAGCCTATCTGCAGGCGGGGTTGCACGCGGGCGAGTTGGCCGGATCGCTCGCGCTCCACCATCTGATCCGGCGGCTGGACGCGGGCGAGCACGAGATTCTCGGTCACGTCATGATCGTTCCCGTCGCCAACCCGATCGGCCAGTCTCAGGTCATGCGCGGGACAATGTCGGGTCGATTCGCCGAGTCGGACGGCTCGAACTTCAACCGGGGTTTTCCGGACATATCCGAGGACGTCGCAGCGTCCGTGCGCGGCGCGATGACACGCGACGCGGCCGCCAACGTGACCCTGGTGCGCGAGGCGATCGGAGAGGTCCTGGCCGATCGGGCCGGGATGGCGGCGACCGAGATCGACTATCTCCGCATCACCCTGTTGCGCCTCGCCTGCGATGCCGACCTTGCCCTCGATTTGCATTGCGAAGAGGAAGGGCTGGTCCATCTCTACGTCGACGCCATGCATTGGCCCGGCGCGTCGGATATCGACCGGTTGCTGAAAAGCCACGTCACACTCCTCACCAGCCCGACCGCCGCCATGTCCTTCGACGAGGCGATGACCGCCCCTTGGCGCAAACTTCAGGCGGAGGGCGTGGAGGCCGGGTGCCTCACATCGACCATCGAACTCCGCGGCGCCGCCGATGTCGGCGACGCCCTCGCCGAGGAAGATGCGGACGGCCTCTACCAGATCCTGCAACACCGCGGCATCGTCGCCGGCGCCGAAGAAGTCGAGATCGAGGACGAAACACCGGTGCGGGCGGGGCCGGTCGAAGGGATGGAACGGATCATCGCGCCCACGCCGGGGATCATCAGCTTTCGCGTCCCGCTTGGCGCCGAAGTGACCGCCGGCCAGCCGATCGCCGATCTCGTCGATCCGACCGCCGACGATCCGGCGGAAGGCCGGATCGAGCTGACGGCGGGGTGCGACGGACTGCTTTACGCCCGGCGGGCGCAACGTTTCGCCCATACCGGCGCTACGGTGGCCAAGGTGGCCAGCAGCCGGCCAGTGACCTCGAGAACCACGCACTTGACGGACTGACCGCGCAACGAGGCGAAAACCCCGCTCCGCGTTTGGCGGAGCGGGGCCGAACCTGTGGACTTACTTGAGCAGATCTAGAATGAAGCGCGGCAGGGCGAAGCTGCCTTGGTGAACCGCCGGCGTGTAGTAGCGCGTTCGGATCCCGGCACGCTCGAACCGCTCTTCCAGGACGGACAGGTCGGTACTGCGCTTGGCTTTGTCGTCGGTCGCCCAGCCGAAGGCCATGAAACCGCCCTGGTATGTCGGGACCGGCGCGACGAAGAACCAGACATCCGCGAAGCTCTTGCCGAGCCGGTGCCAGGAGTTGGTGACCTCGGTCCCCTGGACGAAGGGCACGCCGTTCTGCGTCACCACGATGCCGCCCTCGGTCAGGCAGCGCTTGCAGTCGGCATAGAACTCGGCGGTGAACAGCACCTCGCCCGGACCGATCGGATCGGTGCTGTCGACGATGATCACGTCGAAGCGGTCGTCCGTCTCGGCCACGTAGGCGGCGCCGTCCGTGATCACGAGATTGAACCGTGCGTCGTCGAACGCTCCGGCGCTGAGCGACGGCAGATGTTCGGCGCTCATGTCGACCACGGACCGGTCGATCTCGACCATGGTCAGATGCTCGACCTCCGGATGCTTCAGCACCTCGCGGGCCATGCCGCCGTCGCCGCCGCCGATGATCAGGACGCGCTTGGCGTCGCCGTGTGCCGTCAGCGGCACATGGGTCAGCATCTCGTGATAGACGAACTCGTCGCCCTCGGTCGTCTGGACCACGCCGTCGAGGGTGAGCACCCGGCCGAACTTCTCGTTCTCGAAGATGATCAGGTCCTGGTGCTCGGTCTTCTCGCGGTAGAGCACGCGGTCCAAGCGGAGGCGCTGCGCCAGCCAGGGGTGCAGCGTCTCCGTGAACCACTCCGTCATACCACCATGCCCCGACGGTGATCGCCGACATTGACGCGCTCGGGCTCGAACGCCGCCTTGAGCACGTCGATCGCCTTGTGCGGCTGGGCGTCGCCGCACATGAACACGTCGAACGCGGCGTAGTCGCATTCCGGCCAGGTGTGGACGGAGATATGGGACTCGGCGAGCACGGCCACGCCCGACACGCCGCCGTTCGGCGAGAAGTGGTGCAGGTGGATGTGCAGCAGGGTGGCGCCGGCCTCGGTCACACACTTCTTCAGCGCCGTCTCGATATGCTCGATATCGTCGAGCCGGGACGCGCCCCAGAGGTCGATGATCAGGTGGGTGCCCGCGAAGGTCAGACCGTCGCGCTTGACGAAATGGTCGAAACGTTCGTCCGAACTACTGAAACCCGTGGAGGGAAGCCGGATAACATTGTCGTCGTCATGACGACGGGCGGATTCGTTCTGGAATTCGCTCGGCTGAGTGGCCGAGTCCATCCCCAATTCGGCGGTGAGTTTCATCTCTCACTCCTCCTAACCAGAAGATTGACCCAGCTACCCTTAGACCCTCCACCCCCATGGACCACGATGAGCCCTACGGGACGAGCGGAATGGGCAGACAAGAAAACCCACTCCACGAGGAGCGGGCGTCACGAGTTTTCGCCGGTTTGGACCCCACTCCCTCGCGGGAGCATGGCGATCATCGTGCAGGCAGTGCGTCGAGTTCACCTCCATGGGGGCCATCGCCCCTGACGCTTATTTCTCGAGCCTCCGGTCTCCACCATCGGCCCAAAAAGAAAGGCCCGGATCCGTGGAGCACCCGCCCCGCCGTTTCCCGGCCGTTTCTGAGGCGGAAGATGAGGCTCATGGCCGGAGAGGTCAAGGATTTTCGTGCGTGTTCCGACGGCATAGCGGACTTGACCCGGATGCATGTCTGAGGGCTGACTTTGCCTTATACTTCCGGCCGTGGAGCCTCCGATGCAACTCGACCTCTGGTTTGCCTTCGTCGCGGCGTCCTTCGCCATTCTTCTACTGCCGGGGCCGACGGTCTTCCTGGTGATCGGCTATGCGCTGGGGGCAGGACGCAAGGCGGCGTTTGGCGCCATGGGCGGCGTCCTCGCCGGCGACATGGTCGCGCTGATCGTGTCCGCCGTCGGCCTCGGTGCCATTCTCGCGAGCTCGGCGACGGTGTTCACCGTCATGAAGCTGGCGGGGGCGGCCTATCTGATCTGGCTCGGGATCAGGATGTGGCGGGCCCCCGTGGATCCGGCCGCCGCGGGGGACGGAAACGGGTTCTGCACGGCTTCATCGTGACAGCGCTCAACCCGAAGCTGATCGCCTTCTTCGTCGCCTTCCTGCCGCAGTTCATGACGCCGGACCGCCCGGTCCTGAACCAGCTTCTGGTGTTGGCCCCGACCTTCCTGGCGATCTCGATTCTCACCAACGGCTTCTACGTCCTCGCCGCGAGCGCCGCCCGGGACCGCTTGCGCAGCGCCCGGGCCCTGCGCTGGATGAACCGGTTCGGAGCGGGTTGCCTGATCGGGGCGGGCCTGATGACGGCAGCGCTGAGGCGGACGTGATCATGACAGGCTGGACCATTCGCCTACTCGGAGTACTGGCGCTCGTCTCGCCAATCCTGCTTGGCGGACCGGCGACCCTGGCGAGCGGCGAATGGAAGGCAGTCACCGCGGCTGATACCGACGTTCGCCTGGAGCATGGCCTCGTCGCTTCCGCCGCTGTGACGTTTGCGCGCATGCAGACTCAGGACTACTCAGCCAACCGGCACCTAGCGGTCTATGCGACCGATGATTACCACCCGCATCGAGCGGTCATCCTCTACGACGCCCTGTTGCCGGGCTACAAGTACGAGGTGACAACCGAGCCCGAAGCGATGATCCGCCGAATGAAGCGGATCGAAACGGTATCGCCAAAATTCGGCGAGCGGAGTGATCTGGTCTCGCGCAACCGACGCTTCACGATCCGCCGGTTTTCATTCGCCCAGGTCGGCTGTTTCGCCTTCGTTCGATACTGGGGAATGGCGCAGATTGAGCTCACCGGCGAGGGCGACCGGCGCGTCCAGGGTTATGTCTGCGGTCGCCCGGGAGCCGGGCTGACCAACGACCTGATACTCGAGCTCCTGGACGGACTCGTTCTCGACTTGACCGCGCTCACCCCGGCCGCTTGACCACGAAATCGATCTCGACCAGCGCCCCTCTCGCCAGCCCGGTCACGCCGATACAGGTGCGGGCCGGGCGGCGGTCCTCGGCGAAGTACCGGGCGTAGACCGCGTTCATGGCGGCGTAGTCGCGCTCGAACTCGGTGATGAAGACGCGGGCCTGAACCACATGCTCGAAGCCGAGACCGAGACCGGCGAGCACCCGCTTCAGGTTGTCCATGGTCTTCTCGGTCTGCGCCTCGACGCCCTCGGGCAGCGGCGTCGCGTCGTCGTCCGGATCGGTCGCGAGCTGGCCGGTGACCATGATCCAGCCGTCGACCTCGACCGCGTGGCTGTACGGCGCGACAGGCGCAGGGGCGCCCGCCAGCATGTGAAAGATCGGTGCGCTCATTCCTGCTCTCCCGGATCCGATGCGGTCAACCGGCCCGCCGGCGGCGGCCCCGGCGGCGACCGCCCTCGTCTTCGATGTCCTCGGCCGTGTGCGCGGCCAGCCGGCCGCCCTTCGACCAGGGCGCGCCGAGTTCGGCGGCAATCCGCTCGAGCGTCGGCCGGTCGCCCGGCACATAGCCGACCAGCGCCTCGGCGATCGCCCGGACATGGTCCGGCTTAGAGCCGCAGCAGCCGCCGACGATCCGGGCCCCGGCGTCGCGAACAATACGGGCATAGGCCGCCATCGCCTCGGGCGAGCCGTTGTAGACGATCTCGCCGTCGACATACTGGGGAATGCCGCAATTACCCTTGGCGACGACCACCGCCTGCGGATCGGCGTCTGTCAGGTCGAGCACCGTCTGCGCCAGCTCAGCCGGACCGACGCCGCAATTGGCGCCGATGGCGCTCGGCACAGCCGCCAGGGTCGGCGCGAGCGCGGCAAAATCGGCGGGCGTCAGTCCCATCATGGTGCGGGCATTGGTGTCGAAGGTCATGGTGGCGACGATCGGCAGGCCCGTGCGGGCGGCACCGGCAACCGCCGCTGCCATTTCGTCAGCCGCGGAAATCGTCTCGATCCAGAGAACGTCGACCCCGCCTTCGGCCAGACCCTCTGCCTGAGCCGCAAAAGCGGCTTCGCCGACCTCAGGCGTCAGCGCGCCCAGGGGCTCGAACAGCTCTCCGGTCGGCCCCATGGATCCGGCGACCAGGCACGTCTTCCCGGTTTCCTCTCGCCACCGATCGACCTCCGCGCGGCACACCCGCGCGGCGGCGGCGTTCAATTCGCGGACCCGATCCTGGGCGCCATGGAGTTTGAGCCGATGCGCGGTGCCGCCGAAGCTATTCGTCAACACGATGTCCGAGCCGGCTTCCAGGAACCCGCGATGGACCTTGGCAACCTTCTCCGGGGCCTCGACGTTCCAGAGCTCCGGCGAGTCTCCTGTCTCCAGCCCGAGGGCGAAGAGGTTGGTACCCATGGCTCCGTCGGCGATCAGGTGACCACGCTCTGCGAGCAGGTCAAGCAGGGCATTCGACACGCGGCGGTCTCCTATTCCGAAGACTCCGCCATGCGGCGGCGCTTGGTTGTCCGCCGGCGGTTGACGCCGGCCTCGGTCTGACGCTGACGCAGAGTCTCCAGCACCTCCAGGCGCCTGGGATCGTCGTAGCGCGACCAGTGGGCGATTTCCTCCATCGACCGCCAGCAACCGAGGCAGAACCGGGTTTCTCGATCGATCGAGCAGACGCCGACGCACGGGCTGGCGACGGTCGCCGCGACGGGGGAGGAAGGACTGGTCATAGCGGCACTCTATCGGTCACAGACTGCTCTGCAAAAACGAAAGCGACGCCGATGCATCCATCAACGTCGCTCCCAGACTTTTCTGCGCGCCGGCGGTATGCCGCCGACAGCGGCGTCAGTGCCGACTCAGGCGGCCTGGGCGTTCTCGCCCTCGTAGGCTTCGACCACGGCGACGAACGCATCCATCGCGTCGCGCACGCCCTCGGCACCGTTGGCGGTGACCAGCGAGCCTTCGACGACGAACGGCGTCGGCTCCCAGCTGGCCCCGGCGGCCTCAAGCTCGGCGCGGACGTCCTCGCTGGAGGTCACGGTCCGGCCCTTCACGGTTTCGGTCTGCGCCAGCAGCTTGCCGGCGTCGCCAACGATCGCAACCGGCATCGACGCGCGCATGAACGCCTTCAGCACGCGCTGGCTATGCGGATCTTCGGCCATCTTATCGACGGCGCGCATGCCCCCCGGGATCACCAGACCGTCATAGTCGACCGCCAGGGTCTCGGCCAGATCGACATCAACCGGGAAGAAGTGGCCCCAGGAACCCTCGTACCAGCCGTTGACCAGGCCATTGGCACGCGACACGACTTTCGTCGTCGCTCCGGCCTCGATCAGCTTCTTCTGGGGTTCGGTGAACTCGATCTCGTCAAACCCGTTGGCGAGCATAATGGCGATGGTACGTCCGGCGAGCGGCTTGTCTGCCATGCGGTCCTCCTCTTTGATGACACTGTGTCAGCCCGCCCGGCGCCTGTACTTGCAGAACTGCTCGGCGGACGAAACGCGCCGGCGCCCGAAAACTCGGACTGCCGCTAGCGCGTTAGACGTTGTGGAAAGTCGTGGACGTCACTTAACGCTCCCCAGTGAATAATTCAAGAGCGCTGTCACACCAAATTGTGCAACGCAACGGTAACGGAACCGTTAACGCGGCCGCGACAAGCGACGCGAAAGCAATCCGGCCAACATGAAAGCAGCCAACGGCAGTGCGATCTGCAGGATGCCATATGCGGCAATCACCCGCCGGTCGCCGCCGGCAGCGCGCGAAACCGCCTCGGTGGTCAAGGTTTCGAGGCGACCGGCCCCGGCGAACAACGTCGGTAGGTAAAGCGCGGTCGAAACTGCGACTCCGACCGCAGCGGCCGTCAGAACCGGTCGCGCCAGCATCGGCAGCGTGACGGAGAAAAGCACCGAGGCGGGCGAGCGCCCGAGACTGCGGGCAACAGCGACGTAGCGGGTGTCGAACCGCCGCCAGGGCCCGGCCAGCGACAGGAACACGTAGGGCAGCACGAAGATCAGATGGCTCCACACCACCGCCACCCAATGCCCGTCCAGCCGCGCGACGACCAGCAGGACTTGAACACCGAACAGAAACGCGACCTGCGGCACGATGAGCGGGACGTACAGGAGCCAATCCGCCGACCGTCCTGGCGTCCGACCGGATCGCGTCTCGCCCTCAAGGCACGCAACGACGAGAACAATAGCGACCGCGGTCGAGGCGAGGGCGACGGAGGCGCTGGCGAACGCGGCATCGATCAGGCTGCCGCCGTCGCGGCGCCATCCCTCGATCGCAAGCCGGTCGGGAAGCGCGTCGGGAAAACGCCACGGACCGGCCACGGACCAGGCGACCAACGCGGCGAGGGACAGAACGGCCAGCAGACAGACGGCCCCCATGGCCGTGGAGAAAGCCCGCCGCACCAGGCTTTCGCTCTCGCCCCTTCCTCCGGCGCGGATCCAACGCCGTCCCGCCATCGCGATCAACCGCTCGCCGACGATCCAGGTCGTGATGGCCGAAAGCGCAAGCAGCGCCTGCAGCACCGCGCCCGCCGACCCGACGAACCGGCGCCCTAGGTCGGGGTCTCCCAACCACTGAACGACCCGCACCGCCAACGGCGCCGGGGTCGTGGGACCAAGCAGGATCGCCATGTCCACCGTCGAGGTGGCGAAGGCCAGCACCGCGAAGATCGGCAGCCGCAGACGCGGATAGACCTGGGGAAGCACCGCCTTGAACCACGCGGTCATCGGCGCGTAGCCCATCGATCGCGCCGCCGCCACGGTTTGCCGGACCGGCAGACTGTCCAAGGCCGCCAAGAGCATCAGGAAGAGAAACGGCGTCTCCTTGAGAATCAACCCGGCGGCCAGCGAGAGGCCATGTGGGTCCTGGACGATGAGCAGATCAGGTGGACGCTCCCATCCCGTCGCCCATGGCGAGATCAAACGGGCCGCCCATCCGCTCGGGGCGATCAGAAAGGCGAGGCCAATGGCCAAGGTGACATGGGGTACCGACAGAAGCGGCGATATGAGGCGAGACGCCAGGCGAAACAGGGCCGTCTCTCCGGCCGCCGCGACGAAGCCGACAACGAGGATGAACGCTACCAGCGTCGACCCGAGGCCGACCGAGAAGGAAAGCCAGACGCTCACCTTGAGACCGGGCTCGGCAAACAGGGCCCGGAAGACCTCCAGGCTCAACGTTTCGCCGCCGAGGACCGGCAGCCAGCCGAGCGCAGGCAGGATCGTACCGACCAGGCCGGCGGCGATCGGCCCGATCATCACCAGCAACGTCAATGCCGGAGCGGTACGAATCATCGTGGTTCCATTTGGACGGCGGCAACGGGTTCAGCGGCGCCCATGCGACGCACCGTGAGTCATCGCCCCGCCGCGTAGCGCCGTTCCCATTGAGCCTCCAACCATCCGACCCAACTCGGATGCGGTTCCGGCAAAACCGGACCGAGTTCCTCGGGAGACAAAGTGGCCACACCGAGCGGCAGCGCCGCGAAAGCCCTGCGATCGCCATCCGCCAGGGCGGCCACATCCAGAACGGTGAAATCGCCCCAGACCCGCGGGTCCTGCTTGCGGAGCTGCGCCTCGGGCGACATCAGGAAGTCGGCGACGACCATGGCCGCCTCCTTACCCGCAGCATTGAAGGGAACAGCGACGAAATGCGTGTTGCCGATGGTGCCGCCATCGAAGACGAAAGTGCGCACCGTATCCGGCAGTTCACCGGCCTCTATCGCCGCGCTGGCCCGGGCCGGGTTGAACGCAAGGGCGAAACTGACCTCTCCGTCGCCCAGCAACCGCCGGAGCGCGGCCTCATCCGTAGGAAACGCCCGGCCGTCGCGCCAAAGGTGCGGGTGGAGAGAGTCCAGATACGCCCAGAGCGGCTCCGTAACCGAAAGCGCCGCCGCATCGCCGCCCGTCACGTCCAGCGGGCCCGCGAGCAGGTCCGGTCTGTCGGTCGTCATGGCCAAGACCTGCTTGAGAAACGTCGTCCCCAGAAAGTCCGGCGGTTGCGGATAGGCGAACCGTCCCGGGTTGGCCCGCACCCAATCGAGCAGCGCGGTCGCGTTGCGTGGCGGGCTCTCCACATAGGCCTTGTCGTACATCATGGTGAACTGGGCCATGCCCCAGGGGGCTTCGAGCCCGTCCGTGGGGACCGAGAAATCCACGACGGTCGTCGGCTTGCCATCAACATCCACCAACGCGAAGCTCGGCGCCCCGGCGACCCAGGGACCGTGCAGAAGGTCGTTCGCCTTCATCGCCGCGAAGTTCTCGCCGTTGATCCAGATCAGGTCGATCGACCCGTCCGCCGTCCGTCCAGCGGCCTTTTCCGCCAGCACTCGACTGACGGCGTCGGCGGTGTCGGACAACTTCACATGCACCAACTCGATGCCATAGAGCGCGTCCACCCGTTCGCCGACCCAGTCTATGTAAGCGTTGACCCTGTCGTCCCCGCCCCATGCATTGAAGTGAACCGTCTGTCCGCCGGCAGTGGCGACGATCTCGCTCCACGGTCGGGTCTCGGCGCCAGCGGTCTGCAGCGGCGCCGACAGTAGCGCGGATAAGGCAAGAAGGAAAAAGAGGCGCCTGATGGCCATGGTCGGCTCCCGTCTATCGGTCGGAGGCCGAACCTAACCACGCCATACGTTCCAACGCAGATCAATTCTGGGTCAGCGTTGCAGCCATGCAACAGCCGCAATCCGAAGGACCGCAGACGCCTTGAAACAATAGATGGAGCGGGTGATGGGAATCGAACCCACGACATACAGCTTGGGAAGCTGTCTTGAAGATACTCTAAAGTGTTGGTTCAACGTATTTTCAGGTGTATTAATCTGAAGAAGAGTGCTGCAGAATTCTACCTGATACACCATCAAGGTGTAGATTGATAAAATACCCATGAGCTGAGAAATAATCTCTGTATAGTGGCAAAACTGTCTATATGCGGCGATCCTGGCGTAAGAAGCAAGTGCTCGGATAGCGGCGACACCTTTGCATACCGGTATACTGAAGGAGTCTGTTGACCCACGTGATTAGCAGGTGTGACCGTGGGCATGACAACCACTCCCCCAGCCAGGATACTGTGAGACTTGTACAGGCGTGCGCGGGTCGTCATGTTGCTCATTGCTCAACATCTCCGCGCGCCTAAAGCGAGAAACCGGGCAAAGCTTACTCAGGGAAGGAACCATCTATGGAGCGGGCGAAGGGAATCGAACCCTCGTCTGGAGCTTGGGAAGCTCTCGCTCTACCATTGAGCTACGCCCGCACAGCAATGGGTTTAGTGAGGATTTGACTGTCAAGCAAGCCCCTGGAAGATGGTCGCCCTGGGGATCGAGCGGTTTACAAAGACGGGTCAACCAGACCGTCATAGTCAGCTTCTAAGGCGACATTGCTGACCGAAAAACACACCTCAACGCCTAGAGTCTCATAGACCGGATACCGAAGACCACCACTAGAGGTGGCCCGGCGGACTAGCGCATTGAGACCATGCGCGATCACGAAAAAGCCCGGTCACCGAAGTGGACCGGGCTCGTGTCGTCGTCCTGACGGGCGTGGTCACCCTGCTCGAAAGCACCCCAACGGCAGGGCTGTCGGCCTGTGTTGTGCGCGGTGGCTACCACTCCGCCGACGATCCGCTCGGGCCTCTCCCGTCTGTCGATCTTTAGGCAGCGGAGCCGGCGGCCTCTTGCAAGGCCACAAGGTAGGCGCTTGCAGGTGTTGAGCCACGTCGAACTGTGACGACCTTCACATCCGGAAAATGGTCGTTGATGGCGGCAGTAATGAGGCTCGCGCACTTTCGGGCGGCAGAAACCGTCGGAAAGCCCCTGGATCTAGCCTCCTCATCGGTGCTCGCAACGCACACCTCGACAGCTTCCGGAAGACAGCCGACCTGCACGGCCTCGGCGCGGATGCGACTCAAGGCGAAGTCCGCTTGAGCTATCAGGAAACGCTCAACTTCACGAATTTGGCGAAAGGCGCGCTTTGCTGGCATTGTTTGCCCGCTCTCCCACCGTTGCACTTTTGCTGCGGACACATTGAGCAGGTTAGCCGCCTCCGCAATGCTGAGGCCGGTTGCGAGGCGTGTTGACTTAAACATGCTCCGCTTTTGTTCCAAATCGTGATCTGAAATCATTGTAATGGTCAGTCCCATTACGTTCCCCGTAGTAATTGTCACTTTCGGTTTCATTTTGGCTCTCCTTGAGAGGGTGGCATTGATGCGCGACAGGTTCAGATTACCGGCGGGGTTTTGTGGACAAGCCCTAACGCGAAAAAAAATCGCCTTAGGAGTCGACGGTCTCGGTACCCGGGGTCCATTAGGTGGTCCAGTTCCAGAGTTAGAGTCTGGCTACGTTGGCCACATGATTGCGGACGGCGGGTAGTCCGTACCCGAGAGGCGGTTTTGCCGGCAAGTAAGCTTCCGGCTCATATCGACCTCCTCAATACCTCGATATCGCCAAATCCTAGCCGCCAGCCCGGACAACTTTCACGGACCCAGGTCAATTGATGTGTCTGCTGTGTATTTCCTGGCTCTGAGTACTCGTTGCATCCGGTCGACCTGCGCGACCCTCACCACGCCTGCCTGACTGTGAAACAGCACCGTGGTGTGACCCCTCGCAACCCGGAGATATCAACCGTTTATCGTGCCGATCGGCGTCGAAACCCCACGCCGACTCACAGGGCGACGTCGCCCAGGCCCTGAACGTGAGCCTCAAGACGGTCCGGCGCCGTCTGGCTGCGGGAGACCTCCCGCATTACCGGGTTGGCCGTCTGATCCGCATCCGCGAGGACGACCTCGCTGCATTTTTGGCGGCTCAGCGTCGCTCTGGATCAGAGCCCTGAGCCCCGCTCCTGACCCAATGATTTTAGTCGTTTGTGCGCCTACCGCGTGATTTCAGGACAACACCTGATCGTTCAAGACGGGAGTGTACGGTGGAGCGTTGTCCTGATTGTCCGCTGGTGTCCACGTCCGACCACATAGCCCGAGGAGGCTATCCGATGACCGCTCACTCGCCCCAGTCTGATCTGCCTCTGTTCGATTTCGTAGGCACGCGGCCCACACCGACCTTCGGTGAGGTGGTCCGCCTGATCGAGCAGGATCAGGCCATCTCCGCAAACCGCAAGCGCAACCTCGCCTCTTCCATCCGACGGCTTTGTCGCATGCTGGGCCTGCCTCTGAAGAGCACGCCCGCGACCTTCGATGCGCTGCGTCCCAAGCTGGCACGCTTCGCACCGTCGTCGGTCAGGATGACGGAGAAACGTTTCCGGACCGTTCGTTCCGATGTATCAGCGGCCATCAAGCGATACGCTGATCCGATCGACCCGCCTCCCCGTCCTCTCACAGCGGAGTGGCGGTCGGTTAAACAGCGACTTTCCGCATTTGAGGGCAGGGTCTCGCTCGGCCGCTTCGTCTCATGGTGCAACGACCGAAGTCTGTCGCCTCGGTGCGTGGACACGAACACGCTGAGCGACTTCCGGCGCCACCTCGAACACCGGACGCTCAAGACCTCTCCGCAGCGGCAGGTTCGAGAACTCGCGCGGCATTGGAACAAGCTCGCCGACGAAGCACCGGACCTCGGGCTCCAGCCGGTCGAGCCGCCATCTGCCCAGGATGCCTATGCCGTGCACCTTAAGGACTGTGATCCGGGTTTCCTAGAGGAGCTCGAGGCTTGGCTGACCGGCCTGTCCAAGGATGCTGATCTGTTCGATCAGACGGCGCCGGTGCGTCCCCTGAAGGACAGCTCGATCGGCAGCTATCGGTTTAAGGTACGTCAGTTCCTCGGGATCCTCGTTCGCGATGGAGAGGAACTGCGGACATTCACGCGACTCGCCGATCTGCTGACCGAACCGCGACTGCGCAAGATCATCGGGTTCTTCCAGGATCGCGGTGCGGTGAAGGGCAAAATCACCGACAGCAATGTGATGCATGTGCTCCGGCGCATCACCAGCCACTGTTATCCCGACGATCGGGATCTCGCGGAACGGCTCAGGCGTGCCTCGGGGCGTGTGTCAGCACCTCGGGGCCATATGGGCGAACGGCCGGCCAAGCTCCTGCATCAGTTCGACGACCAGGGTGCGTTCGACAGGTTGCTCCTTCTCCCGGTCCAGGTTCTCACGGAACTTGCTGACGTTGAGCGCCTGAGCCGGAAGCAGGCGCTTGATTTGCAATCCGCGCTCGCCCTGGAGCTTCTTCTGATCCGGCCGATCCGGCGGAAGAACCTCGCAAGCCTCCGCCTCGGCATACACGTCCACATCGCGGGCGACCGGCCCGTTCGGATCCGGCTGCCCTCGGAGGAGGTGAAGAACGGGGTCGAGCACGATTACACGCTGCCGGCCCCGACCGCCGATATGCTCAAGACCTACCTAGAGCGAACCTGCCATATCTTCGGCACCGCTTCCGGTCAGTATCTCTTCCCGGGTACGCGCTCTGGTGCACACAAGTCTCCGGAGGCGGTCACGCGGCAGATCCAGAAGTTCGTTCACAGACGGACGGGCCTGCAGATCACCGTCCACCTGATGCGGCAGATCACGACCCGCTTCTATCTTTCGCATCGCCCCGCGGAGATGGAGACGGCTCGACAGCTTCTGGGGCACCGGTCATTGGAGACTACAGCCCGGGCCTATGTGGGTCTGCGTAACCAGCAGGCCGTCGAGCACTAAGATGCCGTGATCCTCGAACGGCGGGCTGAACTGATGCGGGGACCACAGGGTGCGCACCTTGCGACCAACCTGCGCGTCCGCAGGGCTCGGTGATGGTCTGGCACAACACGGCGTCATGCCTTCCTGTCCCCTCCTGGCCTGACCGGGACCGTCTCGCCTAGGAGCAGGCTCAGGCACCAGCCCCGGAAATCTTCGCCGCTGACGGTGCCGCCCATCACTGGCGGCCTAACACGAGGCGGACCGTAGCATCCAGCTATGGCCGCTGGCTGACCTTCCTGCAGTCGAGGGGATGGCTCGATCCACAGGCATCCCCGCGTGAACGGGCGACCCAGGACCGGGTCCGGCTCTATGTCGAGGAGCTCCAAAGCCAGATCACGTCCAAGACCCTGGCCGGCCGGATCCGGGACCTTGATATCATCCTGCATATCCTCGATCCCGATGGCCCGGAGCCGGGGCTCAAGCGGATCCGGCAGCGGCTGAAGAGCACCGCTCAGCCCAGTCGGGACAAGCGTGCCCGGATGGTTCCAGTGGAGGACCTGCTGGCTCTCGGCGCCTCTCTGATGCAACGGGCCGAAGAAGAGACATCGCTGCGACGGGATTGGCGAGCGGCACTCTATCGCGATGGGCTGACCATCCTGCTCCTCATCTTCCGGCCACTCCGCCGCGCAAACCTCGTCTCCCTGCGACTGGGAGAGAGCCTGACCGAGCAGCCGGACGGATACTGGATCCGGCTTCCCGCTGAGGCTATGAAGAACGGACGGCCATATGAGGCCCGACTGCCGGAGCTGCTTTGTGATCCGCTGGAGCGCTATCTCACAGTCTGGCGCCCAGTTCTGCTGCGCGGGCGCCAGGATACGACGTTTCTGGTGGGCGCGCGCGGTCGGCCGTTTACCAGTGAGGCGCTCTACGGCCGGCTCACACAACACACAGAGCAGGCCTTCGGCCGTCCGATCAGCCCGCACCTCTTCCGGGATATCGCGGTCACCGCCCTCGGCGAGGAAGACCCCGAGCTCGTGCATCTCGGGCGGCTTCTGCTGCACCATGCTGATGGCCGGACGACGGAAGCCCACTACAATCACGCCCGCGAGCACCACGCCATGCGCCGCTATCACGGCCTGCTCCAGAAGTACCGCCAGCAGGTTGGGGCAACCGCCCCGTTAAACAGGTCGACAGGCCCCGGCCCAGATTTCGCCGGGATGTCGGATCAGGATTCGGCCTAAGGTAGGCAACTAGATTGCGAGGAGAACACCATGACCCGCGCTGTGATCTACGCCCGCTATTCCTCGGACCATCAGCGCGAGGCGTCGATCGAGGATCAGGTCCGGCTCTGCCGAGAGCGCGCGGAGCGTGATGGCCTGACCGTGGTGGAGATCTTCAGCGACTATGCGATTAGCGGTGGCCACCTCAAGAGCCGGCCCGGCATGGTCGCCCTGATGGAGGCGGCGCGAGCCGGCACCTTCGATGTGCTGATCGCGGAAGCCCTCGACCGGATCAGCCGCGACCAGGAAGACATCGCCGGCGTCTTCAAGCGTCTGCGGCATGCGGACATATCGATCGTCACCCTGTCAGAGGGCCCGGTGAGCGAGCTGCATGTCGGGCTCAAGGGCACCGTGAACGCGCTGTTCCTGAAGGATCTCGCCGATAAGACCCGTCGCGGACAGCGCGGCCGGGTCGAGGCCGGCAAGATTCCGGGCGGCAACAGCTACGGCTATCGCATGGTGCGATCGATCCAAGCTGACGGGTCGGTCACGACCGGCGAGCGGGAGATCGACGAGGAACAGGCCGGGATCGTGCGCCGGATCTTTGCCGAGTACGCTGAGGGCTCCGCCCCGCGCGCGATTGTGAGTGCTGGACGTAATCTCCCCAAAAGCGCTGGATGAAATTTCCCCAGTTTGGCGCTGTTGCCGATGGTCCGGGGGGCATGCCCCCCGGACCATCGGCGGCGCAAAATTCCCCCTGCTGATGCCAAGGGAAAGGCGTGCCGGTGGTAGAACTGTGGGAGATCGTGATGATCCTGGAATTTACGCGACAGGGTCTCGGCGTCAGCGCGATCGCGCGACAGACCGGGCT
>JANSYS010000067.1 GCA_024742275.1 Alphaproteobacteria bacterium | reverse complement strand
GCGGCGGCCAGGCCTCGCTCTCCCGAAGGATCCGGAAGGCATGGCCGGCGTGGTCAACAGTTTTGGTCATTTGCGACCTTTCCTTCCTTTTGAAGCAGCAAGCGCCGCCTTGGCTGCGACCGCTGAGAGCTTGTGCAGATAGGCCTCGTGGGCCTCTTTTTGTGGGACCTCGGCATACCAATCGGTCGTCGTCCGGAGCGAAGCGTGACCCAGGAGGCTGCTGACCAGAGGCAATTGCGCTGGATCCTGTTCGAGGATCAGCAGGCCGACGACATGCCTGAAAGCATGAGGATTGATCGTGATCCCGGCGACCTTCTCCGCCCTCGCTTTGAGGGTGGTAGAAAAGCACCACGGACTCCGGGACGACTGCTCTTCTCCTGGAAAGAGCCAGCAGTTATCCGTAGCCGCGCCAACTCGCTTGGCCACTTGCGGTCTGACATGAGTGATGAACAGCCTCAGCAACTCGGTCGTTTCTGACGAAAACTCGGCGACTACATCGGTCCGCTCCGTCTTTGTCTCGATAGCCGGCACGTGGAGCCGTGCCGGCCGCTTTCTCGTTGACGGCAGGGAGAGGGTCTGACGGTCGCCGCAGATCCGAAGCGAACCCGCCAGGTTGGCGCGGCGCATGGGGCACTCCATGAGAATCCGGCAGGTCAGGGCGACGATTGCGTCGACCTGTTCGGTTCGAGTGAGCGGAAGCCCAGCCCGGATCCGTGGCAGGATCGGGGCCATCAGCTGCTGCGGCAGGCGGAAGAACGCGGCCTTGACCGCGTCAGCTCCTTCTCCTTGAAACTGCTCGATGACCCGGCGGTGGCGCGGTCCGGTGCGTCGCCGTGATTTTATATAGACGCTTTTGGGCTGGCCGGTTTCCGGGTCAACAACCATGCGCTCCACCATCGGGTCGACGGCCGCTCGCATCCTGAGCAAGGCAGCGATCAGTGCCGGATCGCTCTGGGAAGCCCGTGCCAGCGCGATCATGGCGGTCACCTGGCTGGCCAGGGAGGAGTTCTTCTGACTGTGATCTTCCCCCCGTAGCGAGGCCCGGCCGATCTGAGCTTTCTCTGTCTGCACCAGGAGGCGGGAGCAGCGGTCCAGAGTTAGAACATCGCCGACGGCGGTAATCGATGCGCCGTCTTCGAGCGACATGTGCGCGAGCTGGAGCCAGACCGCGCGGTAGGCTTTGAGGGTTGCCGCGGCATAGTGGGGAACAGACTGCGCAAGCTCCTGGTCCAGGAGGGCGAGGAAGCGGTTCTTATCGGTTGTCGGTGTATCCGGCTCGCCGGCAGCGGCGGCCTTGAAATGCCGGTGACGATCTTCGAACGCGTTCCAGAGGGCCTGGACCGCCGGGGGCAGGTCTTTGAAGAACCGTCGCGTCGGCACAATAGCGCCGGGCTGGGCCGGCGCGGACAGCAAGACAGTCGGCCACCCGGGCGCGGATCGCGTCAGAACATTCCAGGCCTCGCACGCGCGCGCGGTCATCTTGTGAGGTTTGTCGAGGCCCCGCTTGACGGCCTCCTCCAGAACCGTCGAGACGAGGAACGGATCCACGTCGATGGGTGCGAGGTTCAACCGGGCTGCTGTTCTGATGAGGCAGTAGGCTCGGGCCACATTGTGGCCGTGGCCGGCGGCTCGTGCGGCGGCCACGACTTCGGCCCAGACCTTGGGCAGCGCGACCTTGCCGCTGCGCCGGTCCAGAACCCTTGCAAGGCGAAGGATACGGGCGCGGAACGATCCAAAAGACTTCGGTGACATGCCCATCTCCGCCGCGCCGATGCGCTGGATGCGCTGGTACAGCGCACCGCGGGCAACCGGAAGAGAGGACAATCCCGCCGTCGACTTGAAGAGATGCTTCGCGAGCCGGCGGGCATCGGCGATGCAGCGCTCCAGGCCGGCGACCCTGAGGCCGGTGGCCTTGGCGATGTCGACGACTGCAATAGCGTCGGCCAGCGTGCAGCTCTCGGCCGCAAAACGGCCGGCCAGCCCGGCCGGCAGTCGGTCCAACGACCGCAGGAGACCGGCGGTGGTATCGCTAAGGGTGTCAACTGATGCGCCCTGCTCGAGTCTTGCGAGTTCGGCGGTTACGGCGGATCTGGTCTCCGCGTCGAGCAGTCGATCGAAGATGGCGGCGAGGGATCCGAGGCCGCTTGGCCGGGCTCGGGAATCATGGCTTTTCAGCCGCGAGAACAGGCGAGTAGGCACTCCGCTCCAGCCGGGTGATTTCACTGGCTGGGATCAGCCAGGCGCGCGCGATCATCTGGGCAGCCAGGTCGCCCCTCTTGATCATTCTTCGGACCGTTGCCGGCCTGCAGTGCAGGAGCGTTGCGACTTCGGCAACGGTGAAAAACCGTGGGTTCTCAGTCATTTCAAGGCCTCCCAACAGTGGTGGACAGACCACCATGCTGACGGGTGCGGAGAGAAAATCTCAACGGGCGCGCATTTTTTTCTTCCACCGGCGAGTGGCCCTCCTAGTGTCTGACGTCAGCGTTCGTGGGACGGATTAAGGAGTATTCGTAAGGGAGGATTTCTGGCTCATCGTAGTGACCGAAGGGAACGCAGATGAGACAGAAATCAGACGCCTTGAAGGCCGGGGCCGAGCAGACGGTTCGGGAT
>JANSYS010000012.1 GCA_024742275.1 Alphaproteobacteria bacterium | reverse complement strand
CAACAACCGCCGCCTGCTGGAGCCCATCGGGAACATCCCGCCCGCCGAAGCCGAGGCCAACTTCTACGCCGCTCTGGACGCTGAACCCATGGCCGCGTAACTAACCGAAATCAGCCTCCGGCAAACCCGGCGCGGTTCAGGTCTCCTTTCGGCTTGCTAGGATCCATTTATGAATAACTCTGTTCACGCTGTCAATTTTTTTGGAGATAGTACCACTAGCGACAACGACAACTTGCTTCGTCTTGTCGAAAGCGCGTCCTCGCGGGACCTAGAGCGCCTACGCCGAACCGCAAGCTTCCACACCAATTCCTCCGACCTATCGGCGGCGCTACGGAAGGTCGCAAACGATCGTGCGACCAACGACTGGATCTCCCGTCCTGAAGAACTTGAGAAGCGCTGGCTCAAGAAAGCACAGGCCATGCGGTTGCAGGCTCTCGACGACCTCGACGAAATCGCTCGGCTTCCAGATTTATATATCGAGGCTCTTCTGACGATCTGCGACATGAAGGGCCAGAAGCTCGAAGAGCTACGAGCCGATCTCGAAGGACCAATCGTCTACTGCGCTAATCGACCGACCTTCGTAGAATTCTATGTTGAGAAAAAGATCACGGTGCTCCGCGACAAATTCGAGAAGGATATCAAGGCTCCGCCTGGTGTTCTTACAAGCGACGGGGAGATGTACGTGCGCGGCGACGAAGATGAGATGCGCGCGCGCGCAGAGGTGAGGGCTGCAAACGCATTGTTGCACGCTGAAGTGAAGGGCATCGAACTCGACGCTATCGATGAAGCGGAGCAATCTTGCCCCCGGTGGCAACTGCGACGGCTTCGACGGGAGGTCAAGGCCGCTCAATCGTATTATGACATCGCCTTCCGACTCGCCAATCCGACCTGCAAATATGTTTCGGAATACACACTGACAGCTTGGCGGCTGCGGCAGGCTAGGCAAAGCGCCTGGCTCAACGACCAGGTGATTGATTTCGACGGAACGACGGTTTCGCTTTTGGACATTCGCAACAACGCGTTGAATGCTCGACAGGCTCGGCTGTATGCCCAGGTAAAAGGTATGGAGAGTGTCGCAGAACGCCTGGGCTACACCGCCTTCTTCGGCACCATCACTCTACCCGGTGAATATCATCCGTTTAGCTCGCATCATGGGCGAGCGAACCAGAGATGGCGACGGGAGTTTGGCCCCGCCGCTCAGCATCTCGCGATCCAGGGGCTATGGAAGAATGCGCGTGCCAGGATCTGGAAACACGACCAACTGACAAATGCGTTCGGAATTCGTGTAGTCGAGCCCCATCAAGATGGCACCCCTCACCTTCATTTTATTCTCTGGCTGCCCTCAGAGACTGGCGGCCGAAGCACCAAAGAAGTGCTTGCCGAAATCCTTGAAGACCTTGCCCCAGCCCCACAGAGCGAGCTTGCGATCATCGAAAAGAACACGCACGAAATCACGATGCGGGACGGCAGAAGAATGAAGGCGTCGTCACCGGCCAGCTATGTGATGAAATACCTTCTGAAATCGGTCGGCACGAGCTATGAAGCCCCAGACGTTGAAACAGACGAAGACCACCTGATCGGCGAGAACAATGAGCGGTTTCGGGCATGGGCCAATGCGCGACAAGTCCGGTCCTTTTCGTTCATTGGCGTGCATGGCGTCCAGACGGCGTGGCAGAAGTTGTTCACATGGAACGAAGAGGGAGAAGCCCCGGCGCTTCCTCCCCGCCACTCAGAAGCAAAGCATCTGATAGAGTCAGCCCAGTCTGCACCTAAGGCATATAAGGCGACCTTATATGGTGATGCGTTGATTGCGATGGGCGCTTTCCGGACGATGGGCGACGGTACCCGTCTGAGTCTTCGGTCTGAGGAGACGGTCACTGAATATGGGCGCTCCCGGATGAAGCCGGTCGGGATTATCGATACTCGCACCAACGACGAAGTCCCTCTGCACCTTCAGGAGTATAAACCTGAAAGTCGGTCGGCCTTGGCCATTAGAAAGAAGGAAGAGGAAGACCTTACTACCCAAAAAGTTACACTTAGGGCTATTTATCCAAGGGAGGCCGCTTCGCTGCCTCCTGTCGACCCCACATGCCCAGCCTGGCTTGCCGCTCATAGCATCGCCACGGTGATCCTGAGCCGACAAGGCCTGCCACAGTGGACTGAATGGGTCGAGAGAAAGAGGCACCGGGTCATGGAACTGGTCGAGGACGCCCGTCTAGAGGCGGCCTAGGTACTCCGGTGATCGGTTTCTATCTCCCCCCGCCAAAGGCGATCTGCTCTGCCCCCCACATGGGGGCTCCGCAGCGGCTTCGCCGTGCGCTCCGTGACGCGCTGAAGCGCGACACTTCGCTGATCTGATTCCAAGGCTCCCGCACCTTAAGTCACTAGGCAGCGAACTCCGGTGGCCAACCCGCCAGAAGCGCTCTCACTGATAGCATCTGAGTTCCGGATGGAAGAACCGGATAGCAGTTCATCTGGCGCTCAATCACCGGAAACGGTATGTGCGCAGCCTGTCCCATCTTGCCCATTCTTCCGATCCAGGGAGCTAGGTCATCAGAAGCAGGTGATATTATCCCCGATCTCGTTTATGGACGCGAGAAGAGTGAGGCTGCCGGTGCAGAACATGGGCGGTGGTCCTGGTCGGATGTGGCGAACTCTGGCTGGATTGCCAACCAGCTCCAGATACCGGATTTCTGGAATGCCGATACGCCGCACTCTCGCGGCATACAGCGCCGCACAACCGATATTTCGGCGAGGGGGATGGCAGCGACCTCGGCTTGCTAAGAAAATACCGGTCGGCCCAGGTGCGTTATCAGGGGTTCACGAAATTGGAATGGTCATCGAAGAACGTCTCAACTCTAGATTTAGTGAAGGCCTTCCCGTCAAACCAATAACTCTTTAATCCGTTGATCATATGCCTGCATCCCAATTTATCATATTGGGCTATCGTGCGGGGATATTTTAGGTTCAAGGTCGCTTGGCGAACTTCGGAGCTAGATCCGAAATGCGCGCCTTGATCTTTGTCGATAAGTTCGAAATGCGAATACTTGCCGTCAGGCGTCATCCAATGCTGTACGCAATGGGTGGCAGCCAACCCAGACGGCAGTTTAATAGCACTCGCGCGCCTAGCCAGCGTAGCAGCCTCACCAGCCAGCGCACCTTTAAACACCTTCTGGTCAATAGCCCAGAAGAACCAGTCTGGATCGGCGACAAGAATTTGTGGAAGCGTCTTCCCTTTTCCGGCCCACTTCCCAAAATTGACTTCCGTCCACATCATGATACCTCCTCTGTGAAACAGTCGGTGGCGGATGATCAAGGCACCTTGAGCCTGAACGATCATGGCGTCGACCGAAGTCCCGCAAAACGTTCAGCGCAGCAATGAGGCCAAGCCCCCCAAAAGGGGACCGAAAACCGCTACGTGATTTGCCGCCAGAGACATAAAATTAACGTAGGAGTCCTTGAACGTTCCCCCCGGATACGACCGCTCCATTTTCTCAATTGCTGTGCTGAGCGCGTCTCTTTCACCATCTTGAATATTGGATTTAGATAATATTTCTCTTAGTGACTGAAATATTTCGGGTGTTTCATTTTCGATAGCTACATTCTTGGAGTGATCAACAGATCCGATGTTTATGCGGGCATTCTGGCCTTGAATATGATTGATGATCGTGTGTGCTTGCGCTGGTGAAGCCCCGCTTCTTCGAACGACAGTTTGAAAGTGCGGGACTATGCCTCCCATACCCGCATAAAAGCCCGGATCAACAACAATATACTCTTCCACAAGGCCGGATGGCAGTAGACGCAGCAAGCTGTCGCCCGGTTCAATCGGAAGCTTGGGATCGTCCATGAATATTTTATTGGATTGCACTAATGCCTTGATTTTTTCATTCGCAACCGTTCCATCTTTTTTTACCAGCGTTACGATTTCATTGAGCATATCTCTAAACATCTTAGGTTGCCTTATTGCAATATTACCGCTTACCTCAGAACTAGGCAGATGATAGCTGAACCCGCGTGCGCACAACAAACGATAGGACAACTGCCTACAGTCACTAACCTTACAGCGCATTTTCATACCATTGAAGCTGAGTTCGGTATCTCAGTAGCCATTTGCCATCACGTCGACCATGTAACAGGCACAGCGCGTTAGATTTGAGGACTGGACGATTCGGATGAACGCGGGCTATCCGGTTGCGGCTCAGATCCCCAACCTCACTGACGGCATCAATGGTCAAACGATTTCTCGCCGCAACCGCTCTGGCGGCTTCCGTCTCGCTCTCTGCGCACCAGGCCATGGCCGCCAGACCTGCGCTTGCCGTGAGTATGACAGCCGCTGAATTCACGCGTGCATGCTTCGTCGACGTCCCGGGAGAGGAGGTTCTTGCGGGTTGCCGAGGTTACGTCATTGGCGCACTCGCTGCCCTTCAGCAGGTTAAGGCTTCCGGGTACATATCCGACGATATCCGAATTTCCTGCTCAAGGATGTCTTTCAAGAACGACCGACAGTTGGCCGATTACGTGCTGTCCCTTTGGGCACAGCGGATGCGCGGGGAAGGCCCACACCCGGACAGCGTGATGTCAGACGCACTCGCGACGGGAGTTATCTGGAACATCGTGACAATCAGCTGCTGACCGCAACCGGCGCTCACTGGTCTGCGGAGTTCTTGCAGGTGGATATGAGGGTGGCGGGCGATGCCCCCCTCCTTCACCAAGGATCAGACCTTTGGTTTCGTCCTCCATCCGGTATTCCCGTCACCCCCAAAACTCGAGGAATGCCAGGCGATCACGACATATTACTAGGCGGTCGACACTAGAAGCTCACGGAGCAAGGAGACCGTGTTGTGTTTGACTGCCAATGGATCGATGAGGGCAAGTCGATGACTTCTTAGAGGCACCCGGAAGCGGGGGCAATCCCTCCTCAGTCCAAGGAAGAGCCCACGGCTCGCTGCTCACGAAAATGTCCGAAAGGCTGACACCAATCCGACTCAGCGTGCGCCTGTAGTGGGCCTCTATAGCCGTGCCCTCGCTCTTGAAGGCAGGAATGGAGCGCCTGACGCGATCTTCCCTCATGTCCAGAACTTCAAGGGCTCGCTCCGGGGTGATCGCGTTTGCGAACGCGCGCAGGCTAGGCAGCAAATTCTCAGCGTGAGCGACTCCCCGGCGCCCGCCCGACAGTTTGGAAGCGAGATACTCCGTCAATATCCGTGCTTGCTGACGGTCCATCGTTCGCGCCTGTCGATAGGCTACCGCGAGGTGAACGAGGCCACTTGCGACCCCCAGCGTTGCCGCAAAGACGCCGAGCGCCAGGATGAATTCCTGGCTCGTCAGGAAATCCCTCACGATCTCCGCAGGCTTGTCGGAATCGCCCTTGTGGCGCTTCAGGAAAGCCCACTCCGCCAACTTTGCACGGCGCTGTAGCTCGCGCTCGCTCTTGATCTGAAGCCAACGCCGGATAACGCGGACACGCTGGTCTATCGTCATGCTGCTCAGATCGAGAGCGTCAAGGCTGTCGATATCCTGCCTGCTGATTAAGCGCAGGATCCGGATAATCTGTTCGTCGGTATAGTCGCTGTCGTCCATCTTTGTGTCCTTCCGAGTTTGACGGCGTTATCGAGGTACAAGCCCTCTGGTCTGCTTCGCCTGGTACTGCTCCTGTCGGCGAAGCTCCTGTTCGCGGCGGCGCCGTTCTTCATCGATCCGCTTCCGCATTTCGACCTGCATCTCCTTCAACGATTTACAGGCCATCAGCCCTTGGTCGGCGTCGTTCAGTGCTCGCTGAATCCGGAGATTGAGTGCCAACGTCTGCCGTGCGGGCTGAGCAACGTCGCTCTCAAATCGGGCGTTCTCTTCTTTCCGCGTGGCGATGGTCAGGTCTACGACCTGGCGAAGCGCATTCCGTCTCGCCTGCAGCGTCTCTGGGTCCTGTGAATCGGCAACGACGTTCTCGAGAGCCTCCTCGGCTCTGGACAAACGCTCGTACACAGAGGCAGGAAGGCCGAGAGCGCGCTTCATGCGGTCTAGAGAACTGATGCCCGACACAATTCGCCGCACACGGTTCTCCGCCTTCTCACGGGCCTTCAGGAACCGCTCGGCCTGCCGGTCGATGAGCGCGAGGTCACTCGACATGAGCCTGTCGCGGTCCAGTTCCGCAGGCGAAAAGGGAACGGCTGCGATTGTTTCCTGAAGTCGTCCGTTCTGGCGGCGTAGCGCGAGAAGACGTTTCTCGACAGGGGTCAGGCCGCTTCGCTCTTCTCCTCTTCTTCCTCCCGACGCGTGCACATCGTTATGTACTCGTCGCTCTTCTGCTCGTGGACCAGGGCGTGGAGGAGCGCGCAGTAGATCGTCACGTCCGGGTGGCTCGAGCCGCTTGAGGTGCGATACATGAGGGAGTGCGCGCAACCGGCGCAGGAAGTGAATGGCAACTGGTGCTTGCGTCCGGATGGGATGTGTTCTGCCATTCTGGCCTCCTTTGAATAGCCGCTCCGCGAGCACGCGGGCTGCGTCAACGGCGTCGGTGTTGCTGGAACTTCTACTGACCGATGCGAGAACGGTTCGCCGGTTCCTTTCAGCGTCGCTGGCACGTTTGAGCGCCTTGGCGGCCGCCATTTCATCTCTATCGTCAAATATGTCGAAGAAGGCTGCCGGTGCACCGCCAGATGTGCTTGCAGCCTGCCCTTCGGCGCCGGTGCCAAGTCGCGGGCTGGGCGCAGACCGGACAGCCATTTTCGCCGGATCGGGAAGCTTCGCGGCGAAGCCAAACGGGTCGCGCAAAGGACCGGCTTCCTTCACCTCGGCAAGGGCAGGAAGCACAACACCAGCGAGCAGCGCACGGCTGTCGGCTGCCCGGATCGGGTCGCTGCCGTCCTGTCGCGCGGCACTAGCCAGAACGCGGTTCAAGCCATGATGCGATCCGCTTTGATCAATGAGCAGAACTTGCTTCTCGCCCTGTGCCAGCCGTAGCCCGCAAGCTTCCAGTGCTGCCCGAAAGGCTGCGCCATTGTCCGCCTGACGATAGGCTGACAGGGCAGCGGCCCGAACCGCTTCGATACTGATGCTCGTTCGTTCCTGCTGAAGCCTCTCTTCGGGCGTCATGCGCGCGATGGCGCGCTTCCCATCAAGCATCCCGGCGGCTTCGATAGCGGCGGCAAAATCTTGGCGCCCATCACGAACAGCCCGGTTAAAGACGGCGAGGTTGTGCTTACCTTTTCGAAGGGGATGCCCTTCCTCGAACTCGGTAAGGCGGCAGATATATTCGCGGGCGATCTTGTCGTGGCTGAGCTTGATCTTGCGTCCCAGATCATCGATTCCAGCATAGACGCGGTGCTCGTGCCTTCTTCCGTGCTTGGTATGAAAGACAGATGCAAATGGACGCCCCTCTAGCCTATGTTCGACCTCGAAGCGGCTCCAGAAGCGCGATGCCGCATCTTCGGACCATGCCTGCCCCGGCTCGGGATCGAGGTGAGCGTGGAGAAGCGGTTTAGCGGTTCGGGCGTGGTTGACCAGACCGGTCAGTTCGCGCACCTGATCCCCGATTTCGGTCGACATCAACCCACGAGACGCACCGGTCAAGACAAGCTCGTTCTTCCCGCTCGACAGATGCCGAGCGAGGCCAACGCCTCCCATTCCCTGAGTGACGCCGCAAATCATCTCAGGCGCCCTCTGTCGCCTGGAAGTCGACAAGGAGGAGAGTCTTCACGCGCTGGACTTCCTCGACCGCCGCCCTGATCACCGGAAGATACTCGTCAATCTGCCGCGCCAGATCGGGACGACCTTCGATGCGCATCAGATTGATGCTCTGCCGCAGATCCCCTCCGACCTCGCCCAACACTTCTCTGAGGCGGGCAACTTGCTGAATGTAGTCGGGCCTTGGCGCGCGGGCAGGACGGTACCTCCGGACCGGCCTCTGAAGCGGCGGAACCTGGAACTCCTCAAGATCCTCAGCATCGAGCGCCCCGCGCAGTACCTGACGGCACCATTCGGCGGAGGTGATGTCCCGTCGACCCGCGAACGTCTCGATAGCCTCAGCCATCTGAAAGGGCATCCGGACCAGCACCTGAGCGGTGTATCGACGGCGGCTTGAACCGTGAAGGGCGGATATCGAGCCATTCATATTCACGTTTTGTTCTTAATCTTGCTCAAAGCCATTCATGCGAACCTCCAGCACTGAAATCGAATTTTGGGGTCAACGGGGGCGATAACCCCCTTGTCAGACTATCCGTAGGAGCGCCGGAGGCGCGGATACGGGTACGACTGGCTAATTCCAGAATTCACTAGAAATATTATAGTATCGCAGAATATTCATTTTCAATGAAATCGAATAAAAAATTAGCCATAGGAAATTTTTTGACAAAAATTAATTACATTACCGAATAGAAAAAAGCCCTCTACGGAGCAGTTCCCTCTCCAAAATGATAATCTCGATCCACCCTATCGTTCATAAATTGCTGTAAAGAAGCGTATGGAAGTTCCTGGTTTATTTCTTCTTCTGAGTACTCAACGACATGCTCACGAAATGCACCGCTCATAGACGGGCCGGATTGAATCATCAACCGCCCCTCACTGAGCATGAAGCCACTCATAAAGGTCTCACGCACCCGATCACAGATGAGGTTCGCAGCCCTGCAAAGCTCGAGCATCAGATCCTGGACCAGATCAACATGAAACTCGTATTGGCTGAACAGCCTTTGGTATCGCTCATCGTTCCACTCATCGATCTGATAGAATTTTCTGGTCAGCAGCATATGACCGTCACCGACAGGTTCCGCGTGCCTATGAAAAAGATTGTAAAAATCTTCAAGCACACGGCGAAAATTTTCGAATGACCTCTCCAGCCCCGGATAATATCGAGGCCAAACACGGTTTAGGAGCCAATGGCGGAGTTCGTCCAGATCGTCAGAGATCTCGCGCCTCAAGGTCGGCTGCCCACCAGAGAGAACGGAACTGCTCCACGCGAGCCAATTCTCGACGTGCGCAAGCCTCTGCCAGGTGTCGATTAGCCCAGCATAACGCTCGTCAATCTCTTGCTTGGCTGTATCCAGACCAAGTTGCTCCCTCACCCAAGCCTCGTGCTCGTTCTTTATCCGGTGAAGAAATTCAACGGTGTAGCGCCCTTCCTGAGCGTCGATGACCTTGTGGTGGTTGCGGCAAAGCAGAATGAGGTTGGCGTAGGTGTTTCGCTTCTCCACCGGGATGTCCGGGTTCGGACGGGGGCCGTCATCGCTCTCGGCGACGATATGACAATTCTCACCGACAAGCGTCGGGTCGTCAGTCTCTGTCTCGTCCTCGTAGAGGTCCAGTCGGCACTCCGGCAGCGAACAGCGCCCAGCCGCTCTGCCCCACAGCATCTTTTGTGACTTCAGCGAAATTGACATTTAGGTGCCTGACGGATCGAAAGAACGAGAAAGAAATGCGATCAGCGCTATTCTGACAATTCGAGTGGCGGCAAAGCCCTGACAATCTTCATCGTTTCCAAGCTCACTGTGATAACACGCTGGAAGAGTTTCAAAGGATAGGCCGGATCGCCAACCGTCTCGATTGCATATCGGTTTGCATCGTTGGTGATGCCGCTGGCTTTGTCCGTCTTAACAACCTGCCGCTCCATCACCCATTCGAGGGCAGGCTTGCCGTTCACGACATAATCATATGCTTCGAGGGGAATGTTCTGCATGGTGATGTTGGCATTATAAACCACAGTACTTTTGTCTTCGGCTCCGCGTTTGCCTCCAAATCTCATCTGATCAACTCGATAAAAGGTCACTGGGTCATCGATAACCGCTGTGCGAAGGTCACCCTGTTTAATTGTTATCGGATATGGCTCAACGCTTTCGAAATTGACATGAAGCCGCCCAAGCTCTCGCCCGGCCTCCACGAATTTCCAAAAAACCTCACCCCCCTGCACGAAAGGAATTCGCGGAAGCTCCTTGGCTAAATTAGCCTCAAATCTTACCTTGTACTCTTGACAATGAAATATTGCATACGCATAAAATAACAAGTCTTCATTTTTAATTGACTTATCGTTATATTTTTCTTGGAATTTACTCAATGAAAATTGAGAAATACCGCTTTTTTCAGTAAATCCATCTTTTTGACCGGAGAACAGACCTACGGTTTCCGTATCCAACTGCTCATAAAGCATCAATGGTACACATTGCCCTTTAGCCATCAAATCGTGGCAAGGTAGCCCATCGACCATAAGGGCGCTGAAAGAATTTGATCCAACTCCGTTGAACGATATGACAAGATTCTCATGCTCAGGTGATGGAAAAAACTTCCTCATTAAGTATGCACTCCAATTTAAGTTTTTATCAAAATACACCCATTGCTTTTGAAATGGACGATAGCACCCAACCCGATAAGAGGAATTATTGTGCTCAATATCAACTCCGCGCTCAATCGCTCGAATAGTATTTTGGCACCACTTAAATTTTTTCGGATCTGTGTTAATCTTATAAGATCCTTCCGCTCTAGATTTCCTCTTCGCGGACTCATTTGCAAAAAATTCTATACTACTAGTGATATTCTTTTCCAGATAACTTCTAGAAGAATTATAACACCATGCGTCGCGATTAGTTTTTAAACCGGCAGAATGAGTTTCGAAAATTCCATTATCGTTCCCCGACTTTTTTGAAAGATTTAAAAGATTTGAAAAACTCTGATCCCTTTGGTCAAGCCAATCATTGTGCTCGTTTGGTGTGATGATGCTCCATTCATTCGATTCACCAATACCGCCAATGCTAGAAAACTCCCGGATGATGTTTAGTTTTTGCTTTTGGTCAAGGTATTCACCTATATCATGGAAAAATATACGCCCACGATCGGTTTCTCGTGGATTTTTGACAAAAATGCTTATCGCTATTGGCGCTCTACTCCCTGAACCAAATATCTTCCCGCCTTCGCGTCGAGACCGTTCACCGCTGGTGCGTTGATTTCCACGTAAATGAAAAACATAGAGGTCTGTAAATTCCTCAGCTAGGCAAGCCCGCAGGCCATCTGAAGCATTGCCGTCGACCCATCCCGCATTCGTTACATATGCCACGACTCCTGCATCACCAATGCGGTCAGAAGCCCAGCGGATAGCTCTAATATAACTATCATATAGCGAGCGCATATTCGTGTTTTTGGAGCGCGCTGCGTACGTTTCTCGAATCCGAGAGTCTAAACTCGGATAGACAACGTTGGCATTGTCGTCATTCGCGCTGCCCTGACCAGCAGAATAGGGAGGGTTGCCCACAATCACTCGGATGTCGGTCTCTTTTTGCCTTTTCCGCCGCTCGGAATTATCAGGCATGTAGCGTGAAATCAGATCATCGCTTTCATACATCTGGAAAGTGTCTGTCAGGCAAATACCTTCAAATGGCACATACTCTCCCCCTTTTACTCCATGATACACAGCCTCGATATTGATCGCGGCGATGTAGTACGCCAGCAAAACAATCTCGTTGGCGTGTATCTCGTTGCGAAATTTGCGCTCCATTTCATCGGGTTCAATCAGGCCAGATTGAAGAAGGCGGGTGATGAAGGTGCCTGTCCCAGTGAATGGATCGATAATGTGGACGCCTTCAGAGCCAAGTGTCTGGCCAAATTCCTTCTGTAAGACCTCGTTCACAGAGTGAAGAATAAAATCCACGATTTCGACGGGCGTATAGACGATGCCAAGCTTTTCCGTTGTCCGGGGAAAAGCGTTGCGGAAAAACTTATCATATAGCTCGACAACGAGACGCTGCTTTGCCTGCGGATCGGTAATGCCGGTCGCACGCATGCGTACGCTGGCATAAAAATTCTCAAGATCCTTTGATTCCTTATCGAGATTTGCCTCGTTCAGGACATCCAGAACCTTCTGCATTGCCCTAGAGACAGGATTCTCCTGCGTGAACTGGTGCCCCTCGAACAGCACCTCAAAGACCGGACGCGTGATGATGTGCTGCGCCAGCATTTCAACTGCGTCCGCTTCGGATATCGTCTCGTTCAGATCGTCCCGAAGCTCTTGGAGGAACGCGTCGAAGGCCTTTCGGGCCTCGGTCTCTTCGGCCTTCAGAATGCCGTTCAGTCGCGTGATATGGTTCTTGGCAATCTCGGCAATGTTCGTCGCCCAGTCTTCCCAATAGTCCCGCGTGCCGCATCTCTTGACGATCTTGGCCATGATCGCCCTGGAGAACTCGTCGACCGAGAAGACCATCTCAGATTGCTGGGGCGCGCTGTCGCCGTCTCTATCGGAGGCACCATTCGATCCGGTGCCGATTCCCGACCCCTCTTTCTTCGTTCGGCTCGGAAGATCGTTAACCGTTGCGGTGACCGCCTGAAGCTCTTCGCTCTGGTCCGGGCCGATACCGATGATTTCGATATGGTCACTGACATCCTGCCCGAGCGATGCCTTGTTGATCGTCGCATCAAAACGATCGTCATGAGCGCGCAGGGCATTTAGGATCTGCCAGACCACTCGGTACTTCTCATTGTCATTGAGGGCCTGCTCCGGCGGCACGCCTGCCGGTACACCTACCGGCAAGATGACGTACCCCATCTTCTTGCCTTTCGCGCGGCGCATTACCCGGCCAACGGACTGAACCACATCGATCTGGCTCTTGCGCGGATGCAGGAACATGATCGCGTCAAGAGCCGGGACATCGACGCCTTCCGAAAGACATCGCGCGTTGGTCAGGATCCGGCAGATGTGATCGCCAGCATCTGCCTTCAACCAGTCGAGCAACCTTCCACGCTCTTTCGCATTGTAGGTGCCGTCCACATGCTCGATCTCGCAGTGGAGACTATCCTCTTCATCCTCGCTCTCGGAAGATGTGTCGGTCCCGAGAAACTCCTCGACCACAGCCGAGAATTCGTCACGGACGAGTTTGGAACTACGGATATCGCGGCAGAAAGCGAGAGCACGGCGCATCGGGTGAGGATCGGCCGCCACGTCGGATTTCATATCGGCCTTCGTCAGGGCCTTGTAGCAACCAACAATCTTGGTCGCGTCGTCGAGGATCAATTCGCTCGATCCGTCGCCCAGCCGCTTCTGGACCGCAGAACTGACAAGGCCTTCGTCCATCGCCAACACGACGACCTTGTAATCCGTCAGAAGGTCGTTCTGAACGGCCCACGAGAACCCGCGATAGAAGAGGGTCTTCCCGAACAGCTGCTCATCATCCATGGAGGCGAGGACCGCCGACGCCTCCTCCGCCTTCGACTTGACGTTGTCACCAAAAACGCGCGGGGTCGCGGTCATATAGATGCGCTTCTTACCTCGAATGACATCATTCGAGTGCACCTTGACGAAATTGGACTCGTCCTCGCCAGCGAGCGTCGCCCCTGTGGTCCGGTGCGCCTCATCGCAGATGATCAGGTCAAACTCCGGCAGGCCATACGAGGCCTGAGCATTCGCTATGACTTGGATTGACTGGTAGGTGGCGAAGACGACCCGCATCTTCTCCGGTTCAGCGATCCCGGCGCCCTGAGCCAGCTTGGCGGCGTCCGTCGTCGCCGGAAAAGCCAAGTCCAGAACATCGATCTCGGCTACATCGTCTTTGCTGACGCGCCGCTTCCCGACCTGGCTGTCGGAACAGACCGCAAAGGAATGAAGCGGCGTCCGCGTGTCTGCCGTCCACTCCCGAACCGTCTGCGCCATCAGTGCGAGGGACGGCACGAGGAAGAGCACCAGCTTGCCCGCCCCCGCCAGATCCTCGGCGATCTTAAGGCTGGTGAATGTTTTGCCTGTACCGCAGGCCATGATGAGCTTGCCGCGATCCGCTTCCGACAGGCCTTTGCGTACAGCCTCCAGTGCGTCGCTTTGGTGCTTCCTGAGCGTCTTCTTGTCCGCAAGGACAATCTCGCCGCGAGCGAGAAAGGCATCCCAGTTGATCGGGCTTTCCTGAAGATCGTTGAGGCCAATCCGGATGGTCGGGATAGATTGCCCCCGAACCGTCGTCTCCGCGTTCTCGCTCCACGGCTTCTCCGTGGTGTCGACTATGACCCGCCTCTTGAAAGGCCCTTTGCCAGACGCAGCCAAGAATGTGCTGATATCTTCCAGTCGGATGCGATGGCTCGCCTCGTAGAACTTGCACTGTATGGCCGCGAAGCCCTCCTCGTTTCGCAGACGCGCAACCAGATCAATGCCCGTATCCCGCCCGTCCCAGCCCCGCTCCTGTGCCCATTGCGCGTACGGCTTCACATCCTCGTAGTGCTCCGTCTGAATGGGATCACTCGCCAAGTATGCAACCGTCAGGCGCTCGAAGTACGTCCCCTTGTCCCGTTCTGTCCGCGAAGCTTCGCGATAGGAAGTCAGCAGGTCATGGATCGAAGAGTTCTCGGCCATCGGGTCGCTCACGTAAGGTCGTTTGGTGGATCAGCAGGGCGCGAATCTGAGAGCAGCATAACAAGCTAAGAGCGTGCCGGAAGCTTGAATCGGATTGCGGCTCGGATCACGAAAGGCAATGTGTTTCCAGAAGGATCTACCAATCTGAATTGTCGTTCAACATACTCGATCGGCGCTTCCTACCAGAATTTGGCGCGGCCAATATCTCACTCGGGAAATTTTCCAAATACGGGGATTTCAGGATCAAATCCTCAAACTCCAGCATCAAGGGCCATTTCCTAGCCAGCGCAGAATGACTGATATAATGAGCTTCCGTTATGTCGCTCGCTCGACCTTCCGAATGATCCAAAATCAGCTTGGTGTCAGATATATCGAACCCGAGATCACGGTCCGCATATGTCGCAAAGATCTTGCGGCAGCCGTGAGGCGAGAAGCCGACACCGGCTTTTGCGAAAACGTGGGTCAGGGTCGACTCTGACAGATGCCCGTCCGACGACTTGTCTGCCCTATGCCTGCGAGTTTGTGGAAAGAGCCAAGGACAATTGGGTTCCGTCAGTTTGAGCGCCGCCTCGACCACCGCCCATGTTCGTGGAGGGAGAGGAATATCGTGCTGACGCTGGCTCTTCATAGATTCTGGACGAACACGCCAGATGGCTCCATGCGATACCAGTTCATAACTCTCATCGAGATTCCGCCCAAAGTTCGGGATCTCGTGTCCCCAGCGATCAAGTTCTTCAAGTGGCACAAAATCAGATTTCCGAGCGGAAACGATCGTCATCCGACGTTGCGCGGTAAGCATAGTCAGATAGCAAGCCAACTTAATTGACCGGCTGCATTTCTGAGCATCGATTTTCTGGAAAAATTTCTCTATCTCACCTTCTGCTGGAATGCTGATCTTCCGGATCAGCACTGGCCTTCTGGGTTTAATCTTCTCGGCTGCCGACTCTGTAATTCGGAAAATATCTTTCTTATCGACCACCCACTCGAAGAAGCGCTTCTGGCTCGCCATGATCTTCGAGGCTACGTAAGGTTTCCCATCTGCTTCGGCCTTTGTCCGAATTCGAAGCAGGTCCTCGTCTATTATATTCTTCAGGAGCTTGTCGAACAGGCCTTCGCATCGCGACGATTTGAGGTCTCCGAGATAGTCTCGGTATGTCGACATCCGGCGTTCAGCCTTGATGTGCTCAAGATATAGGTCGACGGCCTCAGTGTACGTATAGCCGTCTTTCGAGCGATCTCCCGTACGCTCAATTGGTCCGCCAAGTTCTTCATCAGATAGCCATTCTCGAGGATCTATTCCGCGTCGTATTAGCGACTTGGCCTCCTCCGCGCGTATCCGTGCTTGCCTGATCGACAGCTTATCAATTGACGCAATCGTCCAATTCATCTGTTTCTTTAGGAGCCGTCCCCGCAGACACCATTTGGCCCCCCGAGGCCGCACACGAATAGAAAGGCCAGGAACCCTCGTGTCTGCGATTTCGATCTCCTTACAACCCACAGCTTTCTGAGCGACCTTCAGCGCTCGCGGGGAAATCTCACATCGAATGCGGCGTCCGGCCATAAAATCGCCTCACAAAAATCTGGGTACCGATTGGGTACCATAATTTTTCGCGCCCCGCTCCACAAAGCTCACCGAACTCCGCTGACTTCCTAGACTATCTGGGAAATATGGTCGACTTCAGCCGATGAATTTCTCCGATAACCTGATTTGTAATCAGAGGGTCGCGGGTTCAAGTCCTGCTGCCGGCACCATCCCAATCAGTCGCGTATTCGGATACCGTGCGGGTCGGGCGCGACATCGCTTCGTACGGTATAAGTTGGCTCCGGCAGTCAGCTATGATAATGCACCTCATTCTCATGTGGTTTTTCCGGTCGCCGTTCGGAGCGCCGGGCCAGCGGTTCGGGAGGCGGTGTTGAACCTGGTGAAGCGAGAACAGACGGCGATCGACAGTCTGGAGGCCCGCTGCCACCAGATGGGGATGCGGATCACGGGCCAGCGCAAAGTCATCGCCCAGACCCTGGTGGACGCCGAGGACCACCCCGACGCCGAACAACTGCACGAGCGGGTTCGAGAGGTGGATCACACGATTTCGATCGCCACCGTGTATCGCACGCTGCAGTTTCTCGAGAAATTGCAGCTCATCGCCAAACGGGATTTCGGCGACGGACGCGCCAGGTTCGAAATCAGCATGACCCCGCGCGACCACCACCATCACATGATCGACATAGAGTCCGGCGAGGTTGTCGAGTTCTACAATCAGGAGCTTGAAGACCTCAAAATTCGGATCGCCGACGAGCTCGGATACGACCTCGTGGATCACCACCTGGAACTTTTCGGAACCAGGCTCCGGGGCGAGACTTTGGGAGAACAGGAGCCGTGACCCGCAGATTCGGTAAGATCGACGACATCGCGTTCTGCGGACCGTCCGCGACCTGCCGACAGGCCGTCGTGCGGACCTACAGCGACCTCTGCGCGAAGGGAGTCGACGACGTGGCGGCTTTCCGGGCCGCGACCCGGGTTTATACCTGGCACCATCCGGAAGTGCCCGTCGATCGCGTTCCGTTCGTCATAGCAGACTGGCTTCCGTAGGACGCGCAGCCGTGCCCGGAGCGATAGCGCTCAGAGGACGCCTGTTTGGAGGATGACCGGCCGCCCTGTCCTCGGGTGCGCCAGAATATCGACGTCCAACCGGAAAACATCGGCAAGCAGCGCCGCGGTCAGGCCACTCTGAACCGGACCGTCATAGGCCACGCCGCCGCCGTTCAGTACGAGAAGACGATCGGCATAGGATGCCGCCAGGTTCAGATCGTGGACCACGGCGATCACCGCATTGCCGGACCGGGTGAAGTCCCGGGCGATCTCCATGACCCGATGCTGGTGAGCGGGATCCAGACTCGCCGTCGGCTCGTCCAGCATCAGCAGCTTCGGGCCGAGCCGCGGGCTGGCCTGCATCTGAACGAGGCACCGGGCGAGATGAACGCGCTGGCGTTCGCCACCCGACAGGGTGGGCACATAGCGGTCGCGGAGATGGGCGACGCCCACTTGCTCCAAAGCAGCCATGACAAGTGCCGGAACGTCGACCGCGGCCCCGGCATCGCGGGCGCAATGCAGACCGAGTTGAACCACCTCATAGGCGGTGAAGTGAAACAGCAGCGAGGTCGATTGCGGCAGGACCGTTCGTCGCAACGCCAACTCGCGCGGCGTGTAGTTGGCGACCGGCTGCGTCTGGAGCAGGATCGAGCCGCCGGCACACGGAACCTCGCCGGAAATCGCAGCGAGAAGCGTCGACTTGCCGGTCCCATTCGGCCCGACCACGGCGACCAATTCGCCTGGCTTCATGGCGAAGTCCACGCCCGACAGAACCTCGGTCGTGCCGTAGCGCATTCTGAGTTGCCGCACCTGAAGCAGCATGGTCACCCCCAGTCCCGGCGGCGCACGAGCAGCCAGATGAAGAACGGCCCGCCGACGAGAGCCGTCACCACGCCGATCGGAAGCTCGGCCGGCAGCACGATCATTCGGGACAGCAGGTCGGCGAGCAGGAACAGAGCTGCGCCAAGAAGCGCCGTGCCCGGGAGAAGCCAACGGTGATCCGGCCCGGCCAGCAGTCGAACGATGTGGGGCACAACGAGTCCGACAAATCCGATCACGCCGGAAATCGATACCGCGCCCCCAACGGCGATGGCGCTCAGACCGATCGCCAACCGTTTGATGCGTTGGGGGTCGTGTCCCATGTGCAGACTCTCCCGTTCTCCCAGGAGCATGGCGTTGAGAGGCCCGGCCAGCCGCGGCAGCAGCACGATGGGAACGGCCATCAGAACGGCAGCCGGCATCAGCAGCGACCAGTTCAGCCCGGCGACGCTGCCAAGGGTCCAGAAGGACAGGTCGCGGAGTTCCTGCTCGTCGCTCAGGAAAACCAGGAAGCCAATGCCCGCCTGGGCGATGGCCGAAATCGCCACCCCAGCCAACAGAGTCGTGGCAGCAACGACCTGTCCCCCGACACTGCCGAGACGGTAGACGATCAACGTCGCGAGCAACCCGCCGGCCAATGCCGCCACAGGCAAGGCGAAGGCCCGGGTTTCCGGCGGCAGCGTGCCGATAAGACCGCCGCCGACCACGATCACGGACACGGCGCCGAGCGCGGCTCCGCTGGAAACACCAATCAGCGCCGGATCAGCGAGCGGGTTTCGGAAAATGCCCTGCATCGTCGCGCCCGCCAAAGCCAGCGACGCGCCGACGAGGCAACCGGCCACCACCCTCGGAACCCGGATCGACCAGAACACCAGCGCGTCGCGCGTTTCGGTCTCCCACGTGATGTCGGCGCCGAGCGCATCGAGAACGAGACGACCGACGACCTCCGGTGGAATTGGAACCGCGCCGATGCCCAACGCCAGGAACAAGGCCAGGATCAGAAAGCCGAAGCACCCCGCCACAATCGCCGCCGCGCGCCGCTCGCGCGGAGGCATAGCCCCCAGCCGGGCGCGCAGCCCCGGCCTAGTCGCCGTGATCGCCGGACCAAGCGTCATTGTGCGTTGGCCGCCGCCGCGCCCGGATGGAAAGCTGTCGACAGAAGTTCCACCGCTTCGGCGATGCGCGGCCCGAAGCCGAAGACCAGAAGCCCGTCGACGCTGACGAGCCGCCCATTCCGCGCCGCGCGGGTCGGCGCGATCTCGGGGCGTTCAAGAATGGCCTCAACGCCGCCCATCTGTTCCAGCGTCCGCTCCGGCACGAGAACGATTTCGGGATCCGCGAGCACGGCCGCCTCGGGAGACAGCGGCTTGTAGCCTTCGTATCCGGAAATCGCGTTCACACCGCCGGCAGCTTCAATGATGCCGGCCGCCGCCGTCTCGCGACCGGCGGCGAGAGGCGCCCCCTTTCCCACGCTGAGCAGGAAGAGCACGCGGGGCGGATCCACCCGTTTCCGAGCCTCAGCCGAGAGAAACTCGGCCCGATCGGTTATCTCGTCGGCCAACCGCGCCCCGTCCTCGGCACGGCCGAGAGCGCTGGCGACCGCCCGGATCTTGCGTCCGACTCCAGGGATGTCCATGGTGCTGTCCGTCCGCACCAAGGCGACGCCTGCCGCTTCCAACTGCTCGATGACGGGCTCCGGCCCGGCATCGCCATCCGCGATGATCAGATCGGGGGCCAGCGCCAGGATCGGCTCCACCGCCAGGCGGCGAAGATATCCGACATTGGGTAAATCTCGGGCGGCGGGTGGATAGAGGCTGGTGGAATCCACCGCCACCAGCCGTTCCTCCTCGCCCAGCAGATAGACGATCTCGGTGATGGAACCGCCGACCGACAGCACGCGCGTCGGCTCGGCCCGGCTCTGGGTCCCTGCTGACGGCAAGATGAATGCCGTCAGCAGCAGAACAAGCACGGATCTCGGAAGACTAGGCATCCGCTCCGCCCTCAGAATGCCAGTCGATAGGCGATCGCCCCCTTGACGTTGCGGCCCGGCTCCGAGACGCCCGCGAAGACGCGCTCGTAGTCGCGGTCGAACAGGTTGTCGATCCCGAGATTGACCGTCAGGCCGCTCAGAACCTGCTCGCTGGGCGCCCACTGCAGGTAGACGTCGAACACGGAGTAGCCGCCACGCTCTTCGCTTGCGTCGTCCACCTTGTCGAAGCCCGAGGCGAATTCTCCCTCGACGCCGATAACCGTGTCGATCTCATGCAGCCGCAGTCCGATGTCCGTGCTCAGGCGGTCCGGGGTCAGCACACCCAGGGATTCGCCGGTCCGGGTGTTCTCGCCGTCGATCGAGGAGAAACCGGCGGTAACGTAGAACCGGTGCGCATCATAGGAGGCTTCCAGCTCGTAGCCTTCCAGCTCCGCGTCGGGCACGTTGACGGTATCCGTGGTTCCGGCGTTGCAGCCGCTATACGGCGGTATGAAGCACCCTCTCGACGGGCCGCCCCCGTTCACGGAGATATCGATCAGGTCTTTGACGTCGGCATGGAAGTAGGCGCCTTTGATCCTGAACTCGTCGTTCTTCATAAGCGTGTTGCTGCGCTCGTACCCGAGACCGAATTCCAGCGTATCGGACACTTCGGGCTTCAGGTTCGGGTTCGGTATGAAGCTGTTGACCGCCGTCTGACCGTTGGACAACGGGATGGAGAAGTGGGTGCCCTCGTTGTAGAGCTCGTTGATCGACGGCGCTCGGAAGGCGCGACCGTAGCTGGCGAAGCCGACGAGACCACGGACCGGCTCGTACGATACGGCGATCTTTGGCGAGATTTCGTCGTCGCTGGTGCTGTCGTCGATCTCGGAATCCGCTGAGAAACTGTCGTAGCGCACACCCGGTATCACGGTGAGGGTCCCCGGGACGACGTCGCGGATTTCGAAGCTGCCCTGGAAGAACGCCCCGGCGAACTCGGCGTTCGCGTTCGGAACGCCCGGCCGGGTGCCGTCCGACGCCGAGGAGTCCGTGCCGGTCTGTTCATCCTTGGCGGCCTCGAGACCGTATGTCAGGGTCAACGACGTCTGTTCGGCCAGCGCGAACCGGCTACGGTTGTCCAGGAACAGCCCGTAGGTATCGACGTCCTGTTCGACCACGCGGCCAGAGGTCTCGTAGGTCTGGTCGACCTGCGCATTCGTGAAATAGACCGACCCGTCCAGATCGAGCCAGTTCTGGCCGAGCGGCGCGTAAAGCACCTGGGCCCGAACCGTGTCGCTCCGGATGTCCTTGTCGGTGATGTCGGAATCCGCCGCGGTGTTCGCGAGTTGGCCGTTCGACGGCTCGCGCGCATCGTTCTTGAACCCAAGGTAGGAGAACGACGCCGACAAGCCTGGCGAAAAGTCGACGTCGGCCTTCGCGAGACCGGAAAGGATGTCGTCGTCGGAAACCAGCGTGGTACCGTTTCCAAGCTCGATATCGTCGGAGTCCCGTTTGACGATGCCGCCGAGAAGGCCGACCCCTTCCATCGGGCGACCGCCGATCACGAGGCTCTCGGTGAACTCCTGATTGACGTCCTGATAGCCGAGCTTGGCGCGGCCGGCGATGGTTTCGTCCCCCTGGAGCAGGTCATCGGCGGAGAGCGTCCGCAGCGCGATCAGCCCGCCCATTGCGCCGCTGCCGTAGAGCGAGGACGCCGCCCCCCGAAGAACCTCGCCGCCGGCCAGCAACGCGGGATCGACGAAGACGCGCCCGTTGTGACCCGACACGAAGTTCTGACGGGCGCCGTCGATGCGGATCTGGACGTTCTCGCCCTCATAGCCTCGGATCGTTGGAACCTGTCCGGTACGGCGCGGCCCACCCTCGAACTGCACGCCCGGGACCGAGCGAAACATGTCTTCCAGCGTGTCAGGGTCCTTTATATCGATCTGCTCCCGGTCGATGACGGTGACCATACCGGGATACCGCATGGCGGAGATCGGGCTGCGGGTGGCCGAGACGGAGATCGGCCCCAGTTCAACGCGCGCGGCTTCCGACGACTCTGACTCGCTTGGTGTCTGCGCAAGCGCGACGCCCGCAGGACCGCTCATGGCAGCGATCAAGGCCGCCACTCCGGCACGGCTCAAACGGTTCCTGATAACCACTCCAACCCCCTATGATTCGAAACTCAATCCGGATGATCGTTCACCGGTGACCGGGAACTTATTAAGAATGACTCGCAAAAGCAATAGCGTTGAAAATGATCCTCACTTGCGATAATGCAGCCTCGGAACCTGAGAAATGACCCCATGGAAGGAGTACGGAATGTTCATCGCAATGAACCGGTTTCAGGTGGCGAAAGGCTCCGAAGAAGAGTTCGAGCAGGTATGGGCCGAGCGGGACAGCCAGTTGGATAAGGTCGCCGGTTTCGTCGAGTTCCATCTGCTCCGTGGGCCGGAGGCGGAGGACCACACCCTGTTCGCGTCGCACACCATCTGGAAAGACCGCGCGGCGTTCGAGGACTGGACCAAGTCCGAAGCGTTCCGCCGGGCGCATGCCGGGGCGGGCAGCCGGAAAGCACTGTATCTTGGCCACCCGCAGTTCGAAGGATTCGAAGTCGTGCTGGAAGGCAACTGAGGAACTGCGGGCCGGCCGACACGTGTCCTCCGGCCCGCATCCGACCAGGACCCCCTCGACCATGTTGAGCCTCTACGCGATCCGACATGGTCGGTCAGTCTGTCTCTAGATCGACAGGCTGGAGAACAGACGCTCGACGGTAATCGCTCCGGACCGTCTCTCCTTCGACGGATCGATCGACATCGAGATGCGAACGATCAATCCCGATCACCCGGCAGGCAACGCATCACCAAGAAGCAGATGACCCAAAGCCACTGGAACCATGACGCTCGCCACCTTAGGGACAGCAGTTTCACGGTTGCAAAATCGTACGGTGTTCGCCACCGTTGACGCTCACCCGCACGCGACGGCAGAGCGGGGACGGCAACCGGAGCAATCGAGCCATTGGCGACGGCATCCGACTTCCGAGTTCCAACGGCCTCTCCCGCCGCCTGGTACCTGTTTTCCGCCTTTCTGTTCGCGGTGATGCTCGCGGTGTTCAAGTGGCTCGGCCAGACACTGCCGACGACGCAAATCCTGCTACTGCGCCAACTCGGCGTGATCCTCATCCTGGTGCCGGTGATCCTGCAGTCGGGAGGCGACGTTTTGCGGGCTCAGCGCCCGGGGCTCAACCTGTTTCGCGGCCTGCTCTCAGCCAGCGCAATGCTGGTCGGCTTTACCGCCGTCGTCCATCTGCCGCTGTCTGAATCGACCACCCTCAACTTCACCAAGGTCTTCTTCGTGGTCCTGCTCGGCGGCTTGCTGCTGCGCGAAAGGGTTACCGCCGCGCGCTGGGGTGCAATGGCTCTTGGCTTCGTCGGCGTGGCGGTCGTCCTCGCGCCCGACGCACGCTCCATGGTCGACCCGATGTCGCTGCTCGCCGTTCTGGCCGCCTTCCTGACCGCCGGCACAATGCTCGTGGTCCGGAAGCTGGCGCAGGTCGAACGGACGTCCACAATGATGATCTGGCAGTCCGTGATCGTGCTGGCTGTGGTCGCCGTGCCCGGTATCTCTGGTTGGCTGACGCCGAGCGTCGAGCAATGGGCGCTGATTGTGGCGCTCTGCCTGCTGATGGGCGCCTCCCAATGGACGATGATCCTGGCCCACCGGACGGCAGAAGCGTCCGCTCTCTCGCCACTCGAGTACACCCGGCTGATCTACGCTGCGGCACTCGGATTTTGGCTGTTCGGCGATATCCCGGAAGGCGAAACCATTCTTGGCGCGATCTTGATCATCGCAGCCGCCCTCTGGGTGCGCCGGGACGGCCGGACCATCGCTGCCGTAGAACAGGAAGAACAAGCGACAGATCCGGCTGAACGACAGTAAACCACTGAATACGCATATAATCGGCATCACAGGTGCAGATCCATTGTGGCTTCTCGAGCCCTCGACCGGTACACTACGCCTCGACTGGAGCCCCTGATCGGCGCTCAGCGGCGCGGCGGCGCTACCGGAGAACCGACCTGGCGGCGGAATTTGGGACGCGTTCGCCATGACGTTTTCGATGATCGAAGTCAGAACACGCTGGATCGGCGACGACGGGCGCGACGCCACACCGCTGGACCTGTTCGGTAAAATCAACGATCCGATCGCCCATTTCGTTCTGCACACGCTCGGCTGGATCCGTATCAATTTCTTCGGTCAGACTTACGAGGTTTCCCTCGACCCCCGTTCTGTTCGGACGGAGGCCGTCGAGCGCTTCGTCGCCTGGATGCAGGACATGCATGCCGACGCGGAGCGTCCCTGGCTGGTGAAGATCTCGGCGTTTACCGGGCGGGACTGGATATCTGTCACGGATACGGCACCAGAGGGCATCATCGCCTTCCTCGACAGAATTCTCGAGTTCGGCAAGCCCGCGGCTGTGCCGGAGACCCTTCAAGTCAGACAGTGTTCTCTCGAAAGGGCGTCGAGCTTCGGGGTCGACGCCGTCAACGCGCTGATCGATCGTTGGAACACCACCCGGGAGAGCCTCCCTGTGGACGATCCGAGCGTTCGCGCCCTGCTGGCCACCGCGAAATCCGGGTGCACCGTAAAGATTCTCAGCAAGAACACATTCGGAAGAGTGGTCTTCGGAACCTACACACCATCGCTCACAACGCTCTGGTCGCGCGATTCCTGGGGCCGGTTCCTCGGCGCGCCTGTGGGCGAGGTCGTACCGGATCGCGCCCTCGGTTCGGCCGTGGAACTCTCCGCCCGGCACGTCATGGATACGGGGCGTGCAACTGTCGAAACATGGGAAGACCCCGTGCTGTCCTCGAACGGCGTCATCGCCGATTTGGCATGGGATCGACTGACCCTGCCGCTGACCTCGCAGCAGCCCAACGACGCCGTGCTCGTGGTCACTCACCGGCTGTCCCCGGTCGACGCCAGCCGGCTGGCCAGTTGAGCGCACCAGCCCTCGGCGACTTCGTTTCTATCCGTTCGGCCCAAAAGAGAACTAACATCCCTTCTTCTCCTCCATAGGATGCAGAGGTGTCCCATGTACAGCTACGCCAGCCCGACGAACGCGCCGTCGACCTACCCATTTCTGCGCGCCATCGATGCCATTCATCCCGATCACGAGACCTCTCGGGACGTCATGAGCCAGGCCGCCATGGCACTGCAGAGCGATCTGGACAGGCACGGGTTCACCCTCGACGTGGTTACCGACGTCGAGACGTTCACGGATATCGTCAGGTCCGTCGGAAAGTTCGTCCCGAACGCCTTCGATCCGAAAATGAAACCGTCCAGACCGGGCGATGTCTTCGGCCTCGTCTTGCGGGACGCAGAGGGCAACGTCGCCGCTACGAACGGATGCCGCCTGTACCGTTTTGGGGTGACGACGATGGCGGATCATCTCGCGACCCTGGCGCTCTTCTACGCCAATCCGGTCGAACAGATGGCCAGGGGAGAGCGCCTGACCATCGACGGCCCGGCCAACGACTACGCGATGTCAGTTGACGATAAGGCGATCTGGGTCGGCTGCTTCTGGGTTCGCCCGGACCTGCGTAAGGCGGGCTCGAACGCCAGCTACATCATGCCGTTCGCCGCCCGCTTTCTCGGCGCGGCGTGGTGGGGCCGATTGATCACCTTCTCCATCGTCGAGTCCTGGGCCCGCAAGCAGGTCGCCCAGAAGCGGCTCGGTGAACCGGACGTTTACGAGCACATCCGCTGGTTCCGGCCCCACATCCCAGATCGTACCGACATGGTTCTCATGGTAACGGAGCCCGATGTACCGGTTGAGCGCTGCGAGAAGTACCTGCGGGGCGAAGGACGGTTCTTCATCGCCGGGCCCGAGCAATCCGATCGCGCCGTCTCCGCCGGCGACTGATCCTCGGTCCGACGTTACTCCCTTCGCCGGCGCAACCATTGACGCGCGCGTCCGGCGACCGATCTATCGAATCCATGCGTTGAGCGCGTGCCGGGGCGTCTTGCCTCGGCGCTACGCAGTTCGGCCGCCTTCCGTTGGCGGCTGCCAAGGAGGAGCCCGTGATGCGAGCCGCCCTGCTGTCGCTTTCGATCCTGCCATGCCTAGCCGCCTGGCCGGCCATGGCTGCAACCGGACCGGTCAAAGCCACCTACGAGGTCTATTTCGGCGGTCTGCACGTCCTTAGTGCGGAGTCCGAATTCGTGCCGGCCGCCGACACGTACGAATTGACTACGCGGGCCGAGACCCGTGGCATTTTGGATCTGCTCTTCGGCTGGCACGGTATCAGCCGATCGGCAGGTAGTTTTTTCGGCGATCGGGCCGTGCCGGATCTGCACGTCAATCGCGGCTGGCGGGGCGACAGGCAGCGGTCCGTCGTGATCGAATATGGTCCTGAAGGACAGGTGGTCACGGCAGAGGTCGAGCCCGCGCCGGACCCGGAGGAAGTGACGGAGGTTCCGGCAGGGTCGGAACAGGGGACCGTTGACCCCCTGACCGTCATCGCGCAGGTGTCGCGGGCCGTTGCCCGGTCCGGTCGATGCGAGGGTGAGTTCGCCGTCTACGATGGCCGTCGACGGTACGATCTGCGGATCACAGACCGCGGTACAGAGGCGCTGCCCGCCACCGACTACTCGATCTTCAGCGGCGAAGCGATGCGCTGCGGCGTCGAGTACGCGATGCTGGGCGGGCAACGCAAAGATCCCAACAAGTACGCGAAGACCGCGCGCGAGCGTGTCGTGTATGTCGCGCGCCCTCTTGAGAACGGTCCCGCGCTGCCGGTGGGCCTGAAGGTCGAAACCGATTTCGGCACGCTGATGGCGCACATCACCGGGGTCGAAGCGGAGAGCGGTATCACCCTGGGCGATGCTGGATCCCGACGGAGATCGCGCTGACGGTATAGCCGGGCTTGGGAAACCAGCCCCCGGCTTCGGTCGGCCACGGGTCAGTCGTCGATATCGGCCGCGTCCACCATGCCGCCATAGACCGTGTAGCCGCCGTCGACGGGCAGGTTCACTCCGGTCACCGTGCGGGCGAGCGGCGAGGCCAGGAAGATCATCGCGTCGGCGATGGCGCTCGGCGGCAGCATCTCGCCGAGGGGGGTGCGCCGCCTGATCTTCTTCTCGTCGATCTTGCCCTGATCGATCAGATTCTGGACCAGCGGCGTGCGGATGTATCCCGGCGCGATGGCGTTGACGCGTACGCCGTGCCGAGCCCATTCGCAGGCCAGGTTCCGGGTCAGGCCGACGACGCCGTGCTTGGCGGCCGTGTAGGCGTTGCGCCTCGGCAGAGCGAGAATGCCGGCGATGGAGGAGATGTTGATGACGATGCCGTGCCCGGCGGCGATCATCTCCCGCCCGGCCCGCTTCGACATGACGAAGGTTCCGGTCAGGTGGACATCGATCAGCCGCTGCCAGTGCTCCGCCGTCTGGTCGATCGTGTCGAGAAACGTATCGGACATACCCGCGCAGTTGACCAGCACGTCCAGGCGGCCGAACGCCTCCATGGTGGCGGAGACAAGCCGGTCCGCCGTCGCCTCCGTCGAGACGTCGCCGCCCAGGCCTATATGACCGGCGCCGAGGGTCGCCGCCTGGGCCTGGGCGACGTCCTCCTTCAGGTCGGCGATGGCGATCCGGGCCCCGCGCGCCGCGAAGGCCTGTGCAGCCGCGTAGCCGATGCCGCTCGCCCCGCCGGTGACGAGCATAGCCTGCCCGCTGAAATCCGTGTCGGACATCCGTTTCCTCCTGGAAGTGCCCGCGCTTTCCCGGTCCGGTGCGCGGTTGTCCGATCAGTCTAGGACGCCGCGATCGCCGGCGTCATCCCGTCCAAGTGATTGGACGCGGCGCGTCTACAGCTCACGTTCCCAGGTCTCGGCAACCATGGTAACGCCGAACGCGCTCAGCGGCTCGCTGGCGACGTGGTCGAAACCGGCCTTGCGGTAGATCTCCCGCGCGGCAATCAGGATGTCGTTGGTCCAGAGGGTCATCCGGCGGTACCCGGCGGATCGGGCGAAGCGGATAGCCTCCTCGGTCAGCCGCTTGCCGATGCCGAGGCCCCGCGCGCTCTCGTCCACGAACAGCATCCGCAGCTTGGCGGTGGTCTCGTCCGCGTCTACGACGAACACGGAGCCCACGACCCGGCCGTCGCGTTCGGCAATCCAGCAGCAGTGGCGGGCGGGGTCCAAGCCGTCGATGAAGTCCGCGGCGATCCGGGCGACCAGCGCCTCGAAGCTCACGTCGAAACCGTATTCGTAGGCGTAGAGACGCCCGTGCGCGGCGATGACCGCACCCATGTCCCCCGGCCGGTGCGGGCGCAGCAGGTAGGGCATGACCGACGGATTGTTCGGATCGAGGATACCGCGGATCGTCGCCATGGCCGACAGCAGCCGGGATCTGTCCCCGGGCGGCAGCGCGGCCAGCATCTCGGCCGCCACCGCGTTGGCCCGGTCGTACATGGGCGTGAACGACGCGCGCCCATCCGCCGTGAGCGAGAGCCGCCGGACCCGGCCATCGGCCGCGTCGGCCACAGCCTCGATCCACCCCCTGGTCCGAAACCCTTTCAGCAGGCGGCTGACATAGCCGGGGTCGACCTGCATGGCGGCGCTGAGCTCGCCGGCCGTCGGCCCATCCCGGTGGGCGATTTCGTAGAGCAGCCGCATCTCGGTCAGCGACACCGCGCTGCCCTGATGGTCCGGCCCGAGGGCGCCGATATAGGACGTGTAGAACCGGCTGAACTGACGGAACGCGGCCGCGTCGGACGCCAGGGTGGAAGCTGTATCGATCATACCTATGACGGTAGCACCTAATTAGATGCTGAGAGCAATTAGTTTCATGCTGCTCGTCATCCCGGTGGCCTACGGACCTGATCCGGAGGTCGGTCGGGGCCCAGCCTCCAACGTAAAGACCGGCTCTCCGCCAAGTCCCCGGTCGGGCTCGGAGCTTGCCGGGCTGACGCTGGGAGCTGTTTGAAGGGCGAACCACGTCCCCCGTTTCGGCTCACCCCTCGGCGCGCTATGCTCGCCCCGTCCACGATGGGCCAACGAGAAACGGCCACAGTTTTCGCCAGGGAGTAATCGCCATGTCCGCAGCCTCGGACGCCAACCGGCTGATCGTCCGCCTCCGCAAGGCCGACAACGTCGTCACCGCCCGCATCGATCTCACGCCGGGCGTCGAGCTGTCCGGCGAAGGGGTCACCACGACCGCCGCTGTCCCCGCCGGACACAAGATCGCGACGAGACCGATCGCCGCCGGCGAGCCGATCCGGAAGTACGACCAGATCATCGGCTTCGCCACGGAGGCGATCGGGCCGGGCGACCATGTGCATGTCCACAACGTCGAGATGCAGGACTTCGAGCGCGACTACGCCTTCGGCGCCGACGTCAAGCCGACCGCCTATTTCAACGACAGCGAACTCGCCACGTTCCAGGGCTTCCGGCGCGACAGCGGCCGTATCGGCACACGCAACTATATCGGCGTGCTGACCAGCGTGAACTGTTCCGCCACGGCGGCGAAGTACATCGCCGAGGCGATCACCCCGCAGGTGCTGGAGCAGTACCCCAACGTCGACGGCGTGGTGGCGCTGACCCACTCCACCGGCTGCGGCATGGCCGGCGACGGCGAGGGCTACGCGAACCTGCAACGCGTGCTCTGGGGCATGGCACGGCATCCGAACTTCGCGGGCGTGCTGATGGTCGGCCTCGGCTGCGAGGTGAACCAGATCGACTTCCTGCTGGAGGCCTATGGCATCGAGCGGGGCGAGGCGTTCCAGACGATGAACATCCAGGACGCGGGCGGATTGCGGAAAACCGTCGACTGGGGCTCCGGCATCATCCGCGACATGCTGCCGAAGGCAAACCAGGCGACCCGCGCGCCCTGCCCGGCGAGCGAGCTGACCCTCGCCCTGCAATGCGGCGGCTCCGACGCCTATTCCGGCATGACCGCGAACCCGGCCCTCGGCGAGGCGGCGAACCTGCTGGTGCGCCACGGCGGAACCGCCGTCCTGGCCGAGACTCCGGAAATCTACGGCGCCGAGCACCTGCTCACCCGCCGCGCGGTCAGCCGCGAGGTCGGCGAGAAGCTGATCGAGCGGATCAAGTGGTGGGAGGACTACACCGCGCGCAACGGCGGCGAGATGAACAACAACCCCTCGCCCGGCAACAAACGCGGCGGACTGACCACCATTCTGGAGAAGTCGCTCGGTGCGGCGGCGAAGGGCGGAACGACCAACCTCACCGGCGTCTACAAGTACGGCGAGGTGATCGACGCCAAGGGCTTCGTCTTCATGGACAGCCCCGGCTACGACCCGGCCTCGATCACCGGCGAGGTCGCCAGCGGATCGAACATCGTCTGCTTCACCACCGGCCGGGGCTCGGTCTACGGCTGCAAGCCGGCCCCCTCTCTCAAGCTGGCCACCAACACCCCGATGTACCAGCGCATGTCGGACGACATGGACATCAACTGCGGCGAGGTGCTGGACGAGGGCATCTCCATCGAGGAGATGGGGCAGCGGATCTTCGACCGACTGCTGGAGGTCGCCTCCGGATCCAAGACCAAGTCCGAGGCGCAGGGCATGGGCGACAACGAGTTCATCCCCTGGCAGATCGGCGCGGTGATGTGAGCGGCTCCTTCGCCGACAGCTATCTCGGCCAGCTTCGCAAGATCATCGGACCGCGCCCGGTCCTCATGCCGGGCGCGCGGATCATCGTGGAGAACGCCGCCGGCGAGATCCTGCTGATCAAGCGCGGCGACTTCAAACTGTGGGGCTGGCCGGCCGGATCGGCCGAGATGGGGCAGTCGATCGAGGACACCGCCAGGGCGGAAGTTCGAGAGGAGACCGGCCTCGTCGCCCACAACCTGGTACCGGTAGGTTTCGCAAGCGACCCCGTCCACGACCGCATCGAGTATCCGCACGGCGACGTCCTGCACGCCTTCGCGATGATCTTTCATGTCACGGAATGGTCGGGAACGCTGCGCGCCGACGGCCACGAGAGCCTGGACGTGCGCTTCTTCGCGCCGGACGCCCTGCCGGAGGACCGCACCAATCCGGTCAGCCGGACGCTGGCGGCGCTGGACCGCTACAAGGCGAGCGGCGGGGTGTTTCAGCTGATCTGACTGTCTAAGGGGCGCCGTTCCAGGCTATCGCCTCAGCTGACGAGCCCCTCGACCACCCGCCGGGTGTCGCTGACCCACCCGAACAGGTTGTTCTCGCCGTAGATGACAGAGATCGCCGCCTCGTGCAGGGCCGGCGTGGTCGCGGCGCAGGCGTCCTCGACCGTGAGGCAGCGGAACCCCCTGTCGACGGCCTCGCGCAGGGTGGACGAGACGCAGCACTGGGTGGTGACGCCGAACAGAATCACCGAGTCGATCCTACGCTCGCGCAGCCGGTCTTCCAGGTCGGTGCGGTAGAAGCTTCCGAATCCCGGCTTGTCCAGCACCGTTTCCCCCTCGGCGGGACGGCATTCGGCGACATGGTCCTGGCCAGGTTCGCCGCGGATCAAGAAACGGCCGAGGGGCCCGTCGCGTCCCGCCACATTGCGGTCGCGCTTGAGGCTGTGCATGTCGGACAGGTCCGGCGCGTAACCCTCACGGGTATGCACAAGCATCAGCCCCGCCGCACGGGCAGCCGCAATCAAGGCGACCGCGTTGGGGATGATCGCCCGCATCGGCGCGATGTCATCGCCAAGCGCCGCAACCATCCCGCCTTCTTCGAGGAAATCGCGCTGAAGATCGATCGCGATCAGCGCCGTGCGGACTGGATCGGCGTCAAAGCTCAAACCGGCATTGCAAGCGATTGTGCCCATGGCTCCGGTTTAGCCGGAACCAGCGCCTGGAACCATCCTCAATCTGGGACGATCCTGAGTTCGGCACCATCCATGGTCCGCCTGCCCTGCGGTCGCCTACTCCGCCACCTTGTCGATGGCGATCGTGGCCTGTGCCGCGGCAAGGCGGGCGATCGGCACGCGAAACGGCGAACAGCTCACATAGTCCAACCCGACTTCCTCGCAGAAGCCGATGGAGGAGGGGTCGCCGCCGTGTTCGCCGCAGATGCCGAGCTTGATGCCGGGGCGGGCCGCCCGCCCCCGTTCGGCCGCGATCTTCACCAGTTCGCCGACACCCTGCTGGTCGAGGCTGACAAAGGGGTCGACTTCGATGATGCCCTTCTCCTCGTAGAAGTGGATGAAGGCACCGGCGTCGTCCCGAGACAGGCCGTAGGTCGTCTGAGTCAGATCGTTCGTGCCGAAGCTGAAAAACTCGGCCTCCTGGGCGATCTTGTCCGCCTGCAGGGCCGCGCGCGGAAGCTCGATCATGGTTCCGACCAGGTAGTCGACCTTGACACCGCTCTCCTGGGCGACCTCTCCAGCGACGCGGTCGATGATCGCCTTGATGATGCGAACCTCGGCGTCGGTCGCGGCCAGCGGAATCATCACCTCCGGCAGAGGGGCGTTTCCGCTCTTCGCGATCTCGGTTGCCGCCTCGAAGATCGCCCGCGCCTGCATCTCGGAAATCTCCGGATAGCTGATCGCCAACCGGCAACCACGATGGCCTAGCATCGGGTTGCTCTCCGTAAGCTCCAGCGCGCGGCGTTTCACCGTCTCCACGGACACGCCCGCCGCCTTGGCGACCTCGGCCATCTCCTCCTCGGTATGCGGAAGGAACTCATGGAGAGGCGGATCGAGCAGGCGGATGGTGACCGGCAGGCCCTCCATGATCCGGAACAACTCAATGAAGTCGGCGCGCTGCATCGGCAGCAGCTTGGCGAGCGCTCCCCGACGCCCGTCCTCCGTGGTGGAGACGATCATCTCGCGCATGGCGACGATACGGTCCCCTTCGAAGAACATGTGCTCGGTCCGGCACAGTCCGATCCCCTCTGCGCCGAAATCGCGGGCGACCTTGGCGTCGGCCGGAGTTTCGGCGTTCGTGCGGATGCGCATGCGCCGTACAGAGTCGGCCCATTCCATGACCTTGGCGAAATTGCCCGACAGCTCCGGCTGAATCGTCGGCACTTCACCCAGCATCACCTCGCCGGTACCGCCGTCGATGGTGATCCGGTCGCCCGCCTTGACCTCGGTGCCGCCGACGAAGAACGTCTTGTTGGCGTAGTCGACACGGATCTGTCCGGCTCCCGACACACAGGGCCGCCCCATACCGCGGGCGACCACCGCCGCATGACTGGTCATACCGCCGCGGGTGGTCAGGATTCCCTCGGCGGCATGCATGCCGTGGATGTCCTCCGGGCTGGTCTCGATCCGCACCAGGATCACCCGCTCGCCTTCGCGCGCCGCCGCCTCGGCACTGTCCGACGAAAACACCACTTTGCCCGAAGCCGCACCCGGAGAAGCCGGCAGCCCCTTGGCGATGACGTTGCGTTCCGCCTCGGGGTCGAGTGTCGGATGCAGGAGCTGGTCGAGGCCCTGGGGCTCGATCCGCGAGACCGCCTCGCGCTCGGAGATCAGGCCCTCCTGGCACATGTCCACGGCGATCTGCAGGGCGGCGTGGACAGTGCGCTTCCCGCTGCGGGTCTGCAGCATGTAGAGCTTCTTCTGCTGCACTGTGAACTCGATGTCCTGCATGTCGCGGTAGTGCGTCTCCAGCTTGAGACGCACATCGTCGAGCTGCTGGAACACCTCCGGCATGACCTCTTCCATCGCCGGCAGGTCGGAACCCTGCTTGCGCTTTGCGGCGACGGTCAGGCTCTGAGGCGTCCGGATACCGGCGACCACGTCCTCGCCTTGGGCGTTCACCAGGAACTCCCCATAGAACATGTTCTCGCCGGTGGACGGGTCGCGGGTGAAGGCGACGCCGGTGGCACAGTCGTCTCCCATGTTGCCGAAGACCATCGCCTGGACGTTGACGGCGGTCCCCCAGCTTTCCGGAATGCCGTGGAGCTTGCGGTAAACGTTGGCGCGGTTGTTCCGCCACGAGCCGAAGACCGCCGAGATCGCGCCCCAGAGCTGATCGCGCGGATCCTCCGGGAACGGCTCGTCGAGCTGCTCCTTCACCTTCGCCTTGAACTGATCGACCAGGGCCTTCATGTCGTCGGCGCTGAGTTCGGTGTCGAGGGAGACCCCCTTCTCCTCCTTGGCCAACTCGAGCAGTTCCTCGAAATGGCCGTGGTCGACACCCATCACGACGTCGCCGTACATCTGGATGAACCGGCGGTAGCTGTCATAGGCGAAGCGCGCGTCGTTGCTGCGCTTGATCAACCCCTGAACCGTGGTGTCGTTCAGACCCAGATTCAGCACGGTGTCCATCATGCCGGGCATAGAGACCCGAGCTCCGGAGCGGACGGAAACCAGGAGCGGATTGTCGGCATCGCCGAACACCATCCCGACCTCGTCCTCGATCTTCTTGATCGCCACCTCGACGGCATCGGTCAGGTCGCCGGGATAGGTCTCGCCGTGGTCGTAGTAGTAGGTGCAGACCTCGGTGGAGATGGTGAAGCCAGGCGGCACGGGTAGACCGATCGAGCTCATCTCCGCCAGATTCGCACCCTTTCCACCCAGAAGGTTGCGCATGTCCGCACGCCCTTCGGCCGAACCGCCGCCGAAACCGTAAACCCACTGTGTCATGCTTCTTGTTCCTCGATCTTTCAGCCCTCGATCCGCGAGAAGTCGGCGACGGTCCCCATCACCGTTCTGACGGCATCGAGCAGGCGCAGTCGATTGGTTCTCAGTGCCGCATCGTCGGCGTTGACGGTGACCGCGTCAAAGAATGCGTCGATCGGCCCCCGCAAGTGAGATATCGAGGACATCGCATTCGTAAAGTCCTCGCTGGCCAGATGACCCTGAATTGCCGTCTGCGCGCGGCGCACGGCCTCATACAGCGCCATTTCCTCCGGCTGGCTCAGAAACGACGGATCGATGCGGTCGGCGAAGGCGGAAGCGGTCGCGGCAAAGGGCCCATCCTTCTTCTCCTCGGCACGCAGGATATTCGAGGCGCGGCGATAGCCGGCGAGAAGATTCGCGCCGTCGTCGGTCGCCAGGAAGTGGCTCAGCGCGTGCACGCGGGCCAGCAGGCGGACCAGATCGTCTTCTCCGCCCAGCTCGAAGACGGCGGCGATCAGGTCATGGCGCACGCCCTGCTCGCGTAAGTGAACCTTCAAGCGATCTGCGAAGAAGTCGAGGAGCGTGGCATCGACGTTCGCTGTCGAGCCCTGGGCGCCCTTGATCCGGACCCGTGCCTCGGCGAAGAGCCGCAGTAGGTTGACCCTAAGCCCGTTCTCGATGATCAGCCGGATCACGCCCAGCGCGGCGCGGCGGAGCGCAAACGGGTCCTTGGAGCCGGTCGGCGTCTCGCCGATGGCGAAGAAACCGACCAGCGTGTCGACCTTGTCGGCCAGGGCCACGGCGACCGACACCGGCGCCGTCGGGCAGGTGTCGGTCGGGCCGAGCGGCGAATAATGCTGGGCGATCGCGTCGGCGACCTGGGCGTCCTCGCCGGCGTCGAGGGCGTAGTAGCGGCCCATCACGCCCTGCAGTTCCGGAAACTCGCCCACCATGCCGGTGGTCAGATCCGCCTTGGCGAGCGACGCCGCGCGCCGCGCCAGATCCGGCTCGGCGCCGACCGTCAGCGCGACCTCGGCGGCCAGTCGGGTCACCCGCTCCACCTTGTCGGCCATTGTGCCGAGCTTGTCGTAGAACTTGACGTCGCGGAGCGCCTCGCGGCGGTCGCCGAGCTTCACGGCCCGGTCCTGGTCCCAGAAGAACTTGGCGTCGCTGAGCCGCGCCCGCAGCACCTTCTCGTTGCCGGCGACGATGTTGGCGTCGCGCGTCTCCTCGCTCGCCATGTTGGAGACCAGGATGAACCGGTCGGCCAGCTTGCCGTCGGGTTTCTCGCAGGCGAAATACTTCTGGTGGCTGCGCATGGAGGTGACCAGCACCTCCGGCGGCACTGACATGAACTCCGCATCGATCCGCCCCATCAGCGGCACCGGCCATTCGACCAGACCGCAGACTTCGTCCAGAAGGCCCGGATCGTCGCGCAGCACCAGCCCCTCCGCCTCGGCAAGCGCCTTGGCGCCGGAGGCGATCGCTTCCTTGCGATCCTCACGGTCGAGCATGACGAAGGCGCCGCCGACCTCGGTGCGATACTCATGGAACGATGACACCGCCACGGCGTCCGGTGCCAGGAAGCGATGCCCCCGCGTCTCGCCGGTGAAGGTGAGTTGCGCCTCGCCGAGATCGAGGCCGCCATCCAGGACGGCCCCGTCAAAGACCGCGAGAATGTGGTGCAACGGCCGCACCCAGCGAAAACTGTTGCGGCCCCAGCGCATGGATTTCGGCCAGGGCAGCTCGCGGATCGCGGCGAGGATGATCCCCGGCAGTACGTCGGCGGTCGCCTCACCTCTCTTCTCGATCACGACGAACCAGAACTCGCCCTTGCCGGTGTCGCGCTTCTCGCACTGGTCCAGCGTCAGTCCCGTCGAACCGAGGAAGCCCTGGATCGCCTTCTCCGGAGCGTCGACTCGCGGACCGCGTCGTTCCTCGCTCACGTCCGGCTGCTTGTCGGGTAGGCCGTCCACCACAAGGGTCAGCCGGCGCGGGGTGACGAAGGCCTCGGCGCTGTCGAAGGCAAGACCGGCGGCCTTGAGCTTTTCGGTGACGAGCTTCTTCAGGTCCTCGGCCGCGCGCGCCTGCATGCGCGCCGGAATCTCCTCGGAGAACAGCTCCAGCAGCAGTTCAGGCATTGTCGGCTCCAGAGCGGCGCGCGGCCGCCTTCTTCTTTTCCCAGTCGGCCTTCCAGGCGCTGCTGACCTCGACCCACTTCTCGCAGCATCCCTTCGCCAGCGTGCGGACCCTGCCGATATAGGCCTGACGTTCGGTCACGCTGATCACGCCGCGCGCGTCGAGCAGGTTGAAGGCGTGACCGGCCTTGAGGCACTGGTCATAGGCCGGCAGCGGGAGGTTCGCCTCCAGCAGCTTCGCGCACTCGGCCTCGCAATCCTTGAATCGCCGGAACAACTGGTCGGTATCGGCGTGTTCAAAATTGTAGGTCGAGAACTCCAGCTCCGCCTGTTTGTAGACGTCGCCGTAGACCTTGCCGCCGTCCTCTTCCGGAATCCCGTCCCAGTCGAGCATGTACACGTCGTCCACGCCCTGGATGTACATGGCGAGGCGTTCGAGGCCGTAGGTGAGCTCCAGGCTCACCGGCGCGCAGTCGATGCCGCCCACCTGCTGGAAGTAGGTGTACTGCGAGACCTCCATCCCGTCGCACCAGACCTCCCAGCCGAGCCCCCACGCCCCGAGGGTCGGGTTCTCCCAGTCGTCCTCGACGAATCGGATGTCGTGAGCCATGGGATCGAGGCCGATGGCGCGCAGGGAGCCGAGATAGAGCTCCTGGCTATCGACCGGCGACGGCTTCACGATGACCTGAAACTGGTAGTAGTGCTGCAAGCGGTTCGGGTTCTCGCCGTAGCGACCGTCCGTCGGACGCCGCGATGGCTGCACGTAGGCGGTGCGCCACACGTCGTCCGGGCCAAGGGAACGCAGCGTCGTCGCCGGGTGGGAGGTGCCGGCGCCCACCTCCATGTCATAGGGCTGAAGCACGACGCATCCCTTGCTGGCCCAATAGGACTGCAGCGTCAGTATCAGGGACTGGAAGTCGGTGCGGGGCTGATGCGGTGTGCCGGGCCTGTCGCCGTCGGGCATGTCTCGTCTCTCGCGGTCTTTCGCGGGTGCGAGAACCTAGACGGGCACCCGAGGCAAATCAAGGATGGATGGCGGGCGAGCCGAGGGGAAAGGCGCCCGGAACGTCGCCGAAAACGGAACCACCCATCCGCCGGTCTCGTTACACGGGGCGAAACGTGGTTATGGATATGGAAAAGGTGCTGCTCGTTCTCAGTCTGTTCGGCTGCTCGGACGCGGGCGCGCAGTGCGAGCCGATCCCCGTCGCCGACGCGTTCTACGACTCCCGCGCCGTCTGCGAACGCCAGATCGAGACCCGGCTCGGCAGTGGCGACCTCGACGGCCCCCACCCCACGGTAATCGCCAACTGCGGCACCGCGCAGGAAACCGAGCAAGTGATCGCCGACCTCGTCCCGACGGTGGATTTCGCGACGGTGGAAGGCCGGCCCATTCACTCGACGGATGCGCCCAACTCCTGACCGCCGGACGCTCCGACCGGGCCGCCGCAGAGGTTGTGGGTTGGCGCCTGCGCCACGCGGGGGCTATGAGTCGCGCCACGCAGTGCGACGCAGGAGTTCCACCGATGTCCGACCGCTTCGATCTTTCCGGAAAGACCGCCCTCGTGACCGGCGCGAGCCAGGGACTGGGCGCGGGATTCGCCCGTACCCTCGCGTCCGCCGGTGCCAAAGTGGCGCTCGCCGCCCGCCAAACGAACAAGCTCGACGCGCTGAAGAGCGAAATCGAGGCGGCGGGCGGCATCGCGGCGGCTGTGTCGATGGACGTGATCGATCCTGCATCGGTACGCGCCGCCTTTGACGCCGCCGAGGAGGCGCTCGGCCCCGTGGACGTCCTGGTCAACAATGCCGGCATCGCTGTGACCAAGCCGTTCCTGGAGATGACCGTCGAAGACTGGGACTCGGTGCTGGACACCAATCTCAAGGGCTGCTTCCTCGCCGGTCAGGAGGCGGCCAGGCGGATGGCGGACCGGAATGGTGGCTCGATCATCAACATCGCCAGCGTGCTGGGCCAGAGCGTGATCGGACATTTGTCGAGCTACTGCGCGTCGAAGGCGGCCCTGATCCAGCTCACCAAGTCCATGGGCCTCGAGCTGGCCCGGGTCGGCGTGAGGGTCAACGCCCTGGCGCCCGGCTACATCGAAACCCCGATCAACAGCGACTTCTTTCACACGCCGGCCGGCGAGAAGCTGGTGAAGGGCATTCCCCAGCGCCAGCTCGGCCAATCGGACGATCTGGACGGCGCCCTGCTGCTGCTCGCCTCCGACGCCTCGCGCTATATGACCGGGACGGTGGTCACCGTCGACGGCGGCTTTTTGGTAGCCTGACGCCATGGCGCCGCCACTGATCGATCCGCGTGACTTGGACTTCGCCCTCTGGCGCGTCCTCGACGCCGAACAGCTGACCCGCTACGACCGGTTCGCCGATCATGGGCGCGAGACCTTCGATGCGGTGATCGAGACCGCACGGCGTATCGCCGAGGAGAAATTCAGACCGCACGCCGCCAAGGCCGACGCCAACGAGCCGTATCTCGAGAACGGCAAGGTCGTGCTGATCCCCGAGATCGGCGAGGCGGTGCGCGCCTTCGCGGAGGCCGGTTTCATGGCGGCCCACCACGACGCCGATCGCGGCGGCATGCAGCTCCCCTGGACGATCCAGCAGGCCGCCTTCGCCCATTTCAAGGCGGCGAACGTACCGACCGCCGCCTATCCGTTTCTCACCATCGCCGCGGCCAACCTGATCCACGCCCACGGTTCCGCGGAGCAGCAGCGCCTTTGGATGCAGCCGATGCTCGAAGGCCGATTCCTCGGCACCATGGCGTTGTCGGAACCCCATGCCGGGTCCTCCCTATCCGATGTGCGGACAATGGCGCAGCCGCTGGACGACGGCTCCTACGCCATCAAGGGTTCGAAGATGTGGACGTCGGGCGGCGAGCACGAAATCGCCGGAAACATCGTCCACATGACCCTCGCCCGCATCGACGGCGCTCCGCCGGGCGTCAAGGGCCTGAGCCTCTTCATCGTCCCGCGCTACCGTCTCGACGACGCCGGGCGACCGGGGGCGCCGAACGGCGTGCGGCTGATCGGGCTGAACCACAAGATGGGCTATCGCGGGACGGTCAACACCGCGCTCAGCTTCGGCGAAGACGACGACTGCATCGGCTGGATCGTCGGCGAGCCGAACAAGGGCCTCCTGCAGATGTTCCACATGATGAACGAGGCCCGCGTCGGCGTGGCCTTCGGCGCCATCATGCTGGCCTATCAGGGGTACATGGAGAGCCTCGCCTATGCTCGGGAGCGGCCCCAGGGACGCCATCCGGGCGACAAGGATCCGACCACGCCACAGCTTCGGTTGATCGAGCATGCCGATGTGAAGCGCATGCTTCTGCAGCAGAAGGCAGTCGCCGAGGGCGGCTTGATGCTGGCGCTCGACCTCGCCTTGCGGATCGACAGGGCCAATCACGACCCGGACGAGGATCTGCGCCGGCGCGAGAGCCTGCTCCTCGACTTCCTCACACCGATCATCAAGGCATGGTTCTCCGATCAGGCTCTGGTCGCCAACCACAACGCTATGCAGGTCTTCGGCGGCTATGGCTACACCCGCGACTTCCCGGTCGAGCGTTTCTACCGCGACAACCGGCTGAACCCGATCCACGAGGGCACCAACGCCATCCAGGCGATCGACCTGCTCGGCCGCAAAGCGTCGATCCACGGCGGCGCCGCTTTTTCCGCGGTCATCGAGGAGATCGACGCAACCATCCTGGAGGCGGCCGAGATCCAAGAGGTTGCCGAGATTCGGGACGCCACGCGGATCGCCCGGAACTGGCTGGTCGATACTACCGAGAAGCTGACGGGCGTGGCGCCCGAGATCGGCCCGATCCGACTGCTGGCCAATGCCGAAGCGTACATGGATCTCGCCGGCCTCACCGTGTTCGGATGGATCTGGACTCGACAGGCGATCGCCGCGGCGGGTGAGACCGGCGACTTCGCCAAAGGCAAGCTCGCAGCCGCCCGCTATGTCGCCCGCTGGGAGCTGCCGAGAGCGGAACAGCGCGCCCGACTGCTGCAATCACTCGACGCGACGCTTGTCGATGTGCAAGAGAGCTGGTTCTGAGACTGACCACCGCCCTATGACTCTACCGTTCTGGAGGACGATCCCATGACCATCCAACGTCTCGGCGTGTGCGGCGCCGGCATGATGGGTTCCGAAATCGCGCTCGTTTACGCGCTTGCCGACGTCAAGGTCCGGATGATGGACTCCAGCCAGGAGTTCGTCGACAAGGCGATGGCCAAGCTGGAGAAGACGCTGGATGCCGGCATCGGCCGCGGTTTCTTCGCAGAGGAGGACAAACCCCGGGCCCTGGCGAATATCGAGACCTTCACCGATGTCTCAACCTTCGGCGACTGTGATCTGGTGATCGAGGCGATCACCGAGGACCAGGAGGCCAAGGGCGCGCTCTACAAGGAGCTCGACGCCGTCTGCAAGCCGGACGCGATCATCGCCTCGAACACCTCGTCGATCTCGATCTCGGTGCTGGCCTCCTACTTCTCGGAGGCGCGCCAGGGCAATTTCCTGGGCCTGCACTTCTTCTCGCCGGTCAGCCGTATGAAGCTGGTCGAGGTGATCAGCGGCATGGACAGCGATCCCGAGGTGGTCAAGCGCGCCACGGCAATGGTCGAGCTGCCGGGCAAAACCCCGATCCAGGTCAAGGACGTGGTCGGCTTCGCCGTCAACCGCATCCTGTTCGCCATGTGGGACGAGGCGATCCGCCTGGTCGAGGAAGGCGCCTGCACCCCGGCCGATATCGACACTGGCTGCCGCCTCGGCCTCGGCCATCCGGTCGGCCCGTTCGAACTGATGGACAACATCACCATCGACCTGACCCTGAAGGTCAGTCAGATCCTCGAGGACGCCTATGGCGACCGTATGCACACCCGGCCGACCATCAAGCAGCTCCACGCCGCCGGCCGCCTGGGACGGCGCTACGGCCGCGGCTGGTACCGCTACGAGGGCGGCAAGCGGGTCGACTGACCCACACCGCACACGACACGCTTCCCGGCCCTGCGCCGGGAAGCGCCGGGCGGACGGCGGGACGTCCACCGCCTCACCCGTTGCCCTCCGGGTCGGTTTCCTCTAACAGAGGGCGCCACCTGACGGTGGAATCGTGACGACCCAAAGGTATCTGCGTCCCGTGACCGACGATCCCGTCCTGGATCCCGCCCAGACCGCCCTCCTGCCGGCGGGCTTTCGTGACATCCTCGCGCCGAACGCGGCCAACGAAGCCCGGCTGATCGACCGTATGATGTCAACGGCCATCGGACACGGGTACCTGCGGGTGAAGCCGCCGCTGATCGAGTTCGAGACCAGTCTTCTACAGGGCCCGGGCGCCGCCACAGCCGAGCGCGTGTTCCGGCTGATGGATCCCATTTCCCAGCGGATGATGGGCCTGCGCGCAGATATGACGGCACAGGCGGCCCGCATCGCCACCTCCCGCCTCAAGAACGCGCCGAGGCCGATCAGGCTCTGCTACGCCGGTGAGGTTCTGCGGACAACGGCAAGCCAGCTCAATCCCGAGCGTGAGGTCGTGCAGGTCGGCGCCGAGCTGATCGGCAGCTCGACCGCCGAAGCGGACGCCGAGATCATTCTCGTCGCCATCGAGACCCTGCGCGCGGTCGGCGTCGAGCGCATGTCCCTGGACCTGATGGTGCCGACGCTCGTGCCGACGGTGCTGGCGCAACTCGACCTGCCGCGCAAGACAATGACCGCCCTGCGCCAGGCCATCGATCGCAAGGACGTGGCGGCGGTGGAGGAGATCGCGGGCGACTCAGCCTCCGTCCTTGTAGACCTGCTGGAGGCCGCCGGTCCGCGAGACTCTGCGATGCGCGCTCTGACGGCGCTCGACCTGCCGGGCGACGCCCGGTCTGCCCTGAACCGACTGACCCAGGTCGTCGACTTGGTGACCGCCGTGGAACCGGACCTGTCGGTGACGCTCGATCCGGCGGAAAACAGAGGCTTCGAGTACCATACGGGCATCGCCTTCAGCCTCTTTGCCCGCGGCGTCAGGGCGGAAATGGGCCGAGGCGGCCGTTACCAGCCCAATCACGATCCCGACGGGACGGCCACCGGCTTCACCCTCTATCTTGAACGTGTCCTGCAGGCCCTGCCCGACCCGAAACGCCCCGAGACAGTCTTTCTACCGCACGGTACGCCGCGGGATCAGGCGGCGGCGCTGCGGCGGCAAGGCCGAATCACGGTGGCTGGACTGACGCCGGCGGAAGACGCCGAGTCCGAGGCCCGGCGCATGGGCTGCACTTTCATTCTGCGCGACGGCCATGTGGCGGCGCTGAGCTGAGGCCGTCGAGGCCGCACAGACTGGGGACAAGAGCATGAGCAATGTCGCGGTGATCGGCGCCCAATGGGGCGACGAGGGAAAAGGCAAGATCGTCGACTGGCTGTCGGAACGCGCTGACGTGGTGGTCCGGTTTCAGGGCGGACACAACGCCGGCCATACGCTCGTCATCGGCAACCAGACGTTCAAGCTGAGCCTCCTGCCGTCCGGCGTTGTCCGCAAGGGTAAGCTCTCGGTGATCGGCAACGGCGTGGTGGTCGACCCCTGGGCCTTCGTCGCCGAGAAGCAGCAGATCGAGGAACAGGGCATCTCCCTGACGCCGGACGACCTGCAGATCTCGGAAGTCGCCGCGCTGATCCTGCCTGTCCACCGCATGCTCGATCAGGCCCGTGAGAGAGCGCGCGGCGACAGCAAGATCGGCACCACCGGGCGCGGAATCGGCCCCGCATACGAGGACAAGGTCGGCCGCCGGGCGATCCGCGTCGGCGATCTGGCGGAGCCGGAGACCGTGAAGGCCAAGGCCGCCTACCTTGCCGAGCACCACAACGCCTATCTGCGCGGTCTCGGTCAGCCAGAGATCGATGCCGAGGCGTTGGTCGCCGAGTTGGAGGCGATCGCACCGAAGATCCTGCCCTACGCCTGCCGGGTTTCCGAGCGCCTCGACGCCGCCCGACGTGCCGGCAAGCGTATCCTGTTCGAAGGGGCCCAGGCGGTCATGCTGGACGTCGATCACGGCACCTACCCGTTCGTCACCTCCTCCAATACCGTCGCCGGGCAGGCGGCTACCGGCTCCGGCATCGGCCCGACCTCGATCGGCACCGTTCTCGGTATCGCCAAGGCCTATACAACTCGGGTCGGCGAAGGCCCGTTCCCGACCGAACTCACGGACGAGACCGGCAAGCTGCTGGGCGAGCGGGGCCGGGAGTTCGGCGTCGTCACCGGTCGGGCGCGGCGCTGCGGGTGGTTCGACGCCGTGATGGTGCGCCAGGCGGTCCGAACCGGCGGCATCACCGGCATTGCGCTGACCAAGCTCGACGTCCTGGACGGCCTTGAGGAACTGAAGGTCTGTACCGGCTACATCCTGGACGGCGAGACGATCGACTACTTTCCCGCCGGCATGGCGGCACAGCGTCGGGTCGAGCCGGTCTACGAGACCATCGAGGGCTGGTCGGAGAGCACGAAGGGCGCACGCTCATGGGGCCAGCTCCCTGCGAATGCGATCAAATACGTGCGCCGGGTGGAAGAGCTGATCGGAGCGCCCGTCACCCTTCTGTCGACCTCGCCCGAACGCGAGGATACCATTCTGATGGAGGATCCGTTCGCCGACTGAGGCCGGCCGGTCGGTCGCGACCGCCCCGGATCTTCGACCGCGCGATGCGGCGTGCTAGACTTCACGCGCGCGCCTTGAGTCGCGCGGCTGGAGGACTCATACGTGGCGGACCCTGTCGTCCTTAGGGAACGGATCGAGATCGACCCCGATCGTCCGCTTCCCGAGTTCAATCTTCAAAACGCGGCCGCCTACGCCGCCAAAGCCCGCCGGGAAAGCCAGGGGGAAATGGTCGCGTATGTCTGCGATCCACGGATCCCCTATCGTCATCAAGATCTGGAGTCCATGCGGGGGTTCACCACCAACGGGCTCATCCGATTCGTCGAGTGGGGCATCGCCACTTGGCGACCGATGAATCGGCGGCTTGCGATTGTCGCCTACGAGAAACCGCTCGGCGGCCGCGTCGCGATGAACCCAGCTTCCACGATCACGCCTCTCAGCGACGAGGCGATCACCCGGAATTTCCTGACGCCGGCCATGAACGTGCTGCGCGACATGTCGGCCCGCGGCGTGCCTCACCGGGCAATCCGCCCGGACAACCTGTTCTACTCCGACGCCAATAAGCGGCATATCATTCTGGGCGACGCGCTCACGGCCCCGCCGGGCCTTTACAATCCGACCTTCTGCGAGACCCTGGAACAAAGCATGGCGGACCCGGAGGCGCGGGGTCGCGGGAGCGTCAGCGACGACCTCTATGCCATCGGCGTCTGCCTGATCTTTCTGCTCCTCGGCCGGAATCCGGTCCATGACGCATCGGCGGCGGAACTGGTCGAACGCAAAATCACTACGAGCTCCTATGCCACGCTGACGGCGGGAGCCCGGATCCAGATGAACATGGTCGAGCTGCTGCGCGGCCTGCTCGCCGATGATCCGCGCGATCGATGGTCGGTTCGCGAGGTCGAGCTCTGGATCGGCGGTCGGCGGCTGACGCCCAAACAGGCGAAGCTGCCGCCGAAAGCCGCCCGCCCGATCACCATCGCCGGACGCGACTACGACAACGTGCGATCTGCAGCCGACGCGCTCGGACGGAATTGGATGGTCTCCGGCGAGGTAGTCCGAGGGCAGGATTTCGACAACTGGCTTCGGCGTAGCCTGACCGACGAGCGGGTGGTGGACGCGATCACCAAGACGGTCGGAAGCCAAGCGCTGTTGGCCAAGACGCCGGATTCCGAGAACCCGCGCCTGGTGACGCGGGCCTGTATGGCGCTCGATCCGGGCGCGCCGCTGCGACACAAGGGCTTCAGCGCCCATGTGGACGGCGTCGGCCCGGCACTGGCGATGGGATTCGACCGCGAGGATATGCGTCAGAAGATTGCCGACCTTGTGAACGGTAAGTTCATTGGTGCCTGGATGGGGCTGCAGACACGCAGCCGGTCGGATCTGAACGAAATGTACGGAATCTTCGACAAACTGCCGGTTCCGTTGAACATGTCCGGAATGGGCTACGGAATCGAGCGGGTCCTGTACGAACTCAACCGCCACCTCCACTGCCTTTCACCGCTCATCGAGCCGTTCTTCGTCACCACGATCGATCGGCTGATCCCAGCAATGGAAGGCGCAGCCAAGGGGCGGGACCGGCCCAGGACCCCCATCGACCGCCACATCGCCGCGTTCGCCGCAGCGCGCTCTACTGACGTGGACGAGCGGTATCTGCGCGCGCTTTCCGCCAACGACACGACCGGAACAAATCAGACGCTCGCAGCTCTGTCCCTTCTCGCCCGTATCCAGGTGATGACCAAGAACGGACCGGCCCCGGCCCTGGCGGCGTGGTTTGCGGAATTGATGGAGCCGGCGGTCGACAGTTTCCACAACCTCAAGCAACGCAAGGCGGTGGAGGCGAATGTCGCGCGCGCCGCTGAGACCGGCATGCTCATGGAACTGCAGGCGATCTACTCAGATCAGAAAGCAATCCAGCGTGACCAGCAGGGCTACGCTCACGCTCAGCAGGAGCACCGATACTGTGGCGCGCAGATAGAACAGCTTTCCCTGGAACTGAACAATAGGGAGCATATGGCAACCGAGCTTGGCGAACAGGTGGCTGCCGTCGCCTCCGGCGTCGTCGGCAGCCTGAGCGCGACCGCCATCATCGTGTTGTACATGCTTTGACCCGCCCCCGTTCCCATTGACATAGGATCCTCTGCTTTCGATGAACGCCAACACCGCCAGTTCCGCCGCAACCAAAACAATCATGTTCGTTCTCGTCGCGGGCGGCGCGGTGATGTTCCTGCCGTCCATGATGCTTCTGGTGGTCGGCATGACGCCGACTTTGGCCGCGATGCTGACGGACCGGCGTCCGGAAAAGTACGCGACCCTTTGCGTCGGATGCATGAATTTCACCGGCGTACTGCCGTACATGATCGAACTGTGGACGCAGGACCATTCCTACGACCACGCGTTCACCATCATCGCAAACCCGTTCACCTGGCTTGTCATGTTCGGGGCGGCGGCGATCGGTTGGGCGATCTATTTCGTAGCGCCTGGCATCGTGGGCATGTTCATCGCCATGCGCGCCGATCAAAGGGTTCAGAGGCTTCGTCGGCGCCAGCGCGATCTGGTGGAGGAATGGGGTCCTGGCGTCGCCGGCAGCAACGAAGCAGACAAGCCGGCCTCAGAAAAATGAGGCAACGCCGACGGCGGAAAGTGACCGGAGCGCCAAGCGCCCCAGAGCCTTCCGCCGTCTCAAACGGCCGGTCGAACGCGGTCAGTTACGATCGATCAGCAGCTTTTCTTCCATCGCCGCGTTCTTCATCGCTTTCTGCAGTTTCTCGAAAGCGCGCACCTCGATTTGACGGACACGCTCTCGGCTGATGCCATATTCCTGGCTCAGGTCCTCTAGAGTCGTCGGATCGTCCCGCAGACGCCGTTCGGTAAGGATATGCCTCTCCCGATCGTTCAGCGTCTCCATCGCGTTGTTCAGGAGCGCGCGACGCTTCTTCAGTTCCTCATCCTCGGCGAGCCGCGTCTCCTGGCTGACCTGATCGTCGTCGACCAGCCAGTCCTGCCATTCGCCCTCACCGTCGACACGCAGGGGTGCATTCAACGAGTGATCCGGACTCGCCAACCGGCGATTCATGGAAATCACGTCGGCCTCGGTCACGTCCAACCGTTCGGCGATCGCCTTGACCTTTTCCGGCGGAAGATCGCCGTCCTCAATGGCCTGCATCTGCCCCTTCAATTTACGCAAATTGAAGAACAGTTTCTTCTGAGCCGCGGTCGTACCCATCTTCACAAGCGACCACGAGTGCAGGATGTATTCCTGGATTGAGGCACGAATCCACCACATCGCGTATGTCGCGAGGCGGAATCCACGCTCCGGGTCGAAGCGCTTCACAGCCTGCATCATACCGACATTGCCTTCGGAGATCAGTTCCGCCACCGGCAACCCGTACCCTCGGTAGCCCATGGCGATTTTCGCCACCAAGCGCAGATGGCTGGTGACCAGCTTGTGGGCGGCTGCCGTATCCTCATGCTCGCGCCAGTTCTTGGCGAGGATGTATTCCTCCTCCGGCTCAAGCATCGGGAACTTGCGAATCTCCTGCAAGTACCGCGACAGATTTCCCTCGACGCTGATCGTAGGCAGCGTATTGCCGCTCGACGCCATGAAGTGTCCTTCTCAGTCGACCTCGGTTCGGGACAGGCCAACCGGACCCTCCCACTGGTTAATATTTAGTGTCGCTGATGGCGATTTGAAGGCAGAGCGTCAGGCTGCGGCCAAAGCCCTCAAAAGCGCCACAAGATCTTCCGGCAACGGACTCTCAAAAGACAGGGCCTCGCCGGATACAGGATGCTCGAAACCCAATACCGCGGCATGCAAGGCCTGGCGAGGGAACCCGCGGACAGCTTCACGGGAAGCCTGAGGTATTCGGGAGACCCGGGCGCCATGACCGCGACCGTAAACGGGATCTCCGATCAGCGGATGACCGATATGACTGAGATGCACACGGATCTGATGCGTACGACCGGTTTCCAGGCGACACTCCAGCAAGGCCGCTCCCTTCGGTCGTTCGATTGTTCGGTAGTGGGTGACGGCGTAGCGCCCCCGTGCCTCATCCACCACAGCCATGCGTTTGCGATCCTTCGGATGGCGCCCGATCGCCGCCTCGATCCGACCCGCTGGCGGAACCGGGTTTCCAAAGCAAACGGCGCGGTAGGCACGGTCAATGTCGTGCGCTGCAAATCGAGCCGCAAGAGCGGTATGCGCCCTATCGGTCTTCGCCACCACCAACAGGCCGGAGGTGTCCTTGTCTATCCGATGCACAATTCCGGGCCGACGCACTCCCCCGATCCCCGAAAGACTGTCGCCGCAATGAGCTATCAGCGCGTTAACCAGCGTATCCCTGGGCGAGCCTGGCGCGGGATGGACCGTCATACCCGCCGGCTTATCGATCACGATCAGTTCGCGGTCCTCGAAGACCACGTTCAACGGAAGGTCCTGTCCCTCCGGTTCGGCCGCTTCCGGCGGGGGCAAAGTGATGCGGTAAATCACCCCCGGTTTGACCGGTGTCGAGGGGTCGTTTATCGTCGCCGAGCCCGCGCTAACATTGCCATTTAGAATCAATGACTTCAATCGGCTACGAGACAGCGAGGGAGGATCTTCGAGGCGATCCACCGCCGCGGCGAGCCAACGGTCGATCCGATCGACGGGCAGGCTGGCCAGGGTCCCGGCGGATGCTTCTACGAGGACGGTTTCTGCTTCCGGCGTCGGGACGTCGGGCTCATACAGGACGGGATCATCGATCATGTCGGGCACCATAGGCGAAGGCTCATCCGGGGAGAAGCGGCGCGAAGTGCCCTACCTCGGCGTTATCAAGATCGCTGCGGTCGTCATGGGCGTCATGATCGTCGTCGGCATCGCCGTCATAGGTGTCACCATCGCGAAGCGTCTGTCCGGAGCCGCCGAGCATCCGGCACCGTCGATCGTCGGCGGATCAGCGTCCGTCGACGCTCCGAGTGCGATCGGCGATCTGGTGATTCCGCTTCCCGCAGGCGCGCGGATTGTCTCCACAGAGATCGATGGCCGCCGGATCGCGGCAACGCTAAGACTGATCGATGGTGGAACGGCGATCCTGCTTCTTGATGCCGAGACCGGAGAGACGCTCGGCCTGCTCACGTTCGCCCCCGCTCCCACTGACCGGTAGGCCCGGCGGGAGCCGACAGCAAGGTCGCCGGTGTGACCGGCTCGGACTCACGCCGTCCGATAGGGCGACGCGTATCAGAAAAACTGGAACATGTCGGAACTCAACTGCGACGAGGTCAGCCCAATGATCCGCACGTAATTGCTCGATCCGAGTGCGATTTCCACATCCCCGTCGCCATTGTCGGACGCGGCCGCCTGGATACCCGCAAAATCAGCGATATCGGTTCCGTTGGCGTTTACAGTGATGCGGATCACATCGCCCGCGGACGCGTCGAAATCCGCAAGAACGTCGTAGCCGTTGTTGTCCTCCAGGTAAATCACGTCGCTCCCGGATCCTGAGAAGATCCAGTCGATGCCCTCACCGCCATAGAAAACGTCGTCTCCATCACCACCGTGCAACTCATCGAGACCGAAAGCGTTCCCTGGGGTACCCCCATACAACGTATCGGCTCCGTCGCCGCCTTGGAGTACATCGTTGCCCGCGCCGCCGTAGAGGACATCGGCGTCCTCACCACCTGAAACCGTGTCGTCCCCGCGGCCGCCGGAGAGGGTGTCGTTCTGCCTGTTGCCGAACAAAAAATCGTTGCCGTCCCCGCCATAGACCAAATCGTCCGATTGCCCGCCAAAAATGGTGTCCGCGCCGAGTTGGCCGGAGAGGCTGTCCTGACCCATGTTCCCATAGATTACGTCGTCGTGCTGACCCCCGAAGACGGTATCATTGTCTTGTCCGCCGAAGATGGTGTCGTTGTCCTGATTCCCATAGAGGACATCTTCATGCTGGTTGCCATACACCGCATCCATGCCGACGCCGCCGAACGCCGTATCGTTACCCACACCGCCGAAGACCCGATCATTTCCACCATCTCCACCGAGACTGTCGTCGCCGGTATCCGACCCGATGGTGTCATCCCCGTCGCCACCGAACAGCGTATCGTTGCCTGCGCCAAGCGAGATGAACTGGGCGGCATCGTCACCAATCGCGTAGTTGTCGCCAGCACCGCCGTTGACCGTAGCCGAACCGATGATGCTGGCGAACTCGATGTTGTCGAGTTGGAGCGTCGATCCTGCGGGCAACGAGCGAAGGTCGATCACGAAGGCTTCCGATTGGGTGGTACCGGCGGAAGCCGAGGTGCCGGAAATGACGATCGGCGCACTCAGATTGGTGGATGTTGTCGTCGGAATGATAGTTCGCACATCGAGAGTCGTGGTCGAGCCAAGCCTGTTCAGGAAACTCTGGGCCCCGCTGATCAGACTTGTCTCGCCGGTAGAGTCCCGCGCATCGACAGCGGTAATCAGTGTTGTCAAAGCGTCGTCCCTGCTCTGGGCCGTGGACGGTCCTTCGGAGGTTATCGACGTCTGGGCGGGCAGGGTCGCGGTCACCACATTCCCGTTGTTGTTGGTGTTCTGAACGATCGGCGCCGATGCAGACGCGCTCGACGACGTGTTCTGTACCGTTTGGGTCTGGGTGACAGTGGTCGCGCCTGTGGTCGGATTCGTTGTCGTTGTCGTTGTGGTCGTACTCGTCGCTCCGGTCCCCGAGCCACCTCCAGAAGATCCGCCGCCGGACGAGCCGCCACCCGAACTCTCCGCCTCGATCGTTATCCCGAGCGCCGGGGAGTCCGAAGAGACATTCCCGGCAGAGTCCTGCTCTCGGATTGTGATGGAATAGGAACCCGCCGTGAGCGAGCTGGCGGTGACATTGTAGGTTCCGCCTGCTTCGCTGGTAAAACTTCCGACCGTTACACCATTGGCCAAGAGAGAGTGTAGGGCGGACCCCGTCGTATTGCTGCCGGCGAATGTCGGCGTGGCGTCGGTCGTAACATTATCGGAGCTGCTGCTGCCGGTGTCGCTTGAGGCGACCAGATCCGGCGTCGCCAGAGTGTCCGGCGCCGATGGCGCCGACGCGTCTATGACGATGTTCAGCGCGGCGCTCGCCGGTCCTTCGTTGCCGGCGATGTCTTCGCCCCGGGCGGTGATCCTGTGCGTCCCTGCCCCCAACGTCGCAGTGAAGGTATATGTCCAGGCCCCTGCCGACGTCGCCGTGACCGAGCCAACCGTCACACCGCCGACCAGAACATTGACAAGAGCGTTGGCGACCGCGCCGTCACCACTGAGTGTTGGGGTTCGCTGGGCGGTAAGGTTGTCGGTGCTGCTGGCTCCCAGGTCGCTGGAGGCCAGCAAATCGGGCGCACCGATCGTTGCCGGCGCCGTCGTATGGATCACGAGCCCGAGTGCCGTCGATGTCGGCCCGGTGTTGCCGACCGCATCCGTAACGCCCACTGAGATGCTGTAGGAACCGGCGGACAACGTCGCCGTGTACGACCACGAACCGCCCGAGGCGACGACGCTATTCACCGTAGTCCCGCCGACGATGATGTGGACGCGATCCCCATCCGTCGCCGAGCCGGACAGTTGCTGCGCCAGCGCGCTGGTGATGTTGTCCGTCGAAGAGACACCCGTATCACTGGCGGTCAGCAGATCCGGCGACGCGAGCGCCGTCGGCGCGGTGGTGTCGAGTACCACATTCAGGGCTGTGGATGCGGCGCTGGAATTGCCGGCGGCATCTGTCTGGACGACCGTAATGGCGTTGGTCGCTTCGGCCAGACTGGTCGAAAACGTGAAGCTCCAGCTTCCGGTCCCGGTCGCCGTCACGCTACCGACAGTCACTCCATCATCAAGGATATGGACTGTCGCGCCCGCTTCGGCGCCATTCCCCTGCAGCGTCGGATTTGCGGCCTGTGTGATGTTGTCGGTGTTGCTCGTTCCCGTGTCGCTCCCGGCGCTTAGATCCGGTTGATTCAGAGTTGCCGCCGACGTGTCGACCGTTACGCTCAGCCCAACGCTGGCGGCACCAGAGTTTCCAGCGACGTCCTGTTCGAGGACTGTTATCACCTGCACGCCTGCCGAGAGTGTCGCCGCGAAGGTGAAGGTCCAGTCTCCGGCCCCGGAGGCCGTCGTGGATCCAACAGTGGCGCCGCCGACCAAGACTTGAACAACGGCGTTTGCAGAGACGCCGCTGCCAGCGATCGTCGGTGCCGCAACATTCGTCAGGTTGTCTGTATTGCTGCTCCCGCTATCGCTCGACGCGATAAGATCGGCAGGCCCGATTGTGCCCGGCGCCGTCGTATCGACGATGATACCCAATGCCGATGACGCTGCTCCAGCATTCCCCGCCGTATCCGTCGCCAGAGCGGACACCGCATAAGACCCTGCGGAAAGGGACAGAACTGCCGTCCAGGAACCGCCGGCCGCGACGACGCTCGCCGTCGTGATGCCACCCACGAGGACTGAAACCGTATCACCGGCAGTCGCCGAGCCCGAAAACTGCTGACTCGAGGCGGAGGTGACATTGTCGGTCGACGACGACCCGAGATCGGAGGACGCCAAGAGGTCGGGCGCGCCGAGCGTTGCCGGCGGCGTCGTGTCGATCGTCAGACTCAGTGCCTGAGAAGCCGAGCCGGTATTGCCCGCCAAATCCCTAGCCTGGACAGCGACCGCGTAGGATCCGGCGGCGAGCGACAACGCGTAGGTCCAGGAACCTCCCTGCGCTGTCGAAACTCCAACCGTGCTCCCCCCCACAAGCACGCTCACGACATCGCCTGCCGTCGCGGTGCCAGTGATCGTTTGAGTTGCAGCCGAGGTGACATTGTCGGTCGATGCCGACCCGAGATCGGAAGACGCTAGAAGATCCGGTGCCAACAGAGACGGTGCCGCGTTGTCGACAACGAGCGTCAAAGCGGCACTGGCTGGACCCTCATTACCAGCTATGTCCTCGCCCACCGCCGTTACGGTGTAGGCCCCGGCCGCCAGTGTAGGAAGCACGAACGTCCACGCACCTGTCCCCGATGCCGTTACCGTGCCGGTCGTAGTGCCGCCGACGAGAATGTGGACTAGAGCGCTGGGTATTGCATCTGACCCAGCAATCGTCGGGGCGACCAAATTGGTGACGTTGTCCGTCGCACTCGACCCGCTGTCGCTGGATGCGAGAAGGTCTGGTGCGCCGATTGTTCCCGGCGCTGTCGTATCGATCTGCAGCCCCAATGCGGCTGAAGTCGGACCGGCATTGCCGGCCGCATCGATCGCCTGAACGGTGATGGCGTAAGAACCGGAAGTCAGCGTATGCGTGTATGACCAGGAACCGCCGGTCGCTGCGACGCTTGCAGCGGTTGTACCGCCAACAAGGATGCTGACCCTGTCACCGGTCGTCGCAGAACCGGAAAACTGCTGTGTCGGGGAATTCGTGATGTTGTCGGACGACGATACGCCTGTATCGCTTGCTGCCAGAAGATCCGGCACCTGAAGTGTCGCTGGCGCGCTCGTGTCCACGACAATACCCAGAGCTGTCGAAGCCGGGCCGACATTGCCGGCCGTGTCCGTCTGCACCACCGAGATACCGTGGCTGCCCGAGGCCAATGTTGAGGTCACGGTGAAGGACCAATTGCCGGCTCCTGTCGCCGTGGTCGATCCGGTGGTCACTCCGTCGACGAGAACATGAACGGTTGCGCCAGACTCGGCACCGCTCCCACCGAAAGTCGGCGTGCCCAGGTTCGTGATATTGTCCGTATTGCTGGATCCCGTGTCGCTTGCTGCGACAAGGTCGGGCGTGCCAGGAGCCACAGGCGCGGTTGTGTCGACGACGATGGTGAGGCCTGAGGAGGCGGCTGACTCAGCAGAACCTGTGTCCTGAACGGCGGTGATAACGTTGGAACCGGCTGACAGGGTGGAGGTGAACGCGAAGGTCCAATTCCCCGAACCGTCGGCCGTGACCGACCCCGCCGTCACGCCGCCCACCAATACGTGGACGGAGTTCCCAGCGGTTGCGGTTCCGCTCACGGTCGGAAGGGCGTTTGACGTTATGTTGTCGGTGTTGCTAGTCCCGGTGTCGCTCCCGGACGCTAGGTCTGGCGCACTCGGCGCCGACGGTCCGGCGACGGTGAAACTGATCGTGTCGACACCGAAGCGGTAGGTGGGATCGCCCGAGCCGTTACCGGTGTTCGACACGGTGAAGCTTGAGACGCTGCTCCAGTCGCCTGGGGAGAAAACATAGGTGTTTGCGAAGCCGTTGCCCGCGGTTATCTGAGCCGTCGTCGCTGTGACAGTCGTCCCTGAATTGGGCGTGACCTGGACGCCACCGCCGGTGCTCCCATCTGCATCGTACTGGATGATCTGAAAGCTGGTGACCTGAACGTTGGCGCTGAATGAGAAGGTCAGGGTCTGGCCGGAATTCATGACCTGAGGCACCACAACGGCGGTGCCGTCGACGGCGGCAGCCGTGTTAAGGACCTGACCATCCGACGCCGCCACGTTGATCGTGATCCCACTCTCGGTCGAGCTGAGGGTCGTCGACGTGTTGATTGTCGTGACCGCGCCGAAAGTGAAGACCGGCAACAGCCCTGGGAAGGCGGAACGGGCGGACTGCCTGAAGGCCAGATCCGTCCGGGCCGGCGCAGGCCAGACGCCCCCGAATGCTTCGCCACCAACCGGCGCCTTGGCGGCCGTGACGGTCCGATCGAACAGGTCCGAGAACCGAGCTAGAAAGGCGGGACCAACGGCCCCCGCACCCACGGAGCAACCATACAGAACGATCTCGGCGTCAGGCGCCAAAGCCTCGCGGATGATCCTGAGAAGCTCAGGTCGCTCCCCCAGAGCCTGACCGTCGATCGTGGCACCACAAAGCTGCAGCGCGCCCGGTCGGCCGTGGGACAGAATGTGGACGGCCGGCACATCCGTCAGCCCCGCCAACGCGAAGGCCACTTCCTCCAGTCCGTTCCCTCTCTCTGGAAGCAATACGGTTTGAATGCCCGATCGCAGTCCGGCAAGCAACGAAGCCGCCTGCGCAACCCCGGAATCAACAAACAGCAACTCTGTCGGGTCTGTCGGAGCCGCGGCCCCAAGACACCCTCTCCCATGTGCCTTTACCACCCCAAAAGGTTGATAAAAATACCGAACCTCCAGGCATTCCATCGTAGGCATCTCGTCAACGCCGTCCCGCGCGAAACAATTCAGGCGCATACCCAATCGGGCTCGCCTCCGCATGTGCCGAACGACGCCAAGCGCTGCCGACCCTTCTGCCGCCACCCTTGTTCAAAGTCTCCTCCGACAGCATCATAAGTACCTATAGGAGAAAAATAATTACACCCAATGCGAACTTATGCCCTCCACGCTTCCATCGGTAAAGAACGAAATTCCCCTTAAAATGGTGAATTTTCTGCATGATTTCTCGATCGGCGCGACATGCGGCAAAGCTTAAAATGAGCAAGCGTTGAGGAAATTATAATATATTTAATGAGTTAATAAATTCTCTGCCATTTCAACCAACACCCCCTTCCCTCTCCATCACACCCTCCGCAAGAGCTACGATCGCTCAATCGACACGCAGTGCTTCCTCAAAAAATACGTCTCTAAAATTGAATATCTATTTACTCTCGCATAACGGGTTATTAACATCCCATCACTCGCCTAGCGGCGCTGTAACCACGTATCGACCGGAGGAAGAGATGTCAGACCTGACGGCGGAACACTTCGCAAAGTATGCCGGGCAGACCTTCACCCTTTTCGCATTCGGCGGGACCGACGACAACGGAAACGAGTATCCGTATATCGAGATCGAGATGACACTGGACGCCGTCGAGACGATGAAGCCGATCTGCTACGCGGCGGCGGCAAACCGGGAGCAGGCGGCGGAGGACCGGGACAACCCGTCGAGAGAACCGACACCGTTTGAGGCCGGGGCCCCGGTTCCTGATCTGCGGACACCCTTCCGCCTGATCTTTAGAGCTCCCGACCGCACGCCACTCGCCGACGGCGCCTACAAGGTCAGCCACCCCGGACTGGGCACCATCGACAGTCTCTACCTCAGCCGCGCGGGGATCGCCGTCGATCACGCGTCCACGTCGCGCGAAGAGGGCGCCGAAGCCCGAGTGCCGATGAAGAAGATCGACCACGAGAGCTGCGTGCTCTCGGCGATCTTCGCCTGAAAACCCACAATTCAAACAGGAGCGCCTCATGCCTATCCCCCCCTACGCGTTCACGGGTGAGATCGCGATGCATGGCTTCGGCTTCGCACCTCAGGACTGGCTACACTGCAACGGCAGCTTGAATGCAATCGGTCAGAACCCCGCCTTGTACTCGCTCATCGGCAGCCTGTACGGCGGAGACGGACGAACAACCTTCGCCTTGCCCAACCTGAACTCTCGCTCGCCGGTCGGGGCCACGTTGAGCGGCTCGGCTATGGGGTTGCACGAGTTCGTGATTGGCCAGTGGACCGGACAGGAAAGCGATTCCCTTACACTTAGACATCTTCCGGCACACAATCACTCCGCATCCTTCAGCGTGACCGGATCTGTTACCGTGACGTCAAGCGTCAAGGTGTATGCCTCCGGCGCCGACAAGGGGGTACCGGTGGACAGCGACTTGGCCGCAGGGAGCGCCTCGGCTCGCTTCCGGTCACCAGGCGGCTTCGGTGAACCCGATAGGGTCGAAATCGGCGGCTTCATCGCCGCAGGCCCGCAATTGTCGGGAGGCGCGGTCAACCTCAGTGCGGTCGGCAACGAGGCACCCTTTCAAGTGCGCAGTCCGGTGACCGCCCTAAGCTTCTGTATCTGCGAATCCGGGATCTATCCGCCGCGGAGCTAAGCGCGAGCTCATCCCTCGTCCATCCATCAAACCCAACAGACAATCGGAGGCAATCATGCCGACAAGCGACGTCGCCTACACTGGAGAAATCTCCATGTACGCATTCCCCTTTGCACCCACGAACTGGTTGCGTTGCAACGGGGCGCTCCTAATGATTTCGCAGCACCAAGCCCTGTTCGCGTTGCTGAGCGACAATTTTGGCGGCGACGGACGTACCACTTTCGCGACTCCGAATATGAACTCGCGCGCTCCGGTGGGTTCCTATGCGGGAGGGTCGACGCTTGGCCTTTCGACGTTCTCCTTGGGGGAGTACCGGGGGGCTCAGGCCACGACGCTCACGACCAGCAATCTTCCCCAACATACTCACCAAGCAGTGTTCACTCCTGTATCGACACCGTCATTGTCGAGTTTGAGTGTCTATAACGGCGGAGCGGACAAAGCGACGCCCGCGGCCGGAGACCTCATCGCGGCCAGCGGCGACGCGCGGTTCCGCGCCCCAGGCGGCTTTGGGGAACCGGCACAGGTGGAGATCGGGGGCGTACAAACAAGCACAGGCGGTATTTCGGGAACCGTTACTATTGCGGGCACCGGGAGCAGCGCGCCATTTAGTATTCAAAATCCAATACTGGCGGTGAATTTTTCAATCTGCTCATCGGGTCTGTTCCCGCCGCGATCCTAGTAGTGGCCATGGTTCAATTCAGTCCCGGAGACCCTCCAATGACAGCAGACGCGCGCCTGCCCACAAGCCTGTATATGTTGCGAGGCGAAAACTTCACGGCGTATGTCGGCGACGTCTTTTGGCTGGAAACCGTCCAAGGTCCGCTGGAGATGCGTCTGGTCGACGTCAAAATCGGAGCTGCCCCGTTGTTTCACGGCACAGATCGATGCCCCTTCAGCCTGCTCTTCAACAGTCCACCGGGCGACTACTCGAAAACCGAGGGCGGTATGGCAAACCTGCGTCACAAGAAGCTCGGGTTGGTGCAAGGCGCGTACATCGCCCCCTGCGTCGCCGACCGTCACCCGTCCTGGGGACCGGGTCAGCTCTGGGCGGCGACCTTCACCTGACGCCTCACCAACCGTCGCCCCATCGGCCCGGCGGCGGTCCCCCTCGCCGGGCCGTCTCCGTCAAAAGGACAGGGCGTCGACCCGCACGACATGGGGCAGATCCCTGACCCGCGCCAGCACCGCGTCGTCAACCCGCTGGTCGACCTCGACAAGCGCGATCGCCTCTCCGCCGGACTCCCGGCGGCCGAGATGGAACGTCGCGATGTTCACCCCGGCCTCGCCCAACATCGAGCCCAGCGCCCCGATAAATCCCGGTTTGTCGTAGTTGCGCACGTAAAGCATGCGGGGCGAGAAATCGGCCTCGATGCCGATACCCTGGACGCCGACGAGGCGCGGCTTGTCGCCACCGACAAGGGTACCGACAACCTCGCGGGTCCGGGTCTCGGTGGTGACCGTGACCCGCAGAAGGGTCTGGTAGTCCGGTTCGCGGTCGTGGCGAGTAACACTGACGTCGATGCCACGTTGCTGCGCGAGCGACGGCGCATTGACCATGTTGACGCTGTCGACCTGGGTGCGGAGCACACCGGCGATGGCCGCCGCCTTCACCGGATCGGCGTTCAGGTCCGCCGCGTGCCCTTCCAGCTCGATCTGGATCGAGCGTACGGCCGAGCGGGTGAGCTGACCGCAGAACGACCCCATCAGCTCCGCCAGACGCATGTAGGGGCGCAGGATCGGCGCCTCTTCGGCAGAGACCGACGGCACGTTGATCGCGTTCGTGACCGCGCCGGTCAGCAGGTAGTCGCTCATCTGCTCGGCGATCTGCAGCGCCACCTTCTCCTGCGCCTCGGACGTCGCCGCCCCCAGATGCGGTGTGCAGACGACATTCGGATGGCCGAACAGCACGTTGTCGGTTGCCGGTTCGCTAACGAAAACGTCGAACGCGGCCCCGACCACCTGCCCACTGTCGAGAGCGGCACGGAGATCCTCTTCGACGACCAGCCCACCACGGGCGCAGTTCACGATCCGAACGCCCTTTTTCATTTTTGACAGGGCGACGGAGTCTATGAGGCCGCGCGTGCTGTCGGTCAGCGGCGTATGTAGCGTGATGATGTCGGCTTCGGCATACAACTCGTCGAGATCGACCTTCCGAACACCGAGGTCGATCGCCCGCTGCTCGGACAGATACGGATCGTAGGCGAGCACGCGCATGCGCAGCCCGCGGGCACGATCGGCGACGATCGATCCGATATTGCCGCAGCCCACGAGTCCGAGGGTCTTGCCTGTCAGTTCGACCCCCATGAACTTCGACTTCTCCCACTTGCCGGCCTGGGTCGAAGCGTCGGCTTGGGGGATCTGGCGGGCCAGCGCGAACATCATCGCGATGGCATGCTCGGCAGTGGTCACAGCGTTGCCATGCGGCGTGTTCATCACCACGACGCCCCGCTCGGTCGCCGCCTTGGTGTCTACATTGTCGACGCCAATCCCGGCACGGCCCACCACCTTGAGATTGCCCGCCTTCGCCAGGACGCCGGCGGTAACCTTGGTGGCGGATCTAACCGCGAGGCCGTCATAGTCGCCGATAACGGCGAGCAGGTCGTCGGCCGGCAGGCCCGGGCGGAAGTCGGTATCGATGCCGCGGCTGCGGAAAATCTCCACCGCCTGCTCGCTGAGCTTGTCGGAAATCAGGACCTTGGGCATGGGAAGCTCCCATTGACTGGGGCCACGGCGCCGCTTTCGACACCGGGCCTGGATTGGGGATTGCAGCTGAGCCCCGGCCCCCGGACCTGGTCTCGGGAGCCGGGAAGGTGGGGGCTTTCCTAAGCCGCCTTGGCGAGGTCGGACTTCACCTCGCCCCAGGCCCAATCGAGCCAGGGCAGCAGGGCCTCGACATCGGCGGTCTCAACCGTCGCACCGCCCCAAATACGCAGGCCCGGGGGTGCGTCGCGGTATCCGGCGATGTCGTATCCCGCACCTTCGGCCTCGACCAACGCGGCGAGCTTCTTCGCCGCAGCGGACTGATCGGCCTCGGAGAGAGCCCGAAACGCCGGGTCGACGATCGACAGACAGATCGACGTGCTCGACCGGATGGTTTTGTCCCGAGCGAGGAAACCGACCCAGTTGGACGTCGCGACCCAGCGTTCGATGGCGGCCAGATTGGCACCGCTGCGCGCCTTAAGCGCGTCGAGGCCGCCGATCTCCTCGGCCCAGGCGAGCGTGTCCAGCGCATCCTCGACCGCGAGCATGGACGGCGTGTTGATGGTCTCGCCCTTGAAGATGCCTTCGTTGAGCTTGCCGCCCTTCGTCATGCGAAAGAGCTTGGGCATCGGCCACGGAGGCGTGTAGCTCTCCAGACGCGCGACAGCGCGCGGGCTGAGAACGAGCATGCCGTGGGCCGCCTCGCCGCCCAGCACCTTCTGCCAGGACCACGTGACGGCGTCGAGCTTGTGCCAGGGAAGATCCATGGCAAAAGCCGCAGATGTGGCGTCGCAAATGCTCAGGCCGTCCCGGTCGGACGGGATCCAGTCGCCGTCCGGGACGCGCACTCCGGAAGTGGTTCCGTTCCAGGTGAAAACGACGTCGCGGGAGAAGTCCACCTGCGCGAGATCGACGATCTCCCCGTAGTCCGCTTCCAAAACGCGAACGTCCTCGAGCTTGAGCTGCTTGGTCACATCAGTGACCCAGCCGGCGCCGAAGCTTTCCCATGCCAGCATGTCGACGCCGCGAGCGCCGAGCACCGACCACATGACCATCTCCACGGCTCCGGTATCGGAGGCGGGGACGATGGCGATGCGGTAGTCGTAGGGAATTCCGAGGATCCGGCGCGACCTGTCGAGCACGTCGGCCAGTTTGGCTTTACCGATCTTCGAACGGTGAGACCGCCCCAGGGCGGCGTCGGAGAGTACAGCGGGGCCCCATCCGGGTCGCTTCGCACACGGTCCGGACGAGAACAATGGCACACGCGGCAACTGCTGCGGCTTCATGGTTTCATCCTTAAATGTAACCGCTCGTTGGGGAGCGGCGGCCCAACGCAGACCATAAGGTCGAAAAGCGGCCTGTCAACTCTGCGAAGCGCGGCGTTGGGGCGATGGGGAGCTCCCGCATTTCTGCAAAACGATTTTTTGTTCATGCAAAATGGGTCGGCTCAAAACGTCGAATACAGAGGTTCGAGGGATAATTACCTCAAATTCATTATATTAATGTTCGAACACATATGGAAATTTTCTAACACATCCAGAAATCAGAAACAATATCGTTACCTTAGGTTGATTAAAGCAAACTTTACAAAAAAACGCGTAAATTTTCTGTTTACGTTTCGACGCCATCGTACGTGCCGAGGGAGCCTTTGGATCACTCAATGACAAAAAAACTTTCTATTCCATGCACACCGGCACGGACATCGACCGGGCAGCTGGTTCAGAAGGACAACACCGACGAGGAATGCCGCAATGCTACGACAAGACCGCATGCCCAGCTCCGATGCTCAGATCCGGACGCGTGACTCCGTGAAATTTAGAATCCTGGCCGGTTTCGGCGCCGTTATCGGAGTCTTCGTTCTAGGCGCCGGACTGACCTTCTACAACCTGACGAATGTCTCGAAGAACGTTCACCATTTCGCGGAGATCGCCAAAGAAGCGGGCATTGCGGCCCATATCGAAGTCCAGTTCATGAAGATGAACGCCCATGCGCGGGAATACGCCGCCGGCGGCGACGAGAGCGACGCCGAGAAGGTCCAGACGATCGGCATGGCCGTCAAGGCGGAGATCGAAGAGCTCCGCAGCCATGACATCCCCGAGGAAGTCGCCGGCCGGATCTCCGAAATCGAAACCGCCATCGCCGCCTACGAAGCCGAGTTCAACAAAGCCGCCGTGCTCGAACGCGAGTTCAAGTCCCTCATCAACGACGTCATGCTTCCCGACGGGAAGCTGCTGGTCGAGGACATGGACAAAATCCAGGACGCCTTTGTCGAAACGGGCAATATGGAAGCGTCTCTACTGGCCGGCACCGTGCGCCAGCATCTGCTGCAACTGCAGATCCACTCCAACACCCTGCTCGGTCACAAGGATACGACCGTGGGGTCTCTCGTGGACGAGGAGATCTCCAAGTCGGCAAACCTGATCGCCAAGCTCGAGCAAGCGCCTCAGACGCCGAAAACCGCCGCGTTGCTGACCGAAGTGAAGGCGCTCTTCGCCGAATACCGTCACGCGTTGGAGAAAGCCCACAAGGACGATGTCACGATCCGGGAGATCGTCGACGGCTCCTTGAAATCCAACGCGGACAAAATCGTCTACGCCGCCGAGGCCTTCGTTGCCGATTCCGCGGCCCTTGAGGCGGAGATCGAGGAGGAGGTGCTCGCGGGAGTCCTGCTGACCGAGATCGAGGTCGCCGTCGCCAGCCTGGTGAGTTTCGTTCTCGGCGTCGCCATCGCATTGTCACTCGGCGGAAAGCTGTCGAAGCCGGCGGTGACCCTCACGGCTGCGATGGGCGGCCTCGCCAATCACGACACGTCCGTCGAGATCCCCGGTGTCGATCGCCGCGACGAGTTCGGACTGATGGCCCGCGCCGTCGAGGTCTTCAAGACGAGCATGATCGAGAACGACGCCCTGATCGCCTCCCAGAAGGCGGAGCAGAAAGCCCGCGAAGCCCGCGCCAAACGGGTGGAGGACCTCGCCGCCAGCTTCGACCGGAGCGTCCGCGACATGCTCGGTACGGTGGCCGGCGCCACGGAAGAACTGAACACGGCCGCTCAATCCATGACGCAGATCGCCGAACGGACAATGGACACCTCCCACACCGTTTCCGGCGCGTCGCAAGAGGCCAGCAGCAACGTCCAGACGGTGGCAGCCGCCACCGAGGAACTCTCCGCCTCGATCGACGAAATCAACTCGCAAATCACCGAAGCCTCTCGGATGGCAAACGAAGCCTCCAGTCAGGCACAGACGACCAGCGATCGCGTCGGCAATCTGGAGACGGCCTCTTCCGAGGTCGGGAACATCATCAGTCTCATCAGCGAGATCGCCGAACAGACCAATCTGCTGGCCCTCAATGCCACCATCGAGGCGGCGCGCGCCGGTGAAGCAGGCAAGGGCTTCGCGGTGGTCGCCACCGAGGTCAAGGGCTTGGCGGACCAGACCGGCAAAGCGACGGTGGAAATCTCCGGCAAGATTTCGCTGATCCAGAGCGAGACGAGCCGGGCCGCAGGAGCGATCCGAGAGATTTCCGAGACGGTGATGCGACTGAACGAAATTTCTTCCGCCATCGCCGCAGCGGTCGAGGAGCAGTCCTCGGCGACCAAGGAAATCGGCCGCAGCATCCAGGAAGCGGCCCAGGGAACCCAGATGGTCTCCGAGAACATTGAGATCGTGAATACGGGAGCTCAGGAAAGTTCCTCGGCCGCCACCCAGGTTTCCGCAGCGAGCAGTGAGGTCGCGCATCAGGCGGTGGATCTGAAATCCTGCATTGCCCGCTTCCTCGACGACGTAAAGGCGGCGTAAACGCGTCGACATCAGAGTGACCAAGAGCGGTGGTCCTCCGGGGCCACCGTTTCGTTTCGCGCCGCCGACGCCCGCCGCCCTCCATCCCGCAGGAGCGAAAACCCATCTGGACTCGCACTACGATTGCCCTCACGCTTCCCCCCTCCAAGAAACTCCAAACAACGGAGGGGCCAATGAACTGGGGACGCACATTCGCGAAGAGTGCGGCGAAGACCGCGCTCGCGGCAGCCGTCGCTCTACCCATGACACTGGGGATGACCGCCACGGCATCCGCCGAAACCACGCTGCGCGTGGTCATGCATTCCGACCTCAAGATCGTCGATCCAATCTGGACGACCGCCTATATGTCCCGGAACTACGGGTACATGGTCTACGACACCCTCTTTGCGATGGATGCCGAGACCAACGTTCATCCGCAGATGGTGGACTCGTACACGGTCAGCGACGACAAGCTGACCTACACCATGACCCTGCGCGATGGGCTTAAGTGGCATGACGGGGCGCCCGTCACGTCGGAAGACTGCATCGCCTCGATCAAGCGCTGGGGCTCCAAGGACTCGATGGGCCAGAAGCTTCTGGAGTTCGTCTCCGAGTTCAAGGCCGTGGACGACAAGACCTTCCAGATCGTCCTCAACAAGCCCTATGGTCTGGTGATCGCCTCGCTCGCCAAACCGAGCTCGAACGTCCCGTTCATGATGCCGAAACGCGTCGCGGAAACGCCGTCGAGCGAGCAAATCTCCGACTACACCGGCTCCGGTCCGTTCGTCTTCAAGGTCGACGAGTGGAAGCCCGGCGATGTCGCGGTCTTCGAGAAGTTCGACGACTACGTCCCGCGCTCCGAGGAGCCGAGTTGGGCCGCCGGCGGCAAGGTCGTCAAGGTCGACCGGGTCGAGTGGGTCTCCATCAAGGACCACCAGACCGCCGTGAACGCGCTGCTCGAAGGCGAGGTCGACTACCTGGAGTCACCGCCGACCGATCTGCTGCCGCTCTTCGAGGGCAATGACGACATCACTGCCCAGATCCTGAACCCGCTCGGCAACCAGTACATGTTCCGGCTGAACTGGCTGCATCCGCCGTTCGACAACGTGAAGATGCGCCGGGCGGCGCTCATGGCGATCAATCAGATCGACTTCGTCCAGGCCACGATCGGCAATCCGGAGTACTACAAGGAATGCCCCGCGATGTTCATCTGCGGGACGTCCTTCGCCAGCGACGAAGGAACCGAGATCGTCATGAAGTCGGACATCGCCGGCGCCAAGAAGATGCTCGAAGAGGCCGGCTATGACGGTACCCCCGTTGTGGTCATGCAGTCGACAGACGTCGACGTGCTGAACAACCTCGGCCCGGTCGCCGCCGACAAGCTTAAGCAGGCCGGCTTCAACGTCGACCTGCAGGCGATGGACTGGCAGACGCTGGTCGCGCGCCGTGCGAAGAAAGAGGCACCGTCCGACGGTGGCTGGAACGTCTTCATGACGTCCTGGACAGCGGCCGACATTCTGAACCCGATCTCCGCCGCCGGCTACAACGCCGGATGCGACAAGGCGTGGTTCGGCTGGCCGTGCGACGCCAAGATGGAGGAACTTCGCGAAGCTTTTGCCACGGAGACCGACGCCGACAAGCAGAAGACGCTGGCAGTCGAGATCCAGAAGCGGGCCATGGAGGTGGTTACCCACGCCCATGCGGGGCAGTGGTACCAGGTTCCGGCGTGGCGGAGCGACAAGCTGAGCGGCGTGCTCGGCGGGCCGTTCCCGATCTTCTGGAACATCGCCAAGTCCGAGTGAGGACATGACGACTCAACTCCTGACGCTGGAGCCATAAGCGCACATGTTTGGATTCATCGTCCAACGTTTGCTCGCCACCATCCCGGTCCTCGGGATGGTGGCGGTCTTCGTGTTTCTGATGCTCCGGCTCACGCCGGGCGACCCGGCGGCCGTGCTCGCCGGCGACAATGGAACACCGGATCAGATCGCCCAGATTCGCGAGTCATTGGGCCTCAACGAACCGCTCCTGGTGCAGTTGGGAATCTGGCTCGGGAACATCCTTCAAGGCGATTTCGGCCAGTCCTACTTCTTCAAGAAAGACGTCTCGGAACTCATCCTTCTGCGGGTCGAGCCGACATTGGCGCTTGCCACGACGACGTTGATCCTGACCATCGTCGTCGCCGTCCCGATCGGCGTGCTCGCTGCCTACAGGCACGGCACCTGGATCGACCGGTCGGTCATGGCGTTCTCCGTCGCCGGATTCTCGGTCCCGGTCTTCGTACTCGGCTACATCCTGATCTATCTGTTCGCGATGGAGATCGACCTGTTCCCGGTCCAGGGATACAAACCCATCTCGGACGGGTTCTGGCCCTTCATTCATCGGCTGGTGCTGCCCAGCATTACGCTCAGCGTGATCTACATCGCCCTGATCGCCCGCATCACCCGGGCCAGCGTGCTTGAGGTCTTGGGTGAGGATTACATCCGCACCGCCTATGCGAAGGGACTGAAACCGAACACGGTTCTCCTGAAGCACGCGCTGCGCAACGCGGCGGTGCCGATCGTCACCGTGATCGGTATCGGGATCGCGCTGCTGATCGGCGGCGTGGTGGTAACCGAAAGCGTCTACAACATTCCCGGACTGGGCCGCCTGACTGTGGACGCCGTTCTCGGGCGCGACTACCCGACGATCCAGGCCATCATCATCGTGTTCTCCTTCGTCTACGTGGTGATCAACCTGCTGATCGACCTCAGCTACAGCCTTCTCGACCCGAGGATCCGATATTGACCGAGGGCACCGAACATCTCGTAGACGGCGCCGCCTCCGCCGACGCCGCATCCCGCAAAGCCACGCTCTGGGAGCAGGTGGTCCGGAACCCGAGCGTCATGTTCGGCGGAATCGTGCTCGGGATCATGGTTCTGATCGCGGTCTGCGCACCGTTCCTCGGCACCATGGATCCAAGCGACATCGACCCCGCCTGGCGGAACAAGAAGCCCGGGACCGAACGGGTCATCACCGCCGACGACGGCACGCAGAGCACCTGGACCTATCTCATGGGCACCGACACGCTCGGCCGCGACACCTACAGCCGCGTGATCTACGGCGCCCAGGTTTCGCTGGCCGTGGGTCTCGTGGTGGCCATGCTTTCGCTCGCGATCGGCCTCGTCGTCGGGCTGGTCTCCGGCTATATCCGCTGGCTCGACTCGATTGTGATGCGTGTCATGGACGGGCTCATGGCGATCCCGGGAATCCTGCTCGCAATCGCCCTGGTTTCTCTTGCCGACGCCGGCCTGGTCACCGTGATCCTGGCGATCACGATTCCCGAAATCCCCCGCGTGGTGCGACTGGTGCGCTCCATCGTCCTGTCGATCCGCGAGGAACCATACGTGGAGGCGGCGATCTCGGTCGGCACCCGTGTTCCGCTCATCCTGATCCGCCATGTTCTGCCGAACACCATCGCTCCGCTTATCGTCCAGGGGACCTATATCTGCGCCTCCGCGATCCTGGTGGAGGCGATCCTCAGCTTCCTGGGCGTCGGCATACCGCCGGAAACGCCGACCTGGGGCAACATCATGGCCGAGGGCCGGATCCTGTTCCGCGTGTTTCCACACAACATCCTGTTCCCGGGCATCTTCCTGGCGATCACCGTCCTGGCGGTGAACATGCTCGGCGACGGACTGCGCGACACGCTCGATCCCCGCATGCGCAAACGGCTGTAGACGATGACCGACGCGACCGACATCAAGCCGATCCTCGAGATCGATAACCTCACGGTCGACCTGCCGGACGGCAATGACCGCCGCCATGCCGTCGACGGCGTCTCCATCACCGTGGGCCCGCGCGAGATCGTGTGCCTGGTCGGAGAGTCCGGGTCGGGGAAATCGGTCACTGCGTTCAGTGTCATGGGCCTGCTGCCGAAGGGCCAGCTCACGCCGAGCGGCGGCGAGATCAGGCTTATGGGCGAGAACGTGCTGACGGCCAGCGACGAACGCCTGCGCGAACTGCGCGGCGCCCGCATGTCCATGATCTTCCAGGAGCCGATGACGGCCTTGAACCCGACCATGACCTGCGGCGACCAGATCGAGGAGGTGCTGAAGACCCACACCGACGACGATCAGGCAACCCGTCAGGCGAAGATCATCGACATTCTCGAGCAGGTGCAACTGCCGGACCCACCCCGCATGGCGGCCTCCTATCCACATCAGCTATCGGGCGGGCAGCGGCAGCGGATCATGATCGCCATGGCGCTGGTGTTGGAGCCGGTGCTGCTGATCGCGGACGAGCCGACGACGGCGCTCGACGTGACGACCCAGGAGCAGATCCTCAAGCTGATCAAAGAAATCCAGCGTACCCACGAGACCGCAGTGCTCTTCATCACTCACGATTTCGGCGTCGTCGCCGAGATCGCCGACCGCGTCGCGGTGATGCAATGGGGCAAGGTGGTCGAGGAGGGTCCGGCCGAGGCCGTCCTGAAGCGCCCGCGGGAAACCTACACCAAGATGCTGATCGGCGCGGTCCCGAGCTTCACCCCGCACGGACGCCCGCGCGATTCCAAGGCGCCGGTGGTCCTGACGACCGATGGACTCTCCAAGATCTACGGCGGCGGCGGTTTCTTCCAGAGAGCGCGCGAGGTACATGCCGCACAGAACGTCAATCTGGAGATCCGGCGCGGCGAGACGCTGGGCATCGTCGGCGAGTCCGGGTCCGGCAAATCCACGGTCGCACGATGTATCGCCCGGCTGATCGACCCGAGCGCCGGGCACATCTATCTGGACGACGACGACATCGCCAAAGCCTCGCAGTCGCGGCTGCGACATCTGCGCCGACGGGTTCAGATCGTATTTCAGGACCCGTACCGCTCGCTCAATCCGCGCCGAACCGTCGGCGCATCGATCGTCGAAGGGCCAATGAACTATGGTATGGGCCACAAGGAGGCCTATGACCGGGCCCGCGAGCTCATGTCTCTCGTCCGGCTCGACCCGAACGCGCTGGATCGCTTTCCGCACCAATTCTCCGGCGGTCAGCGACAACGGATCTGCATCGCCCGCGCCCTCGCCATGGGACCCGACCTTCTCATCGCCGACGAGGCGGTCTCCGCCCTCGACGTGTCGGTCCAGGCCCAGGTGCTCGAACTGCTGGACGACATCCGTCGGCGGTTGGATCTGGCCATGCTGTTCATCACCCACGATCTCCGCGTAGCCGCTCAGGTTTGCGACACGGTCGCGGTCATGCACCGGGGTCAGGTGGTCGAGTATGGCGAGGCGGCGGAGGTCTTCGGCAATCCCCAGCACGACTATACCCGCGCCCTATTCGCGGCGGCGCCCGGTCGCGGCTTCGACTTCGGAGGCGGCCTCACGCTGGCGGCGGGCTAGGGGCGTTTCTGCCCCCGGCGACGGATCAGCGTCTTCGAGACGGGGCCCTCCGTCAGGCGCTTCGGATCGTCGTGAGGAATAGCTGCACTTCATCCTGCAGCATCGCCGAGTTCTGCGACAGCTCGCTGGATGCCGACAGCACCTTGCTCGCGGCCGACCCCGCCTCACTCGCCGCTTCGCTCACAGTGGCGATATTGGTGGTGACCTCGCCGGTGGCTTGGGACGCCTGCTCGACGTTCCGAACGATCTGCCGGGTCGCCGAGGTCTGTTGCTCGATCGCGCCCGAGATCGCCGTCGCCGTGCCATTCATCTCGGCGATCAACTTGGCGATTTCCTGGATCGCCGCAGCAGAGTCGGCGGTCTGCTTCTGCACGTTCGCGATCTGCGCCGAGACCTCCTCGGTGGCTTTGCTGGTCTGGTCTGCGAGGTTCTTCACTTCCGTCGCGACCACGGCAAAGCCCTTGCCGGCATCCCCGGCCCGAGCCGCTTCGATCGTCGCGTTCAAGGCCAGCAGGTTGGTCTGTTCGGCGATGCTGGTGATCAGGGCGACCACCTCGCCGATACTCTGGGCGGCAGCCACCAGGTTTTCGACACCCTTCTGCGTGGTCTCCGCCTGTTCGACCGCGGCGCGCGCCATCTGGGAGGAGTCCGTAACCTGACGGCTGATACTGTTGATGGAGCCGCCGAGTTCGTCGGCCGCCGCTGCGACGGTCTGAACATTGGAACTCGCATCGTCGGCCGCCGAGGCGACCGTCGTCGCGCGCACGCTGACCTGTTCGGAGACCGACGTCATGCTCTGCGCCGTCGACTGCAGTTGGGTCGAGGCTGTGGAGACCCCCGCAACGATTTGGCCGATACTCGCCTCGAAGGTATCCGCCAGAGCGCGCATCGTCCGGCGCTTCTCCTCTTCCGCCTGCCGCTTCTGCGCTTCGGCCTCGGCTTCGAGTTCCCTGGTCCTGATGGCGTTGTCCTTGAACACCTGAACCGTCCGAGCGATCGCTCCGATCTCGTCCTTGCGTGTCCCACCAGGGATAGAGACGTCCAGATCGCCGGCGGATAGTCGCTCCATCGAGTTGGTCACACGGGACAACGGCCGCACCACCCCCAGGATCAAGTACCAACCGGCAAAAGCCAGTATCGCCATGCAGATCGCCGAGATGACGATTTCGATCCACAGCAACGTCCTGGCCGCGCCGACGGCCTCGTCGACGTTTGCGGCGTTGCTCGCGGCTGCGACCTTCAAGAGCTTGATCGCCGATTGCAGAGCGTGCTCCGACCTCTCGAAGAGCTCCGCGAATTCGATCGGATACTGGCCAGTCTCGGAATCCCTGAACAAGTCTTTGCGAAGAGCGTCGTAGTCTTCGAAGTAGTCCGCTTCGAGTTGTCCGATCTGATCGCGGACCTCCGCGGCCAACAAAGTCGACGACCGCATCGCGGCCAGCCGCTGCCAGGCCGCCAACGCCAGACCATGATTCTCATTCATATAGGCGATACCGTCGCGCCCGATCGGATCCCGCCGAGCCGTCGTGATCGCGAACAGCGTGCGCTCCCGTCCGCCGAACTCGCGGATCGCCCAGGCGTTCTGGATGACCCGGTCGGTTGCGATCATGTTGGTCGGCGCATCGCTGACGAGCTCGCGCATCGTCCCACCGAGCCCGTCCAGCCGCGAGACGATGTCCTTGATCTGGGTCGGCAGGTCTTCGATGGCGGCGGGGTTGCGATCCGCGATGCCGACCGACAATTCCCGATCGGCTTCAACGCGGAGCATTGCCATTTGCTCAAGGTAGTCGTCCAGACGGTCGACCAGCGCGCTGCGGTTTTCCACTCCCTCAGCCGTCATCAGCCGATCGCGGGTGTCCGAAAACAGCTTGGTGGACAGCGTTCGCTGCCGGTCCATCATGCCTTTGATCTGGTCGGAGACCGGCGGGTCCAGGTTCAGGGCGACCTGGGTGAGCGAGCGCTCCAGCGACAGTTCGATGGTGGCTTCGGAAAGAAGTGTCAGCGCACCGATCGCCTGGGCGGCAGCCCTCAGTTTCTTGCTGTTGCTCCACGCATCGCTGATCGCATAGGTCGCGGCAGCACCCACGATCAACGCCAGGACGACGACAATTCCGGCAACGCCGCGTTTGATGGTCATCATCCCCGAGGCCGTGTCCCGACGCTCCTCGGAAGCGGGTCGACCTTCGTCGGTCAGTACCTGAGGCCTATTCCGATATCCTTGATCCATGCTGTACCCCCAAAACACTCGCGGGCATTCATCTTTTGGCAAGCATCTTCTAAATCGAACGACTTGAAAAAAGGTTAATGCGTTATCAAATAAAAAAAATATTGAATACCATATAGATAGGTCAGCGAGGCCCTTGCTGACGGCTTCGCCGGGGAAGCCGTCAGACGCTGGCAGCAGCAAAAAAATACTGCCACTCTGTCGACGACAGGCGACTGACGCGCACCCATCCGAACACAGAGATCGAGCGCAGTCGTCCAGCACTGACATCGAGACGACGAAACAACCCTCGCCAGGATACTTCCATGACGATCCTGGGATACATTCCCGGAATCGTTCACGGCGTCTGGGTAATCGCCAAGCGCACGGAGTAGGACTGCGGAGCGCGCCTCTCCCCGCCATTTTCCTTCCGAGTCCCAGCGGCCCCGACGCAATCGTTCGCCCGTTCCGATGAACCGTCCAGGCGGTGCATTTCTGGAATCGGGGCAGCCCGGTTGCGGCGCGCCGACAATAGTCGCGCAAAAAAACATGCTGCGACCGACCGAAAATAAGGAGGAGATGGTGCCCAGGGGCGGATTCGAACCACCGACACGCGGATTTTCAATCCGCTGCTCTACCAACTGAGCTACCTGGGCGGCGCCGAAGCGCGAGGGGTATATAGCCGCCGGGATCGAGCCTGTCCAGCACGTCTCGACGCTGAATCGCGACGCCTCTCGGGGCGTTGAAGTGACACCGCCCGGACCGTACATTGTCGGCGCCATGCAGATCGTCGACGCCCTCCGCCTCGCCATCCGTCACTTCAACGCCGGCCAGACGGCCGAGGGGAGCGCCTTGTGCGACGCCATCCTCGACTCCCAGCCGGACAACCCCGTCGCCAACTGCCTCCTGGCCCGCGCCCGACTGCGGGATCGCAAGCCGGAAGCGGCACGGATGCTGGTCGACCGCGCGATCCGGGCGGCGCCGGACTACGCACCCGCACTCGAACTCGACGCGCAGTTGCTCGACGAGTTCGAGTGCGCGGACCGAGAATCGGTCGCCCTCGCCTACCGCCGCGCCCTGACGGCAAGCCCCGCCTCGGGCAGCCTCTGGTTCGCCTACGGCAACCTTCGGCAAGGGGCGTTCGATGAGACCCACGGCTCGGTACCGCTGTACCGGCGGTCATTGGCGATTACACCGCACGACATCCCGGTCGCCATGAATCTGGCGACAGCCCTCCTCAAACTCGAACAGCCGGAAGCGGCACTGGAACTTTGCGAAACCGCGCTGGCCCTCCGGCCGACCCATATCCGGGCGCTGGCCCTGAAATCGACCGCCCTCTACGACCTCGGCCGACCGGATCCGGCCGATGCATTGACGGGTTTCGGCAGCCTGACCCGGCCGATGATGCTGCCCGTTCCTGAGGGCTACGAGACGATAGACGCGTTCAACGCCGATTTCGCCGCGGCGATCCGCGCCCACCCGAACCGCCGCGACGACTACGATCCGGCGAAGCGGGCGATCCGGGGCGGTTCGCTGGTGACCGACCTGCTACAGCACGACCATCCCGCGATCCGGGGTTTCCACACCGCCCTGGACGAGGCCGTCGCCGCCTACGGCGAGGCCCTGCCGACCCTGCCCGGACATCCGCATATCGACGGACGACCGAGCGGCTACGCCCTGGACGTCTGGGGAAACATCCTACGAGCGCAAGGGCATCAGGACGGCCACATTCACAATCTGGGCTGGCTGTCCGGAGTTTACTATGTCGAGATGCCCGAGGTGCTCAGCGAAGAAGACGCGGGCCATCAGGGCTGGATCGAGTTCAACCATCCGGGCTACGGCATCCCCGATCGGGGGACGGCGACCACGCACCGCGTCTGCCCCAGACCCGGTATGATCGTTCTGTTTCCATCCTACGTCTGGCACCGCACCGTCCCGTTCGACGGCGAGGGCGACCGCATCTCCGTCGCTTTCGATCTGCATCCGCGATGAGACCGCCGGTTCCCGCAGGCACGCATGGGGAGACCGCGGTCGTTGGCGCGCTGCAGCGTGCCGGAGCGCTGTTCCGCGCCCGACGCTACCAGGAGGCGGCACAAGCCTATGGAGAGGTCGTCCGGCTGCGTCCGAAGCTTCCGGACGCCCATCACAACCAGGGCGTGGCGCTGAAGGCGGCCGGACGTCTCGCCGACGCCATCGCCTGCTTCCGCCGGGCGGTTCGCCTGAAGCCGGACTATGTAGCCGCCCATGTCGGTCTCGCGGCGGCGCTGGAAGCGAAGGGCGACCTGCGGGGCGGACTGGAGCATCGCATCGACGCCTGGCGCCTGGAGCCGTCGGCGCACGAGCCGCGCGACGCGCTGATCCGAGCGCTCCGACGATGTCCCTACCAGAAACCCCATCCCCCCGCGCGGACCGCGCTTGCCGCCCTCCAGGCGGACCCCGATGTCGATCAGCAAGCGCTGTCTGATCCTGCGATCCGGCTATGGGCGAGCCATCCCGCGATCCGGAGAGGATTGGAGTCCGCGCGGCACGGCTTCCCTGAGCGGCGGGCGACGGCCGGTTTCAAGCCGATCACCGCGTTCCTGGCCGACGGCCTCGTCCTTGGCGCGCTCTGCTGGTCGATCATCGCCCACCCGGATATGGAAGCATGGCTCACGCGGACCCGGCATTGGCTGCTCGACAGCGCCGTAGCGGGGAGCCTAGGCCGGATCGATCCCGATTGGCTCGCCGCCATTGCGGTTCAGGCCAGGGCGGCCGAGTGGGTGTGGTTCGAAACCGAAGAGGAGCAGGATTTGCAGATCCGGCTGGCGGACCTGCAGACCAGCGGCGTCGCCCTCCCGCACCGAGAGCTGATCCGAGCGATGTACATGCCGCTTGAGACGGACCCGGAGATCGATTCCCTCTACCGCGAGGCCGGGACGCTTACCAGCGACGACAATTCGCCGCGCGCCCTGCTTCTGCGCCGCTCGCTGATCGAGCCCCGCGAGGAATGGCGCCTAGCCGAGGAACTGGCGCCCGGACAGGTCCACGATACCGTGTCGCGTGCCGTCCAGAACCAATACGAGGACAATCCCTATCCGCGCTGGTTGAGCCTGTCGCGGCGCCCGCGCACGACACCCGGCCGCTACCTCAGCCAAGCTCTGTCGCTCCCGGAACCGCCCCGCGTGGAAGACGCGCAGCCAAGAATTCTGATCGCCGGTTGCGGCACGGGACGGCACGCACTGCAGACGGCGCTGCGCTACGAGAACGCGGATGTCGTGGCGATCGACCTGTCGAGAGCCTCCCTCGCCTACGGCCGGCGGATGGCACGGGACCTCGGGGTGCGGAACATCCGGTTCGCGCAAGCCGACATACTGGAGATCGGAACCTATCCAGAGCGCTTCGATCTGATCGAGAGTTCGGGCGTTCTACACCACATGGACGAGCCCATGCGTGGCTGGCGCGTGCTGCGGCGGCTCATGGCGCCGCGCGGACTCATGCGCCTCGCCTTCTACAGCCGTCGGGCGCGGGAGCCCTTCGACGAGATCCGACGACAGATCCCGGAGCGGGGCGATATGATGGGACGGATCCGCGCCGCGCGCCGCGCCGTCTACGACCTACCGAACGGTCACGCCGCCCGGGCTCTGCTTCGGTCTGCCGATTTCTATGCGGCATCCGGGGTGCGCGACGCTCTGCTGCACACCCAGGAGCATACGGTCGATCCGCTCTGGCTGCGTCAAGCGATCGAGGATCTCCGCCTGAACTTCCTGGGCTTCGAACTCCCAGATCCGGCGATCCTGACGGAATACCGACGGCGCAACCCCGGCGACCCAAGCGGCCTCGATCTCAACACCTGGGACTCATTCGAGGCCGACTATCCGGACGTGTTTCTCGGCATGTATCAGTTCTGGGTGCAGGCCGACGGATAAAGCATCTATCGCCCCTACAGCGGCGTTCCTCCACCGCAGCCCCCCGTCATTGCTCTTCGCCGCGCTCCATCCGCGCGACGATGGCGTCGATTTCCGTCTCGTCCGGGACCTCTTCGCTCGGAATGCGGTACGTCTCGCCAAGCCAGCGTCCCAGATCGACCTGCTTGCAGCGCGCCGAACAGAACGGCCGCACCTTGGCATCGCTTTGTTTGCCGCAGATCGGACATTTCATTTTGCGTGCCTTGCCAATCGGATGGATCTCACCCATCGGTTCCCGCCCTTATGCGTCGCTCTCTACCACAGCGTCTTCGGCCCCGAGTTCGGGATCGGCGACGACAGTCAAAGCGCCGAGCCGCTGACGCTCCGCCTGCAACATAGGCGCACCCGTAGCGCCGAGCCAATCGGCGACGTCCACGGGGACCCGTAGGCGTGGCCGCGCGATCCCCCCAACGTCCAGGCGCAGGCGGTCCAATGCCGCCCAGGCCCTCGCCCGCACCGACAGCCGGCGGACCCCAAGCGGCGCCAGCATCTCCATCGACAACGGTCGGCGAGGCGATTCCCGCAGGCATTCGAGCATGCCCCCGGGCGTCCACCCGAGAATCCGCCATGATGCGGAGTCGTCCGAAACCGCTTCCTCCAACACTGTCTTCACCTGTCCTCTGTCGCCGGCCCCGCGCATGCGGGGTAGGTCGATCAGCAGGGTGCCGCGCAGCCCCCGCAGCCGCGCCATGGCGGCCACCCCGGCGACGGCAACGGTATTGGCCCGAACCAGGGCATCGCCACGCGGCGAGCGGGCGAGGTTGACGTCTATCAGCGTGGCCGTTTCCGCCTCCTCGATCACCAGAGCCACACCGTCTGCCACGGCGACGTCCCGGGCCAGGGCCCGGTCGAGCGCCTCGTCGCCGCCGGCGGCGCGGAACAGACGCCCATCGCGATCGGTTACAATCTCGGCCAACGGCGCGTGCGCGCGGACCCGATCCTCCAGTGCAGGCGGCGACAGGAGCCAGCAAGGCGGCGACCTGACCTCGGACCGTTCAGCGATCTGCCGCCACAGCCCGACCAAGCGAGACGCCTCCTTTGCGATATCGGCCGCCGGCAGATCGCGCGCAGCATCCAGAACCATGGCGCCGACACCCGCGGGCAGTTCCGCCTGCACCGCCGTTCGGATCGCGGTGCGCCGCCCCTTCGCCTTGATAGAGGACGCGATCCCCAGTTCCGCCAGAAACGGCGTGAGCACGATGCCGTCGCCGGCCAGTTCCACGCGGCGCCGGAGCACCGAACGCTTGTCGGCCATGGAGTCGCGGAGAACCTCGACCAGAAGACGTTCGCCGTCATTGGCTCGCCCGTCGCGGATGTAGCCCGACCCGCTCGGCAGGTCGGCGATGGCCGCGCCGCCGGCCGTGCGGGCGGTGACCAGTGCGATGCCGCCGATCAGGCTCGGCATGTCGTCACCGTCGACCCAGATCTCGACGACCCGGCCCTGTCGCAGAAACAGGACGCGGGAAACTCCCGGCGCTGCATGGATCACCACGCGGTCGACCGCGGTCATGCAGGCGCCTCGCCGGTAGCCGCAGCATGGGCAAAGCCGAGCCCCGTCAACAGCGCGTAGGTCTCGGCCAGAGCGAGGCCGACCACATTGGAATAGGACCCGTTGAGAAAGTCCACATAGGCCGCCGCGAGCCCCTGCACCGCGTAGCCGCCGGCCTTGCCCGACCAGTCACCCGACGCCAGATAGGCGTGGATTTCGGCGTCGGACAGGCGCTTGAAGCCGACGCGGGTCTCGACCACGCGCTGATGGAACATGCCTGCGGGATCGACCAGGCAGATGCCGCCGATGACCCGATGGCGGCGGCCGGACAGCAGCATGAGGCACCGCCGGGCGTCGTCGGGAGTCTCGACCTTGGGCAGGATGCGCCGACCACAGGCCACCACCGTATCGGCGGCGAGCACGAAGGCATCGGGATGGCGCGGGGCGACGGCTTCGGCCTTGATTCTCGCCATACGCACGGCGTAGGGGCGAGGTTTCTCGGCAGGCACCGGGGTTTCGTCCGCTTCGGCCGGATCGATAGCGTCCGGATACAGCCCGATCTGCGCCAGCAAAGCGCTGCGGCGTGGCGAGGCGGAGGCGAGAATGAATGAAGCGCCCGTCGGCGGGCGCAGTACGATGGGGGCTGTCATCGCGGGGAGCAGCCCTGCGCGGTTACTTGAACCGGAACGTGATCCGACCTTTGGTCAGGTCGTACGGGGTCATTTCGACATTGACCCGGTCGCCGGCCAGGACCCGGATGCGGTTCTTGCGCATCTTGCCGCTGGTATGGGCGAGTACTTCGTGGTCGTTATCCAGCTTCACGCGGAACATCGCGTTCGGCAGCAGTTCGGCGACAGTGCCGGAAAACTCAATCATGTCTTCTTTTGCCATTATCGCTCCTTGTTGCGGTCTGGGGCGTGCCTTAAGTGCGTGTGCCCGGGTAAAAGGTCAAGTTGTTTTCCGGTGGACCAACCGCCCGAACGACATGGCCAACGCCCCAGGATCGCTCCGATGACGGGCAGCGAAACGCCGCCACGGACCTGCCAGATCGGGCGGCGCGGAGGGCATCGGTCAATCCAGATAGGCGAAGCGCTGACGAATGCGCTGGACGAGGGAATCCCGGACGGCCCGGTAGGCATCGAGCCGGGTTTCCCGGTTGCCTTCGATCATCGTCACGTCGAGGGTCGGCCAGTACTCGATATCACAGGCCATGGTTCGGGTCAGTTCGATCGCCCGGTGCTGCGCCTCCGGGGACAGCGAGATGATGACGTCGAAAAACCCGTCCTCCAGCATGTCGAAGCTCTTCGGCCGGTGCCGCCCCATGTCGATGCCGATCTCGCCCATGACCTCTATGACGAACGGGTCCAAGTCGCCGGTACCGACCCCGCAGGAGTCCACGTAGATCCGCGTCCCGGCCATGGTCTTCAGGATCCCCTCGGCCATGGGCGAGCGCACGGCGTTCATGCTGCAGGCGAACAGCACCGCGCTCGGCTGTTGTATGGTCGCGAAGGGATCGGTCACCGCCACCGTCTCATCCCCGGATATGCAGCACGCAGAGCAGCGTGAACAGCCGCCGGGATGTCGCGTGGTCGAGCGCGATCCGGCCTTCCAGCCGGTCGCGCAGCATCTGGGAGCCCTCGTTGTGCAGACCCCGGCGCCCCATGTCGATCGCCTCGATCTGCGACGGTGTCAGCCTTTTGATCGCGTCGTAGTAGCTCTCGCAGATCTGGAAGTAGTCCTTAACCACCCGGCGGAACGGCGCCAGATGCAGCGAGACCTGCGTGCGTGGCGCGTCGGCCGTATCGCGCACGTCGAAGATCAGTCGGTTCTCCTCGATGGAGAGCCGCAGATGATAGGGGCCCTGACCGCCGTCCCGCGGACGGAAGCGGTTGTCCTCCAGCAGATCGTAGACGGCGATCGCGCGCTCCTGCTCCACCTCCGCGCTGCGACGGATCACCGTCCGTTCGTCGAGCGAGATGTGAACAATGCGCGCGTCGTCGCCGGTGGGGTCCAGCGGCGCGGTGTCGGCGTCATCGCCCGACATGCGCCCTCCTCAGTTGTTCAGCGCCGGTTCAGACGAACCGCGATAGACCGCGCGTGCGCGTCCAAGCCTTCCGCCTCCGCCAGTGTAATCGCGGCGGGGCCGATCGCGCCAAGCCCGTCTATATCCGCCGCCACCGTCGTGGTTCGCTTCATGAAGTCCAGCACACCGAGACCGGAAGAGAACCGGGCCGTCCGGGCGGTGGGTAGCACGTGGTTCGGACCGGCCACATAGTCGCCAAGCGCTTCCGGCGTGAACCGACCGAGGAAGATCGCGCCGGCATGGCGCACCCGAGCCGCCATGGCGTCCGGATCGGCGACAGCCAGTTCGAGATGCTCCGGCGCCAGACGGTCGACCAGCGGCGGGACCTCGTCCATGGACCCGGCGACGATCACCGCCCCGTGGACCCGCCAGCTCTCGGCGGCGATTTCGGTGCGCGGCAGGGTGCCCAGATGATCGTCCACCGCCGCGACCACTGCATCGGCGAATGTCCCGTCGTCGGTGATCAGAATGGCCTGCGCAGCGGTGTCATGCTCCGCCTGGCTCAACAGGTCTATGGCGATCCAGGACGGATCGTTCTCGGCGTCGGCCACGACGAGGATCTCCGAGGGGCCGGCTATGCTGTCGATCCCCACTTTTCCGAAGACCTGGCGCTTGGCCGCGGCCACGTACGCGTTCCCCGGTCCGACGATCTTATCGACCGCGGCAATGCTCTCGGTCCCGTATGCCAGAGCCGCCACAGCCTGGGCGCCGCCGATACGCCAGATCTCGGTGATCCCGGCGATGTGCGCGGCCGCCAGCACCATGTCGCTGACGACGCCGTCGGGCGTCGGCACCACCATTACCCGGCGCGAGACGCCGGCGACCTTGGCCGGCAGAGCGTTCATCAGAACCGAAGACGGGTACGCTGCCGTCCCGCCGGGAACGTAGAGCCCGACGGCATCGATCGACGTCCACCGCAGCCCAAGACGGATTCCCGCCGGATCGTTGACCTCGAAATCGGTCGGCAGTTGGCGGGCATGGAAACTTTCTATCCGCTCCGCCGCCAACTCGAGCGCGGCACGGGTCTCCGGGTCGATCCGATTGACCGCCGCCTCCACCTCCGCGACGCTGATCGACAGCCCGGTTTCCGAAGGATCGAACCGGTCGAACCGTCGCGTGTAGTCGAACAGGGCCGCATCCCCGCCATCGATGATGGCGGCGATGATCGCCGAGACGGTCTCGCCGACCTCAGCCTCGGTCTCGCGCTTGGAATTGGCCAGTTCCTCGAACGCCTCCTCGAACCCGGCCTCTCCCGTCACCAACCTACGCGGCACGGGCGGCCTCCCGGAAGCGGGCGATCAGATCGTTCATCGGGTCCGGCCGGGTCTTCAAGGCCGTACGGTTCACCGCGAGGCGGGCGCTGACATCGGCAATCCTGTCGATCTCCACCAGACCGTTGGCCTTCAGGGTCGAGCCCGTCTGCACCAGGTCGACGATGCGACGGCACAGTCCCAAATTCGGAGCCAGTTCCAGCGCGCCGTTCAGCTTGATGCACTCGGCCTGCACGCCGCGGCGGGCAAAGTACCGGCGAGTGACGTTCGGATACTTCGTGGCCACGCGCAGGTGCGACCAGCGTTGCGGATCCTCGTTCGCCGCCAGTTCGGCCGGAGCCGCCACCGCCAGGTGGCAGTGGCCCACATCCAGATTCACCGGTGCGTAGATTTCGGAATGGTCGAACTCCATCAGCACATCCGAGCCGGAGACGGCCAGATGGGCGGCGCCGAAGGCAAGGAAAGTCGCAGTGTCGAAGCTACGCACCCGGATGATGTCCAAATTCGGATCGGCTGTGGCGAACTGGAGCTGACGCGCGTCCTCATCGAAGAAGGCGTCTTCCGGCTCGATCCCAGCCCGCGCCATCAGCGGCGCGATGGCCTTGAGAATCCGGCCCTTGGGCACGGCCAATACAAGCTTGTCGTTCGCGTTCACGACGATGTCGTCCCGTAGATGATCTTGCGGCAGAGAACCTCGCGGCTCCGGCACCCGAACAGCCTAGTCGGCTCCGTGCGTGTTCCCGTCGTCGTCATGGGACGGGCGAAACACCGTAGGCCAGGGGGTGCCAAGGTCCTCCACGTGACAGGACAGGCCGTCCACGTCAAGCCGGATGGTCGAGTCGCCGGCGAAGATCAGGTCGACGGCATTGTCCGCATAGGCGATCGACAGAAGGTTCAGAAACAGGCTCCGATCGCTGCGGTCGAGCCCCTTGCTGCGCACGGATCTGACCCCCTCGAACCGGAGTCCGGTATGCACCCGCTCGAAGGGAGCATCGCCGTCTTCAGACCGCTTTCCGGCGGTTCGACCATCGGGGGCGATCTCCCAGCGAAAGCGTCCGGCGACCAGGGCGAAGCGGCGCTCGTCCGCCTCGTAGGCCATCTCGGAAACCGGCACGATCGCATCCTGAAGGTAGGCGGAGACGACCGCCAGATCCTCGCCGTCCTCGGCGCGCACCCGGAGCGGACGGTCACGTCCCTTGCCGGGAATGGAGAGTGCGGGGCGGCGGGCCACGTCCCTATTCCTCCGCCGCGACCCGTTCGGAACCGACCCGGGCGACATCGGCGCCACACGCCGAAAGCTTTCCGACCAGATCCTGATAGCCGCGATCAAGGTGGTAGATGCGGTTGATCACCGTCTCTCCTTCGGCCGCCAGACCGGCCAGCACCAGGGAAACCGAGGCGCGGAGATCGGTCGCCATGACCTGGGCGCCCTTCAGTGTCTCGACGCCCCGAACCATCGCGGAGGCGTGATGGACGGTGATGTTCGCGCCCATGCGGGAAAGCTCCGGCACATGCATGAACCGGTTCTCGAAGATCGTCTCGGTGATCATCGAGGCGCCGCGCGACACCGTCATCAGCGACATGAACTGCGCCTGCAGATCGGTCGGGAACCCCGGATAGGGCTCGGTCATCATGTCGACGCCAAGCACGCGATCCTCGCCGCGCGATACGCGGATCCCTCCGTCAACCGTCTCGATGGCGACGCCCGCGTCGCGCAGCGTCTCGGCCGCCGCGTCGATCAGCGCCAGATCGGTGTCCGCGAGCAGCACGTCCCCGCCGGCGATCGCCGCCGCCATGGCGTAAGTGCCGGTCTCGATCCGGTCGGCGACCACCCGATGCTCGGCACCGCCGAGATCGGGCCTGCCCTGGATATGAATGGTGTCGCTGCCCGCGCCCTCGATCTCCGCGCCCATCGCTGTCAGAAGCTTGGCCAGATCGGCGATCTCCGGCTCGCGCGCGGCGTTGATCAAAACGGACTCGCCCTCGGCCAGGGCGGCCGCCATCAGCAGGTTTTCGGTGGCGCCCACCGAAACGAACGGGAAGGTGACCCGACCGCCCCGGAGCCGGCCGTTGGGCGCTTTCGCATCGATATAGCCCGCCTCGATGCTGACCTCGGCGCCGAGATCGGCCAGCCCCTTGAGATGCAGGTCGACCGGTCGATTGCCGATGGCGCATCCGCCCGGAAGCGAGACCTGGGCCTGTCCGAACCGAGCGACCAGCGGGCCGAGCACGAGAACGGAGGCGCGCATCTTCCGCACCAGATCGTACGGCGCGGTCGTGCTGTCGATCCGACTCGCGTCCATGGCCATGTCGGTGCCGTGGCGGTCGATCCGCACGCCATGCTGACGCAGCAGGCTGGTCATCGACGCGATGTCGGCCAGGTCCGGCACGTTGGTCAGGTTTACGGGCGCACCGGTCAATAGGCTGGCGGCCATCAGCGGCAGCGCCGCGTTCTTGGCGCCGCTGATGGGGATGGTCCCGTGAAGCGGGCGTCCGCCTCGAACACGAATCTGGTCCATTGCATCACACAATATGCTGTTTCGTCGGTTCTACCCGACCGGATGGCGGAGGCTCAAGCACGACGGGGACAGGCTGCCCCGGCAATTCGGCTAAACCGTGGCACCAAGATGGTTATTTCCGTTCGTCGGTCGGTTCCGCCGGCGGCGCCGTCTCGGCCCTGGCCCGCGATTGCGCCTTGCGGCGGCGCAGATTCGCCCGCAATGCCTGTTCAAGACGGGCGGTGCGGTCGTCCTTCTCGCCGCCCCCATCCGCCACGCCGGGCGCTTTGCCGCTCCCGTCGCCGGACGGACCGTTCGGGCTCGCGCTACGGCGGCCATCCTGTGCCATCGCTGTCCCCCTCTCTCGAAAACCGCACCGGAATCCGGTTCCCCTCCCTATCACGCCAGAACGCCTACCGCACGAAAACCGCACTTGCACCCTGGGGGCGTCTCTGGCATGTATGCGCCGCCTCGCGGGTCGGCGACCGCTTCGTCGCCCTTTTGCCCGCCGCAAGACGCTGCCGTAGCTCAGGGGTAGAGCACTCCCTTGGTAAGGGAGAGGCCGAGAGTTCAAATCTCTCCGGCAGCACCATCACTTTCGATCAGTCCCGATCCTTCCGAATTCCGCCCTGCGGACCGCGTGCGCCCGTGCCCGCTTGTAGGCGGGCGCGGAGGCGGGCCTAATCGGAGAACCGCGCCTCTGCACAGGGTCCTCCGCTTGACCGACCTTCTGATCGACCTCCTGCCGCTCTTCATGTTCCTGACGCTCATGGGGCTGGTCTTCACCAGCTATCCGATCGGGTTCGCGCTGGGCGGCACGGCCATCCTGTTCGGCTTCGTCGGCATGGCGCTCGAGGTGTTCTCATTCCGCGAGTTCTTCGTCTTCGTGCCGCGGGTCTGGAGCATCGCCGAGAATCTGCAGATCATCGCCGTGCCGTTGTTCGTGTTCATGGGCGTGATGCTGGAGAGGTCGCGGATCGCCCAGGACCTGCTGGAGGCGCTGCAGATGCTGCTGCGGCCCGTGCCGGGCGGCATGGCCCTGGCGGTAACCCTGATGGGGGTGATCTTCGCCGCCATCACGGGCGTGGTCGGCGCCTCGGTGATCATCCTGACCCTGATCGCCCTGCCGACCATGCTGAAGGCCGGCTACCGGCCATCGCTCGCGCTCGGCACCATCGCCGCCTCGTCCACCCTGGGCATCCTGATTCCGCCCAGCATCCTCATCGTCTTCCTAAGCGAGATGATGCAGATCTCCTTCGGCTACCTGTTCGCAGCGGTCATCTGGCCGGGGTTGCTGCTGTCGGGCCTCTACCTGATCTACATCGCCGGCTACGCCTTCCTGGTGAAGGGGGCGGCGCCGCGCCTGCCGCCACCGCCGACCGACCGTGACCCTCGGGATTTCTGGGCCATCCTGGCGCGCGGGATCGTACCGCCGACGGTCCTGGTCTTTCTGGTGATGGGATCGGTGCTCTCGGGCCTAGCGACGATCACGGAGTCGGCGGCGGTGGGCGCCGGCGGCGCGCTGCTGCTGGCCTGGCTGCGCGGCAATCTGGGACGGGAGAAGCTACGCGAAAGCCTGCACCGCTCCGCCATGACGGTCGGCATGATCTTCGTCCTGTTCATCGGTGCCACCAGCTTCGCCTTCGTGTTCCGCGTCCTCGGCGGCGACGAGATCGTCTACCTGCTGATCGACGCCGCGGACCTGGGCGCCTGGGGGATCCTGATCATGGTGGTGGCGCTCATCTTTGTGATGGGCTTCTTCTTCGACGTGCTCGAAATCATGCTGATCGCCATTCCGATCTTCGGGCCGATCGTCGCCCCCCTGGATTTCGGACCGCATATCGCCCAAAGCGACGTGCTGTACTGGTTCGCGGTCCTCGTGGCGATCACGCTGCAGACCTCGTTCCTGACCCCGCCGATGGGCCTGTCGCTCTTCTACATCAAGGGGGTGGCCCCCCCATCGGTCACCATGCGCCAGATCTATGTCGGCATCGTTCCGTTCGTCATCCTGCAGCTGGTCTGCGTCGCCATCGTCATGGCCGAACCGGGTCTGGTGACCGCCCTACCCCGCTGGCTTTTCGTCGGATGAGGAGTGGCACGTGACACACGGCTTCGATCGCCCCGCTTCCTGGCGCCTCCTGATCCGGCTTGCGGATGCGCTGGAACGTCCCGCGGTCTGGGCGGGGCAAGCGGTCTCGTGGTTGTTCCTACCGCTGATCGCCATCATCCTCTTCGACGCGCTCGCGCGCCGCTACCTGCGCAAGTTCGAGTTCGTGATGGAGAGCGATCTGCATTTCTATCTGAACTCGCCGGCGATGCAGGACGCCGAGTGGCACCTGCACGCCATTATCATGCTTTGCGCGCTGGGCTATGCGTGTGCCTGCAATGCCCATGTGCGGCTCGACATGCTGCGCGGGCGTCTGGGCGCGCGGGGCCGGCTTTGGGTCGAACTGCTGGGCGGTCTGTTTCTGCTGCTGCCCTTCGTGGCCATCTTCACCGCTGACGGTTTCGATTTCTTCTGGATCGCCTGGGTGCATGACGAGACGGCGGGCGAGACCAACGGCATCGGCAATCGCTGGATCATCAAGTTCTTCATGGTGCTGGGGCCGGGCCTGCTGTTCCTGGCCGGACTGTCGTCAGTGATCCGCCTTGCCGTGCGGCTGTTCGGCCCACCGGATCTGGCGTCCGAGACCCGGACCGAGGCGATCGCCGACCGGGACTTTTCCGCGTTCAACTGAGGGAGGACGCCCTATCCTACCCCCCTGTTCCGTCTCCCTGGATGTGTTCCGGGGCCTTCGGTAGGGCGACGCGGCACACCCGACCCGCAGGCGCGGACGGGCGGGCCGCCGAACACATCCGGGGCGTGATCGAAAAGGGGCGAGGTTTCTCGATATCGCCTCCCGCAAACGAAACACCCCCGGGGGTCGGACCGGGGGCGTTCGACATGTCGGCGGCTGTTCGCCCCAGTCACTTCATCGGCGAATGGGCCGAGGGGAACATCAGCATCGAATGCATCTCATCGAGGAAGCCGCCCGCCTGCTTCAAAAAGCTCTGCCACTCCGGGTCCTGCGCGCAGGCGGTGCGGGCCGCCATGCGATGTTCGAAACTGTCATAGACCCAGAGGTGGGAGACCTCGTTCGGCTGCCCGGCCTCAGTCAGGAAGATGCCGACATTCTTGGAGTACTTCTCGCGCGCGGGCTGCACGGCGAGGAAGTGCTCCAACCACGGCTTCGCCTTGCCGACCTTGCAGCGGTAGTAGCGGTACTCGTAGATGTGGCCGTCGCCCTCGGGCGGGGTCAGCGGTTTCATGGGGTTCAGCAGGCGAATATCCTGACGCAGGATCAGCGGACCGGCCTGGCTCAAATACTCGTTCTTCCAGTCGGCGTTCCCGGCCAACGCCGCACGCCGTTCGGCCCGGTGGTTCAGATCGTCGTAGGACCAAAGATGATGCACCTGGTTGAGCGCGCCGATCTCGGTCAGCCAGTAGCCTTCCAGCGTCCCGTAGTCGTTGCCGCGGATCGGGCGACCCACCTCGCCGGACAGCCGGGCCAGTTCCGGCGCCTTGCCGGCCGGCGTCGTGTAGGTGCGCAATTCGTAGATCATTCGGGTCTCCCTTCTGGTTCCGCCATGCGCTCACGCCGGCGGCATCGGTGTAGATTATCGGGTACTGGCAGGACTGTGCGAACCGTCCAAATCGGCATGGGTGCTGCGATCCGGCACGGCTCTAGCGGCCCTTACTCGGCGGCGAGCGGGGGCACGGCCTCGGCCAGCGTGTTGCAGGCGCCGGTGACCCGCGTCTGGCGCATGCGGCGTCGGTAGGCGTCGGCATCGTAGCCGGTCCCGCGATGCAGCAGGCAGCGGTTGTCCCAGATCACCAGATCACCCGCCTGCCATCGATGACGGTAGATCGATGCCGGCCGGGTCGCCTCGGCGAGCAGCGCATCCAGCAGCACACGGCTCTCGTCATGGCGCCAGCCTTCGATCTCCTTGGCGTGTGAGCCGATATAGATGTTACGCGCACCGGTGCGGGGATTGGCGCGGACCAGCCGCTGGCGCACCGGCGGCAGCGAGGCGGCGTGCGACTCCGACACCGGCGCCACCTTGGACCGAGAGAAGACGTAGTCGTGGATACAAATCAATGGATCGAGCCGGGCCTGCTCTTCCACCGGCAACCGACCGTAGGCGGCGCGGCCGCTCACGAACTCGGTCTCACCGCCCTCCGCCGGCACTTCGTGAGCCGACATGATCGAAACGTATGTCGGGACTGCGCGGAACGACGAGTCGGAGTGCCAAAGATTATTTCCCGTTTGGAACACCGTGCGCTGATGCGCGTTCCCGAGCTTCGTCCCATCCTCCAGCACATTTCCGATGGTGTGGAAGTGGTCGACCTGGCCGCTCGTGCCCAGCGTGACATGGTTCGCCTCCGGTTTTCCCAACGCGCGGGTCAGAGCGATTTGCTGGTCGTCCTGGAGGTGCTGGTCCGGGAAAACCAGGAACGAATAGGCGTCGATGGCGTCGCGGATCTCAGCGACGCGCGACGCGTCCAGCGATCCCTTGAGATCGACGCCCGTCAGGCTGGCGCCGAGTTCGCTATGCAGCGGAGTGATGGTGAAAGCGGTCATGGCAGATCCTCCCTCGCGGACTCCTCTTCGGGAGCTCCGTCATTGGTTGAAACCAGCCTGATCCAAGGGCGCCGCCACCGCAAGACGCACCGTCGTCCGTCCGTTCGAACGCCGCGACGGTTTCAGTTTTCGCTGCTCCAGCGCGACCCGTTCGGACCGGTGACCGGAGCGAGCCCGAAGTAGAGTACGCCCATGGTCATCGCAATTTCTGACCCGCCGGCGGTCACGGGGCAATGGACGCTCTGGTACGTCCGCCATGTCCGGTCCTGCGCCCAGACCACATGTCCTTTGCGGAACACGGGATTGCCGCCGGCGACAGGGCGGCGGAAGGTATCCAACACCTTTTCCTCGGCACCGCTGTAGTTGCTGTGCATCACCGTCCGGCCGGTATAGTCGCGGTTGAGGAACTGGGTGATCGCGGTGCCGATGAGGCGGTAGCGGAAGTCGCTGCCGCCCTCGAGCACGTCCATGATGATCACGTGCCCGAAAAAGGGCGCCATATCCTCTATCGAGAAGTCTCCACGGTCGGGAATCGGCGCCGACCCGCGCTTGCCGTGCCATTGATCGGCGAAAGCCGAAACCATGCGGTGGTCGCTGCCGCCGACGACGTCATTGTCGTGGAGCGCGCTGAAAGGGCTCGCGGGATTGGAGAATCTTGACGAATACATCTGTTCCCCGGCCACCGGTCGAAACCGCGATCGGCTATAAACCCGACGCCACGCTACACTAAGGCGAGAGACTTAACGATACGTTACCCGCCAACGCGCTGGGTCGGAGAAACCCCGGACGCGCTCCGCCGCACGCTCACGGGGCCTAAATATCTGCAAACTCGGCGGCGCAACCGGTCGACACCTTGACTGAATACTTCTATCCTCAGATGGAAGAACCGTCGGACCATACGACCCTGGGTTTCAGATAAAGACGCAGCCGGCTTGGAGCCTTCCATAGCCAACCGGCCGTCGGTCTGCCCCCATGGCGCATGGGTCGATCATCCACGTGAGTGCGTGAATAGCGACGGAGGCATGATGAGCAGGTGGTCGGTGGCGATCGTCGATAGCGGCGTTACGGACGAGACAGAGGCCCGGTTCGGAGCGAGCCTTTTCGCATACGACTACTACCGTCGTGATACGGATACCGACGGCGGCCGCGCGACCTCCCACGGCTCGCAAGTCGCCGAGGCCGTCGAACTGACAAATGGAAACCTCGAACGGTTGGACCTGCAGGTATCGAGCGACAACGAGCGGGCTCTTTCCAGCTATTCCGTCAACACGGCTCTACGCGATGTCGCCAACCTAGCCGACAGCGGCTGGAACATCGGCGCCGTGAATATGAGCTTCGGGAGCACGTCTTTTTTCTGGCCCAGTCCGTTCCGCAGCGCGATCTCACTGCTGCATAGCCAGGATGTCTTTTCCGTCGCCGCCGCCGGCAATGGCGGGACGTCCAGATTTCTGGAATCGCCGATCTATCCGGCACGCCTATCTAACGTAATCTCCGTCGGCAGCCACGATGGCGAGGGCAATCCGTCCTATTTCTCCAGAAATTCTTCCTGGGGCGTCCATCTGCTGGCGGATGGAGAGGATGTGACCGGCAACGGGATCACCGGCACGAGCTTCGCGGCCCCGCAGGTTGCGGCGACCGTCACGACCATGCAGGCCCTGGTCGAAGGGGTCACCGGCGATCGTCTGAGCTTTTCGGAGGTCATCGACGCCTTGCAGCAGGGCGGGAGCGGTCCGCGTTCGGCACCCGACCCCGCCGATAACCGGACGACCTACTTCCTCCACGACCACAACGGATCGGTCGAATACGCCCTCGCGCGACATGTCGACCCCAATTTCTCCGGGCTCGAGTACATCGCCTCATACTCGGATCTCGAAGCCGCGTTCGGCCGCGACGCGGCAGCGGCACGCTCCCATTTCATCAATACCGGCGCGTGGGAAGGACGATCGGTCGATTTCGACGGGCTCGAGTACATCGCCAGCTACGGCGACCTTCGGGCCGTGTTCGGAACAGATCGTGCCGCCGCCGCTAGTCACTTCCTGGACGCCGGCCGCGGAGAAGGGCGGCGCGCCAGCTTCGACGCCGAGGCCTACATGACGGCCAATCCCGACGTCGCGGCCGCCTTCGGCGGCGACCCCGATCGCGCGACCATGCACTACATCACGACAGGGGCCGCCGAGGGGAGAGCAACGCTGAGTTCGCACGCCGCTTCGGCGGCGCTGCCAGCGCGTTCGGAAGTCGGCGCGGACCTGGCGCGCGACCCATCGACGACCGGCGGCCTGAGCGGCAACCAGTCGGCCACCGGGACGATCGGTCAAGCCGGCGACCGGGACTGGTTCGCGGTGGATCTGAGCGCCGGAGAGACCGTGGTGATCGAGGCCCAAGGCGTCTCCGGCGGTGGGGGGACGCTCTACGATCCCGAGCTCTACGTTTACGACAGCAACGGATCGCTGGTGACGTTCGACTTCGACAGCGGGATCGGAACGGACGCGTATCTGGCGTTCACAGCGACAGCTTCAGACACCTACTACGTCGAAGTCGACGGCTATGGCGAGCATACCGGGACGTATAACCTCTCTGTCGCAGCAGCTTCTCCGAGAGCTCTCGACGGTCTGCTGGCTGGCCAGGATCCATTGGATCGAGAGGCCACCACGTTTCAGGAAGTCCAAGTCGCCCTGCTGGCCGATGGGGCGCCGTCCAGCGACCCGTTCGGGCTGATCTGAGAGAGAGCCAATCCGGTCGGTCAGGCGGTAACGGGACGGATCCGCTCGGCTCCGAAAACGACGCTGACGATGGTCCCCTCTCCCAGCGTGCTTTCCAGGCCGACCTCGGCCCCGTGCAATTCGGCCAGCATCTTCACCAAGTACAATCCCAGGCCTGTCCCTTCCGCCTGGGCGAGTGCCGGGTTCTGCGATCGGGTGAACGGCTCCCAAATGGTCTCCTTGTCCTCCGCCGAAATACCCGCACCCGTGTCCGCCACCGCGAGCACCAGAGCGCCGTCCTCCCCAGGCGACAGGCGCACCGTTGTTCGTCCGCCCGACGGCGTAAACTTCAGCGCATTCGATACCAGGTTGGTCAGGATCTGCCGGATCGCCTTCGGATCGGCGTAGAGAGCCGGTACTTCATCAGGAACGTCGATGCCAAGCGCCACGCCCTTGCGCTCCGCCTCCACTGCCAGCACCGCCTTGATCGAGGAGATTTCGCGGCCCACGTCGACCCAGCTTTCGTTGATCTGGAACCCACCGCTCTCGATCTTCGACAAATCCAACAGGTCGTTGACCAGCGCCAGAAGGTGTTGGCTGCTCTCATGGATGATCCCCGCGTATTCCTGTTCGCGGGTCTTTTCCCGGTTGGGTCGGTGCTGGAGCTTGAGAATCTGAGAGAAGCCGATGATTGCGGTCAGCGGCGTCCGGATCTCGTGGCTGATGCGGGCGAGAAATGCGCTCTTGGCCCGCGTCGCATGCTCCGCCCGCTGCAAGGCGGAACGAACCTGCTGGTCGCGGTGGACGAGATCGGAATTGGCGTCCGCGAGGTCTTTTGCCCGGGAAAGCAAAGTTTCCTGGGCTTGAATAGCCCGGCTGATCACCACGCCACCGGCGCCCAGAGCCAGGACCAACAGGATGACCGCAGGGATCGCCAGCTTGCGAAGGGCAGCCAGTCCAGCCATGGGCGCCTTCCAGTCCAGTGCCGCTATGACAGACCCGTCGGAGCGATAGAGTGTCACCGCATGGTCCGAGACCGCCCCGACGTCATACACGACACGGAGGTCGGAGAGGCCGAACCGGTCCGCGGTCCGCGCGAGCCACTCGTCATCGATAAGCCTCAGAACGATCAGCACGGGGCGCACACGCGGAACCATTTCTTCGGGCGTCGGGTCTTCGGATGTCACCGCCGCGACGCCAACCACCGCAAGACCGCGATCCGTTCGAACGAGGCAAGGCAGACCGACCGGGTCACCCATGGGCGAAGCGCGCGTCAGCCCGATGACGTGGGACAGGTCGGCCACCACCTTGTCCGCCGTGCCTTCGGATAGAGCCGGACCATCCAGATCATTCCAATCAAAGACGGGGTTATCGTCGCTATCTATGACGATGGTGGCCGCCGTTCCGTAGTTCGCCGCAAGATAAATGCCGAGATTTCTGTTCGCCCAGTCGCGGTCTCGGTCGTCGAGAACCCGTTCGCTCATCGTGTCCCAGTAGGCGTAGTCCTTGGCCAGCAACGCCATGTCCTGGGTCAAGTCCTCGACAGCGGTGATTGCGAGCCGACTGGACGACCTGGCCGCAGACCGGTCGATTTCCACCACCGCATACCAGAGAGACCCGGCGGCGAGACCCAAGGTGAAAAGAACAAGGGCACCGACCGGAGCGTAAATTCGCCAGGCCGGCGACTCCCTCCACGGCCTTCTGCCGCGCTGATCGCCCTCTCCGAAGCTCACGTCCGGCCCTTCCATCCACTGACATCCCGGCGACGCTACCATCGCGATGAGGGACGTCAAAGCACCGCCGCTGCTTTGGATGGAGCGACCAAGGCCAAGCGCCTATGGGATCCGGTACTCCGCCAGGAACTCCGGCCTGAAGACGAGGCCATGGCCCGGGCGCTCCGGAGGGACGTACGTCCCGCAGTCCGGAAGGATCGGCTCAAGCCAGGCATCTTCCATCCAGTCCACATACTCGATCCAATGCGGATTCGGGATCGATGCCATCAGTTGGACCATGAGTTCCGGAAAAAGATGCGGCGCCACTCGCATACCGGCGCTTTCCGCCATCGCGGCGATCCGGCGGAGTTCGGTGAACCCGCCCCGCATAACGTCCGGTTGCAGGATCGGTACCTTCGGATGGGCGAAGAACGGGCGCAGGTCGTATCGGGTGAAATGGGTCTCGCCGCCGACGACTCGCAGGTCGAGCGCGTCCGCGATGCGGAAGTAACCGCCCATATCCTCGCAGTCGACAGGTTCCTCCAGCCAATACACTCCATGGTCCTGGAACTTGCGACCGACGGCGATCGCCTGATCGGCGCTCCACCCCATATTCACGTCAACGCAGATCTCAACAGTCTCGCCCAACGCCGCACGCATGGCCGCCACATGCGCGATGTCGGTGCGATCGTCATAGAGATGGCCCGCCTGCATCTTGATCGCCCCGAAGCCCCGCGCCACATACCGCTTCGCCTTCTCGACCATGCCGTCTCCGCCGAGGCCGCGCCAGCAACCCGAACCGTAGGCGGCGATCTGCCGGGACGCGCCGCCCCAAAGTCGGAAAAGCGGAAGCCCCGCCCCCTTCGCAACAGCGTCCCACAGCGCGATGTCGAGCGCGGACTGGGCGAGCACCGTCACTCCCATCCGGCCGATCCAGTAGTTGGCCCGCCAGAGTTCTTCCCATAGCGCCTCGACTTCGGTGACGTCTCGGCCCAGCGCATGCGGCCGGATCAGTTCCTCGATGCAGGTGGCGATGGTATCGATCCCGCCGCTCAAGATCTGCAGGTAGCCCATGCCGACGACACCACCGGCGGTCTCCACCTCGACCACGATCAACTCGCGCGGCCGGTCGTAGTTTGGCGACCAACGCGGCGCGTCGACCCAGGGCGCACGGAGCTTGAGAACGCGGATATCGGCAATCCGCCGTTCCGCGCCCGGCATTGTGGTATCGGACGACTTCGTGATTGCCATCGGTCTTCCTCCCTCGCGATCTTTTCCGCCCAGAATAGGCCCGGGCGACGCGCGGCCTCTACCCCCGCTGGATTCCCGCTGCTACCGTCCCCGACCGATCGGAGATATCGGCGAAAGGACACGTTCGAAACGGGCGGGTCAGGAGGTGGAGTGATGAACCAGGCAACCGTGCTGGCGCAGGTGGCGCGAAGCTTCGCCAACCGCCCCGCCCTTTCGCTCGGCACCGACAGTCTGTTCGACTATGCCGGGTTTGCCGAACGGGTTGCCCGGCTGGCAGGCGGGCTGCGCGCGCTTGGTCTACAGGACGGAGACCGGGTCGCCCTGGTCATGAAAAACTGTCCGGCGTTCTGGGAAACGCTCTACGCCGTCTGGCACGCCGGCTTGGCGGCGGTCCCGGTGAACGCCAAGCTGCATCCGAAGGAACACGCCTTCATTCTCCAGAATTCCGGCAGCCGGGCCTGCCTCGCCACCCCGGACTTGGCTGCAGATTTGGCAACCATCGACGACGACGTTCCAGCACTCGAACACCTCATCGCCACCGACGGGCTGGAATACGCTGCCCTCGGCGACGGCAAGCCGATTCCGATCGTGGAGACACGCGCCACAGATCTCGCCTGGCTGTTCTACACATCGGGCACAACCGGCCGGCCGAAGGGCGCAATGCTCAGTCACCGAAACCTGAATTCGATGGTGATGAACTATTTTGGCGACGTGGACACCATTCTGCCCGGCGACAGCATGATCCACGCCGCTCCGATGAGCCACGGATCCGGCCTGTACGGCCTTCCGCACGTTGCCAAAGCCGCCAACACCGTTGTGCCACGCTCGGGCGGCTTCGATGTCGCCGAAACCCTGGAATTGATCGAGCGCTGGCCGGGGGCGACCTTCTTCTTCGCTCCGACCATGGTCACCCGCCTGATCACTGCGCCCAACATCGACAAGGCTGACCTGAGCAACCTGAAGACCATCGTCTATGGCGGTGCGCCGATGTATCTCGAGGACGTGAAACGGGCGTTGGCGCTGCTGGGTCCGAAGCTTGTCCAAATCTACGGCCAGGGCGAGGCGCCGATGACCATCACCGGCCTGCCGAAGCATGTCTTCACCGCCACCGATCACCCCCGTTACGAAGCCCGGATCGGCTCGACCGGGTTCCCACGCACCGATGTCGAGGTGCGGGTGGTCGACGACCAGGGAAATCAGGTTCCGGTGGGAGTGCCCGGCGAGGTCATCTGTCGGGGCGACGTGGTCATGGAGGGCTACTGGAACAACGCCGACGCCACCAACTCGTCCCTGCGCGACGGCTGGCTTTGGACCGGCGATGTCGGCGCCTTCGATACGGAGGGTTTTCTCACTCTCAAGGACCGCTCCAAGGACGTCATCATCTCCGGCGGCACCAACATATACCCCCGCGAGGTCGAGGAGGTCCTGCTGCGACACCCGGCTGTGTTGGAGGCGGCGGTCATCGGGCGTCCCCATGCGGACTGGGGCGAGGAGGTCGTCGCTTTCGTCAGGCCGCATCCGGGACAGGCCGTGGGACCGGAGGAGTTGGACTCCCTGTGTCTCGACAACATCGCCCGGTTCAAGCGACCCAAGGCGTATCTCCTGGTGGACGATCTGCCGAAAAACAACTACGGCAAGATCCTGAAGACTGAGCTTCGCAAACTGGCCGTGCCCGCGGCCGATTAACCGAACGGATATCCGAATGGACAATACGCCCTGGGGCTGCGACAGCGACTACGGAGTGCTGCGCGACGTTGCGCTTCGCTCGCCGGAACACTTCGGCTGGTTCGGCGCCAACGCGGTGGCCAAGGAAACCCTGCGCAAGGGCGTCACCTTCGATGCCGAGCTGGCGGCCGACCAGCACGCCGCCTTCGTTGCAGCGTTCGAAGATGCCGGCGTCAGAGTCCACATGGTCGATGCCGATCCGGCCCTGCGCTACCACGTCTACACGCGGGATCCGGCGATCGTGACTCCCTGGGGCGTTCTGATAGGACAAATGCAGCGCGAGCAGCGCCGGGGCGAAGTGGCACCGACGGTACGCTTTCACCAGAAGATCGGGATTCCGATCTGGAACTGGGTGACGGCAGGCTCGCTGGAAGGCGGCGACGTACACCTGCTCCGTCCGGGCGTCGCCGCGATCGGCGTTTCCGGAAACCGGACGACGCCGGAAGCCGCCGAGCAAGCAAAAGTCTGGTTCGAGGCGGAGGGTTGGGAGTGTCGGATCATCCCGATCGCCGAGCACTTCCTGCACCTCGATCTGCTCATTTCGATGGTTACCGAAAAACTCGCATTGGTTTGCACGGATGTCGTCGAACCGGAAATCGTGAATTGGCTGAAGGAACTGGGCATCCAAGCAGTCCCGACCACGTATGTAGAGGCGATGCGCCTTGCCGGAAACTGCCTTTCCCTTGGAGATGACCGCGTGATTTCTTCAGCAGAAGCCGTTCAGGCCAACGCGCAATTGCGTAGTCTCGGCATAAAAGTATACGATCCACCCCTGACGATGTTCACGCTCGCCGGCGGCGGGCCGAGGTGTCTCTCTCAGCCGCTCAGGCGGGAATCCGTCAAGCCGGCCTGACTCGGTGGACCGTAGAACGGCAACCGTTTGAATAGGATAGCCCGCAGGCGATGGCATCGAAGAACCTCAGGATCGATCGCTCGACCTTCTCGGATCTGGTCAAGAAGCACGAGGCCTACCTGGCCGACCCGAAATCGGGCCAGCGGATCTCCCTGACCGATGCCACCCTCACCGGCATCCAGGCGACCGACATCGATGTCCACAATTCGGCGTTTACCGGAGCCGTTTTCATCAACTGCTCGTTCTGGCGCGTGAACTTCCAGGAGTCCGATTTCGAGCTGTGCGACATGAGCGTCTGCACCTTCGAGGGATCGAACCTTCGCAATGCCGGATTGCGCGGCGTGCGCATGAAGGGATCGAACATGAAGAAGGTCGACCTCACGGGCGCCGACCTCGGACCCGCCACCACCGGCATGTCCGACCAGCAGGCCGCCGCAGATCTGAGCGACGCCGATCTCGAAAGGGCCGAGTTGCGCAAGGCCGTTCTGGCCGGGGCCAACATGCGTCGGGCCAATCTGTTCGAGTGCAACCTGGAAGGCGCCATCCTGAAGGACGTAAGCCTTGAGGACGCGAATCTGTCCGGTGCCAACCTAAACGGGGCCGATCTTAGCGGGGCGAAACTCAAGGGCGCACACCTGCGCAACGCCAGACTCGAAGGCGCCAACCTCAAAGGCGCCGATCTCGAAGGGGCCAAGGGTTTCTTCGGCCAGAAAGACCTCGACAAGGCGCTACAGGAGAAACTCGGCGACCATGTCGAATGGGTCATGAGCGAGGGCCGCAAGGGACGGAGGGCGGTGCTGAAGGGCGTGAAGCTCGGCGGGAAGAACCTGTCCTACATCGAATTGACCTGTGCCGATCTGTCCGGCGCCGATCTGCGAAAGTGCAACCTGACCGGCGCTTATCTCGCGGGGGCCGATCTGCACGGTGCCGACCTGACGGGGGCGATCATGACGGAAGCCGACCTACGCGGCGCGGACTTGACCGGCGCCGTCATGGAGGGTGTCGACCTGAGCGTCGCCCAAACGAAGGAACTCATCGTCAAGTCCCGGAACGGCACGACGAAGCTGAAGACACGGATCGACATGGGCTAGACCCGGCCCGATCCAATTGCCGCACTTCACCGCTCAACCAACTCGATACGAACCTCGGTGCATCGATCGGATAGCCCCTGTCTAAACTGGGCATCTCCAGAACATCGGCGGGGCGACCGGGGAAACGCTCGGTCTATTCGATCATTCCTTCCAAGGTCTCCAACCGATCCGCATCCGCCGCGGGCTTGTCCCAGCGGATCCGCGAAACCCGTGGAAAACGCATGGCCACCCCGGACTTGTGGCGGGGGGACCGGTGGACACTATCGAACGCCACCTCCAACACCAGCCCCTGGCTCACTTCCCGTACCGGGCCGTAGCGCTTGACCGTGTGGTCGCGCACCCACTTGTCGAGATGCTTGAGCTCCTCGTCCGTGAAGCCGAAATATGCTTTTCCGACCGGCACCAGTTCTACGTTTCCCGTATCCGGATTCGCCCGCCAGGCCCCGAAGGTATAGTCGGAATAGTAAGATGACCGCTTGCCGTGACCACGCTGGGCGTACATCAGCACGGTATCCACGGTCAGCGGCCCGCGCTTCCATTTGTACCAGAGCCCCTTCGGCCGTCCCGCGATGTAGGGTGCGTCGCCGCGTTTCAGCATCAACCCTTCGGTCGATGTGCCGCGGGCCGAGGCCCTGAGGGCGTCCAGGTCCGCGGGCCCATTGAACGGTACAAGATCCGAGAGATCCATGCGCAGCGGCGCTTCCCGGAGAAGAAAGCTCTCCAACCGCCGCCGCCTGTCGTCGAACGGAAGTGGGCGCAGGTCGTCGCCGCCGTCGAACAGGATGTCGTAGAGCCGCACGAAGGCGGGGTATTTCTTCAACATCGCCGCGGACACGGTCTTTCGGTTGAGGCGCTGCTGAAGTTCGTTGAAGGGGCGGACCTCTCCGTCCTTGAGCACCAGGAGTTCGCCGTCCAGCACGCCCTCGAAGGTGACATGATCGAGCACGTCGGGGAACGCGCCGCCGATATCATCGCCGGTCCGCGAATAGAGCCGCGACTCGCCACCGCGCGACGCGATCTGCACACGGATTCCGTCCCATTTCCATTCGGCCCGAAACCCGCTCAGATCCAGGCCCTGAACCTCGTTTTCCTCCAAAGGGTGGGCCAGCATGGGAGGACGGAAGATCGGGCGGTCTTCCAAGTCGGGGCGCTCCGCCGTCCCGTCCAGCCATGCGAACAGTTCCCCGTAGGGCGGGTCGATCCCGTGCCAGAGTTCCTCGATTTCGGCGGGATCGACGCCCCCATACTCGGCCAGCGCGACCTTCGCGAGGCGGGCCGAGACACCGACGCGCAGGCCACCCGTGATCAGCTTGAGCAGCGCCCAGCGACCGGTGGCGTCCAGCGGATCGAGCCATTCCTCGATGACGTCCGCTGCCTCTGCCCGGTTCGCCGTCCGCAGGCGCTCGACGACTTCGGTCAAGGACGGCCAATCCCGGTTCGTGGCTCGCTCCGGCCAGATCAGCGCCGTTGTCTCGGCGAGGTCGCCGACATAGTCGTAGGACCATTGGAACAGGACAGGGTCGGCCCGGCGCATGGCAAGTTCGCGGACAGCACCGGCCTTTACGCCCTTGAAGGTCAGCGCACCCGTCAATGCTGCCAGAGCCCATCCCCGATCCGGATCGGGCGCGCTCCGAAAATAGGCGACCAGACGGGCCAGCTTGGCATTGCGCGACGGCGTGTAGATCAGACGGTCGAGCAATTCGGAGAACGGTTTCACGCCGATCCCCCCATCACTGCTCTTCCTCCTCGTACCCGACCAAGGCGAGGGCGCGGGCGCGATACCCCCTGGCCGCAGCCGCATGCATCAGCGCTTCCTCGCTGCCGTGGGTGATCCAGATCTCCGGTGCGCCGACATCGTCAAAGGTCGCCAGCAATTCGTCCCAGTCAGCGTGATCCGAGATGATCAGCGGCAACTCCACCCCACGCTGGCGGGCGCGCTGGCGCACCCTCATCCAGCCCGACGCCATGCAGACGACCGGGTCCGGCAGGCGCCGCCCCCAACGATCGGCGATGGCGGAAGGGGGGGCGATCACGATCTCGCCCTTGAACTCGTCCCGCGCGACGCCCTTGCGGCCCGCCGTCGCCGGCTGAAGATCGCCGAGATCGATGCCGTGGTCCCGGTACAGGTCGCAGAGCGTCTGGAGGGCTCCGTGTACGTAGATCGGCCGTTCCCACCCCGCTTGGCGCAGCAGCGCTATGATCCGCTGCGCCTTTCCGAGGGCGTATGCGCCGATGACATGACAGCGTTCCGGGAACAGCGCCACGCTATCGAGCAGCTTTGCGACCTCGGCGCGATCGTCCGGGTGTCGGAACACGGGCAAACCGAAGGTCGCTTCCGTGACGAAGACATCGCAGGGTACCGGCTCAAACGCGGCACAGGTCGGATCGGCACGGCGCTTGTAGTCGCCCGATGCCACGATCCGCGCTCCTCTGTACTCCAAACAGATCTGCGCACTGCCGAGCACATGTCCCGCGGGATGCATGGACACCGTCACCTCGCCGATCCTCAGCGACTCGCCGTAACGCAACGGCTGCCGGTTCTGCTCCGGCTCGGCGCCGTATCGCGCCGTCATGATGGCGAGGGTCTCGGGCGTCGCCGCGACGGCGCCATGGCCGGCGCGGGCATGGTCGGCATGGCCATGGGTAATGACGGCGCGGTCTACCGGCCTCACCGGATCCACATAGAACCTGCCCGGCACGCAGTACATGCCGGCGGGACGAATCTCGATCCAGGTCTCGGGATGGGGCGCGGGGGCGGGCGGACGCATGGCCCCAAGGGTAGGCCGCCCCCATCTTCCGTCAACGGCTGTCGCGCATCTGCGGAACCTTGGACGCGGCGACCAAGCAGCCGCGCTGCACGTCGTCGGGAGGCACCGCGCATAGGCGCATCGAGATCAGGATCAGCGCTGCGCCAGTTCGGAAACAGGGACAGGCTCTGCGCCTTCGGGGAGAGAGGAGTGCGACGGTTTTCGCCAAAGGACACGGGCCCGACGCCGCAAGGCGCCGGGCCCGTCCGTTAGCGGCCGGCTGCCGAAGATCAGGCCGCGCGGACGCGGTCGACGAACTCCGTCACCTTGGTCGTGAGTTGCCGCGCCTGCAAGGACAGGTCGTCGGCGGCATCAAGCACCTCGGCCGCCGCCGACCCGACGAGACCGGTGGCCTCGGTGACGTTGCCGATGGCACTGGACACCTGCTGGGTTCCCGACGCGGCCTCCTGGGTATTGCGGCCGATTTCGGAAGCTGCGGCGTTCTGCTCCTCGATCGCCGAGGCGATGGTCGAAGAGATTTCCCGGATCTTGTCGATGCGCTGACTGATATCGCCGATGGCGGTCACGGCGCTGCCGGTCTGCTCCTGAACGCCCTGGATCTGGGCGGCGATCTCTTCGGTGGCCTTCGCCGTCTGGGTTGCCAGGGACTTCACCTCGGAAGCAACGACGGCGAACCCCTTGCCGGCATCGCCGGCCCGAGCCGCTTCGATCGTCGCGTTGAGGGCCAGGAGGTTGGTCTGCTCGGCGATGCTGGTGATCAGGTTCACCACTTCTCCGATGGCCTCCACCTTCGCAGCCAGACCCTTGATCTCCCGATCGCTGGCATCCGCCGCGTCGACCGCTTCCGCAGCCGCCTGGGTCTGGTGTCCCATCTGCTGGCTGATCTCGGTGATCGAGCTTCGGAGTTCGTCCGCCGCCGCTGCGACAGTTTCCACGTTCGTCGAAGCGCTCTGGGCCGTTGCGACCACGGTCGCGGCCTCCGAACTCGCCTGCTGGCTGGAGGCCGTCATCGACTGAGCGGTGTCGCGCATGGCAGCCGCCTTGGTCGAGACCTGGCGGACGACATCGCCCACACCGGACTCGAAGTCATCCATGAACCGGCTCATCGCAGCGCGCTTCTCTTCCTCGGACCGGCGCGCGGATTCTTCCTCGCGGGCCTTGAGCTCGATTTTCTCCTTGGCGTTGGCCCGGAAGACTTCGACCGCCTGGGCGATCTGACCGATCTCATCGCCGCGCTCACGGTAAGGAACCTGGACATCGACCTCGTCCCGCGCCAGCCGACCCATCACGTCGCAAATCGCCGGAATCGGCCGCATCATGGCGCGGAACACGAGCAACGCCAGGGCAATCCCGATGGCCGCAGCGATGGCCGCGGCGATACCGAGCGACCACTTGATGTCATAGAGAACCGCCTCGATCCGCTCCTTCTGAACGCCCGCGTAAAGGATGCCGATGACATCTCCACCCGTGGAGAAGATCGGCTGGTAGACGGTGTAGTAGGGCGTACCGAGGATCACAGCCTGGCCAAGGAATGTATTGCCGTCCCTGACGATCTTGTAGACTGCGCCGTTCTGGCCGAGCGGGGTGCCGACGGCACGATTCCCATCCGGCTTGATGATGTTCGTCGTCTTGCGCCAGAAGTCTTTGCTCTCCGCCTCCCAGGCGAAGACTGTGGCCGTCTCTCCGGTCATTTTGCCGATCCGGTCGATCATGTCGTGGCTCTCGAAACTCGGCAACTCGGGCGCAACGATCTTGCTGACCAGCCCGTTGCCATCGAAAGCAACGTCGATCTGGGGATACTGATTGGAGAACTCCATTGCCGCGATGCGCAGGCTGGAATTCTGGCGGTTGATGGCTTCCCGGTTGATCGACTCCTCAACCGCACTGACCGCTGCATAGGACAGGGCGACGGCTAGGAAAACCAGAAGCATGACGGTGACGAGGCAGGCTTTGGCCGTCAGGCTCAGCCGGCGAATCAAATGAGCGCCCATGGCGAACTCCACTAACAAGCAACGTTGGGGCGATTAAAAATCCAATCGATAAACAATCCGTTAAAAGTATAATAATTAACTAAAGATAGCATCTCACCTGCGCCGCAGAACGCAGCGCACGGAGCATGGCCCAGGCCCGCACCAGCTCGAAACGCCGGAATTGCTTTTCTTCAGGCGAAATGCACCCGCGCCTCGCCAAGATGCTCGAAGCGGATCAGGACTTCGGCCGGCCGGGTGAAATGGATCGTCTTCACAACGCTTCCGAGCATCACGAACTCTCCAGCCTTAAGTGGCCGGCCTAGAGAGATCCTATGGTTGGCGAGCCAGGCCAATGCCTCCATCGGGTGCCCGAGGATATCGCGCCCTCGACCGGATCCCGCCCGGACCTTGTCGACATACATCTCCCCCTCGATCGCGTCGAGGTCGAGATCCCGCCAGTTCTCGAACGCTTCGCCCAGCACCACACCGGCGTTGAAGAAGTCGTCCGCGATCAGAACCGGGGCGGAGAGAGACGGAAAGTGGGCGTACCGGTCGTCGACGATCTCAATGCCGGGCATCAATGCCGCCACCGCCCGTTTCACGTTTCCCCGGTCGTAGGGCACTCCCGTCTGCGGCAGGTCGGCACCGAGGCGGCATGCGATCTCGCACTCGACGCCGACGCGATGAAAACGAGCCAGCGGTAGGTCGGCCATATGCTCGTAGACCGTGGAGGCGAAGACCTCGCCGGCGCAGGGATGATCGATCCGCAGGTAAGACTGCATGACCGGCGTGGTGCACCCGATCTTGTGCCCGATGCGGGGTCCGAAACCCGCCGCCTCCAATCTCTCATGGACCAGCGCCTGAACGGCATAGCCCTCCGCGACGCCGTCCGGTTCCAGTTCGACCGGCGGCTGCGGCGTCGGCGCTCCGCCCGTCCGAGCCTTGACCAGCAGGTCCGCAAGGTCGTTTCGAGAATCCGGCGTCATGCGTTGCGTCGCTCCTGAAGGATCGTGGCGGCCGCATCCGCCAATACCTGGCACCCGATGGCGATATCCCCGCGATCGCTATCCTCGGCGAAATCGTGGCTGATGCCGCCGATCGAGGGGATGAACAGCATCGCGCACGGCAACTTCGCCACCAGGACCATCGGGTCGTGCCCCGCAGCCGAGGGCATCGACTGCCACTTGCCAGGAACGGTCGCCTCGGCGGCGGCGGCGATATGCCGCTGAAAGCCCGTGTCCATGAAGGAGGGGCGGACCGGCTGGCGCGAGCGGGTGTAGTCGACCCTCGCCTTGCCACGGCTGTTGATGTCGTCGGCGATGGCGGCGGCGATTTCCTCGAACCGATCGAGAATGCTCTCGTCCTGGTCCCGGAACTGAAGATCCAGTTCGGCATAGCCCGGCACGATCGATGCGGCTCCCGGTTGGACCGAGGCTCGGCCCATGGTCCAGACCGTGCGCTCTCCGGCGACCTTCGGGAACTCCTGATTGACCCGATAGGCCAGTTCGTAGAGCGCGGTCGCCGCGTCCTTGCGCCGGGCCATGGTGGTCGTGCCCGCGTGGTTCTGCTCGCCGTGGAACGTGAAGCGCATAGCACGGATACCGACGATGGCGGTCACCACGCCCACATGCTGCCGGGCCTCCTCGAGATAGGCACCCTGCTCTATATGCGCCTCGAGATAGCCGAGATAGCGGTTCTCCTCGATCAGTAGCCGGGGAACGTCGGTTAGCCCGGCAGCGGCTATGGCATCCGTTAGCTTGGTTCCGTCCCGGCCCACGGCCGCCCGCTCCGCCTCGGGATCGAGCACGCCAGCCCAGGACCGGCTTCCGAGGCACCCCAGGAAAGAGCCCTCCTCGTCCTGCCAGGAAACGACATCCACCGCCAAATCCGCCGTCTCCGGGTCTTCGGCAAGGCACCGGGCGATCTCCAACCCGTAGATCACGCCGAGCGCTCCGTCGAGCCAGCCGCCCCGCGGCTGGGTGTCGGAGTGGCTCCCGATCAGCAGAACCGGTCCCGGCTTAGAGGTGCGGCCGAAGACATTGCCGACGCCGTCGATCGTAGTCTCCAGCCCCGCCTCCTCGAAGCGGGTCTTCAGCCAGCGCCGGGCCTCCATGTCCTTCTCGCTCAGCGCGGTGCGAACCACGCCGGTCTCCACACCGCCGATGGTGCGCAGATGGTCCAGGTCGGCAAGCAGGCGCTCGGCATTTATCTTCGGCATCGGGTCCTCCAGGTGGGTAAAGCGCAGCCTATCGCGCCCTCCTGCCGCCCGTCACCATCCCGAAGACCGGGTATCATGCACCGGGGTCGCGGCGGACGATGTAGCGGTAGTAGTTCGTCGCTCCGGTGACGGAGAGCGTGATCGTTTCGTCCGCCTCCCATCCGTGGAGAGAGAAGGCGTTTGAGACGACGACCGCGCCGTCCGGCAGTTCGAGCAGCTTGGAGGCGAGCGGCTTCATCGCGCCGATCATCAGGTAGCAGGTGGCGGCCCGGAACTCGGAAAGGTCCGCCTTTAGAAAATCGGCCCGCCGATATTCCACGTTGGGACGAGTCTTCAACTTCAGGCGCAGGCACGAGATCCAATAGGGGATGGGCGATAGTTCGTACCCGACGACCAGATTCTCCGGGTATCGCTCGCCAATGTCCTCGACCAACGCGCCCCAACCGGAGCCAAGATCGACGATCGGCCCGTCGATCGTGTCCGGCAGAAGGTGAAGCAATGCCTGACGTGCCGCCCTGCCGGAGGATTGCGGCGGCACGCCTGTTCGGATCGCGTAGAAGACGATCATCAACGCGCCGGAAAGCAGCACGACAAGAAGGATCGTTTCGAAAGGCGAAACCGTCGCTTCTCCGATGATGCCGTCGAGCCAGTCGGACACGCCGCCGCTCCCCATTCGCCCGGTCCGGCTTGTTCCAAGACCGCCGGGGCCTTCTAGTCGGCGGGAACCGACATGTCGACCGCCGAGAGGAGCGGAGAGTGTTTACCGACTGACGCCCTCGGCGAACATGGTACTCTCGCATTCCCGACGCAACCTCGGCTTCACCATGTCAATCGCCGAACGCCTGACCGGCCTCAATGCCCGAGACAACGTGCCCATCGCCCTTGTCGGCCTCGGTCATGGGGCGACTCATTGGGTCGCGGCCACATTCTATCTGCTGTTGCCAAGCCTCTCGACCACGCTGGGCCTCGACTACGCCGCGACTGGCCTGCTTGTGTCGATCCTGCACGTCAGCGCCTTCCTCGCCAATCTCGGGTCGGGGCCGCTGACCGACGTGACCGGAAGACGGGTCGCGTTGCAGGTGATCTCGCTCCTGCTGGGGGCGGCGGCGCTCGCGACCCTGGGTCTGGTAGGCGGGCTTCTGGCGGTGGTGGGGCTGGTGGCCGTGATCGGCGTGTCGAACAATCTCTGGCATCCCCCGGCGATCAGTTATCTCTCCGCCCGGTTCCCCGGTCAGCGCGGCTGGGCCCTGTCAGTCCATGCGCTCGGGGCCGGCCTCGGTGACGCCATCGCCCCTCTCGCCGCCGGCGCGCTTCTGGCCGCGCTGACCTGGCAGGGCGTCGCGCTCTATGCGTCCCTGCCGGTTCTGGCCGTCGCGGCTGTCATTGCCATCGGCCTCGGGCGTGCGCCCGGTTCCAGCCACGGGGAGGGCGGCAAAGGCGTCGATTTCGCCCAGTATCTCTCCGGCCTCGCCGCGGTGGTGAAGGACAAGGCGGTGCTGGGGCTCTGCCTGATGTCGGCGTTCCGATCCATGACCCAAAACGGGTTGATGGTGTTCCTGCCGCTTTATCTCGCCCACGAAATGGCCGTCTCGCCGCTCGTCATGGGGATCGCGCTCGCCGCGCTTCAGGGAGGCGGCCTCATTGCCACGCCGATTGCTGGACGCCTCTCGGATCGGGTCGGGCGCCGACAGATCGTTCTGGCCGGCCTTGGCGTTTCCACCGTCGCCATCGTCGTTCTCACACTGCTCGGCGGCGAGGTGTCGTTCATCGCGGGTGTTTCGGTGCTCGGCTTTGCGCTCTTCGCCATCCGCCCGGTTGTGCATTCCTGGATGATGGATCTGACCCCGTCCAGGCTCGGCGGATCCGCGACCAGCCTCATGTTCGGCGCGCAGACCGGACTGTCGATCCTGGCCCCCGTGGTCGGCGGCATGATTGCCGACACCTACGGCCTCGTTGCCACGTTCTACGCGCTGGCCGGCACGATGCTGATCACCAACCTTCTCGCGTGGCGCCTGCCGAACACGAAACCGGCACCCTAAGCCTCGCCCGGATACCAGCTTGGCGGGCGCTTCTCCAGGAAGCTCGCCAAACCCTCCTTCGCCTCGTCGCTTTGACGCTTGAGGGCGTGCTCCTCGACCAGTTCGCTGAAATGCGCGCCCGACAGCACCAGCCCGGCCTCGACCAGCGCCCGGCGCTTCGTTTGGGCCAACGCCTCGGGTGCGCTCATCAGCAGTCCGTCGAGGACCGGCGCCGCCGCCTCGTCGAGGCCTCCTTCCGGACAGACCTGATGCACCAGCCCGATTTCCCGCGCCGTTGCCGCCCCGAACCGCTCGCAAGTCAGCGCGTAGCGGCGCACGTTGCGCGCACCGATGGCGGCGTTCAGGTGCGGCACGATGATCCCCGCCATGACGCCCCAGCGCGCTTCGGTAATCGAGAAGACCGCGTCTTCGCTGGCGATGACCACGTCGGCCGCGGCCGCGATTCCCGTTCCGCCGCCGAAGCAGCCGCCATGGATCAGGGCGACGGTCGGTTTCGGTATTTCCGTCAGCCCCTGGATCGCGCTCGCCGTGCGCCGGGAAACCTCGACGTTCTCCAGCGGGCTGAGCTGGCCCATCTCCTTGAGCCAGGACAGGTCGGCGCCCGCCTGGAAATGCTTCCCGTTTCCGCGGATCACGACGACCCGCACCGCGGGATCGGCCGCCAACGCCTCGACACCGGAATTCAGCGCCTCGATGACGTCGCCGTTATAGGCGTTGTTACGCTCCGGTCGGTTCAGGGTGACCGTGGCCACCCCGCGCCTGTCCACCGAACAGAGAACCACGTCACCCATGTCGCCTACCTTCCGAGCGCGCCGGCAAGTTGTGCGCCGAGGCCAGAAATCAGATCGCGCGCCTTGGCGACCATCCGGGTCTGACCCATGGACCCGTGGATGATGCCCGCGTGCTCGGTATGTTCGGTGGGCACGCCGGCCGCCTTGAGTTTCTCGTAGAACAGGCGGGAGTCGTCGCGCAGCACATCTACCCCCGCGGCATGCAGAAAGCAGGTCGGGAAGCCGCCGACATCCGCCTTCATCGGCACGGCCCGCGGGTCGTCCCAGTCGGCCGGCACACCGAGATAGTGATCGAAATACGCCTTCATGTCGGCCGTGGTCAGACCCCAGGCGCCGCCGCCGAAGGTCCGGTAGCTGGCAGTGTCGAAATCGTCGCCGAACACCCCGTACACCAGGCCGAGCGCCTTGACCGGCGAGCGGCCGCGCTGCTGCAGGGCGAGTTCGGCTCCGACGGCGAGGTTTGCGCCGGCACTGTCGCCGCCGAGCGCGAGACGGGCGGGATCGACGGACCACTCGGCGCCGGACGCCGTGATGAAATCAACCACCGCGACCGTCTCGTCGATAGCGCCCGGAAATTTCGCCTCCGGCGCCAGCGCGTAGTCGACCGCCGCGACGACGCAGCCGGACGCGTGGGCAAGGAGATGCATGGATCGGGCGTGGGTCTCCAGCGATCCGACGACCCAGCCGCCGCCATGCAGATAGACGAGGACCGGAAGGGTCTCCGCGTCCTGCGGGTACAGAAGGCGGACAGGAATGTCGCGCTGCGGCCCCGGGACATGGGTGTCGACAATCCGCGCCATCGCCGGGCGCTCCTGGTTCCACCATTTGCGGTCCAGTTCCATCCGCTCGCGCGCCTGCTCGGGCGTCAGCGTCGACCGGTCGGCCGCAAGGCCGTACTCCTTGGCGATCTCAGCCGACCGAGCCATCGCCTGTCTCATGTCCGGATCGACCCAGATCTCGTCTTCGGCCAACTTTGTCTCCTTGGTGTGTCTCTACCACTGGCCCCGGTCGGGGGAACGGTGCAGCGGCCCTCCGGAGGCCGTCAGGTCCCAGCCGGTCAGGGTGCGGTCCTGATGGACCGCGCGCCAGGACAGCATACGCTCGGCATAGACCGCGCGGATATCCCGATAGTCCTCGTCGTCGACCCTATTGTCGAGCTCGTGCGGATCGCGCCCGAGATCGAACAGCAGGGGCGGCAGGCCGGAGAAGTGGACGTATTTGTAGCGATCGTCCCGCAACACGGTGAGTTGGCAGGCGTCCAGCGGCAGGTTGAGAGCCCGTTCCGCGTCGCCGCTGTCGGTTTCGCGGAAATCGAACTCCCAATGGACGGCGTTCCGCCAGATGTCCGGGATTTCGCCATACAGGAACGGCAAGAGAGAGCGGCCGTTCATTGCCGGCGGCCGGGCCACCCCGATCGCCTGAAGGATGGTCGGCGCGACGTCCACCGCTTCGGTCATAACGTCGATACGGCCGAAAACCGGAGGCTGCGGCGGTTTCACGATCAGCGGTATCCGATAGGCGCCGTCGTACCAGCCGAGCTTGCCGAAGAGATAGTGGTCGCCAAGCAACTCGCCATGGTCGCTGGTGACCACGATGAGAGTGTCGTCGTAGTCGCCTCGTTCCGTCAGAAAAGCCATGAGCCGGCCGACCTGGGCATCGACCTCCGCGATCATGCCGAAATACACCGCCCGGATGGTCCGTATCGCCTCGTCGTCCAGATCCGCCACCAACCCCGGCGCCTCGTAGACGAAGTTCGACAGCGCCACCCGGCCCATGGCGTAGCGCTGAAAGGGATGCACCTCCGCTTGAGCCTGTGGACTCGCCGCGCGAACCGGCAGAGCGACGTCGCCCGGCGCGATCATCGTGTTGTACGGCGCTGGCACGACGAAGGGTGGATGCGGCCGCAAGTGGCTCACATGCAGGAACCAGGGATGCCCGCCCGCCGCGTTTGCGCTATCGCGGTCCCGCAGATAATCGATCACCCGCTCGGTCAGGAAGGCGGTTTCGGTTTGCTCGGCGCCGAATGCCGGCGGATCGGCATGGGGCCCCGTCGGCGGCAGATCGCCGCCGGCCGGTCGCCAGATCCGCTGCCGCTCGTCTCCGGAAACGGTGGTCGGGTCGAGACCTTGCCCGGCAAGCCACCGCCGCCAGAGTGCCCCGTCCTCGCCCAACCGGGTGTGGACGGCGAAGTCCGGCGCGATCCCCTCGTAGGTTCGCATTCGCGGGTTTCCTGCCGCAACCTTACGGGGATCGGCGCTCTGGTCCGTATAGCCGAACAGCAGCGGGTCGTAGCCGGCTTTCCGCGCTTCGGTGGCGACGGTGGGGTGGCGGCGGTCCAGCGGCGTCCCGTTTCGCAGGACCCGGTGGTTCATCTGGTAGAGGCCGGTGAGCAGCGAGGCGCGGCCGGGCGAGCAAGGGGCGCACTGCGCCCAATGGTCGGAGAAAAGCACACCGTCGCCGGCCAAGGCGTCGAGATGCGGGGTGCGGACGCTTGGATGCCCCAGCGCGGAGAGGCAGTCGCCCCGGAACTGGTCGAGGGTGATCAGCAGGACATTGGGGCGCAGGGTCATCGTCCGGCCGGAGTGTCGAAGCGGGACACAAACCATGCCGGGCGGCGCGGTACCGCGCAACAGCCGCTCTCATCCCGATCCGGGCTGGCGATACCCGTATCGGTCGGCGGCGCACGGATCGGCGAGGATTGCCGACCACGCGTCCCGGTGCTAACGGCTTGGGTATGGATCTGCTCACCTCCGTCGCCGGCAGTTTCGCCGAGACATACGCCGAGGCCCGCGAGAAGTTTCTCGCCGCCCTCGCCGCCGCCAGCACCGACCCGCGCGTCTACGCCAACCCGAACAAGGGGCCGGACGGCGGCGACCTCGCCTGCGAGACCGCCTGGATCGGATCGGAGGACGCGGCGAAGGTTCTGGTCGTGATCAGCGCCACCCATGGTGTCGAGGGATTCTGTGGCAGCGGGATCCAGGTCGACTGGCTGACCGATGACGGTCCGGCCCGGCTGCCCCACGGTGTGGCGGTCCTCATGGTGCATGCATTGAACTGCCACGGTTTCGCCTGGTGGCGGCGGGTCACCGAAGAAGGTTGCGACCTCAACCGCAACTTCATCGATTTCACACAACCGGTTCCGGACAATCCCGGCCATGACGAGTTGGTAGACGCCTTCGTCCCCGCCTCCCTGGACGAGGCCACCATCGAGGCCGGGGAGCGCCAGATCGCCAAGTTCCGCAAGGCCCATGGTGAGTTGGCCTTCCAATCCGCGCGCAAGGCGGGCCAATACCGCCACGCCCACTCTGTTTTCTTCGGCGGCTTCGAGGAAACCTGGTCGCGCCGGACGCTGGCCCGAATTTTCGACGACTACCGGCTCGGCGACCGGACGACGGTGAGCGTGGTCGACGTCCATACCGGTCTCGGTCCGTTCGGCTACGGCGAGCCGATCTGCGGTCACAAGCGCGGCTCGGTCGGGCTTGATCGGGTGCTGTCGATGTATGGACACTCGACGGGGCTCCCGGCCGAAGGGCAATCGTTCTCGATCCCGTTGCATGGCACTCAGCGGGCGTTCTGGCAGCCGCGGCTCGAGGATCGATACACATACGTTGCGCTGGAATTCGGTACCTTCGATACCGACCGAGGACGTCGGACACTGCGGGCCGACCACTGGCTGCACAATCAAGGCGATGTCGATTGGGACGATCCGAGAACCCGCGAGATCAAGATGGATTTGCGCACCCAGTACTATCCGGCGACGGACGACTGGAAGGAGATGGTTCTCTGGCGCGGCCGCCAGGTCCTGCGCCAGACCCTGGACGGACTGACGCGGTTCGGCTGAACGCGGCTCCAACGCAGTGCGGCGGAGGCGACGGTTGTCGCCTCGAACGGCAGCGGGTTACAAACGGGCGTCAAGTTGATCGGGCGGAGAACGGCGATGGCGAACACCGAGATTCCGGGCGTTGTCCGGCGCACAGATCCGACCGGCGACGCCGCCCCACTGGTGTTCGACAGCCCGCATACCGGCCTGCTTTTCCCGGACGACTTCAAACCGGCCATACCGCTCGACATCTGCGAGCGCGTTTCCGATTGGTTCGTGGAGGAGTTGTTCGGCGCCTGTACGCGGCACGGCGCGATCCTGGTCGAGGCCCTGTTCCGCCGCGCCTATATCGACCCGAACCGGGACACAGCCGACCTTGATCTGTCCATGGTCGCTGGCGACTGGCCGGACCCGGTCGCCGTTACCGAAAAGACCAAGCGTGGGGCCTCGCTGATCTGGAAGGTGATCGACGGGGAGACCGCGATCTATCCCGGAAAGCTGCCGGCCGATCTGGTGCGCCATCGGATCGAGACCTATTGGCGCCCCTACCACCAGACCCTGCGACAGGCCCTGGACGAGACCTTCGAGCGCTTCGGCCGGGTCTACCACGTCGACTGCCACTCCATGCCGGAATGGGGCGATGCGCGATGGGGCGACCAGGGAGAGCGGCGGGCCGATTTCATCGTCGGCACCCGCGACGGCACCACCGCCGGTTCCGCTTTCACCGAACTGGTGGTCGAGAGCCTGCGCGCGTCCGGCTACTCGGTGGGCGTGAACGATAAGTTCAAGGGCGTCGAACTGATCAGGCGCTATTCCGACCCGGCGGCGGGGCGCCAGTCCCTGCAGATCGAGGTCAATCGCGGCATCTACATGGACGAAGCCGCCATCACCCGCAACGAACGCTTCGCCGGCACCAAAGCCGCCATCACCCGGATGATCGAGGACCTAGAGGCCTTCGCCAGGGTTTAGCTTTTCGAATCCTGTCTCTGACGTTCGACGTTCCCGAACCCCTAGAACAACAGCCGGGTCGCGGCACCCACTCGGTCGACAAGGGCGCCGAAGACGCAACGGCCATGCGGCAAGGCCGGCGGCCGACTGCATGGGACCTCAGCCACCAAGAGACTATCCGGTGACGACGGGACCCCTGCGGGACTGCGTCAGCATGGCTGGATCTCGTCTAGGCGTCGAAGTGAGTCCCCTGATGGAACAGCATCTGCCAGCCGGCGTCGCCCTTGCGCCAGAGCGAGCTGCGGCGGCTCCCGCCTTCCGGCAAGGTATAGGTTGCCAGCACCACGCCCGGCGCGACCCGCCGCACGGTGAAATCCTCGATCGTCGACGCTCCGGTCAGCTCGGGTTCCGCCGCCAGAGCCGCCAGGATCGCCGCGCGGGTCCAGACGCGTCCGTATTGCCCGATCTCGGTGAACTCAGGATCGAGCAACGCATCCACCGCTTCCGGGTCGGCTCTGACCTTCGGATCGAGCAGCCGCTCCTCCAGGCGCCGGATCTCGGCTTCGAGTTCCGCGCGCGTCAAAACCGGTCGATCCTGTAAGGCGTCATGTCGATCCCGGAGTCGCGGCCGGCGATCTGATCGGCGATCAGTTCGCCCGTCCGCGCCGCCAGGGTCAGGCCGATATGGCTGTGGCCGAAGCCGTGGAAGACGTTCGCGTGGTCGGGGGACCGGCCGATTACCGGCACGCTGTCCGGTGTTGACGGACGGAAACCAAGCCACTCCCGGGTGACCTCGTATTTCAGGCCCGGCAGCGCGTCCTCGGCCATGGGCAGCATGCGGTAGACCCGACGGAAGTCCGGCGGCGCGTCCACCCCGGCGAACTCCGCCCCCGTGGTCAGCCGTAGCCCGTCCTGCATCGGCGCCAGCACGAAACCGTGGTCGCCGATCACCGTGGGCCGGCGCAGTTCCGGGCCCTCGGTCACGTTCAGATTCAGGTGATAGCCTCGCTCGGTGTCCAGCGGCACCTTGCGCCCGAGCATCGCGCAAAGCTCGTGACTGCGGGCGCCGGCGGCGATCACCACCGCGTCGCAGGGATACATGCCCCGGTCGGTGACCACCTTCTCAACACCGCTCGGCCCTGTTTCGAAGCGCCGCACCTTCTCGGCGATCCAGGTTCCGCCGAGTTCCTTGAACTTCGCAAAATAGGCTTCCGTCAGCTTTATCGACTGGCTGACGAAGGCGTTCTCCGGCTGGTTGTAACCGTGGGTGAACTTGCGGTTCAGACCCGGCTCCAGCTGACGGATCTCGTCGGCGTTCAGTTCGTCGAACTTGACGCCGCGCCGTGCCATGACGGCGCGTTCGTCCTTCGTCTTGTCGTAGTTCTTCTGGCTCGAATACACCTTGAGCCAGCCGACCGGACGCACGACGTCGTGGGCGCCGGCCAGCGCGATGAGCTTCTTATGCGCGACCAACCCGTCTTTCGACAGCGCACGGAGATGGTGGGAGATTTCCTCGACCCGGCCCGGCGTGCTGGCGGCGAGGAACCGCAACAGCCAAGGCACCATCTTCGGCAGGTAGGATGGCCGGATATTCAGCGGCGAGGCCGGATCGGTGAGCATCTTCGGCACCTGCTTCCAGTTGCCGGGGCTGCCGGTCGGGTAGACGCTGCCGATGGCGATGGAACCGGCATTGCCGAAGGACGTGCCTGTCCCCGGCGAGGCCGGGTCCACCAGCGTCACGGAGTGCCCTTCCCGCTGCAGGATCAGGCCCGTGGCGACGCCGACGATACCGGCGCCGACAACGTAGATGCGCTTGGGTGTTTGCGGTGCGGTCACGCTGACTACTCCGTCGCTTTCAGCATCTGCAGCAGCTTGACCAGGCGGTCGTCGCGCTTCCGTTCAAGGGTTTCCATCGTACGGTCGCCCATCTCGTCGGCGATTCCGTCGATAAGCTTTCGTTTCAGCTCAGGCGTGAAGGTTGGAGTCTTCTGCATGTCCGCCCACCAGCTTTCCATCGGCGGACCGAAGCGTTCCAGGGTCGTCGCCAGACCCTCCCGTCCGGCGGTCAGGTTCATCACCATGTGCGGCCCCATCAAAGCCCAGCGTAGCCCCGGTCCCTGGGACACGGCGGCGTTGACGTCCTCGACGCTGGCCAGCCCATCCTCCACCGCGTTCACCGCTTCGCGCCACAGAGCAGCCTGCAGGCGGTTGGCGAGGTGGCCGGGAACTTCCTTGTTCACGTAGATCGCGTGCTTGCCCATATGGTTGTAGAAGCCGTGGGCCCAGTCCGCCGCCGCCCGGTCCGTCAGCTTGCCCAGCACGATCTCGACCAGCGGGATCAGATGCGGCGGGTTGAAGGGATGGCCGACCACCAGACGCGGCGCATAGCTCAGCCCGTCCTGCAGGTCGGACAGGATCAGGCCCGAGGTCGAGGTGGCAACGATGCAGTGCTCCGGCACCGACCCGTCGATGCTCTTGTACAGCTCGATCTTGATCGGCGCCCGTTCCGGCGCGTTCTCCTGCACGAAGTCGGCGCCGGCGACCGCGGCCGACGCATCGTCGACCATGGTGAGCGCGCCTTCGCTTCCGACTGCCGTGCCGATCGCCTTGAGCTGCGGCCGGGCGTTGTCGACGAAGGCCTGCAGCCTCTCCTTCCAGCCGTCGCCCGGATCCCAGGCGGTCACGTCGTAGCCGCGCGCCAGGAAATACGCCGTCCAGCTCGCGCCGATCGTTCCGGTACCGAGAACCGCGATCCGCTTGACCTCGGCGAACGGCTTGTAGACGGCCATAGTGATCCTCCCTGGCAATCCATTGTGCGACGGCCCATATCAGCATCGGCGACGCGGAAAGGGAATGCGGCGATGCGACGACGGGAGCTTTTGGCACTGGCCGCCTCCGGCGCGCTGACCACCGCGGCGATCGGCGGGATCGCGTCGCCCGCCCAAGCCGATCCGCTGGACAAGTACCGCTGGGAGCGCCGCCTGGTCCTTCTTTTCGCGCCGTTGAAGCTGCATCCGCACCTGGTCGTTCAACGCGGATGGCTAAAGGACGTATCCCAAGGGCTATCGGATCGGGACATGACGGTCGTGGAAGTGGTCAATAACTCTGTCTCCGTGGACGGCCGGCCGACGCTGGAGATCAATGGCGAGGCGCTCCGCCGGGAGTTCGGCCCCTCGATCGTCGAATTCGGAATCCTGCTGATCGGTAAGGACGGCGGGGTGAAACTCAGAAGCGACGAGCCGCAGACCGCCGACCGTCTCTTCGAGATCGTCGACGCGATGCCCATGCGGCGCCAGGAAATGCGGCAGCGCAAGCAGGACAAGACCGAACGGAGAAGCTAGAACGGAAAGCAGAACCGGGCGATCATCCTAGAGATCGCGACGCGGCACTTCCTCAAGCGAGTCGGTTTCCAGAGACGGCGCTACTCGGACGATGACCTCTCCCCTCTTCTTCGTGCCGCCCCCAGCCTGGACCGCCGACGAGCGGAGTGTTGCTGCGGCAATACACGCCGCGCGCGGCGATCTCTCGGCGGACCGTCCAGCGACCCGAACGAGCGTTTTGATCATTCGTGACACCGTCGCGCGACGCCTCGCCCGCCGCGGCTGCAGGCTTTCCAGTCTCTCGACCGGCTCCGACCGCGACGTCTGGACGCTCCACCGGACGGATGGCGGCGTCCTGGCCACCGAGACCCTGTCGCGTCACCCGGCAGCCTTCGGCGACGACCTGCCTACGGGACCGCTGCGGGCGCATCTGGAGGAGTTGACCAAGGGACGGGCGCTGCAATCGATCATCCAGATCGGCCTGACCGAACGCACCGTCGCGCTTCGCGACAGGGACGGCAAAATACGCAGCCGGCTTGTCTTCACGACCGCGACCACCGACGACGGTGCGACGGAGAGCGATCTGACGGTCAAGCCGCTCAAAGGCTACGAGCGCGATACCCAACGGGTGCAAGAACGCCTTGCCGACGCGCTCGGTTGGGCGGTCACGGAGACCCCGGCTGTCGACCGGCTGCTTGCCGCCGTCGGTGACGGGTCTCGAACCGCACCCGCCGCTGAAAACGATATACGCCCTGACGATCCGGCCGGTCCGGCGATGCGCGAGATCCTGTCGGCGCAGCTCGACGTGATGGAGGACCGGCTTCCCGGCGTTCTCGCCGACCGTCATCCGGACTATCTCCACCAGTTTAGGGTCGCCATCCGCCGCACACGGTCCGCTCTCTCCCAACTCGGCGACGCGATCGCCCTCGAAGGGCGCACCGAGGCGATCGACGGTTTCCGTTGGCTCGGACGGATTACCAGCCCGGTGCGCGACCTGGATGTTCAGATGATGGATCTCGCCGGGCGCCGCAAACGCATGGAGGGCGATCCCCACGCCCTTGACGCCTTGGAACGACACCTTGCCGAGCTGAAGACGACGGCGCACCGCGATCTGGTACTCGACCTGTCCGGCAGTCGGTTTCGGAGCCTGGTCCTGCGCTGGCGCGATACTCTCAGCCCATCCAGTGCCAACTGGACGGCAACCGAGACCCTACGCGCGCCATTCGCCGAGATCGTTTCGGCCAGGGCGGCGAAGCTGTTGCGCAAGGTCCTGCGGGATGGTCGGAAAATCGGCCCCGAGACCGATGCCGAGAAGTTGCACGACCTGCGAAAACGCATGAAGAAGCTGCGATACGTCACCGAGTTCCTCGCCGAAGTCCTGCCCCGAGACCGCAGCAAGCCGGCGATCAAGGCCCTCAAGGGTTTGCAGGACGTGCTTGGACGGGTGCAAGACCGCGAGATCCAGGTCGAGGCGCTCCACGGCTATGGCCGGGTTCTTTCCGAGGGTGGAGACGGCGACGCCGAGACCCTCATGGCGATCGGCGCCTGGACCGAGGAACTGGACAGCGACCGGCAAGCGGCCCGTGCCGAGTTCGCCGATGCTTTCGAGGTCTTCGCCGCCGAGCAGACCCAGGCCCTGTTCCATGACATCTTCGGCGGAAAGCGCCAACTGCGGCGTCGGAAGGAGGACTGATGCGGATCCTGGCGAGCTACAACATCAAGGGCGGCGTCGGAAAGACGGCGGCGGCCGTCAATCTCGCCCACGTGGCGGCGGACCGCGGCCATCGGGTTCTGGTGATCGATCTCGACCCCCAGGGCGCGGCAAGCTTCTATTTCCGGGTCAAGCCGAAGGTGAAGGGCGGCGGCAAAGGACTTGTCGGCGGCAAGCGCGATCTGGACGACCTGATCAAGGAGACGGACTACGAGAGTCTGGACCTGATTCCGGCCGATTTCCGCTATCGCAACCTCGACCTGATGCTGGAAGCCGAGAAGAAGTCGACCAGCCGTCTGCGTAAGCTGCTGAGACCGCTTTCCGCCGACTACGACGTCGTCATCCTCGACTGTCCGCCCAGTGTCTCCCTCGTCTCCGAGGCGGTATTCGAGGCCGCCGACGCGCTGGTGATCCCGCTGATCCCGACCACCCTATCGCTGCGCACCTACGAGCAGCTCGAGGAGTTCCGCATGGAACAGAAGATCAAGAAGCTGAAGCTGCTGCCGTTCTTCTCCATGGTCGACCGACGGAAAGCCCTACACCGCGAGATCCTCGAAACCTTCCCGAAGAGCCACACGAACACGCTGGGCGTGCCGATCCCCTATGCCAGCGCGGTCGAGCGCATGGGGGTCGAGCGGCAACCGCTGACCGCCTTCGCCCCGCGCACGGCGGTGGCGGGCGCATACCGGGCGTTGTGGGACGCGGTCGACGCGGCGACGGGGTGAGGGACGGCGTCCGCGCACACTCCCGCCTCGCCTCTCCGCAACCCTCGGCCTTGCGCCGGAATCCGGCTTCTCAAATCTCGAACAGCCGCCCCCATCCCTTGACCGCCGCCGTATCGCCGTCCGCCGCGCGGATCGCGCCCCACAACGCGACTGAAACGCTGTCGAACAGGGTAATGCCGAGTTCGGCTTCCAGGCGTTCGGCGAGCGCCGCGCCGCGCAGGTTGGTGCAGAGCACGACGACGGCCTCGGCGCCTTCCACGGCCACCTCGCGGATCATGCGCTCAATCCGGGGCTCGCTCACCTCGGCGAAGGCGAAGTTCTCGGTGATGTCGAGCCGGCGGTCGGCGGCGATCGGGAAGCCCTCCGCAGCGAAATTGGCGCGGACCCGATCCTGCACCTCGGCCACATACGGAGTGACCAGCCCGAGCTTCCTGCCCGGCAAGGCGGCGAGCGCGTCCAGGGTTGCCAGCACGGCGGAGGTCGCCGGTACCCCGGTCTGCGCCGTTATCGCCGCGCACAGCGTCCGGTCGCGGTCGGGACCGAGCCACCCGGCCGAGGTCCCATTCCAGCACACCGAGCCGACCCGCGCCTCAGCCAGCAGCGCCGCCGCCTCCGCCATTGGCGCGGTATCGAACTGACCGACCGACCCGGCGGCCAGCGATATCTCGGTCACCCGGATGCGCGCCGCGTGGGCGGTGATCTGCGGTACTTGCGCGAGCAGGCGCGCGGTCATCGGCTCGAGAACGGTGTTGGAGGAAGGGGTGATCATGCCGAGGCGCAGGCGTGTTGCGGTCATGCCGGGTCCTTCCCTTCGTCCTCGCCTGAGCGGCGCGCCGACAGCAGCGCGATCGCGAAAGCCGCCACCGCAACCATCGCCAGGTAGGTCGTCTGCCAGATCCCGAAAGAGACCAGCCCCGGTGCCAGGGCCGCGGCAGCGAGCGCCGTCGCCCAGGGCCTCCGTTCAGGCGGCATACGCCCGATCCGCCAAGCGGTTGCGATCAGAAACCCGATGGCCAGCAGCACGCCGATGATGCCGGTCTCGATCCAGAGCTGCAGGCCGGCATTGTGGGGATGCGGTTCCGGCTTCGTCATGAACTGCGCCCGCGCCAGCCGCTCCGGAGCGATCGGCCTGTGTTCGAAAGCGTCGATCCCCCACCCCGTCCACGGCCGCTCCCGCGCGAGCGCGGCCCCATGGTCCCACAGCTCCAGGCGATGGCGGATCGCCGGCTCGAGCTGCAGGCCGCGCGCCTCGACCCAGTCATAGGCGACCGGCGCCACCCAGGGCGCGGCCGCCAACTGCACCCCGACAGCCGCGATCAACGCGACCCGGACCAGCCGTTCGGACACCACCGACACCGCCAGCGCCAGCGCCGCGAGCAGCACGCAGAGCTGTGCGGTCAGGGAGTCGCCCATGGCGGCGGCCGCGCCCGCTGCGACGATCACCCCGGCGCCAGCCGCCCTGTGCCGGCGGCACCACAGCCAGCCGGCGGCGACGACGGCCAACAGCACCAGCGCCACCAGCCCCCGGTTGAATCGGGACAGGGAAACGAACTCCTCCGGGTCCCGCCCGTCCAGGAACCGGTAGATCGGCGCGTCGAAACCGAGTTCGATCGCCGCGACCGCGATGGCGATCAGCACGCCCGCCGCCAGAAACCGGCCGACGCGCCCCCGATCGACGCCGGCGCACACGGCCAAACCGCCGGCGGCCAGCGGCAACAGAACGACCACGGCACCCGCCGCCTGCGGCCACCGCTCCGCGCAGGGCGGACAAGCCGGCGCCACCAAAAGCGCAAGCAGATGCAGCCCAAGCAACCCGAGAGCGGGCGCGACCAGTGTCCAGCCGGGCCACGGCGCACGCCGGGCGGCCAGGGCGAGCGCCGTCAGCAGCAGCGACAGCGCGATCGCCATCGCGCTCATCCCGTGCTTGGCGAGCAGGCCGACCGTCGGGAAAGCAAGGAGGATCGCCGCCGCGAGCCCGGTTGCGGCGCGCCCGTCGGCGATCATCGCCCGCGCCACCGCCAGGGCGCCGTCCGGCTTGTCCGAAGGCATGTCCGCTCAGCGCCCCTTGTAGACCGGCTTGCGCTTCTCGTTGAAGGCGCGCACCCCTTCCAGCCGATCCTCGGTCGGCACCGTGCGGTTATAGGCCTCGATCTCGAAGTCGTAGCCGTTCTTAAGGTCCATCATCTCCGACGCGTTGATCGATTTCTTCGCCTGGCGGACGGAGATCGGCGCGTTCCCGGCGATCGCGCGCGCGGTTTCCAGGGCCTCGGCGAGCAGCGCGCCCTCGGCGCAGACCCGGTTGACCGCGCCCCAGGCCAGCGCCTCCTCGGCGGTGAACGGCCTGCCCGTCAGAATGATCTCCTTGGCCCGGCGCAGCCCCACCGCGCGGGGCAGATTCTGGGTCCCCGCCGCGCCCGGAATGATGCCGAGCGTCACCTCGGTCAACGCGAAGCGCGCCTGTGGAGCGGCATAGGCGAAATCGCAGCCGAGCACGATCTCCAGCCCGCCGGCGAAGGCGGCACCGTTGACCGCGGCGATGATCGGAATCGGGCAATCGAGCTGCGCCTTGACCATCTGCTCGAACAGCGCGTGCTGGGCACGCCAGGCGGCGTCGCTCATGCCGTTCCGCTCCTTCAGGTCGCCGCCGGCGCAGAACGCCTTGTCGCCGCGACCGGTCAGGACGACGCAGCGCACGTCCCCGGCGTCGCGATACAGCTCGGTCCACAGGTCGCGCAGGTCGAACCCCATCTGGGTGTTGAGCGCGTTGCGGACCTCGGCGCGGTCGAGGGTGGCGAGCAGCACATGGTCGTCGGCCCGCTCCAGGCTCACTGTCTCGAACTTCATTCCATCGACGCTCATGCCCCTCGTTCCTTCCGGTCTGTCCGTTCCCGTGGCGAGGCCGCATCATGGCGCCGAGGCGGGCGGTCCGTCTACGGAGCGCGTGCTGCGCGGCCCGGATGCGAGCGCGGGCGAGGTCGGTTCAGAGGGCGGGCCAGAGGGCGGGGCAGAGGGCGGAGCGGAGGTCCGAGCCGCGTTTTCGATGGCGAACGGTCCGGGGCGAACGGTCCGGGGCGACGCGGGACGGCCAGCATGGTCTCGACAAACGGAAATCCACCCGCTATAAGGCCGCCTCTTTCGCGGCTCCCGGGCTTCTGGGCTGGCGCCGCGCGGATGGGCGCATAGCTCAGTTGGTAGAGCAGCTGACTCTTAATCAGCGGGTCCAAGGTTCGAGTCCTTGTGCGCCCACCATCCGAACCCAATAAAATCAATAACTTACAACATCGCCGCTCGTGTGGGCTGGCGATTTTGCGTGTTGGCACTGGCTTCGCACTCAGTGTTCTCAGTTTGTTCCTTACGTGATTTTCAATGTGATCTATGCAGATTGTGGGCAGAAATAAGATTCATAGACCATAAAGAGACCTGATTCTCATAAAATCATAATGCGAAAAACTCAGACGATTTGGTAAAAATGGAAAATAGCAGGATCACTTGGGTAGAAACAGTCTTTGATCCGTTCATTTTATCGTCAATTGAATAATATATTTTTCACTACAATATAAAAAATATCAATATTTTGCTTTTTGCCGTAATTATTCCATAATTTCTGATTATATCAATTTTGTTAAATCTGTTCTTGATATTCCGCTTGAAATAGCGATCGCAAATGAACGCCCAGCAAGGGCTTCAGATCAAAACTTTATGATGTTAAGTGACTCAATAATATAGATAAACTATAAATTCATCGGCAAAAGCTGACTGATATTAGTTAGCGTCACTTCTCCATTCTGAGACTGCTACTGCATCAGCCTTAACCCCAAGACATTTGAACGGACATCTACCGGCTGGTGACGGCGACCGTCTTTGGCCAAGAGGTGCCCCGGATCCGCACGATAGGAAGAGCCGCCGGCAAGGTCACCGGCACCGTCGGCGGCGTGCTCGAGTTGGACATGTCGACGGACGGCGAGCCGTAGGAGACTCGTCCGGCATGCCGGAAGCCATGCGCGACTATAAGAGCTCGTTCCCGTTCGCCGGAGCGCTGAAGGGGTGGCTCGAGCGGATTGCCGGCGGGTAGTCAGCCAATCGCTCAATCGCTGATTTTGGTATCCAGCTTGGTCGTGCCGGCGCGCGAAGCGATCGTGAGGGCGCCGGTCTGGGCCGAGTCGAGATCGACATCGTCGAGCTTGGCGCCGGTCAGATCGGCGCCGCGCAGATCCGCGCCTGCGACCGCCGCGCCGCTCAAATCGGCGTTTCGCAGATCGGTGCCGGCAAGGAACGCCTCGGTCAGGTCCGCGTGCCGCAGGTCCGAACCTGACAGGTCGGCACAACTGAGTTCGGCGTGGGCGAAGTTGGATTTGAAGAACTTGGCGTTCTGCAGCACCGCCCGGCGGCCCTTGCGACCTTCGCTCATCACCCATTCGACGTGCAGCATAAGCGCCTTTTGAGTCGCCTTATCGAAGCTCGACAACCCCAGGAAGATCTTGGCGCCTTCGAGTGTCGCCCCGGTCAGATCGGCGCCGTGTATGCGGGCGTTGCGCAAATGGCAGTTCGTCAGGTCGGCGCCGCGCATGTCGGCGCGCGCGAGATTCGCCCCCGAGAGATTGGCGTCCTGGAGCCGGGCGCCACGCAACTTCGCGCCCTCAAGGTCACACTCGAACAGGTTCGAGCGGCGCAGATCGGCGCCCTGCAGATCGGCGCGCTTCATGTTGGAGCGCTCCAGATCGACGTCGCTGAGGTCGGAGTTGAGGGTGCCGCCGGCCAGCGTCAGCGTCGCCGGACCGAGATCGGCGTCCGAAAGGTCGACGTTCTTCATGCTTGTGCCGCGCAGACAAATTCCCTTCAGGCGAGCCTTGCGGAAGCTGGAGCCTTCGAGGTTGGAGGCGAAGACCTTGGACAGTTCGAAGTTCGAATCGTCCAGGTTGGAGCGGATGAAGGCACACTCGTGAAACGACACGCCGATGAAGCAGGCGGCGCGCAGATCTGTTTCCGTCGTATGCACTTTACGCACGGTGGTGTTCGTCAAGACTATTTGCGTTCCGGTCCGTGGGTTGGCCAGGAAACGTTCGTGCTTGCGATGCATCTCCGCGAACAGGGCGTTATGAACGATGCTTGCCGCGCCGCTGTTTACCATTCCATCTCCATGATCATCGCGCAATTCTGTCGATGGACCCCGCCTCCGATTGGGCGGCCCTAGGCGAATCTGCACCTGCTGACCTGGACAGGATGGCCCAGGCAAAGGTGGGCGGCCATTCACCATCGTCAAGACCGGATTCTAAACGAGACTGGGCCTACCCTGTTTCTTCGAACCGACGTTTCCCATTTAAGCAGCACGTCCGCCCATGGCCAGCGGCACAGTAGTTAAATTCCGGCCTAACCGGAAGGCGGAGTCGCGCGATGACAGACGCCCTCGAAGCATGAACACCGCCCCGATCGGCTTTGTGGTTTCTTGCGTCGTGATTCCAACCCGTTTTGTTGCGTGATATGCGCACGTCGCCTGCCGTTCGCGCCGTAGCGACGACTTCAGCCGTCAGCATGGCTCAGGCTCTCGTGGTCGTAGATCGTCGATCATGTCGAGGATGCGCCGTAACAGATCACGCGGCACCGCGACCTCGGCCATCTGGAAAACGGCATAGCGGGCGTGTGTGATGACCTTCGCGCCGATCTTCACCACCTTCTCGCGGATGGTAGTGAGCGACCAGCCTTCCATTTCCTCTGGCAGGGCCAGTGTGCGCAGGAAGTTGGCGAGTTTGTAGGTCAGGGAGTGAAGCTAAAGGCGCACCGCGTTGGCCTTCATCGTCCCGCAGGACAGTTGGGTCCACTTCGCCGCGTTATTGCCCTCCATGATGTACTGCTCCGCTGTGCCGCGCTGGTTGTAAAAGGCGACCACTCGCCAGCAGGTTAAACGCGTCCTTCTTCAGACAATTCGCTGATTGATTTCAATGAGGTTGTAGGCCGGATCAAAGACATAAACTTGGTGGTAGCCGGTCATGGCATAGGTGCCGGCATCTGAATACACCGTGCCCGCATCGTCCAATCGCGACATCACAGCATGAATATCCGGCACGCGGAAAGCTGGATGGCCGCCGATCGACGGGTTGTGGGCGAAGCCATTCCGATAGCCGAATCCAGCATCAGGTCGGATGATGTGCAGACCTCGGTTATCCCCGCCAAGCGTGAGGACCGCCAACTCATTCGGATCGATGCTGAAGTCGCCCATGTCCGGTGGCGCGATCCATTTGCCCTCCGTCATACCCGCGATATCGACGAAAAAGGCAATCGTCTCTCTAACGTCATGGGCCTGAAGATTGACGTGGTGCAAGATCCAATCGGCGTTGGCCGGCGTTACTCCTGTGCGAGCGGTAAACGCCACCAAATTCATCGACGGATCATAACAAAACAGCGAGCGACCAAGAGCGGGAACCGCATCATCAATATCAGAATAGACAATTTGGTGCCGTTCGAGATTCTTCTGCACCCCATCCAGGTCATCGACACCGATAGCGGCGAATTTGGTCGTCAACGGGTTATGGATAAGGCCTCGCTCTTTGGCGAAATTCGGATCCGGCCGGTACAGTGAAAGCCCCTGCGTGCCCTTTGAAAAGCCGCCCACACTGCTGGGAGTCAGCCCAACGATGGTCGCGTAGTAGTCACTCGCTTCCGACACATCATTCACACACAGTCCGACTTGGGCAATTTCCCAGGACTGATCTTCGGCCACCGTCATAATTGATTCTCCCCGTTCTCTTTGTTCAGACAGACAAGCACGCTCACCGAAGGATCAGCAATACCTTCAGATTTCAGTCCGAATAGTTCAAAGACAGGCGTTTAAGGCACCATATGCGCCACGCCGCTGATTAGGGTTTACCCCCAATATCCCTGATCGCTTTTGAACCTCAGGCTTTGCAGATTCTCAGCAGAGCCGAGGCACCGATCATGGATACCAGCCCACAACAGAAGATCATTCTCCGCCAGGGCAAGCT
>JANSYS010000061.1 GCA_024742275.1 Alphaproteobacteria bacterium | reverse complement strand
GTCGAAGCTCTCGAGCGTCTTGATCGGGGTGAGCCGCGCCGTGCGCAGTCCGACACCGATCCGGCGCCCTTCGCGCAGGGTCAGTTCCTCGGCCAGCAGGGCATCGATGGCCTCGATCGCGGTCATCTCGCCCTTTTCCAACCGGCTCAGGACCTGGTCCAGCGTTTCCAGGGCGCGGGCCATGTGCAGGCTGAGCAGGCTCTGGCGAATGCGTTCCGTGACGGGGGTCATGGGCGTCCCTCCGGCTGAACTGCATGCTGCATTTCCTGTCAACGCTGGATTACCCCGGCAAGGATCCGAGGGTCCTCGAAGAAGCCGGAGGGAGGGCGGAGGGGGCTGCTCAATCACGATGCATTCGTTTTCCATGTTTATGGTCATTCCTGCAGATCTTCAGGGGCAACGTCTTCTTCGGCTTGAACCCCTTCATCGAACGTCTCAACGAGCCGCTCCATCCCCTCGATGACCCGCTCCACGGCGGACCGGCGCCGCAGGATCCCCGGCTTCTCGGTCACGACCGAGAGCACCCGGTCCTGAAGGGGCCGTTTCCCGGTGAACAGGGTCTCCGCGATCAGCTTCTGGAGCCCGTCCGGGTCCAGCTTCTCCGCCGCGCAGAACTCCGCGAAGGCGCCGGCCCGTTTCCCGGCCCAGAAGCTGTCGAACTCCTTCCGGAGGTCCGCCTCGGGGGGTAGGTTCGGCATCACCTTGTTCAGGAACTCCTCGAGATAGGGCCGCTTGTTCCGGAGCCCGATCTCGGACGCGATCAGGTCCACGACCCGCTGGCGCTGCGCCTGCGCCTTCCGGGAGGTCCGCCCCTCCGCCGTCTCCGTCGCCTTCAGGGACAAGAGGAGGGCCAGGATGTAGGCCACGTTGATCTCGTCCCGGCGCAGCAGCTCCAGCTCGAAGTCCAGCCCGGCGAGCGGGTCCGCCGCGTCGCCCTCCCCGTCGCCCTCCTCCCCCTTCTGGGCGAGGTCCAGGTACTTGCTCTTGAAGTCCTCGTACTCCTGCGGGTCGGAAGGCAGGTCGGCCGGGTCGAACTCGGAGAAGGTGCCGAGCACGTTTCGGACCCGCATCAGCTCCCGGAACGCCCTGGCGAAGGCGGCCTGCGCCTCCTCGTCCGGCAGCGCGTCCACGTCGTCCGGGGTCGGGGCGATCGCGTGCAGCGCGTCCAGCGCCTCCTCGTACTTCCTGAGGTGCTCCTCGTAGGAACCGATCAGGACCACTTCCGCCGCGTCCCGGTTCGCGAAGAGGGCGATCGCCTCGTCCGTGTTCTCCTTCAGGTCCCGGAAACAGACGATGTTCCCCTGGGACTTCACCTGGCCGAGGGTCCGGTTGGTTCGGGAGAAGGCCTGGATCAGCCCGTGATACCTCAGGTTCTTGTCCACATAGAGGGTGTTCAGGGTCTTCGCGTCGAACCCGGTCAGGAACATGTTCACGACCAGCAGGACGTCGATCCCCTGGTCCGGGGTGAAGTCCTTCCGGTCCCGCGCCTTCATCCGCTTCGCGAGCGCCCGGTAGTAGGCGTAGAACCCCTTCCCGTCCCGAACGGACTCATTGACCCCGTAGAGCGCGTTATAGGCGTCCACGTACCTCATCAGCTTGTCCCGCTTCGGGTTGTCTCCGCCCCCGTTATCTGCGGGGAACTCCGTGTCCGGGATCAGCCCGTCCGCGTCCGTGTCCTCCTCATTCGCCGCGTAGGTGAAGATGGTCGCGACCTTCAGGTCATGCCGGCCGTCCCGCCGCTTCTCCTCCAGCAGGTCGTAATAGGCGCAGAGCGCGTCCACGGAGCTGACCGCAAAGACCGCCCCGAACTGGCGGCCGCGGGTCTTCCGGTCGTGGTTCTCGATGATCCAGTCCGTGACCCGGTCAAGCCGGTCCGGGTGATCGTAGAAGGCGCGGGACTCGAGCGCGCGGTCCCGTTCCGCCTGCGCCTTCCGGTCCGCCTTATCGTCGCCCGTGGGCGTGACCGGGGCGCTGGTCTGGCCGAGGTACTCGACCGAGAAGCGCAGCACGTTCTCGTCCCGGATCGCGTCCGTGATGACGTAGTCGTGCAGCCGCTCGTCGAACAGATCCCTCGTGGTCCGCTTCCCGATCGCGTTCTCCTTGAGGATCGGGGTGCCGGTGAACCCGAACAGCTGCGCTCGCTCGAAGAAGGACCGGATCCTCCGGTGCGTCTCCCCGAACTGGGACCGGTGACACTCGTCGAAGATGAACACGACCCGGCCCCGTTTCAGGTGCTCGAGCCGGGGCCCGTAGAGGTCCCGGGAGATCGCCGTGTTCAGCTTCTGGATCGTGGTGATCACCAGCTTGGTGTTCGGGTCCGCGAGCTGGGTCACCAGCTGACGGGTGTTGTCCGTCCCGTCCACGGAGCCGGGCTGGAAATGGTTGAACTCCTTGGTTGTCTGGTAATCCAGATCCGCCCGGTCGACGACGAACACCACCTTGTCCACCTTGGGCAGCGCGATCAGGTTCTGCGCCGCCTTGAAGGAGGTCAGGGTCTTCCCGGACCCGGTCGTGTGCCAGACGTACCCGTTCTTCCGGCCCTGCTCGACCCGCTCCTGGATCCGCTCGGCCGCGTAGTATTGGTACGGGCGCAGCACCATCAGGAGCTTGTCGCTCTGGTGCAGGACCACGTATTTCGAGATCATCTTGGAGAGGTGGCACTTCTCCAGGAACGCGTCCGCGAAGTCCCCGAGCCGGTTCATCGGGGTGTTGTCCGGGGTCGCCCAGGTGAAGGTCTGCTTGAAGGACTGGTGCCGGTTGTTCGCGTAGTACCGGGTGTTCACCCCGTTCGAGATCACGAAGACCTGGACGTACTGGAACAGGCCCCGTGCGGCCCGGAAGCTGTCGCGCTGGTACCGGTTGATCTGGTGGAACGCCGCCTTCAGCTCGACCCCGCGGCGCTTCAGCTCCACCTGGCAGAGCGGCATCCCGTTGATCAGGAGGGTCACGTCGTACCGGTTCTTCCGGCGCCCCTCGATCCCGATCTGGGTCGCCACCTGGTACCGGTTGCGGCACCAGTGCTCCGTGTTCAGGAACTCGATCCAGACAGGATCCCCCTCGTCCCGGTCCAGCCGGAATTTTCCCCGCAGGATCTCGGCCCTGTCGAACACGCCCCCCTTGTCGAGGTGGTTGAGGACCCGGGCGAACTCCGCATCCGTCATGGTGATCCCGTTATGGGCGTCGAGCTGCGCGCGCAGGTTGGCGGTGAGGGACGCCTCGTCCGGGAGACGGACCGGGGCCCAGCCGAGCCCCTGGAGACGGGTCACCAGTTCGGTTTCAAGCTGGGCTTCGGACTGGTAGCTCACGTCATTTCCTCGTCAGATTCGGCGGGACCCGGCGGGTCAGGTCCTCGATCTCGGCAAGGTCCTCCGCGTCAGCCCGAACCGCGGCCGCCCTGCGCCGCTCGGCGTCGAAGGCGGCGTAGCGGTCCTCAGCCAGGGCCTGCGCAACATCGGCGCGCAGCTTGCCCGCGTGGGTCAGCAGGTCACGATCGTTGAAGCTCAGGAACGCGTCCAGCTTCTCCGCCCAGACCGCCATGGTGACCGGGGCGCGCCGCCTGGCCTGATCCTCAGCGTAGTCCAGGTACATCGTGACGATCCGGTTCAGCTCCTCGACCTCCGCGCCGGAAAGGTAGTTCTTGGCCGTCCCGACGTCCCCCTTACGGACCGCGCCGCCCTTCCAGCTGGTCAGGCCCATGTTAGGGGCGGCGGCGTCTGCGCGGGCGGCGATCAGCTCGGCCGCCGTCATCCCCGTCACGGCCCAGAGCATCTTGTTCTGGACCTTCTGGAAGAACAGCTTCGCCGCATCGGACCCCTTGTCGTAATCCACCGCGGTCGTGAAAAGG
>JANSYS010000050.1 GCA_024742275.1 Alphaproteobacteria bacterium | reverse complement strand
AGGATTAATTGATAATAATGTAAAACAAAGTTATAAGTCGAATTTTTTAATATTAAAAAATTCGACTTATAACTTTGTTTTACATTATTATCAATTAAACCTATATTCAAAAATGAAATTAAACTAATAAAAGGAAATTTTGTAAAACCTACTAATAATCTAGTAAAATTAAAAACACATTCTTTAGTATGTTTGATAAACCAAGTACACCAGCGTTTAACTGGTCTTAAAAAAATAGATTGTTGAATTAACGCTGTTGATAATACACCAAAAGCAAACCATTTTCTAAGGGAACTTAATTTATTTAAATATCTCCATAAAGTTTTTTTATTTGTATCGAAAACAATATATTCTGCTAAAAATATTAAAACAAAATTAAATAAAGTACCCACAATAAGCTTAGACTTAAAACAATTTGAATAACAAATGTTAAAAAATCTAATTGAGGCATTTTTTGAAAAAAAGGAAAACTTTCCAAAATAATGAATAATATTGATTATAACTTTTACTACTTATACTGGAAGATGGAATTGAACCATCACTATTGCCTTATGAGAGCAAAATTCTACCATTAAATTATTCCTTTAGTAAAAAGACAAGTTTAACAAGATTACACGAATGTAGGTTACGAACTATTTATTTTATTAGTTTGATTCGAAAAAAAGTAATAAAAATCCATCATTAATGCAAATAATGCGATTGCTTCTGTTAATGCAAAACCTAAAAGAACATAACCAAATAACATTTGACGTAAATTTGGATTTCTTGCTACTGCAATAACAAAACAACCAAAAATAAGTCGATACCTACACCGGCTCCTGTTAAACCTACTGTAGCTACTCCTGCTCCTATAACACGAGAACCTTCTACAAAATCAAAATTGAAATTAAAAGGAGTCATCTCCTATAAGATTGAAAATCAATCTTATACAAGACTTTATGTTCAAAAGGGTACTTAGACCTTCCCATGGTTATTAAATAAAAACCAAAAATTATAATAATTTAAAGTTTTTGTATTTTTATTGTCTTTTTTATATAAAACTATACAAAAATTACGAAATAAAGCTTTATCTATATTTACACGATCTGTCTCATTGAAAACATCAGACATAAATACTTGTTGAAATATTTACGTACAGGTTGCTTTAAATGCTTAAGACTATTTCGTGGATAACTGGCTTTTAAATCGCGCGCCCTGCGAGGGAACTTTCTTGCAATGTATCCTCTATAACTTGCAAATAAAATAGTTTTACCAACATGGCCAAATGAATTAAACCAATTAAAATTAAAAATTTTAGATAATCTTTTATGATGAAATACACGATATTTTAAATTTTTAATTTTTTTAATTTTCTTTCCTTTTTTATTCCAATAATAATTTTTTTTTGCTTTTTTAGTTTTAATATCTTTAAATTTAAAAAAAACTTTTTTTCGACGAGGAATTAATTTTCTTAACATAATTTTCATTTTATTATTTTTAATATTCTTATTTTTAATACTGAAATTATCTTTTCTATTTTTAATAGATTTTTTATATTTATTACGTTTTAAATATCTTTCAAAGGTGAGTTCTTTACTTTTTACATTAGATTTTGCTCTTAAATAATTTGTATAATTATTTTTAAGAAAAATACTTTTATCTTTTAAATTTCGAATTCGTTTAGATTTTTTAACCATTCTTTTAGTTCGAACTTTTTTAATTTGAAATTTAAAAGTTAGTTTATCTTTTATAGTTCTAAAACTAGGTTTTTTTTTTAAAATTGATCTTTTTTTAGACCGAATTTGTCTTAAAATTAATCTTCTTTTAGAACTTAATTTTCTAAAAAAACGTGATTTTTTTTTAAAAATTAGTTTTTTTTTTAAAGATTTAAAGTTATTTATATTCTTATAATTTTTTTTATAATTTTTTTTATAGTTTTTTTTTTTTTGTAAATTTTAATTTAGATTTTAATTTATATATTCTTTTTTTTTTTTTTTTATATGCTAAATTTTTTTTATATGCTTTAGTTTTTCTTTTCTCCTTAAGACTAGCTCTAGAATTATTTTTAATAGTTTTTAGTCCTTTTTTAAAGCGATTAAATGCATTTTTATCTGACTCTGAAGTTACACTTCTTTTTAATTGAATTATCTTTTTAAAAAATAAATCCAATTTAGATTGAGTTTCAACAGAATATTTTGATAAATTATACATATTCGATTCTTCTATAGAAAAATTTAAAAATTTAAATGGATGTACTACATTATAATCTTTAATTATAACTTGATCATAAAATTTATTTAAATGACGAAAATAAAACCATTTATTAAAAAAGAATCTGAAATATTTATCATATCAAAATAAATGTTGATTCTTTTGTAAATGAATTATTTAATAATTTTAAAAAATATGAATATAAACTATAAATTTTGAATTTATAGTTTATATTCATATTTTTTAAAATTATTAAATATAATAATTTCCTAAATTTTTGAACAATATTATTTAAAAACCTAAAAAAAAACAAATATAATTCTCTTAACTCAATGACACATTTAATATCCCACTCTATTTTTAATTTTGAGAAAGGATCCTGAATAGAATCTATTAATCGATCAATATAAAAATTATAAGGAATAATTATTGATCTAAAATTAAGTTCCCATTCAAAAACAAAATAAAAATAAGAGAATAAAAGTGAATAAATTTTATACCATGAATAATTACGTAATAATTTTTCACGGATAATAATCTTTTGAGGTATAGTTAATTTTAATTCTACTTCACGCTCTAATTGATCTTCTAAATCTAAAGCTTCTGTTTTAAATAAATAAATATCAAAAAATAAATCAAAATAGGATTTTTTAATTAAATTTTGTAATAAGTTCCTAGTAAAAATAACATTAATTTTAAACATTTGTAAAATTAAACTTAATTCCATCATAAAAGACATTTTAGATTTTTTTTTAGAATTTAATTTAAAATATTTTCTAAATAAACTTTGAATATAGTTTTTAGCTAATCTTTTAATTATATTATCATATTTTGAATACATATTAGTAAGACTAATTAAATGTTTATAAATAACTATAGATGCATTTAAAATATTTTCAATTTGATAAAGAACTAATGTATAAATATATAAAATCCATTTTGAAATAGTAAATAAAATTAAACTAAAATTTTCAAACTGATTAAAAAGGAACCAATTATAATCTTATTATATATATCTTTTAAATTAAAAAAAGAAGTATGGTATTAAATTGTAAAAATAAATTCTCAAAACTAATTGTTTTAAAAAAATAAACTTAATAATAACAAATGACATTATTGTGAAAAAAACTGAAAATTAACTAAAAAACCAAAATAATTTGTTTATAAAAAAACAAACTATTTTTTTCACTGATAAAACGTTTTAAACCTAAATTACTATTAAGATTATAACTCAATAAATGTCTAGCTTTAGATTTAATTTTTGTTACACTTTTTTTAAAATTATAAACTTTAAACACAATATCTTTTGATACATCTTCATAAAAATTATTATAATTAATAATTTTTCGAGTAAAAATACTAGGATCCATTTCTAAATCATCACATTCAACATCAGCTTTTAAACCTGTAGAAACTAACCAACTAAATTTAGATTTATAAAAGGTGTAATGGATCCTCTATAAAAACTATAAGCATGCCCACTAACGAAAACACTACGCATAAAAATCATTTCAGATACTCTTAGTGCATTTTTACTAGATTTAAAAAAAGACGATTGATTATAATATTTATAATTTAATTTTCCTTGTGAAATCTTAAAATCTTTAGGTATAAAAATCTTATTGAATAAAAAAATTTTACTTTTTTTATTTAATGCATTTTTATGAAAAGAAGTTAATTGATTGGAGTAACTTTTAATTGAGCTAAAAACTGATTATAATTCTCAGTAAAAAAAAAATTCTTACCAAGAAACTTTAATAAAAAAGTTACAAAATAAAAAATAAAAAATTTTTGAAAACATAAAATTTTTAGCTTTCTATTTTCAAAAAAAAGAGGAATATCTTTAATGAGTTATTAATAGATTTTAATAACTGTTCATAAATCTTAAAATTCATTTTAAGTTTAACATCAATTATTTTAATTAATTGTAAAAAAAATTTAATATTATTATTAGAAAAAACTTTTAATAATAATTTTTTATCTCGATTATAGCTTCACTATTAAAAATACGTACATGTGAAGAATAATATAAAATCATTTATTCAATATGAAATTTCAATTATTTAAACCTGGTTGGATTTGAACCAACATCATAACCATTATGAGCGGTACATCTTACCATTAAACGACAGGTTTTCTGTACGGCTGGGATCGAACCAACTACCTCCCGGACCAAACCAGACATGCAACCAGTTACACCTCGTACATTATAAAAATTATTTACGTGGAGGTTTAGCTAATCTCACTCCATTTCGCATAACTTTCCTTTTAATAACCACCCTAGTAATTTTAAATAATTTAATAAACTTAAGTCTAAGATAAAAAATCTTAATAATGTCCTTGCTTTAGTATGATTAATAAATGGAATAAAATAAATTTCTCTTGCATTAGTTTTATACATTCGCAATGAAATTAACTCACCTAGCTGTTGCGCAACAAAAATAGTTGTTTTTTCTTTACGAGTATCTAATCCTTTAATATTCCAGAAGAATATACAAAAGCAACTTCACCTAAATTATTAGTTATCGTTCCAAAAATATTAGATCCTGTATATCGAAAATAAATACGGCTTCGCCTAAAAAATTTCATTGAAACCTGTTGAAATTTAATTTTACGTCTAATTGCATTAACTAACGGTACAACATCATAATCAAAAAATGTACCATATTTTCGAAAATGATATTTATATCTACGATCTTGTTTAACTGCGGACCTACTACGTTTTTTCTTTAATCCTAAATGGCTCTTTTTTAACATTTTATTAAAATAAAAAATTTTCATTGGTTTCAATCTCTTTTCATTAAATAAAGTTTTCTTAAAATAAGATGTCATTACACTTTTTTTATCACTATTAAAAGATTTTAAGTCTATGTAATTAGAAACAACCATTTAAAATTTAATTTGTAATCTTTTAGCTGTTCTGCATTACTATGCGTTCGTTGACCATGCGCAGGTAAACCTAATAATAATCTATTACGTCTATAACATTTTAATGTAAAAAATTTTTCTTGTTCTACAGAAATTTTCTTCTTTAAATCTGACCCAAATAATGCCAATTCAGGTAAATAAAATGACATTGAATTTCTATCACTTGCAGTTAAATCTTGTACTTTATAAATTGAATTAACATTTGACCCAAAAATTTTATTTAAATGTCTTAATTTAATATAGCTAAACCCAAAAATAGATTTTAATGCGAGTTTAAATTCCTTTTCTAATAGAATGGTTGTATCTAAAATAACTAAATTTGACATTCTAATTATTACTTTTTAATATAATAATCTAATTCAAAACCACATTCTATTATTATGAATTAGAATTAAAAATAAAACTTTTACGTTTCACTCGCTTTAAACTTAAAATTTTAGTAAGTTGCTTTCTTATCAATTTATTAAATTTTTTATCCATAATATCCAAAACCTGTTAAACGTGATTTTCCTTCAATAATTCTAATATCATCATTTTCAACATAAAAACCACGGACTTTATATAAACCTAATGGGTAAAAACTTCTAATTTTCAAAACTAAATTTCGTAAAACAATATAATTTAATGCATAAAGTTTCATCGTTCTACGTCGACCAAAAAGCTTAGCCCAACAAAACTCTGGCAAATGTAAAAAAATTTTATGACTATAACCTAGTTTTAAATAAATACATAAATGACCTTTACGTGTTTTTAATTGTAATCGTAAACCTTTACCTTTTACATATAAGATAGTTTTATATCCATGTGAACTACCTTCTAAATGCATCCATACTAAAGTAAAAAAAACACGAATATATCTTTTATGAACTAAAATAATAGTAGTGTTAGTTGCGGAATCCAAAGGATTCAGTGAAAAAACTTTATTTGATTTTAGTTTAAACTTAGAATTAATTAAATAACATTTATATAACAAAAAGTATCATCAAATGTAATTGAAACTGGTTTATACAACCGTTTTTTATATGAAATTTGACGTAAAGCTACCATATTATTTAACTAATAAAACAAGTTTTCCTCCTTTTTTGTATAAAAAACATTGCTCTAATGTCAGTAATCTTGATTTGTTGATACAATACCAAATGTTTTTAACCCATATAAAGAAACTAATTTCTTATAACTTAAACAACTATGTTTATTTTTAGGACAAAAATATGCAATATCTAAAATACTAGCCTTAAAATTAACCATTTTTAAAAACACATGAATTTGTCTCACAGATGCAATAACTTTAAAACCTCTAATATATCCTTCATAATATAACACTTTTAATAAACCAAAATTCAAATTAGAATATGGTACTTTGCCGTCAATTTTCCACGCGCTACAGAAACTTTTATTAATGAAACAAATAATGCCAGTGAATTCAACATTTTACCATGAAGCTAAGAACAACCTGGGATATTACCATTTAAAACCATTTGATTAAATTTATGTCGAGATAATTTTACATCTCTATATACAGATCTTGAATGACCTGTAACAACACAATAATTTTTTAACCGAACAACTGAAACGCTATACGGTATTTTTGTTATTTTTTGATAAATAAATTGTCTTCCCCTATAGATAAACTAATATCTTTAATAAAAGAATTATTAACACAACGTCTCAAAAAATGACCACTAAACGCAGTACGCCGCCTATATTCTTTATTTAAAACTGTTGATTTCGCCATTCTAATATATTATGACTAAGAAGAATTGTGTATAAAAAGAAATAGGTGTAACACCTATTAATTGAAATTGATTTTCAAAAAAAAAATCAATTTCTAACCAATAATACTTCGTGTGTGGTAAAATTCTTCTAGTTGAAATATCAAAAAAAAAGTCAATATCAGAAAGAACTAATTTAACATAATTTGAATTAATAGAACGTATAAAAGGTAACTTTGATGAAAAACGCAATAATGGATGTGATAAAAAATATTCATTAAAAAAAACTATAAACTTCATTAAACTAAAATCTGAAAGATCTACTTGACCGCGCACCCATAATCCACTATCAATAATTAAATTAACTTTTTTAATAATAGCTCGTAAACCTGTAAATTGTTCTAGAATTCCAACATAATTATAATACTCTTACTTCGTAATAAACTTTCAACTTCATATAAGTAAAAAAGAATACGAATTCTTTTACATTTTGGAAATGTAAAAGAATTCTTCGTTAAATATTTACTTAAAAAAAAACTACGTTTTAAAATTAAATCTGATTTAGCACCTACACGTTGAAAATTACTCATAAAACTAAATAACTGCTGGAGCCATACTTAATATTTTATAATGATACTTATAACGTAATTCTTTCATTACAGGACCTAAAACGCGCGAACCTAAAGGTAACGCGCGTTTATTTAATAAAACCACTCCACATGAAGTACAGTTAGTTATTATATGACCACTTCGCGTTATACGATCACCTATTCGAACTAAAACCGCATTATAAATTTCGCCTTTTTTAACTTTTCTATGAGGCCTATATGTCTTAATTGAAACTATAACCATATCGCCAGGAAACCTATACACCGTGGCGCTTTACCTAAAATACGTATACATCTTACTGTCAATGCACCTGAATTGTCAACACATTTTAAAATTGTTTCATTTTGGACCATTAATTCATTATTTTTTTAAAATTTTTTTCAAGATTATTTTTTAATAATTTTTTAGATCGTGATATAATTTGGCATTTTAATGGTAATCTTTTTTTACATTTCCTTAACAACAATAATATTTCTAAATAATTTCGACGTCTTAAGCGAAATTCCACCAAGATCTGTCCTATCTTGATAGGACAGATCCATTTATAATGGCCTCCTTTTCCTTTACCCATTCGTACTTCTAAAGGTTTTTTCGTTAAAAAAGTATATGGGAAAGTACGAAACAAAATTTACCTCTTTTTTTTAAACCTCGTCGAATACACAAGCGTAAAATTTCAAAATGTTTAACTGTTAAAATCCAGTTGACATAGCTTTTAAGCCATAATTTCCGTAAATTAATGAAATTGTTCTATGTTCTACTGCCTTTTCTTTTTTTAACCTAAATTTAAATATTTTTGGAAATTTTTTATCTTTTGGAATAAAATTCATATAATTAATAAGAAAAAATTATTTTTAAACCTGCTATACCAAAACGCGTATAAAGTAATCCATAACAAGAATTAAGTTTTAAATTTAAACTATTAAAAGAAATAAAACCTTTTTTTCTTAAAAATTTAGCTTTACGTCTTCCACGTTTAAACCGACCTTTAACTCTAATATAATACCCTTTTAATTTATTTTTACGTAAAAACTTATTCAATAATCTAGTTAAATCATTTAAAATTTTTTTTGCTGTAAACCTTTTTTAATTCTTCTATTAAAAGTCGTTACAAAAAGCTCAGGTCTAATACCTAAATGATATCTTGAATTGTCTTTATATTTTATTAAATCATAAGCTAACTCAAACCCTTTTAATCTTAATTTAAAAGCTATTTTCATAAATTTTTGGCTTATAATATAAAAAAGATAATGAATAAAAACAAATATAGTTTCGCTAAAAGATAATAATGCATTGAATAATTAAAAAAAAAGATCCATACATTATATGGGCGTCGTATACCACGAAAAATTGCTTCATTAAAGCGTTTTTTACAAATTAACCATAAATAAAATTTAGATAAATATTTACGAAAATACAACTTAAATTTTTTAGTCTTTAACGAGAAATTAGTCACAAAATAACTTAATTTTGTATTTTTTTTTTTGTTAAATTTTTTTTGAATAAACTTTTTAAACAAATTTAATGTTAACATTAAATTTGTTTGTGTAGAATTTTTTATTAAAATTAAATTTAACAAAGAAAAATATTTTTTAAATGTTGTTGAAAACTTTTTTGAAATTATAAAATGTGAAGAAAATACTTTAATTAAACTTGATAAATCCGCGGATTTATCAAGTTTAATTAAAGTATTTTCTTCACATTT
>JANSYS010000039.1 GCA_024742275.1 Alphaproteobacteria bacterium | reverse complement strand
TGAACGCCAAGCTGCGCCGCTCGGTGCGTGCCCGAGGACATTTCCCCAGTGATGACGCCGCCGCCAAGCTGCTGTTCCTCGTCTTGAACAGGGCCGAGAAAGAGTGGACCATGCCGCCAAGGGAGTGGGCCATGGCAAAGGTCCAGTTCGCCGTCGTCTTCGGCGAACGCTTCACAAGAGCAATGGTCTGATGTTCAACCGCTCCCCCGCACACGAAATTTCTGACAGTCCCCGTCGCTGCCGACGATCCAACCATTCGCATAAACGTGGACCGACTGGGGCTCGAACAGGATCCGGTTATGACGGTCCGAGATGCTGGATCCCTCGGGCGCGATCACATTGACTTCCGTCCCGTTGAAATCGGTTCGGACCACCAGGTGCCGGCCGACATCCTCCACCCGGGTCACACGAACCGGCAGTCCCTCTTCGCCGTCCGAAAGGCGCACGAACTCGGGTCGGATGCCGATCTCAACATCTTCGGTTCCCGCCCGGCTGAAGCCTCGGCCAAGCGGTACCTCGTACCCATCGACGATCGCAGTATCCCCTTCGATCGTGGCTGGCAGTACGTTCATGCCCGGCGAACCGATGAAGAAGCCGACAAAGGTGTGCTCCGGCCGCTCGAAGAGGTCGACCGGCGTTCCGAGTTGCACCACCTCGCCGTCAAGCATGACCACGACCTTGTCGGCAAAGGTGAGCGCCTCCGTCTGGTCGTGGGTGACGTAGATCATCGTGTGCCCGAACTCGCGGTGCAGGTTCTTGAGTTCGGTCCGCAACTCCCATTTCATGTGCGGGTCGATCACCGTCAGCGGCTCGTCGAACAGGATCGCGGACACGTCTTCGCGCACCATGCCGCGGCCGAGCGAAATCTTCTGCTTCGCGTCGGCGGTCAGTCCCTGGGCCCGCCGATCCAGGTCCCCGCTCAACCCGATCATCTCCGCGATCGCCCTGACCCTGCGATCGACGTATTCCGCCTTTCCGCCCCGGTTGCGAAGCGGAAACGCAAGGTTCTCGTAGACGGTCATGGTGTCGTACACGACCGGAAACTGGAACACCTGCGCGACGTTCCGCGCGGCGGTGGACAACTCGGTTACATCCGCGTCGTCGAACAGGATGCGCCCCTGGGAGGGCACGAGGAGACCCGAGATGATGTTCAGAAGCGTGGTCTTGCCGCAGCCCGAGGGACCCAGCAGCGCGTAGGCTTCGCCGTCCTGCCAGACATGGTCGATCGTCGGCTTGAGCTGATAGTCGTCCCGGTTCTTCGGGGCGCCGCCGTAGGAATGGGCGAGGTTTGAAAGCGTGATTCTTGCCATGATGCGCCGTTACCCCGCCTCTGCATAGGTCGCGGCGGCCGCGATGTCGCCGTCCGGCGCGAACACATACACATGCGCCGGATCGACATAGACGGTCTGTTCCGCGTGGTGCGGCAGGTCGTGAACGCCGTGAACCAGCGCGACCCAACGCTCCCCGCCGTGCTCCAAATGGATGAAGCTTTCGGAACCGGCGATCTCGGTCCCGGCAACCCGGCAATCGAAGGACAGTTCGCGGTCAGACGTCTTCGCGATCCTCAGATGGTTGGCGCGAAAGCCTGCGAGATACGGACCATCGGCAAGCCGCTGGAACGTCGGGAAATCCGCAGGAGTGGCGCTTTCCTCGACCATCAGCTCGCTGCCCTTCTTGACGATCGACACGAAATTCATCGGCGGATCGGAAAACACGCGCGCTGTGGTCGCGTCGGTCGGCCGGCGGTAGACAGACGGCGTAGCACCGAACTGGGTCACCCGACCTTCCCAAAGGCAGGCGGTATTGCCACCGAGCAACAGCGCCTCGTGCGGTTCAGTCGTCGCATAGACGAAGATCGCCTCGGACTCCTCGAAAATCTTCGGGATCTCCGCCCGCAACTCCTCTCGCAGCTTGTAGTCGAGATTGGCCAACGGCTCGTCGAGCAGAACGAGCCCGGCCTCCTTCACCAGAGCCCGCGCCAGGGCACAGCGCTGCTGTTGGCCGCCGGAGAGCTCAAGCGGCCGACGGCCGAGCTGCTGCTCGCTCAGCTTCATCATCGCGGCGGCGGCACGGACCTTGGCGTCGATCTCGCCCGAACTCAGCCCACGGAGCCGAAGCGGCGAGGCGATGTTCTCGTACACCGTCATGGACGGGTAGTTGATGAACTGCTGATAGACCATCGCCGCCTGACGGTCCTGGACCCGCACCCCCGTCACGTCACGGCCCTGCCAGAAAACGCGGCCCTCCGTCGGCTGATCCAGACCGGCCATCAGACGCATCATGGTGGTCTTGCCGGAAAGCGTCGGGCCCAAGAGCACGTTCATCGAACCCGGCGCGAACTCGAGCGTCGTCGGATGAATGTGAACGTCCGAGCCAACCACCTTGGAGACCGCTTCCAACTTCAGCGACATGCCATACGCCTTCCCGTCGCCCGCATCACCGCGACCCTTGCGCTTGCAGTTCGCGATCCGCGTGCGGATCGCGCATCCAGGTATCCAGGTCCTTCGCTTGCCGGTCGCTCAACCGCAAACCGAGTTTCGTGCGCCGCCACAGGATGTCGTCGGCGGATCGAGCCCATTCCTGCTCCATGAGCCAGACGACTTCCGCTTCGGTGAGCGTCGCACCGAAGTCGCGCCCGAGATCCTCTGCCCGGGTCGCCGCACCAAGCAGGTCGAAGGCTTCGGTGCCGTAGGTTCTGACCAGACGACCCGCCCAGACCTCGTCCAGAAAGGGATAGCGCTCCCGAAGCCGGGTACCGAGCTCGGCGGCGCCGCCGACGGGAAAATCGCCGCCCGGCAAGTGATCGGACGCCGTCCACGAACCGCCCATCTTCGGGAAGAACGGGCGCAACTTGTCCATCGCGGCCTCCGCCAACCGGCGATAGGTCGTGATTTTGCCGCCGAACACATTGAGCAGCGGCGCCGCACCGTCCGTCTTCTCGACCTTAAGGACATAGTCGCGGGTCGCCGCCGTCGCCGACTTGGCGCCGTCGTCGTACAGCGGGCGCACTCCCGAATAGGTCCAGACCACATCCTCTGGCGCTACCGGATCGCGGAAATACTCAGAGACCGCGGCGCAGAGATATTCCGTCTCCTCCGGCGTGCAAACCGCCGCGGACGGCGCGCTCTCGTGGTCGCGATCCGTCGTCCCGATCAGCGTGAAATCGTCCTCGTAGGGAATCGCGAAGATCACCCGGCCGTCTGCGTTCTGGAAGATGTAAGCACGGTCATGCTCGAATTGCTTCCGCACGACGATATGGCTGCCGCGGACGAGACGGATGCTGTCTTTCGTATTCAGCCGCACGCACTGTCCGATGATATCGCTCACCCAGGGTCCGCCGGCATTGACCAAGCTCCGCGCCTGGATCGTTCGCGTCGTGCCGCTATCGACATCTTCTACGTCGAGTTCCCAAAGTCCGTCGGCCTGCCGCGCGGCGACGCATCTGCTGCCCACATTGATCGACGCGCCGCGCCGGGCGGCGTCTCGGGCGTTCAGCACAACAAGCCTGGCGTCCTGAACCCAGCCGTCGGAATACTCGAAACCCACGGTGAAGGCGTCGCGCAGCGGGGCGCCGATCGGGTCGGTGCGAAGGTTCAGAGTCCGGGTTGCCGGCAAGCTTCTCCGACGCCCCAGATGGTCGTAGATGAACAGGCCGAGGCGCAGCATCCAGGCCGGTCGCAAGCCCCGGTGATGCGGCAGAACGAACCGCATCGGCCAAGCGATATGCGGCATCGCCCGCAGCAGAACCTCGCGCTCCTCCAACGCTTCGCGCACCAACCGGAACTCGTAGTACTCCAGGTAACGGAGGCCGCCGTGATAGAGCTTCGTAGACGCCGACGAAGTTCCCTGCGCCAAATCACCCATTTCGCACAGAAACACGCTAAGGCCGCGGCCCGCCGCATCGCGCGCGATGCCACACCCGTTCACACCCCCACCGATAATCGCAATATCGACGATTTGCGCGGCCAACCGCCTCTCCACCCTGAAATCGGGGCCTTGACTATAGACCCTCGTTATTTTCGTTTTTGACGCTATTCGAAATTTAAATGAAGGGCAATTGAAAACACAGCGCGCGAATTCGACATATGCGTCACGGCGTTGCGCGGATCACTTCCACGTCGTTCTCGCGGCAAAGCTGCTGGAACTCATCCGGCACGCCATGGTCCGTGACCACGCTGTCGACCTGAGAAACATGGGCGATCCGCACCGGCGCCGAGACCTTGAACTTGGTGGAATCCGCGACCAGGATAACTTTCCGCGCGTTCTGAATGATCGCCTGTGCGACTTTCACTTCGCGGAAATCGTAGTCCAGCAATGCGCCGTCATGATCGATCGCGGACGCCCCGATGATGGCGTAGTCGACTTTGAACTGCCGAATGAAATCGACCGCTGCCTCACCGACGATCCCACCATCTCCATGGCGCACGATGCCACCGGAGATCACGACATCGATCGTCGAAAACAACCGCAACCGGTTGGCGACATTTAGATTATTCGTGATCACCATCAGATTTCGATGATCGACCAACGCCTCGGACACAGCCTCCGTCGTGGTGCCGATATTGATGAAGAGCGACGCGCCGTCGGGAACCAGATCGGCCGCGCGCCGGCCGATTGCCGCCTTCTCGTCCGCGGCGATCTGGCGACGTTGCTCGTACTCGACGTTCTCGGTCCCGGAGGGATTGACAGCACCACCGTGGATCCGGCGCAGGATCTTCGCATCACAAAGATCGTTTAAGTCTTTCCGTATGGTCTGCGGTGTCACGCCGAAGCGTTCCGCAAGTGCGTCGACGAGCACGCGGCCATCCAGCTTGGCCAAATCGACGATCTCGGACTGCCTCTCGCTGAGAAACACCATTCTGGTCACCAACCCTCTCAGGACATTTCGAAGATAACCGAAAGAAAACCGAACGCCAACCTGACCGTCCTCGACCAGCATCCAGCGAATGTCGCGCGTTCCGCAATCCTTCCAGGACAGAAAACGCTCCAGATGCCTTGGTCCGGAGGATCCCGACGGGTCGCACCAAGGGTCGACACCCGTTCGGGCGACGAACCGGAACGCTACAACACCGCCGTCATACCGCCGTCGACGACCAGCTCATGACCGTTCACATAGGACGCGGCGGTCGACATCAGAAACGTCACGGCCCCGCCGAGTTCCGCGGGATCGGCCCAACGTCCGGCGGGCGTTCGGCTGGTGACCCAATCCGTAAACGCCTGATCCTCTAGCAGCGGCGCATTTATTTCGGTCAGGAAATAGCCGGGCTCGATCGCGTTGCAGGTGATCCCCTCACCCCCGAATTCGGCCGCTCCGACGCGGGCCATCGCCTCCAGGCCGGATTTCGCTGCAGCGTAGGGATAGATGTTCCGGCGGCCAAGGCGCGCCGTCACGGAGCTCGTGAACACCAGCCGACCCCTTGGCCCGTCCGGCATGGCGCGCATGATCCCCACTGCTTCGCGCATCAGCCTGAACGCGGCGGTCAAGTGGACGGACACGACGTCTTCGAACGCCTCGTCACTCATCTCCTCGATCGGATGCCGGCGCTGATGTCCGGCGTTATTGACGAGGCCGTAGAGACCGCCATGGCGCTTGGCCACAGCGTGGATTCCGGCGACCGCCGCCTCTGCGTCGTCAACGGCGAAGGCCTCCATATCGGCTGAATATCCGGCGGCTCTTATGGCGTCCCTCTGCTCCTCGAGGGGGCCTGCCGTCCGCCCGTTCAGCACCACGGTCGCCCCGCTCGCGGCCAGCGCTCGGGACATTGCCAGCCCAAGACCGCGGGACCCGCCGGTCACGAGAACGACCCGTCCGCTCAGGTCGAAGTTGGGCTTCCAGTCGTCCATGTCTTCCTCCCGGAGTTTTCGACAGCATGGCTGAGAGCGCGGCGCACTGTCAGCCCCAACCATGTCGCGCGCGCTTTCAAGATCGCCGCTCGGCTCATTCCGCGCGATTGCCCTTCGTGAGCGATCCGGAAGCCGCCCCTGTGGTCGAGCAGGACATCTGGCCGACCGTGTCGATGATCGATATCGTTGCGGAACAAGAGGAAAGTGCGCCGTTGTGCCGACTGTGCGGTTCATCCCGTCGCCGCCTTTGGGGCGGGTGATCAGGATCACCCGCCCGCAACTCGGCCGAAAGCCGGCTCGATTGGGACAAGGAGGAGAGCAGCGTGAAGCTGTCATTCCACGGTGCGGCGGGAGGCGTGACCGGCTCCTGTCATCTCTTGTCGGCGAACGGCCGCAATATCCTGATCGACTGCGGCATGTTCCAAGGCGGACACGAACTCACTGAGGAGAACGCCGAACCGTTCGGCTTCGATCCGGAGACCGTCGACACGCTGCTTCTCACGCATGCCCATCTGGATCATTGCGGCCGGATACCGTTGCTGGCGAAACGCAGGTTCGAGGGGGAGGTCATCTGCACGGCGGCGACCAGAGACCTGACCCGTCTGGTTCTTCTCGATTCCGCCCATCTGCATGAGGAAGAGGCCCGATGGCGTCGCCGCAAGGGAGGACGCGACGGTCCGCTCTACGACACCCTCGACGCGCTCTCGAGCCTGGATCGCTTCGGCCGGATCGCCTCCTACGGCCAACCGATGGAGATTGGTCCGGGACTGACGGCCACGTTCTACGACGCCGGCCATATCCTCGGTTCGGCCAGTATCGCCATCGACGTGATGGAGAACGGGCGGAGTACCCGAGTGTTGTTTTCCGGCGATCTCGGTCAGCGGGAACGTCCGCTCCTCAACCCTCCCTCGCCGCCTGCGGACACCGACATCGTTGTAATGGAAAGCACCTACGGCGACCGCGATCACCGCTCACTGGAGGCATCGGTCGCCGAGTTCTTCGAGGCCGTGACCGAAGCGTGCAGCCGGGGCGGGAACGTCCTGGTACCGACTTTCGCGCTGGAACGGGCTCAGGAACTCCTGTTCTATCTGCGCGTGGGCAGACTGACCGGGCGGCTGCCGGCGAACCTCAACATCTTTCTGGATTCGCCGATGGCGATCTCGGCGACCCGGCTTTTCGCGCGCCATCCGGACGCCATGAAGCCCGAGATTGCAGCGCTCCTCCACGACGACACGGATCCGTTCAGGTTGCCCGGTGTTCATTTCACTCGGGAAGCGTCGGAATCCATGGCCCTGAATCGCATCCGCTCCGGCGCACTCATCATTGCCGGATCCGGCATGTGTACCGGCGGCCGGATCCGCCACCATCTGCGCTACAATCTGGGCCATTCCGATTGCAGCGTGATCTTCGTCGGCTTCGCCGCAGAGGGCACGCTGGCGCGGATCATCATCGATGGGGCAACTTCGGTGAAATTGTTCGGCGAGGACATACCGGTCCGGGCCAAGATCCACACGATCAACGGCTTTTCGGCCCATGCCGGGAAGGCCGACCTGATCGACTGGCACGGCCGCACCGGTGACCCATCCCGCACATTCCTGATTCATGGCGAGGACAAGGAGCGCCAGTCCCTGGCCAAGGCATTGACCGGGACCCGTGTCGACCTGCCCGGCCCTCACAGCGTCTACGACCTCTAGCGCCGGGTTCACGGCTCCGAGCCGCATGCCGGACTATCTGTGACGGCACCGATGGCGTTAGGCTGACATACGGTTAGCGCGATCCAGGCAGGCGACAGAACCCTCAGGGGGACAGCGATCATGCGGTGCGGCGATGCCGAATTCATAGATGTCGACGGGCTTGACGCACTGTTTCGGGCTCTATCGGATCGCGGATACAGGGTCATCGGCCCGACAATCGTCGACACGGCCATCGTCTACGACGACATAGGCGGTACCGCCGACCTGCCTCGGGGCTGGACGGACGAGCAGGACGGCGGCCGGTACCGACTGGTGGAGCGGGACGACGATGCGCTGTTCGGCTTCGCCACCGGGCCGCACTCGTGGAAGCGGTTCCTTCACCCTCCGGTCCAGAGACTTTGGGACGCTGAGCGCGACGGCGATGCCGTGACCGTCAGGCCGGCCGCGGCGGACCCAGCCCCGCTCGCCTTCATCGGCGTGCGATCCTGCGACCTGCAGGCGATGCGGATTCAGGATCGCGTGCTGATCGAAGGCCCGTACCCCGACCCCCACTACGCGGACCGGCGGGCAGCGGCCTTCGTCGTCGCGGTCGATTGCGGCACCGCGGGAGGAACCTGCTTCTGCGTGTCGATGGAAACCGGCCCCGAGGCGCGGCACGGCTTCGATCTTAAATTGACAGAGATCATAGACGGCGACGCTCAACGCTTCATCGTGTCGGCGGGAACGGAGGCGGGCCGGGCCGTCCTGGCCGCGTTGCCGACTCGAGAGGCCGGCGACGCGGACCTGGCATCGGCCGCCGCTGTCGTCGACCGCACCGCCGCCTCGATGGGACGAACTATGCGAACGGACGATATCCATGGGTTGTTGCTGTCGAATCTGGAGCACGCACGCTGGGACGATACCGCAGCGCGCTGTCTGGCCTGCGGCAACTGCACGATGGTCTGCCCAACCTGCTTCTGCACGACCGTCGAGGATTCCAGTGATCTGACCGGTACCCGGACCTCCCGGAGCCGCCGCTGGGATTCCTGCTTCACCGCCGATTTCAGCCATATCCACGGTGGCAGCGTTCGTCAAAGCACGCGGTCCCGCTACAGGCAGTGGGCAACTCACAAGCTGGCGACGTGGCACGATCAGTTCGGGACTTCCGGATGCGTCGGCTGCGGGCGCTGCATCACCTGGTGCCCGGTCGGCATCGACATCACCGAAGAGGTTCGGGCGATCCGCGAGACGGCCGAGCAGTAGGCGTCATATTGGGCCGTAACGGAGGTACGCGATGGAGGGATTGGAACGGTTCATCGGCGAACACCCTTTCTTCGCCGGTCTGGACGCCGGATACCGGCAGATCGTGTCCGGATGCACCGCCAACGTTCGGTTCGAACCGGGACAGTACCTGTTCCACGAAGGCGAGGACGCGGACCGGTTCTTCCTGCTGCGCCATGGGCGTGTAGCACTGGAGATCGAAGTCCCGGGCCGGGGCGCCCTCACCTTTCAGACCGTGAGCGAGGGCGAGGTCGTCGGCGTCTCCTGGCTCATTCCCCCGTACCGCTGGGCCTACGACGCCCGGGCGCTGGACCTGGTGCGAGCCATCGCCATGGACGCGGCCTGCCTGCGCGGCAAGTGCGACGCCGACCCCACGCTCGGATACGACATGATGAAACGCTTCCTGCCGATCCTCGTCGACAGGCTTCAAGCAACCCGCATGCAGATCATGGATGTCTACGGTGCTTCCGACTGACGCCCCAGCACGACACCGGGACCCGATGGTACCGATCGTCGCCCGCGTCCGGCGGCGCCGGCGCGACGGTCCGGGCGTTTGGACCCTCGATCTGCGGTCGGATGAGGGTGCGGTACGGCCTGCCGCTCCCGGTCAGTTCAACATGCTGACAGTCTTCGGCGTGGGCGAAGTGCCGATCAGCGTCAGCGGAGATCCTGGCGACGGCGACCGTCTGCTCCATACGGTTCGGGCGGTCGGACCGGTCTCCGCCGCATTGGCGGATCTCCGGCCGGGCTCAGCCGTGGGTGTCCGAGGCCCCTTCGGCATCGGCTGGCCGGTCGGCGCAATGGCCGGACGCGACATTCTGCTGGTCGCCGGCGGTCTGGGTCTCGCCCCTCTACGGCCCGCGCTCTACCGCCTGCTGGCCGACCGCGACCGCTTCGGCACGCTCACGCTGATCTACGGTGCCCGCAGCCCCGACGACATTCTCTTCAGGCGGGAATTTCAGTCGTGGCGTCGGAAACCGGGTCTGGATGTCCAGGTGACCGTCGACCACGCCACGGACGCCTGGGACGCCCATGTCGGCGTCGTGACGACCCTGATTCCCCGCGCCACCTTCGACCCGTCGAGAGCAACCGCGCTCGTCTGCGGCCCGGAGGTGATGATGCGGTTTGCCGTCAACGGCCTGCGCAATGCCGGCGTCGACGAGGCGGCCATCTTCCTTTCGATGGAGCGGAACATGAAATGCGCGGTCGGCCTGTGCGGTCACTGCCAGTTCGGTACGGTTATGATCTGCCGCGACGGTCCGGTTTTCAGCTACGACCGGATCGGCGCCATGCTCGGCCGCAAGGAGCTCTGAAGTGGCGGAGAAAGGTCGCAAGCCACGCCTCGCCGTCTGGAAGTTCGCCTCGTGCGACGGCTGCCAGCTGAGCGTGCTTGATTGCGAGGACGAACTCCTTGCGATCGCCGATGCGATCGACATCGCCTATTTCCCGGAAGCCACCCGCGCGGCCGACAAGGGCCGGTACGATCTGTCGCTGGTCGAAGGATCGATCACGACGGCGCACGACCAAGAGCGGATCCGCGACGTCCGCCGTCGCTCCCGCACGCTGATCACCATCGGCGCCTGCGCGACGGCGGGCGGTATCCAGGCGCTGCGTAACTTCGCCCATGTCGAGGACTACAAGTCGGTGGTCTACGCCCGGCCAGACTACATCGAGACCCTGGCTACCTCGACCCCGATCGCCGCGCACGTGCCGGTGGATTTCGAACTGCGCGGCTGCCCCATCTCGAAGCATCAGCTGCTTGAAGTGATCACCGCGTATCTGGTGGGGCGTCGACCGGTCACTCCCGAACACAGCGTTTGCATGGAGTGCAAGCTGGCGGGCCGGGTCTGCGTGACGGTGGCGCATGGAACACCCTGCCTGGGTCCGGTCACTCACGCCGGTTGCGGCGCGATCTGTCCGGCTTTCGACCGGGGCTGCTACGGTTGCTATGGCCCCAAAGAGTCCACGAACGCCCCGGCCCTGGCGCGGACGCTGACGGATCTCGGAATGGACGACAAGGCGCTCCGCCGTATCTACCGGACCTTCAATGCCGATGCCCCGGACTTCCGCTACGAGAGCGAGCGCCATGGCCCGTAGGACGATCAAGGTCGACTATCTCGCGCGGGTCGAGGGCGAAGGCGCCTTCAAGGTCGTGGTGCGCGACGGTCAAGTCAGTTCCACGGAACTGAACATCTTCGAGCCGCCGCGTTTCTTCGAGGCGTTCCTGCGCGGACGGGCTTTCACCGAGGCACCGGACATCACGGCCCGCATCTGCGGTATTTGCCCCGTCGCCTATCAGATGAGCGCGGTACACGCGATGGAGGACGCTCTTGGCGTCACCATAGACGGTCCGGTTCGGGAACTGCGCCGGTTGCTGTATTGCGGCGAGTGGATCGAAAGTCACGCCCTCCATGTCTACATGCTCCACGCGCCCGACTTCCTCGGCTACGACGGGGCGGTCGACATGGCGAAGGACCACGGCGATGCCGTGCGGCGGGGCCTGGATCTGAAGAAAGCGGGGAACGAGATTCTCTCGCTCATCGGCGGGCGCGAGATCCACCCCATCAACGTCCGCGTCGGCGGCTTCTACAAGGCCCCTCGGCGACGGGATCTGGCCGCTCTGGCGGAACGCATGAAGTCGGCCCGGGATGAGGCGCTGGAGACCGTGCGATGGGTCGCCGGTTTCGACGTTCCGGACAGGGAACGGGATTACCATTTTGTCGCCCTCCGGCATCCCGACGAGTATCCCTTCAACGACGGCAGGATCGTCTCCAACCGGGGGCTGGATATCCAAGCGCGGGACTACGACGCCCACTTCGAAGAGCTGCATGTGGAGCGTTCGACAGCTTTGCATGCGCGTATGCGAGCCGACGGCGGTGCCTATCTGGTCGGTCCGCTCGCGCGCTACAGTCTGAATTTCGACAAGCTATCGGCACCGGTCCAAGCCGCCGCGAAAGATGCCGGGTTGGAGGAAACCTGCCGCAATCCCTATCAAAGCATCATCGTGCGGGCGATCGAGATCCTGCATGCCTGCGAGGAGGCGCTGCGGATCATCGACGGGTACGAGGAGCCCGATCGTGCCGCGGTCACGATCGAACCGAGAGCCGGAACCGGGTTCGCCGCGACCGAGGCGCCGCGCGGCCTGCTCTATCACCGGTACCGCCTGGAGGAAGACGGTACCATCGCCGAGGCGCAGATCGTCCCACCGACCTCGCAGAATCAGGCGACCATCGAGGAGGATCTGGCGAATTTCGTAGACGGTTTCCTGGACCTCCCGGACGACGCGATACGGCACCATTGCGAACAGACAGTGCGGAACTACGACCCGTGCATCTCCTGCGCGACCCATTTCCTCAAGCTCGACATGGACCGGAGGTGACGGCCATGAGTTCAACCCGTCCTGCATACCGCGTCATCGGAATCGGCAATCCGGACCGTGGCGACGACGGAGCCGGTCGCGCGGTCGCGCAGCGGCTTCTCGGCGCCCTGCCCTCTCATGTCGACGTGATCGAGCACAGTGGCGAAGCGACATCCCTCCTGGACTGCCTGGAAAGCGCGTCGGCCGCTTGGCTCGTCGACGCCTGCTCCTCCGCCGCGCCCGCCGGGACGGTGCATCGCTTCGACGTGGCCGCCGCGCCGCTTCCCCAGGACGCTTTTACCCTGTCCAGCCATGGCTTCGGTCTGGCCGAAGCGATCGAACTGGCACGCGTTCTCGACCGGCTGCCATCGCGCTGCGTCGTTTACGCCGTCGAGGGCAGCGCATTCGAAACCGGCCGGTCGATCTCGCCGCCGGTGGCCGCCGCCGTTCGAGAGATCTGTGACCTCATACGGCGGGAAGTGTCGCCCGCACCGGAGGCGAGGGACGCGCGCCATGCATGAAGCCTCTCTGATCGCGGCTATGATGACTCGGATAGAGCGTCTCGCCTCTGCCGAAAACGCTCGGCGTGTAACCGGCGTCACGGTCTGGCTCGGTGCGCTCAGCCATATGTCCGAAGCCCACTTCATGGAGCATTTCCGCGAGGCGGCGGCCGACACCATCGCCGAGGGTGCGGCTCTCGCCGTCACGGTCTCCAACGATATCCATCATCCGAACGCGCAGGATGTGGTGATCGAGAGCGTGGAGGTTGAAAGCTGACGACGATGACGACGACCGCCCCTCCACTCATCCGTCGCCGCACCCATGCGCGGCTGCGTCTGAGCGTCCGAGGCGTCGTACAGGGGGTCGGTTTCCGACCCTTCGTCTGGCGCAAGGCGACCGAACTCGGCGTCTCAGGTTGGGTCCGCAACGAGTCCGACGGCGTCGTGATCGAAGCCGAGGGCGATCCTGCGGATCTGGCGAGGCTGGAAGACTTGGTGCGGCATCACCCGCCGTCCCACGCAAGGATCGTCGACGTAGCGTCCGAACCCGTCGCGTCTGAAGGAACGGCGAGTTTCGAAATCCGCCGGAGCATCGAAAGCCGCGGGAACCGCGGCCACGTCCCGGCCGATCTCGCGCCCTGTCTGGCCTGTCTTGCGGAAATGGCAGACCCCACTGATCGCCGTCACCGCTATCCCTTCACCAATTGCACCGATTGCGGACCGCGCTACAGCATCATCGAAGATCTTCCCTACGACCGAAGCCGCACCACGATGCGGGAGTTCATTCTCTGCCCGGCCTGCGCCGCGGAGTACGCTGATTCCGGCAACCGACGTTTTCATGCCGAGCCGACCGCATGCCCGGCGTGCGGACCCGAACTGACCCTCCTCGCTCCCGACGGCGAGAGACAGGCACGAGGAGAACGCGCGCTCCAGCAGACGGCGGCGGCGTTGCGCGACGGAAAAATTGTCGCCATCAAAGGCGTCGGCGGCTTTCACCTGATGGCCGACGCGCGCAACGAGTCGGCCGTCCATAGGCTGCGCCTCGGCAAGCAACGCGAGACGAAGCCGTTCGCCGTGCTGTTCGCCAATCCGGCAGAGGTTCGCCGGTACTGCCGACTGACGACGCAGGCTGAAGCTGTGTTGACCGGTCCGGCCCGCCCAATCCTGCTCCTGCAGAAGACGAGCCTCGCGCTCGCGCCGTCGGTGGCCCCCGGCACGCAACAGCTCGGCGCCCTGCTGCCCTACTCACCGCTGCACCACCTGCTCACTCAGGAACTCGGCTTTCCGGTTGTCGCGACCAGCGGCAACATGGCCGGCGAGCCGATCGTCCGGGACGACTGCACAGCATTGACGAGGCTTTTCGGCACCGTCGACCTCTTCCTGACCCATGACAGGCCGATCGTCAGGGCGATCGAGGACTCAGTCGTGCAGATGGTCTGCGGCGACCTTCAGATCCTGCGTCGGGGACGCGGGTACGGGCTGCATGCGGCGCCACTGCGGCACCCGACCGGTGGCGCTCTGGCCTATGGCGGCCACCTCAAGACCACGGTGGCTCTCGCAGTGCCGGACGGCATTCTCTGCAGTCCGCATATCGGCGATCTGGATACTGTCGAGGCACGGCGGGCGCATGACGCCGCGCTTTCGGACTTGTCTCGACTGCATGCCACAGCGCCGAAACAGGCGGTTCGCGACCGTCACCCCGACTACGCGTCGAGCCTTTCGGCGGAGCGTTCCGGTCTGCCGGTCGCCGCGGTCCAGCACCATGTCGCCCACGTCGCCGCCTGCCTCGCCGAACACGGCCTCGTACCGCCCGTTCTGGGCTTCGCCTGGGACGGATCGGGATACGGACCGGACGGGACGGTCTGGGGCGGGGAAACGGTGCGGCTTCGTCCCGACGGCTGGAAACGTGTCGCCCGTCTCCTGCCCTTCGCCCTCCCTGGTGGCGACGCCGCCATCCGGGAACCGCGCCGCGCCGCCATTGGTTTGCTGCACGCGGCCTATGGAGACGCCTGGCAGGAGATGGTCGATCTGCTCCCGGTCACCGACTTCGAGCCGCAGGAACGGTCGATACTCGGCAAGGCCATGGCCGCAGGACTCAACGCTCCACTCACCTCCAGCGTCGGCAGACTGTTCGATGGGATCGCGGCGCTCTGCGGCCTTGGGCTGCGATCGGGCCACGAGGGTCAGGCCGCCGCCGCTCTGGAGGCAGTGGCACGATCGCCTGCCGGGCGATACGCCTACCCGTTTCCGATGCTGGAGACCGCAAGCGAGCCGGGACTGGAGATCGACTGGCGACCGGGGCTCGACAGAATCCTTGCCGATATCCGATCCGGACGGCCGGCGGCCGAGATTTCCGGCGCCCTGCACGACGGGCTGGCCGCCGCGATCGTGGCGGTCGCCCAGCGTCTCGGCGATCCGAGGATCGTGCTGACGGGCGGGTGCTTCCAGAACGTGAGGCTGACCGAGACCGCGGTCGATGCGCTCCGCGCCGCCGGCTTCGAACCGCTCTGGCACCGAGCGGTGCCGCCGAACGACGGTGGTCTGGCCGTCGGTCAGGCCGCCTGGGCAACGTGGATGGAAACCGAGGAGGACCGGTCATGTGCCTAGCTGTCCCAGGGCGCATCCTGGACATCCAAGGGGACGACCCGCTCATGCGCACCGGGCGCGTCGATTTCGGCGGCGTGACGAAGATCGTCAACCTGGCCTACGTACCCGAAGCGGCGATCGGCGATCATGTCCTGGTCCATGTCGGTTTCGCGATCTCCGTGATCGACGAGGCCGAGGCCGACCGGATCTTCCACCATCTGCAGGAGATCGACGATCTGGCCGGCGGCGAGGCGGCGGCGCCATGAGGTTCCGGGACGAATACCGCGACGCCGATACCGCCCGGAAGCTGGCCGACACGATCGCCCGCACGGCGACGCGCCCCTGGACGATCATGGAGGTCTGCGGCGGACAGACCCATGCGATCCTGCGTTTCGGCATCGACCAGATGCTACCGGACGGGATCGAGTTGATTCACGGACCGGGCTGTCCGGTCTGCGTGACGCCGGTCGACTTCGTCGACAAGGCGATCGAGATCGCCGAACTCCCCGCCGTGACCCTGTGCTCCTTCGGGGACATGCTCCGCGTTCCCGGCAGCCGGGGCGATCTGCTCCGGGCAAAGTCCCGCGGGGCCGATGTGCGCGTCGTGTACTCGCCTCTCGATGCGGTCGATCTGGCGGCGGCGTATCCCGATCGGGAGATCGTCTTTTTCGCGGTCGGGTTCGAGACGACGGCCCCGGCCAATGCGATGGCGGCCTACCGCGCCCGGCGCGCCGGGCTCGCCAACTTCTCCATGCTGACGTCGCATGTCCTTGTTCCTCCGGCGATGCGGGCCGTACTGGAGGCGCCCGATGGACGGATCGACGGGTTCCTTGCAGCCGGCCATGTCTGCACCGTCATGGGAACGCGGGAATACGAGCCGATCGCCCATGCTTTCGGGGTACCGATCGTCGTCACCGGATTCGAACCCGTCGACATCCTGGAAGGAATCTATCTCTGTGTGCGACAGCTCGAATCCGGACGCAACGTGGTCGAGAATCAGTACGCCCGCGCGGTGCGGACTGACGGCAACGGGACCGCGCGGGCAATCATGGGCGAGGTGTTCCGTGTCGTGACGCGCAACTGGCGCGGGCTCGGCGACATAGCGGACAGTGGCCTAGCTCTGGCCGGGGCCTATGCCGCCTTCGATGCCGAGAACAGGTTCGGGGCCGTCGTGAGCAAGGATGCGATCGACGCGGCGTGCATCAGCGGGGCCATTCTGCGCGGGGAGAGCCGGCCCACCGAGTGCCCCGCCTTTGGAACCCGCTGCACGCCCGACCAACCGCTCGGCGTCACCATGGTGTCCTCTGAGGGCGCCTGTGCCGCCTATCACCGATACCGCCGCGCCGATCTCGGGACGCCACGCCAATGACGGAAGGAAACGGAAGCGGCGACTTGTCGTGCCCCCTGCCGGTGGACGCCACAGACACGGTCCAGCTCGCCCATGGCGGCGGTGGCCGGAAAATGACGCAGCTTCTCGAGTCCATAGTGCTGGCGACCTTCGACGATCCGGAACTGAACCGGCGTCACGATGGCGCGGTTGTGGATCTGGACGGGCCGCTGGCGTTCACGACGGACAGCTACGTGGTGCGCCCGCTGTTCTTCCCCGGCGGCGACATCGGCTCGCTTGCCGTAAACGGAACCGTCAACGACCTCGCCATGTGCGGCGCCCTTCCAATCTGTCTCAGCGTCGGCCTGATACTGGAGGAAGGCTTGCCGCTCGAGACCCTTCGCCGCGTCGCGGTCTCCATGCGCGACGCCGCCGCCAAGGCGGGGGTACGACTGGTGACCGGAGACACGAAGGTCGTCGACAGGGGAAAAGCGGATGGACTCTTCGTGAACACGTCGGGGATCGGCCGGATCGTCGCCGCAGCCCGAATCGGACCGGAGGCCGTCCGCGCAGGCGACGCAATCATCCTGAGCGGCGATATCGGCCGCCATGGGACGGCGGTCATGGCCGCCCGCGAGGCCTTCGGCTTCGAACCGGCGATCGAAAGCGATTGCGCCCCGGTCCACGGTCCGGTGTCGGCCATGATCGAGGCCGGAATCGAGATCCGGTGCTTGCGCGACCTGACGCGGGGCGGGCTGGCGAGCGCCCTGGTGGAGATCGCCGAGACGGCAAAGCGCGGCTTGGCGATCGACGAAACACTCGTTCCGGTGGATGCCCCAGTCTCCGCCGCCTGCGACCTGCTCGGCCTCGACCCGTTGCACGTCGCAAACGAGGGACGCTTCGTCGCCTTCGTGCCCCCGCAAGACGCAAGCCGCGCGCTGGCATTGATGAGAAGCTTCGGTGTCTCCCGCGACGCGGCAGTCATCGGTCAAGTTTTGGACGGACCGCCCGGCGAGGTCAGATGCCGGGGACAGCTCGGCATCGACCGAATAGTCGATATGCTGAGTGGGGAACAGCTCCCGCGAATATGCTAGGGGCCACGTCAACGATGCAGTACCGAGGGAGACGTCTTGTCTGACTGGATCGATCAGTTTCCAGGACTGTCTCGGCTGAACGCGGAACTGCGCCGAACCCTCACAGAGCGGAGCCGGATCGCCGCGGTACCGGCGGGAACCGTCATTTTCGGCCCCGGAAAGGCACCGGAGAACCTGCTGCTGCTTCTAGCCGGCGTGGTGCGTGTGCAACAGGTCTCGGAGACCGGTCGAGAAATAGTGCTCTACAGGGTTTACGCCCATGAGAGCTGTGTTCTGACCACCGCCTGCCTGCTGGCCTACGAGGACTACAGCGCCGAAGGTATCGCCGAGACCGACGTGTCCGCGGTCGCCATTCCACGGGACGTTTTCGAGGACATGATCGCACGATCGAGCGCCTTCAGGAGCTTCGTCTTCACCGCCTTCGCGAAGCGGATCACGGATCTCTTCACGGTGATCGAGCACATCGCCTTCCAGCGGATCGACATCCGCCTCGCTCAGAAGCTTCTCGAACTCCAGGGCGAACGAGGCGAAATCCAATTGACCCATCAGCAACTGGCGACGGAGCTCGGCACCGCTCGGGAAGTCGTCTCGCGCCAGATCCAGGAGTTCCAACGGCGCGGCTGGGTGGCGGCGGCGAGGGGCAGCGTCACAGTTTCCGACCGTCCAGCGCTCCAGGCGTTCGCCGAGGCCTAGGAGGCTCTTGGCGCAGACCCACGCTCTGCCCAGCACGACTACCGCACGGTGACTTTGTCACCGACAGCGCCGGCGGATCGGGGGATGATGATTGAAGTCAAGGCTAGCAGCCGAGGAGCCATTCCGATGGAAACCGCGTTCACGCCCCTAACCTCGCTCGCGGGCGGTCTCTTGATCGGCCTCGCGGCGGTCCTCCTTATGGCGCTCCACGGCCGGATCGCGGGCGCGACCGGAATCCTGTCCGGCATCGTCCTTCCCGCCGGTTGGTCCGAATGGTCCTGGCGGGCGGCTATGGTGGCCGGCATGGCGAGCGCTCCGACCGCGATGATGCTGGCGACCGGCACCTATCCCGAAATCACTGTTCCGGTGCCCCTGGCCTACCTGATCGTCGGCGGCGTCATCGTCGGCTTCGGCGCGTCTCTCGGCAACGGATGCACCTCCGGTCACGGGGTCTGCGGCATGGCCCGGTTCTCGCCCCGGTCGATCGCCGCGACGCTCGTGTTCATGGCGACAACGGCCCTCACCGTCTTCGTGATCCGCCACGGTATCGGAGGCTGATCATGCGTTTCCTCTCAGCCTACCTGATCGGCCTTGTATTCGGCGTTGGGATCGTCGTTTCGGGCATGGCGAACCCTGCGAAGGTCCTGAATTTCTTCGATGTCGCCGGCACCTGGGATCCAAGCCTGATCTTCGTGATGGGCGGCGCGCTGGCGGTCGCCGCGCTGGGCTACCGCTTCGTGCTCCGACGTCCAGCGCCGGTTCTAGCCGAGACCTTTCAAGTCCCGACCCGACGCGATCTTGACGTACGCCTGATCGTCGGCGCCGCCGTATTCGGCATCGGCTGGGGCATCGCCGGATTTTGTCCGGGCGGCGCACTGCCCGCGCTAGGAACGGGCCGAGTCGAGGTGGCGATATTCGTCGCCGCCGTCATTGCGGGAATAGGTGCTGCGCGAATTCTCCCCGACCTGCGGCGGGGGCCACGTCGGCCGACCGTGCCGTGACTGAGCCGGACGTCGTACTTCGGCGCGATGCACGCCTGTCATAGGCGTTTGAGTTCCGCCAGGGCCCGATCGGCTTCGAGACCGATCATAGCGACCAGTTCGTCGCGGCGAGCCGGGTCCTCTTCGATCTCGGCCTCGGCACACAGGGCCGACAGCCTCATCGCTCCGAGACTGGCAGCGCTGCTCTTGATCGCATGGGCATTGGCCTTGATGGGTTGGGCCTCCCCGGTGGCAACGGCGTCGCGCATGACAATAATCCGCTTGTCGCACTCCGCTTTGAAGAGGCCGATCACTTCCTGCACGAGAGCGTCCCCCGAAACCTCGCGCAATTCGTCAACCATCGTACGGTCGACCGCCGGATCACTGCCGTCTGGCGAGCCGTCGGGTTCTGTCGAGGGCTGGTCCAAGCGTTCCGAGTCATTGTCGTCGTCTGTAAGCTGATCAGCCGCGTGCGGCGAAGACGCTTCGACGGCCCGGGGTTGCAGCCAGCGCGACAGCACGGCGCGCAGAGACGTTCTGTTGACGGGCTTGGCAAGGTAGTCGTCCAGACCCTCGGCCAATATGTCCTCACGATCGCCGCGCATCACATGCGCCGTCATGGCGATGATGGGAACTCGGGCGGCATCACCCTCGAGAGCTCGAATCTCCCGCGTCGCGCCGATCCCGTCCAGTTCCGGCATATTGATGTCCATGAGCACGAGGTCGTAGGGGCGCGCGGCGACCGCCGCCACAGCCTCGTTGCCGTCGGCCACGATATCGACCTGTGCGCCCAAACGTTCCAGCATCGCGCGGATAATAAGCTGGTTGGCAGAGTTGTCCTCGGCGACCAGGAGCCGATTGTCGAACCGCACACCCTCTTCCGGCGCCTCTTTACCGACAGCGTCCGCGGAGACTGCCGCCTCGATTTCCGCCGCCGTGGGAACGATGCACGGAACTTCGAACCAGAAGGTACTGCCGTAGGGCGACTGACTGTTGACCCCGATCCGTCCGTCCATCAGTTCGACCAACCGCTTGCAGATCGCAAGCCCCAGCCCAGTCCCCTGTATCCTGCCCGCCGTTGCGGTGCCGCTGGCCCAGAACTCGTCGAAGACATACACGAGTTCGTCATCGTCGATGCCCGGTCCCGTATCCACCACTTCGAAGCGGGCGACGACACGGCCCGTGCGCTGATGGATCTTGTCGACCCGAACCGAGACCCCGCCCTGAGAGGTGAACTTTATTCCGTTGCTTAGCAGATTGAGCAGGATCTGCCGCAGACGCGCCGGATCGGCGACGATGTAGTCGGGCAAGGACGGATCCAGTTCCGCGATCAGACCGAGGGCCTTCTCGTTGGCCTTTGGGGCCATGAAATCGATGATATCGCCCACGACCTGCCGTATGTGCATGACCGAGGGCTCCAAATCGAGGCGATCGGCCTCCATCTTCGAGACGTCCAGCACATCGTTGATCGTGCCGAGCAGGTTGTCCGCTGCCTTCCGGGCGATGTCGACGAACTGCTTCTGTTCCGCCGCGAGCTTGTCTTCTTCGAGCAGACCAAGCGCGCCAAGAACCCCATTTAGTGGCGTCCGAATCTCATGGCTGATCACCGCCAGGAACCGGGATTTCGCGAGACTGCCCTCCTCCGCGCGGGCGCGGGCATTCTCCAGTTCACGCTCCCGATCCTTCGCCTCGCTCACTTCGCGCTCGATCGCGATGAAGTATTCGATCTCCCCGTCTGCTTTCCGCACGGGTTGGGCATCGATCTGCACCCAGTAGGGTTCTCCCGATTTCCGGTAGTTCAAAATCTCGACATTGAATCCTCGACCCTGGTCGAGAGCCTTGCGGATACGTTCGACAACGCCTCGATCGGTGCCATCGCCCTGAAGAAAAGAACCGGGGCGCGCGCCGGAGATTTCCTGAAGGGTATAGCCGGATATAGCCTCGAAGGCTTCGTTCACCCATTCGATCCGTCCATCGGCGTTGGTGATAACCACGCCGTTGTCGGTCCGTGCTGCGACCATCGACAGTCGTCGCGCCAGTCTCTCGCTCTCACGCAGGGCCTTTTCCACCCGCGCCCGTTCCGAGACGTCCCGCAGGATGCCGGTGAACAGGCGCCGCTCCCCCAGCGTGTACTCACCGATCGAAAGGTCGAGCGGGAAAACGGATCCGTTGGAGCGCCTGCCCCGAAGCTCACCGCCAATCGCGAGTGCCTCAACACTCCCGGTCTCCAAACACTTGGCAACAAGGGCGGCTTCGTCTTCTCCCGAGGGAACCTGGACCAGAATCGAAAGGTGGCATCCGAGGAGGTCGCCGCGGCTGTATCCGAATATCCTCTCCGTTGCCGGATTCGCGGAATCGACAATGCCATGCTCGTCGATCGTGACGATGGCATCGGCGACGTTCTCAAGGACGGCGTTCAGCCGAGCCAGTCCATCCTCCAACCGTCTGCTCGAACACTCGAGCTCCTCGGTCCGACGGGCCTGCTCAACCGTCATCCGCTTCAGGCCGTCGAAAGCCTGCCGATTGCGGCGCAGCAGAAAGAGCACAAAACCGGTTGTGGCCATCAACGCCGCGACGACGAACAGGACGATGTTCCTGAAGGACGTATCCTGATCCTCATCGCCCATCGCCGCACCGACGACGGGTAGGCGCACTTCCTGGATACCGCCAACATCACCGATCTGCCACGCCTGGAACGGACTGTTCGGATCGACGTTGTGACAACCGATGCACCCTTCCGTCATCCTGAGCGCCGAGACGAAGCGCAGAACACGACCGGCATCACCTTCCTCGAAACGGAACACGACCCCGTCGGGATCGGCCCGCAATCGAGCGAGCGCCTCCTTCTGCCAGTCATCCAGCATCGATGCAGCCGATTGCGGAAAAGGCCGGTCGCTCAGCACGCGAAAGCCTGCCCTCGGCGCCTCATCCCCCGGCAGAGACTGAATGTCCGTCTGCGGCAGGCGCACCGCGCCGGCGATTCTTTGGAGACCGTGGATCGTCGCAGGAAGCCCCTCTGCTTCGGAGCTTGATACCATCCGGGTCTGGAAGCGCCATGCATCCTGGACGGCGTCGGAGATCGTCTCCGCGATCCGCAGCGTCGCATCGCGGCTTTCAAACTCCCGGTGCTCTTCGACGAGCCAGTAGAGTATCCAAGCTGCCACCGCGTAGAAGAGAATGAGCAGCGCGACGAAGGGCGCCGGAGTCATTCGACTTGCCGGGCGCGCGCTCATGAGCGGTTCAGGATCTTCGTGTCTTTGCGGGCGCTCTTCGTTCACCTGGGCGCTTCCTTCGCTGAGCGCTTGTCGCTGTCCGCTAAAGCGTAGCACCAATATCGCAACACGCGGCACGACCAAGAACAAACCGGCGCCACAGGCACCGGCTTGCTCGTTTATCGCTAGACGGGCTTGGACCGGAACGCGACCCAATGGTCCCCCGCCTGCTCCTAGAAGGCGAATCCTGACCTGACGATTGAGGTTCGAGCCGGAGTGTCCGTCGTCAGGATAATTGGGCCAGTCGAGTTCGTTTTGTAACGGAGGATCTGGCTCCTGTTTGATGATGCTATGCGGCTTGGTTCTGGTGCGCCAGACGTCTGGCGCGGAATGTCGCTGCTTTGATCCTCCTTCGATT
>JANSYS010000013.1 GCA_024742275.1 Alphaproteobacteria bacterium | reverse complement strand
GTGCGCCCAGATTCAGGAGATCTGGCCGAACATCATAGCTCGGGGCGGTCTGGAGCGCCGAAAGCGATGCGTCTGGCTCCGAATATCGGGTTCCTGCCTCCGAGGGTTGCAGGGAATGCGCCCTTTGCTCATCATCGGCTTGGTCAGAACAGTTAACATGGGAAATGTCGGCTGAAAAAGCTAACAGTCTTTATGCTGGTGACTGGGCTGGATACTTCATCAACCGGCAAGGTACGAGGTATCCGGTTTCTTGGAAATTAAGCGATCAAAATGGTCGTTTGGTTGGACAGGCAGACATTACAGACAGCACCCACGACGAAAAACCGTCTCTGGACGGCTCCTACGACGGAAACAAGGCCACAGTAACCTCAAACTCCGGCTTCAAATTCACCATGACGATGTCTGTTTCGGACAAAGGACAATACTAGCTTAAAGGACTTGTGACAGGCCCAGACACTGAAACTCTAGAGCTCTTGAGGCAGTAGCGGGATTGGCCCACTGAATCCCCTCTCGGCAATCGAAACTCTCTTGGTTATTCATGGAGAATAGAGATGCGACTCTTCAATACCATTTCGTCAATTCTCATGTTGGCCATTTTCACTCTAAGTGGCCATTCGGTTCATGCGGAAGAACCTTCGCCGAAACAGCTGCAAGACGCATTCAACTTCGAAATTCCCGGAGAATGGCGTGTCGAGGATTTTACGGTCGAGGTCTCGCAGAATGTTGGTTCAGCCGTTGAGCCGCTAATCAAAAGTCGGTTTCGTTCAACTGTCAAACTGACTGCCGACACATTTATTCCAGTTACAAACATTCAGGGCGCTGTGATCTTGTCCCCCCAACTCAAACGTGATGAAACGCGGACGGTATATGGGATTTCATCAGCAGTTTTGAATCAAGGCACATGGAAAATATCATTCGAAGTGCAGGGCCAGCCTTTTGCTAACGCAGGCAAACCCAGAGGAGCCTATCCTGGTAGGACGCTGATCGGCGGAAGCGACGAACATCGCGCTTATGCTGAAGAACTAGAAGCAGAACGCAGGAAAAAAATTGAGCAGCAGAAAGTTTCACGACGTGCCGCAGAAGAGAAGCGGCTTGCGAAGGAGAAGGCATATCAGGAAAGGTCGGAAGCTCATTTCGGATCTGTCGAAACGATATTCACAAGCGGCACAACTTTAGATGGTGCCTGTTCAGAACCGGGGTATTCGCGGCGACAGGTAACGCCCTTCCAAGTGTCTTTTACGAACTATTCTCCAACAGATGGTGCATTCAAAGGTCAGGCGGCGTGGCAAAGCGGCGCAATTCTGACGATCGAGGGCTTCGTCAAGGAGCGTACCATTCGCTTTTCAGAAACCGGATGGGTCAACAACCCCAAGGGGAAAGGAAACAATTTCATGGGGGGAGAGGGTGAGATCCTCAATAATCGGATTGTTGGCGTCATGTGTATAAATGCAGAACTTGACAAGGCTTGCCGGAAAGGCGATGCAGAATGGGTTCTTACCCTCCCTCGGAATGTTCAGTAGGGCTGATACCCTTAGAATTAGAAGCAACCGTGAGGCCGCCTAAGCGGCGGCCTCGGTGATCTCAGTGGTTTGCAGCCGCGCCAGATAGTCGGTCGCCTTGGCGGCAGCGCTGGCGGCGGTGAAGATGGCCTTCTTGTCGGCCTTGAGGACCTTCAGCCAGTTGTCGAGATAGGCGGCATGGTCGGGGCGCGGTTCCAGCGTGATCCCAAGGTCGGCGCAGAGGAAGGCAGCCCCCAGCTCGGCCACGAGCTCTTCGACGGCATAGGCGTCGTCGCCGAAGCGTTTGCCAAATTCACGGTCGCAGCGCTTGGCACAGCCGGTCCAGTGGGTCAGCTCATGGAGCAAAGTTGAGTAGAAGCTCTCGGTCGCCGTGCTGGTCTCGGTGCCTATGAAGCGCTCGCGCTCGGGCATCTGGATGAAGTCATCTGGGAAGCGGTAGAAGGCGCGGTTGCCGCCATTTCGGATATCGGCCCCAGTGGCTGCGATGAAGGCTTCGGCCGCATCGAGGATTTGCGCTGGGTTTTTCGGTGTGAATTATGCCGCAAGCTCGGGGGAGGCATGAAGTTTTTCAAATATTTCTTAGGAATCTGCACCCTTTCTTGAGAAAATCTCTCATGAAACGGCGCGATGAGATATAAAATCATCGATCTGGCGAGCTATTTTCTCAGGTGTAATTCGAGGCTCATAGTCAAACAGTAAATCTGGAGCAAGGGGTTGGTCGACCACCAAATCGAGTCCCGCAACCTGTGTAATTTCCCCCCGGTCGTAGCGTTCATAAATGCCTTTCGGATCCCGTCTTCTCAAAACTTCGATCGGCACTCGCAAGAAGATCTCAACATAGCCGGGTAAACTTACCCGATTCCACGCGTAGATTTCCTTGAACATTGAAATCGTCGCTATGATGACCGTTAGGCCCTGCTCGGCAAGCAGGCTACATAACCGGGCGTATTGAAAAGAAAGTGCGACGCGGGCTTCTCTCGAATGGAGATCGGCGGTCGTTCCAGAAGCGCCCAGCGCGGCCCGCAGCCGGTCGCCGTCCAATACAACGCATGCCTCTCGGCGAGCGCGAATTCGGAGGGCCAGTTCGTGAGCTACACTGGTCTTGCCGGCACCAGACAGGCCGGTTATCCAAATCACTGAGCCATAGGTCGTCACTGCTCTAATCATATTTAGTTGGAAGAAGCCGCGTCCTACAGATCACCTAGTGAGGTCGCGGTGAGAGCGCAATATCTTTTGGACACCGCTCCGGGAAATTTGACCTACGCACTGGATTACCGGCCCGTCCTCGTTGGTCTAGGGAATTCGGCCGGAAACAGGTAGGTGTGCCTACTATTTGAAAGCAAGAAACCCTGTCAGAATTTACGTCAGCTACTACAGGCTGGGACAAATATGATTGATAAGCTGCTGAAAGCCGATCCAGTGCAGATCAACCGGCTCGTCGAGAATGGACGGAGCCTTCTCGCCAAGGGGGAAATCGACAAGGCTCGAAGGTATTTTAAAGGATTGAACCATCGCTTTCCTGATTACGACCAGGTGGTGCTTGGACTGACAGAGGCGCTCCAAGCGTCTCAAGACCTCGACGGCGCCGAAACGGTGCTTGATACACTGCTGACTCGCAAGCCCGACTGCGCTGCCGCGCACCTCCAAAAATCCCGGATTCTGGAGCGCCGCAACGGGGCGACTTGTGCGATCGACTACTTGGTATCTGTGCGCGGCGGATTTCCGATGGACCTGTCAATTCATCGCCGCCTCGTGCAACTCTCGCTCGACGCCGAACGGTTCCAGGACTGCGCGGTGCTGTGCCAAGAGATAATGGCAACGTTTTCAAACACCGCTGCATCCTTTGAAATCGAGGTTGACCGTATCCTTCGAACCGAGACGAAATTCACGCCGCTATCAATACATCTACCAAGACGGTCAATCGATGCGCTGCACACTGACCGGGCCCTTTTAAATCAAGTCGGAAAATACATTCTGGAACGTAATCGTGGGGCTTTGCTCGAAAGCCTCATCGCTCAAATTCATCGGATCTACCCTGCCAGTGTGACAACCCTGAACCTCATGGCGCTCGCCCTGAAAGATCAAGGCCGATCAACTGAAAGCATTAAATATTATTTTCTAATCAAGGAGATACAGCCAGATCTGCTTCCGATCTTCAAGTCCTTTGTAAAATTAACGAATCTTCTCTATCGGAAGCAGCCTATCCGCTGCATGGCGGCTTATGAGGAGATCCTGGTCCATCATCCTCACGACGTGGGAACCTATCGCGCATACGTTTCCCACTGCATAGATATATGCCAGGATCTTGGAGCGGCACGCCGGGTTCTTGCGCAAACTGAGGTTCTTGGAATCGCAGACCTCCGGCTCTCTCAGTTCAAAGGCCTATTGTCCAACCAGTCGGACCTAGCCACAGGCCTCCCGCCGTCTCACTTGGAGACCGGGCATCCTCTGGCAGAAGATCGACCCGAAGGTATGAAGTGGCATTGGACTGTAGGCTTTTTCAAACCTCTATCGAGCATACTAGCTCGGCAGTCCGCGGCAGAACCAAATATCGTTCTCGCTGAGGCCACTGCATTTGACGAAATTATTCCTGTTGATCGCCCGGTAATTGCGCTGTTCGCGTACGCACTCCCAAGACCCAATCTTGATATTATTTACTTTATAAAGTCGCTATTGGATGAACGTGGCCACCATACATTAATGTTTATTAACCTAGAGCATATCAATAAATTTGACTTTTCAGAAATTTGCTTACGCGATGAAGATATTTTTTATGCGTCGACTCCTAATTTTTTCTATTCGGCGAGTTTCATCGATTGCATCATATCCAACGATGGCTCCCAAATTCTTGCTACTCGGTTGCCGCGGCACACGAAGCTAGTCTTCCATGCGCCACACAACACCAATGACACCGTATTCTCTAACGCTAAAAATCTAGGGGCGCACTACACTTCATTTTTAAATAACAATAACGCTTTTGAAAACATTCAAGAAGCAAAAAATGAGAAAAACACTCGTATTATTTTATCAAAAACACCTAAAGAAGTTTGCCTTATACCAAACAGCTACACAAAAAATGAATATTTATATTCATTCGTTTCGTCCTTCCAAAGCATCGGGGCGGTCTGCTTTGCTCCAACGACGTATATTGATGTGTTAAATATTTCAAAAGAAAATAGAGATCTAAGTGAGGGAATCAAGGAACAATACCTAAATTTTTGCACTGAATTCACTCAGAGAATTTTATCCGGATTTGAAGATCTATTTTTTATATATCGCCCGTTTTGGGGACACGATGAGCATTCTGAATTTTCTCAACGTTATGTTTCAAATTTTTTCATGAATGAACGTTTCTTAGTTGATGATTTTCCAAATAGCAAATATGCGCTCGCCGCGTCGAATATATTCATCACTGACTGGTCTGGCTTGGGAAACACTTTCAGCGACCTGAAAGGGGTCAAGCACGCACGCTTTACAGTCGGTGGGATTGCCGACGTAAAATTCGACCATCGGAGCAAAAGGCAAGGTACCTATACGGTCTGTGATTCAGTCGAAGATATTCTGGACTACGTGAAGAGTAGCGGCGCCCAACTGGAGAAACTTGAGCGCAGCCACGCCGAAATTGAAGAATCACGCCGTCGATTTTTTTCCGGTGCAACATATTTTGCCGATAATTTCGAATATATTTTATCAGATCGCAGAAATCCAAACTGGTATTACCTAGACTTCATAGAATATTCAGAATAATTAATTCGGGAATTTGGCATATTACAGGGAGCATATTGGAGAAATCGCGAGATTTTTGTATTTTAAGACATGAGATCGGCCTCGCCTGCATTATTAAAGGCGACCCTAGGGTCGATGGACCGAGAGGGATGAGGATCAGGTTTCTGGGCTACCGTTCACTGGAATATTTCCACTCACCTCGGCTCCAAACATCAATAGGCTGCGAGGTCATTCGGCGAGTCTATTTCCCCCCATCCGTCGGTGTAGGGGACGGCGGCAATCTGCATTCGTTTGGCTTCAATCACCATCTGCAGCGTATCGGTCATATGCATCTTGTCACGCTGCTCCGACGATAGATTGGATCGGATCCTCCGAATTTCGCGCCAGCCATCGGGGGCGATCCGCAGCAGGCCCATGTACTGGCCCTCTATATCGTCTACCGACGTTGGACGCTGGCCTATTTCCGCGAGAGTGCCATCGGAACGGAGGCAAAATGTCTCTGCATCGAGCAAAGGGTCACCGAAACGTTTTTCCCACAGAATGCGCCATCCCGGATCGTAGGTCACCGCAAGGGAAGCATCGCACTCCATCAGAGCGCTGATCGCGGTTGATTCGTAGAAAATATCCGAATAGCTGATGATACAGGTTTCGGCCCGCAACCACGCATCCGCCCGTTCCAGCGATGCCACCATGTTGGTTTCAGCCCAGCGAGCATTGTAGAACTCTTGCAGACTACGCGAAGTCAACGCGTCCCGACGGTAGCCGGTTACGATCGCGATGTTATCAATCCCGGCGGCGGTCAATGCCGCGATTTGCCAGTCCAACAGTGGGTGGCCGTGCAGTTCGATTAGGCATTTTGGTGTATTGGCCGTGAGTCCCTTCATCCGGCTTCCGCGGCCGGCGGCCAGAATGATCGCTTTCATAATCCGGCCCCCGATTGCGGGCGGCCAGATCCGCCGAACAGGATCTCGAAACGGCTATGATCGGCCTCAGCAAACGGGGATTCACGTTCCGGGTGCCACATCCAACCTTCCCAGGGGAGATTGGTATGGGCGAACGCCTCGATGGTACCGTCTGCTTCGCAGGTGGCCAGCGTCTGGAACATCGATGGGCACTCCGTCAACGTCCAGGTGTGGTAGCTATTCACTGTCGCTGGAATCTTCTCGCCAGTTCTGGGGATCAAACGGTGCCGAATCCTAACATGTCCCTCGCGCTCGACGAGCTGGGCGCCGAATTGAAGGGCCAGAAATTGCATGCCTCGGCAGATACCCAGGAGGGGCAAATCGAACGCTTTAGCATGTTCTAGCAAGACGCCTTCCGTGCGGTCGCGATCATGGTGCTTGCCGACATCAGCGCCGCCAGACAACACGATGCCGGCTGGTGACACGGCGTGCAGCCACGCGTGAATCGCAGCATCATCTCCCAGTCGGTTAGGCACTTGGACTGGAACGAATCCTGCCCTGGCAATCCACACGCAAAGCTGCTGATCCAAGGCATCACGGTATTCGCCGCGTTCAGGGTAGTCATCGATGCGCTGGCTGACGGCAACGATACCGCGAGTCACGCGAGCACCTCGACCCGACGTGTGCCGCAATCGATATGAATATGCGATGCCGCAGACCATTGCCGATACAACATCTCTCCGGCACCGATGACCGCGGGTAGGCCAAGTTCGCCGGCCCGGATCGCCATGTGCGAGTTTGCGCCCCCCCAGGCTGTTACCAGACCCGCGATCTGATGCGAGAATAGCCAGTCGAAGCCTGGGTCGGCATTTGGAATGCAGACAATCTTCCCAGCTACGGGCTCGCCGCTTTCACAGACGACAACCGGAGCCACGACGTTCTTCTGCGTGACAAAATTGGGCGCAGACGCAGGCCACTCAAACCCCCAAACATCCTCCGGCGTGGCTATGACCGGGGGCAGCGAAAGCGACTGGGTCTCCGCATACCGGTCTCTGCCGCAATCGATCGCCCGTGCCAAGGTTGACCGGGGGTCTGCTGCACCCATGTGAAGTTCCCGTAGAATGCCAATATCGCAATACGCCATGTCTTCGTGATTGAACCCATATTCGTTGCCGAATTCGGCGACCAGGGACAGAGCGTCCGACAGGTTGCGAGAGAACTGAAACTTCGCGAGCTCCCGCAGCTCTATGCCGGCCTGCAGGAAATCGAAAAGGCCGACGGGGTCGGCATGTAGACCGTGTAGGTCTTGCAGCCGAGCGATCTCCCGCATCTGAGGTAGCGTCATGGAAAATGGTGGCGCCTCTTGACCGTGGCGCGCCTTGGTCGACCAGTCGAAGTACAAGTCCGGGGAGTCATCGTAACGCGGTGACGTGATGTCATACGTTCCAGGGCGTAGATGACCATAGCGCGCCAGAAAGGTCGTCCGGTCCAACATCGCGCGGTCCCGCGTCAGCTGGCCGCCAACCGTTGAGACGCTGGACATGAATGCGTCATAGTCACCTGTTGAAAGCGCGCCAACGGCCACCATCGAAGAGAGCATTTGAACGGCGATAAAACCCGCTCGCGCCAACCCGGCGAACGGCAAAGTGCCATACCGCTTACCGTCTTCTAGCAGCCAGTAGATGCGCTCGAGGGGATCGCTGCTGGAGGCCTGGAGAGCCTCGCGGCGAGCCGTCAATTGTTCCAACTTCGCAGCATCAGTGCGCCAAAGCCCCGTCTTCGGGTCGGCGATCCGATTGGTCAGTCGCCTCAGGCTATTCGAAAGGATCTCGGTTTCGGCACCAGAGAAGCCAGCCGCGCGCAACCTCTCCAGGCGGCTCGGAAGATCCAGTGTGTAGCACGAAAATACAATATCGAATTCCACCTTATCATGCAGCATCGGCTCGGCAAGCAGCCGGTCGATGTAGTGGTCGACCAAGCGACCAGCTAGGCCATCATCCAGATCAGCAGGAATGAACGAATTGAATGAAAGCCGCACATCAATATACGGAAGCCCGAAGAAATGCGGCATCAGCGGGAAGCTACGTAGGTTACGGTAGCCGTAGTTGTGCCGCTGATAGGCCCAAATCGAGTCAGTGATGAGGTCACGGTAAAGGGATAGAGCTAAAGGTCGAGGACGAATGCCGATGATTTCGGCCGGGTTCCAGTCCGGCATGACCCCGTAGACGCTACGCCGCCCCTTTAGGAATGGATGATCCCGCATCCCGCGTGCGACTTGCCTCTGGATCGTAGATAGCCTACGGGCTTGCTCTTGTTCTGACTGGACGCGCTTTCCCACCAGCAATGGTCGGGCTTGAAGCAGCCAAAGCTGTTCACCACCATCGCAATCGCGAGTCACGGCAAACTCGCAATCGATGGGGGCTCCATTGAACAGGGCAAGGAGCTCATCCAGGAGCCCAAGTATGCTATTGAGCTCATCCGGCGGCGCTACGGGGGAAAGTGCGGCCTGTTGCCAGATCCGACCAGTCCCCCCACCGGTGATAGTGTCGGTGGCGCTCCCCTCCGACCAGTTGACGACCCGATAAGGTGCGCGCGTGTTGATATCGTGGCTTAGGGCAACGCCCGAACGGATCACGTCGCGCAGCATCGGTTGGACGAGCACCTCATCCAACGGTTGGGCACTGCTATAGGAGGCGATGACTGCCTCGACGCTGCTCTTCAGGTCTGCGCGATCGACATCCTTCACGGACAGAAAAGCGCCGGCGTTCGAGGACGACCAGGTATCCTCATTGAGGCAACTTGATCTCACGATCCAGGGGCCCGCGCCCAGGACATCGACGACGTCGGAGACACAGGCCTCCATCTCGCTGTACCATCGTTCAACGGTGAAGCGGATCAAAGGCGCTATCTGCCCGCCGGTCACCCGACCTCGCAGCCGCTCGAGCGTTCCAGCCTTGGTGGAAAACTGCAGAGTTCTATCGGTCACGTTCTCAGCCGGGCAATCCAGACGTTGGTCGTATAGGGAACTGCAATTGAAGATGTGCCCAAGTTTCCAAGATAATCCTTTATTGCGGCCACCACGTTACTGAAATGGACGCCCGCCTGTCGCTGCAGAGTTGCATGCGACCGCCACGCTTCTATGCATTCGTCGATAGGCTGATGATGAACAATCCGGGCATCGAGATGGACGACCTCCCCAAACAGGCCGCTGGACTCGATCACCGCCCGCTGATCCTCTCGGCGCGTTCCGTAGCCGTAGCCGTCGACCTTCGCCCGAATGATGCCCTCGATTGTCTGCTGTATCGGGTCTTCAAGATCACGGTGGTTCCATAAGCAGGAGAACCACCCCATGGGCTTGAGTATCCTGGCGGTCTCCACCATCGCGGCCCCCCTGTCGCACACGTTGAATGAACTGCCGAACGTCACGAGGTCGAAGGCCCGGTCGGCCTGGCCGGAACATTCTCCGGTACCCTCAGACCACTGAACGTTCTCAAACGCGCCTGTCCTCTTTAGTCCATTCGCGCGCATCGCGTCATTTGGTTCGACGGCAGTCACCCTCAATCCGCGTTCGGCCAACATGAGGGTTAGGTGGGCAACGCCCGCCCCGACGTCGCAGACCGACTTTCCAGGCACAGCCCCCATAACCGAGAGCGCCGCATCGATCGCCGCGGCGGAATAGCCCGGCCGCTTCAGATAGGCGTCAGCCAGGCTCGTGTAGTCCCAATTAGTCTTCACAAGAGCTCCAATTCTGGTGAGACCGCCTTTTCGTGGCAATCGCTTTCGATCTCTCAATTACAGAACTTTGCGTGCCTTACCAAGGGTCATGCCTTACTAAGAGTTTTGACCTGAGCCCCGCAAACTCGTCCAGGAATGAGTAGAGTCCGTCACCTTCAGGAGACGGATCAGATGAAGCGCAGTCGGTTCAGTGAAGAGCAGATCATTGGGATTTTGCGTGAGCAGGAGGCCGGTCAGAAGACGGCGGATGTGTGCCGTCGTCACGGGATCAGCGACGCGACGTTCTATAAGTGGAAGGCCAAGTATGGCGGCCTGGAGGTGTCGGAGGCCAAGCGGCTGAAGGGCCTGGAGGACGAGAACGCGCGGCTGAAGAAGCAGTTGGCGGAGGCGATGCTGGACAACGCCATGCTGAAGGACATCGCGTCAAAAAAATGGTGACGCCCGCAGCGAGGCGGGAGGCCGTTGCCCACCTGCGTGTGACGCACGCGGTGAGCGAGCGGGCGGGCGTGTTGTGTCCTGGCGGTGGACCGGTCGTCGGTGCGCTACCGGTCGTGCAGACCTGACGACGTGGAGGTCCGTGAGCGCCTGCGGGCGCTCTCGCGCGAGCGGCGGCGGTTTGGCTATCGCCGCCTTCACCTGTTGCTGGCCCGCGAGGGGATCGCGATGAACCACAAGAAGCTCAGGCGGCTGTATCGCGAGGAGAAGCTTCAGGTGCGTCGCCGGGGTGGGCGCAAGCGGGCGCTGGGGACGCGCGCACCCCTCAGCCTTCCGGATGGACCGAACCAGAGATGGTCGCTGGACTTCGTGTCAGATGCGCTGTCGGACGGACGACGCTTCCGGATCCTGGAGATCGTCGACGACTTCACCCGCGAGTGCCTGGCTCTGGTGGGAGACACCTCGCTCTCGGGCCAGCGCGTAGTGCGGGAACTCGACACCCTGATCTGGCGTCGGCGGGCCAGGCCGCAGACAATCGTCAGCGACAACGGCACCGAACTCACCAGCATGGCGATGCTGCGCTGGAGCCAGGACCGGGCCGTAGAGTGGCACTACATCGCGCCGGGCAAGCCGATGCAGAACGGCTTCGTGGAGAGTTTCAACGGGCGCCTGCGGGACGAGTGTCTGAACGAGACGCTGTTCACCTCGCTGGGCCACGCCCGTGCCGTGCTCTGCGCTTGGAAGGAGGACTACAACACCGTCAGGCCGCACTCGAGCCTGGGCGGCAGAACCCCATCCGAGATCACCGCGCAAGCAGGTGCAGGGCATGCCCTGCACCTGCTTGCCATCCCATCAACAACAAGCCATCAATCGATACCCGGGCTCTACCAATAGCCGGACGAAACTCGGGGCTCAGGTCACGCCAGCCGCGACTACACTCGCTTTCGCGATATTGCCCACCGTGGAGCTCCTCCAAGGCGCCGCTTATGCTCCAATCGTATTTGCTCTCGCTGGCGTTCTGAAGGCCTCGAAGATGGCCAACAAGAGAATTTTCACTGAATTTGACAGGGTCCTGATCCGTCTATGTCTGTTGTTCTTGGGGTTTCCGTACCGGATTGCCCCAAAGTAGCGGTATAGACTTTGCGTATTGTCAGTGACTTAAACCGTAAGCTGTGGCCACAGCCCACAGGGTTTAAACTGGACACACGTCATTGACCAGACGGTTGATCGGACAGCCGTTAGGTTGGTTGCAACAAAGTTTGCAATGTTTGTTGAACCGCGACCGGTCGGTGATCAGACGGGCCGCCTCAATCTTGAACTCACGGGTAAACTTCCGTCGTTGCATCTCCCACCTCCAGTTCCCTGAAACACCTTATCTCGGGGTCCACGGAACCGGCAGCAGGCCATTACCCCTAACCACTGAGGGCCCCCACCTTGAGATCTTCCTCGAAACGTCCCGCCGCCTTTGCTGCCTCTTTCAGTAGCGCATCGAAATCGTCTGGCGGGTTGCCGCCATCCAGCATCCCTTTGAAAGTAGCATACGCGTCGCTCTTGCCGCCATAGCCCCGCAACGTCTTCTCGTCGTTCACCCAGGCGAGGACGATGACCTTTGCATCGCTCTTGAACCGGTAGAACAGGCGATACTGCTGGAAGAATTTTGCCCGGAACCAGTGCTTTCGATCGTCGCCAAGAGTGCCACCCTGCCGGAACTGTGGGGCGCCCGGATCAGTTGGAATGTCCTGGCCTACCAACTTGAAGATGGCAGCCAGGCGCTTCGTGCAGTTCTTTTTCTGCCAGGCCTTTGGATCGCGCCTCTTGCGCTCCTCGACCTCCTTGATCAGCCCTTCCAGTTGATCAAGAAAGATGGGGTGGGCGTAGATGGACCAACCGTTAACGACAATAGGCGCCATGACGGACGTTTCGCCGTCCGTCATTCGTCATCGGGCGACAGCGGTTCGTCGAGATCGACGATAACCTCTCCAACCAGGGCCTTAAGGCGGTCATGCAAGGCGCCGTCGAACGCCCGCAGGCGCTCCGGATGCGCCTTGATATCGGCCTCGACAAAATCGAGGAAGGCGCCCAGCGCCGGATCCCCCTCCTCTTCCCGCACCGGCTCGATATAAACCCGGCCATCCGGCTCGGTGCAGTAGCGGATCTGATCACCCTTAGCGAGGTTCAGCTGCTTGCGCACGCCGCTCGGCACCGTCGTCTGATAGCGATCGGTGAGCTTGGATAGTTCATGAGCGAGGACGGGCATACGACCCCCCCGGGGAAGCGGATTGCGTCGAACGCCCGTTAGGTAATGCAATTGCCTTACATCGTCAAGCCACCCGTGATTTCACGCCCCCTCCCCTCCTCTTCAGCCCGATTACTGAGGCTTTTCGGGACGATCTCGGCTCGTTTCACCGGCGTGGCCGAGGTTTTCCCAAATGCGCGATAATGGAGCATTATCGCGCATTTGGAGCACTTCCACTTAAGCGACTATGTCCGTGCATAGGGCTCCCTTGTGACTTTATCCCACCCCAGCGCCCTATTCAGGTGATCGACACGTGCCAAAACTACGTCGCGGACAGCTTCAACTGATATCGGTGGGAACGGGGCTGCGGCGACAGCCCTATCGAATGCTATGAGGACGTCCGCCGTCATGGCCCGCACGTCCTCTTCGATAATCCGGTTGATCGCTCTGGGCTGAATACCCAGCTGCTGCAGCATTTCGTGAAGATGGCGGGCAGAGAGATCGGCGGGTTTCCGGCAGCTACCGATCCACAGCGCGAAATCCTGGTGCCGGAAATCCTCGTACCGAGCGGTGCAGACCAAGTCGTAGAGTGGGGCCATGACGACCCCGCCACTATCGAGATGCTGAAAGCTGTAGTTCTTGGCGTGCGCGTCTTCATTCCCCAGCAGGAAGTTCAGCATTGCGGCTTTGATAAGCGTTTGACGGTCCAGCGCCGGACGCGATGTGCGTCGCAGAAGGGTGTTCATGGCAGCAAGGGAGGGTCCCTCGAATCGCATCGCACCCTCCTCGAAGATTCCGTCTTCGCCAGGATCGGCGGCCGTCTCCTGATACTTCAACGACGACGCCAGTCCGAGCGCCTGGCACCCGTCTTCCTGATGCAACCGGCTCACTGTGCCGCCGCCGATCCGCCGGTCAAATCTCTCGACCAGCAGGATAGGGTGGTCGTGCAATTCTCGGAACTCGGCACTTGCCACCGGGAGGCCCAAGACTGCTGCAGTCTTCAGGCAGATATACTCGTTGTGGACGAGCGCCGGATGATCGCGCGTGCTGACCTTCAGGATATGCGTTGACGGGACCGTCACCGCGTCCGCCGCCGGCTCCAGAATCACACCGGCGGCCCCCGGAGCAATCGTGACGGCCATCTTCGATTGAACGCCGGCGAGCGAGAAGCGAACCTGGGATCTCGGCAAGCGGCTGCGACGGAGGTCTTCAAGATCCTGACGAAGCTGCTCCTCGGAAATCGGCCGGTAGTCTGTTTCCAGATCTCCAGGCACTTTGATCGGATGCTCCCCTTGCGGCACGACACTGACAGCGCCCGCGCAGTCTCGGCCGATGGTCGCCAGCAGGCCAGCAACGTCAGCCGTTGAGAGCCGCGCCCGGGCGGCGATGGCGTCGCGTCGGTCGCCTTCGGGAAGCAGGTTCTCAAAAAACCCTCGTGTCGCCCGATCACCGAAACTGCCCTGATCCGACGGCAGAGAGAGAGAGAGCGCGCGTCCTGCGTAGGCCGTCCGGTAGGCAAAGGAGAGCGCACCGTCCGCAGCGCGTTTCAGAAAACCGATCGGATCAGGGTCCGGATCCAAATACACGTCGAGGATCATGCAGCGTCCTCCGGATCGGCATCATCCGGGTCGGCGAGAAGCACCGGCAGACCGATCTCTCCCAGGACCTGCAGCACAAGACCCAGTGCCAGGGTCGGCTTGCCGTTCTCCAACTCACTCAGAAAGCGTCTACCCACGCCGCAAAGGTCTGCACAGCGCTGCTGGCTCAGCCCGAGCTGTCGGCGGCGTGTGCGCACGCGCCGGCCGAGTTCAGCGGCGGAAGTAATACGGCCAAGGACGTTCCCGTACGGGAGCATTTAGTATCTCCTAACGTTGGGAACAGCATTTCGTTCCCGATCGGGAACATAGAGGGTAACACTAGACAGAACAACTCTAGCGGCTCCCGTACGGGAGCGTCCTGCTAGGGGTTTCCGTATCGGATTCCCCCAAAGTAGCGGTATAGCTTTTGAGATTTTTCAATGACTTACAAACACGGGTGGATTCGTACTTTTCGTGATTTCAATGAGTTATTGGGAATTCCTGTTCTTGGGGACTCGGCAGACGGATTCATCCTACGCTTTCTCGCCGACACGTGGTGGGGTGATCGATGGAAAGCTGGCGGAGACAGTACCTGGGCCTGGAGACCGTCCCGCCATCGCTGACGTCGGCCGAAATCGAGTTCTTCTTCGCGCCCAGCGAGCAGGAACGCACCTTCATCGGCACTCGGCGCCGGCCGCTGACCCGATTGGGCTTGATCCTGCAGATCGGCTATCTGCGGATGACCGGGCGGCCGCTCGCTCAGTTCGAGCGGTTGCCCGCGGTGGTGCTGGCTTGCGCTGCGGCTCACGCTGGAATGCCGGCGCCACGGATCGCGACGTTGCGGTCGATCTACCGTCGACGGATGACGCTTTTCCAGCATCAGCGTATCGCTGCCGATGCGATCGGCTTCCGAGTGCTCGGAGAGCACGCGGCACGTAAACTGACAGCACACCTTCGGCGTCAGGCCACCACTCAGCTCGACCGAGACGATCTTGTGCAGGATGCGCGGGTCTGGCTGTACGACCGCCGGTACGTTCTGCCCGGTACCAGGCCTCTGGAGGAGATGGCAGCCTCAGCACAGCTCCATGCACTTGATGCACTGGGCCGCAGCATTCGCACTGCCGTCGGTTTGGATGTGTCGGCGGCGTGGGTGGATCAGCTCTCGGATCGTGCAGCGCGATCGGGGGAGGCTCTGTTCGACTGGTTGCGATCGCCACCCACCGGCTATGGTCGCAAGGAGATCGCTGATGTCCAGGATCGCATCGCCATGCTCCGCCAGCTTGGCGCGGACCGTATTGCCGTTCCAGACCTGACGATCGATCGGATGCGACAGCACGGCGGGCGCATTGCACGGCGCAAGGCGGCAACTCTATCCCGATTGCGGGAGCCGCGGCGGACTGTCGAGATCGGCTGTTGGCTGCGCCTTCAGTTGTTGGAGTTGACCGACACGGTGCTGGAACAGGCAAACCGCCGGATCGGCCAGCTATGGAGTCAGGCCCGCCGGACGGTCGAAGAGCGCGCTCTGGAAGAGTTGAACCGCTATCGTGTCGGGGTTGCCACCATCATCGGCGCCCTTCACGATCCGTGCCTCCCGGAGAACGGACTGCGCTCTGCAATAGAGCGGGCAGTAGGGCCGTTCCGGTCGATGTCTCCGTCGGGAGGCAGGGTACAGGCGATCCGCGCCGAGATGGCTGCCGCACCGAAGCGGCTGCGGATGCTGCTGCGACAGGTGGGCGAACTCGACTTGGCGGTGCCAGATGATCATCCGCTGCGAGACGCTCTCGGCACTCTGAAGCACGTTTACCGCGATGGATCTTCGGGACTGGCTCGGTGGCAGAGCAACCCGTTCCCGCCGGCGTCGGCACGCACGGTCATGGCTGCGAGCAGTGACGAGGCAAGGCTGGCGGCCTATGAAGTCGCGACCGCCATGCTGCTCAAGCGCAGCCTGCGCAACGGCTCGATAAGCGCACCGCACAGCATCCGTCACAGAAGCATCGACGATCAATTGATGCCCGTCGGGATCTGGGCGGCGGCCAGGGGTACGACAACGCGTCGTCACGGATGGCCGGTCTCACTGGACGCATATCTTCGACGGTTCGGAGAACCGCTCAGTCTGCGAATGGAGATGCTGCAGGAAGCGATCACCGCAGGTGAGATCGGTATCACCGGCGATCGGTTCCAGGTCCCCAGGCTCCAAGCAGTGCCTAAGGACCCCGCGGTCGATGAGACACGGGTGCGGTTGTTCCAGGAGGTCGGCAGCGCGCAATTGCCGGATGTCATCGTGGAAACCGATGCCCGGGTCGGCTTCTCGACCACCCTACTGGGACAGCAGGCACGGAGCCCGGACGAGTTGGGCTCTCTCTACGCCGGCCTGCTGGCACTCGGGACCGACAAGTCCGCCTCCGACATGGCACGGATGGTGGACGGGATCAGCGACGACCGCATCGAACTCGCCATGCGCGGCATCGAGGAGGGAGGTCGACTGCGCGCGGCATGTGACCTGGTCGCCGCCGATATGCTGGCCCAGCCTGTAGCTGGAATGTGGGGGACTGGGGTGGCGGCGTCGGCAGACATGATGAGCTTGGATGCCACGCGACACCTGTGGACCGCTCGCATCGAGCCGCGGCGACGTACGCAGGCGATCGGCACCTACACCCATGTGCTGGATCGGTGGGCGATCGCCTATGACCAGCCGATCGTCCTTAATCGGCGGCAGGCCGGTGCCGCAATCGAGGGCGCGCTGAGACAGAAGGTGGCTGATCTGCAGCGATTGGCCGTCGATACTCACGGATTTACGCACTTCGCCCTGGCGACGGCCAAACTGCTGGGCTTTGATCTATCGCCGCGGCTTGCCGATCTCGCCAGCCGGAAACTGTATCTGCCAGCATCCGTCCGGGTTCCTGAACAGCTCGAGACCCGGGTTGAGCGCATCACACCGAGCCGCCTGGCACGCAAGGGCTGGGACGGTTTCCTGCATATGGTCGCCTCGCTCGAGGCCGGCTACGGTTCGCCGGCGACAATCATCGAACGTTACGGCAGTGCCGCCCAAGGCATGCCTGTCTACGAGTGCGGTACGTATCTCGGTAAGGTGCTGCGCAGCCTGTTTCTGCTCGATTATCTGATCAAGCCGGACTTCCGGCGCGAGGTACATCGACTTTTGTCCCAGGGTGAGTCGGTCCATCTGCTGCAGCGTGCATTGATGGCAGGACGGATCGAGGCCAAGCATGAACGCACGCTTGCCCAGGCGACCGCGATCTCCGGCGCACTTACGTTGCTCACCAACATCGTCATGGCGTGGAACACCCGGGCGATGCAAACGGTCATCGACAGGTTGCCGGCCGGTACTCTGCCAGAGCCGCACCTCACGCATATCGCGCCGGTCGCCCATCGACACATCAACATGAACGGCCGGATCAGGTTTGCGATCGAGGAATATGGCCGGTTGGCCCACGCTGGAGGTCGCAAGAACAGAAAGGGCCGCTAAGCTGCTGGAAACACCAAAAACACGATTCTGACCCCTCGCTGAAGCCATTGAAATCACAGCAACTGCCTACCGCTACTTTGGGGAAATCTGGTACGGAAACCCCACTCCCGAGCACGCCCCCCCCTCGCGGGGGGGCGTCCCGGTGGCGGTCGTCAGCTTCCCGTGTAGCGGAAGGCCACGGTGCCGGTGATCATGTAGGTGGTGTCGTTCTCGCCCAGGTCGTCGGGCCGGAACAGCAGGTGCGGCGCCCGGAGATACAGCGTCCGGAGCAGCGTGCCGCCCGGCATGAAGGCCGTGTATCCGGTGACCTTCATGCCGCCGGCCAGGTTCGTTCCCCCGGGCAGCGAGTAGGTGTAGGTCAGCGTCGCCGAGGTGCCGGCGTCGGCGGGCCAGTCGAATGCCTGCGAGACGGTGTTGGTGCTGCCGATCGTCACGTTGCCCGAGTTGACGCTCAGGCTTCCGTTCGGGCTGACGCAGGTGAACGCGATGGTGCCGCCGGTGCGGACCACCTCCGAGCTGAGGATCACGCCAATGATCGCGTTGCCGCCGCCCGAGGGTCCGGAGACGTTGGTCTGGGCGTTGAGGAACGCGGTCGGTGCATTCACGTCGTTGGTGTTGCGCCAGGCGATGTTCGGGTGGCTGGTGATGAAGTTCCCGACGTCGCTCCAGTTGGCGAAGGTGGCATAGTTCGACAGGTTCGGCGGCGTCGGATTGGCGTCGTTGTTGACCCACGCGATCAGGCAGTAGTGCGGGTTCGCCGACGACGGCTTCCACGACAGCGGTGCCGGCGTGTAGGCGATCTGGTTGTTGGTTTGCGCCGAGATGTCCAGCCAGTTCTGCAGGCTCTGCTGGAAGCTGAAGTTGTATGGCGACCACGAGCTCGGGGTCAGGAAGATCGACGGTACCGCCCAGTAGACGTACACCCGTGACGACTGTGCGCCGGAGTTGGTGTTCAGCCCGCGGATGTAGACGTTGTTCTCCTGATCGAGGGTGATGTTTCCGGCGTAGTCGGTGCCGTAGTTGGCCTGCTGGCCGAGGACCGACGGGTCGGACATCACGCTGGTGCCGTAGGGGACGATGTCCGGCGACAGGCTCCAGCCCGAGCCGGTGTTCGAGGTCGGGGTTTCCCCGATATAGTCGCGCAGGAAGATCCCGCTGTAGGAGGAGGCGTCGGCCTCGATCCCGGGTTCCGGCTGGGACCGGCCCCCCAGGCTCCGGTACCCGCCGCCGCCGTGGTGTGCCGGCAGCTGGGTGGCGACGGCGATGTTGCGGGACATCGCGTTCGCCGTGTAGACCGCCGATCCGTCGGGGGAGATGGCGATGCCCCAGGGGAAGCTGGCCCCATGCATGACGAGGGTTTCCACGTTCTGCATGGAGTCGGTCGAGAACGCCCGGACGCCGCCAAGGTTCGTGTCCGACACGTAGATGCGTGAGCCGTCGGGCGCGACCGTCATGCCCAGGAACAGCAGGTTGGAGCTACCTGGCAGCAGCACGGTCTCCAGGGTGCTGGTCGCGATGTCGAAGTGGGCGAAGGCGGCGGTCGACGCCTCGCTCAGCCAGGCGTACAGACGGTCGTCGTTCGGCGAGCCGACCATCGCCAGCGGGGAGTAGGGGAAGTCGTAGGACGTCCCGCTCAGCGTGTAGGCGCCGCCATTCCCCTTGGTCACGACATACAGCTTCTTGCCCGCTGAGTCGGTGACGAACACCTTCTTGCCGTCGGACACCGTCGCCATGGAGAGTCGGGTGCTGGCGCTCTGGGTGAACAGCGCGACGTTGTCGGTCTCGGAGAAATCGCCGCTGGTCGGATCGCGGGTCACCACCGACAGGTGGACGGCGTTGCTGCTGTCCCGGATCAGGACGAACGCCACGTTGCCGAACTTCGAGATGGCGGTGGCGAACACGTCGCCGGACGTCGACAGGCTCACGGTGGCGGTGGTCGTGAAGCCCTGGGTGTCGAGGACGACGAGCCCGTCGCTGTCGTGCTCCGTGGCGATCGCTAGGTCGAGGCTCTCGTCCGGCCAGAAGGCGAAGCTGGTGTACTTGGTGTCCGTGTTCACATGGCCGGAAGCCTGGGTAGCGACGTCGTACACCCAGAGCCCGGCGGTGGGCGATTCGCCGCCGTTGAATTCGACCAGGTAGTTGTGCCACGACACGGCCTGGGTGGTGCTGGCCGCGACGCTGGTGGCCACGCCCGCGGAGGTGTGCAGCCCGTTGAAGCCGAGGGTCGCCGCGGTCCAGACGTCGAGCCCGCCCTCAATCCCGATGTACAGGACGGATCCACTCGAGTCGGCTGCCAGCGCGGTCGGGGCGCCGTTGTCCTGCAGGTCGCCTTCGACGACCGCGCACAAGCCGTAGCCCTTGAAGCAGGAGATCATCGTCAGCGAGGAGGAGCCGGTGTTGGCGACGTAGGCATAGGCGCCCGACTGCACCACCACGATGCTCGACGGGCCGTTGCCGGTCGTCAGGGTCTGGTGGCCGGCGACCGATCCGACCGACTTGTCGATCGCGTAGACGATGTCGCTGCCGGAGCAGGGGATGAGCAGGGTGCCGAAGTTCTGGCCGGCGAGCGCGAGGTCGACCGGGGTGTCGCTGCCGGAGAAGCCGCCGATCTCGCGGACCTGCTGGTAGGTGTTGGTGACCTGCTCGTAGCCGACCACGTAGATCGTCTTGGCCGACGAGCTGAGTATGTAGGCCTGCGCCGCCGACGAGCTGGCGGCGACGGCCGTGACCGTGCCGGCGAAGGGCAGGCTGTTCGCCACCGAGTAGGACTGGCCGTCGCTGGTGGTGACAACCTCGAGGAGGCCCGGGTCGGCGTTGTCGGTGTTCGACACCACGAAGATCGACCGGCTGTCGTCGGAAACGTCCAGCGCCACCGGTGCGCCGGACAGCGTGACATCGGTGATCTTGGTCACCTTGTAGTCGTTGGTGGAGGCGTTGACCGCGACGCTGAAGACCGACAGGCTGGACCCGTCGCCGTTCGCAACGAACATCCGGGTGCCGTCGCCCGAGAACGCGATCGCGACCGGGCCGCTGCCCGCCGTGACCGACAGGTCGTAGGGGGAGTTGGTGATGGTGTCGAGCAGCGTGACCTTTTCGCTGCCGCTCTGCAGCAGGGCGCACAGGTTGTCGGTCGGTGACACGGCCATCGCCGACGGAGTGATGCTCACGCGGGCCGAATGCTTCTGCAGCTCGAATGCGGAGATCACCTCGTTCCGCTGGATCAGCAGCCCGGTGTCGTTGGTCTTCGGCTGGATCGAGAACATCTGCGGGCCGTTCACCGACGCGGCGTAGGTCGTGGTCGCCCGATGGGTTGACGTCACCGAGCTGGCGCTGCTGCTGAGGATCACGGAGCCGGAGGTGTCGACACTCCACTCCATCAGCACGGTCTGCGGGAAGTCTTTGGCGGCGATGTACTTCGGCGTCGCCGTCATGGAGTTGATCCGCGGCAGGATCACCACGTCGACATCCCTGGCCGCGTAGTTCTCGGCACTGTCCCCCTGGGCGGAGAGCGTGAAGATGGTGTCCTCGGTCACCCTGACGGACGTGCTGGTCAGTCCGGTGACGTCGACGCTGCCGGGCATCAGGGTCAGCCGGGAGTCCGAGGCGGTCCAGGTCAGGTCGACCGAGGCCTGGCCGCTGTCCAGGACCACCGGGTTCGGCGTCGCGTCCAGCGAATTGACGTAGACGTGGGCTTCCTTCTCGATGATCAGGGTGAAGGAGCCGTCTTCGTATCCGGGCACCTTGGTGTAGCTCACCACCATCAGGGTGGTGCCGGGCTCGAAGCTGGTGACGATGTTGCTGAAGTCGAACTCGACCGAGTCGAGCGTCCCGAGGATCGGCTGGCCGTTCTGGGGCTGGAGCTGCCAGCCCGGGTTCTGGGCGCCGATCGTGGGCGGCGTGATCAGCCAGTTATGGCCACCCTGGCCGGCGGCGGGCACGAAGTCGAAGGCCTGCCCGACGGTGCTCAGGGCCCCATAGCCGAAGCTGTCGCTGGCATAGACGAAGTTGACGGTGAAGGTCGTCTCCGGTCCCGCCTTGATGTTGGTCGGCTCGGATCCGGGCGCGAACACCAGGGTGAGCCGGTTCCGGACCGTGGGATAGTCCGAAAGGCTCTGCACCACGGTTTTCTTGACCAGCTGAGCCGATAAGGCGTTATGCAGGTTCAGCTTGTCGGCGGGCGGCGCCTGGACGCTGACGATGCTGTTGTAGGTGTAGGGCAGCAGGCCATGCGAGACCGGCGCGGCCCGGTAGAAGTCCATGTAGAGCTGGGCCGTCGATCCGATCGAGCTGGACTTGTCGGCGAAGCCCGCGATCTTGAAGGTCAGCAAGTTGCCGGAGGACAGGGTGGTGTCGTGCGTCGGCGTCATACAGACGCTCGCGGTGTCGGAATAGACCTTGGTCGTCCAGCCGTCGGCCGTCACCGAGAGTGCCGCCAGCTCGGTAGCGGTCAGGTTCAGGGGATCCAGATGCAGATAGAACAGCGTGCCCGTCCCCATCCCTGCCTCGCTCTCCTCCATCGGCTGTCCGGCCTTCAGCGTCAGGTCGGCGTCACTGCTGATCTCGACCGAGAGATTGTTGACCGTCTTGTCGCTGGTTGGTGCGTAGATGGTATTGTTCAGGTCGCCATTGACGACCTTGAAGCTGATCTGTGACATCTTGATCTCCACTTACCTGAACTGGCCCCACTGGATCGGGTGTAGAGCCCGTGATTACTTTCGGATTTGCGTGCTCAGCCTTGGTAGGCTTGAACGCTGACAGTGTTTCTGAAGGTTCCGTCGTTGATTCCGGATACTCCGTAGTAGTTGAAGTAAAACGTCGCCTGCTGTTTCCTGGTGTCTATGTCGAGACAGCTGATATTCACGGTGAGGGTGTCGCCGGCGCCGAGGGTGGCGGCCCGGCTCGCAGCGGCGCACCAGTAGGTGCCGTAGAGCGCGTCGGTGAAGGCGGCGAAGCTCCATCCGTCCGCTTGCAGCTGGATCTGGCCGACCTTGTCCTGGGGCACGGCGGTGCCGAAGTGCAGGTACAGCACCGCGTAGTCGACGATCGTCCCCTCCGCCATCGGCGTGCCGGGCGCGAACGCTACCGGCCGGCCCTGGCGGTTGGTGACCTCCAGCTTCAGGCCGTCGTTGACGCCCTGCGCGACGATCGCCTTGTCGTCGGCATTGACGAGGTCGAAGGTCAGCAGCGCCGGGTCGAGGCGCAACCAGCCCTCGCGGACCGTCTGCGGCGTGTACGGCCACGGGCCGTCCGGCACGGTCACGGAGAGGTCGCCGCTCACCTCCCAGGTCGCCGTGCCGCCGACGATCCGCTCCTGCACCCAGGACCACTGGTAGCCGGCCTCGGTGGGCAGCGGCAGCGCCATGCCGGCGCCGCCCTGCAGGACCGGCGTGGTCAGGAAGGTGGTCTCCAGGGTCCGCAGGGTGTCCGCGTACATGTCGGGGGGAATGCGGATGCTCTTGGTCGGCAGGATGCCGGTGGTCGCGTGGACCGCGACCCGGGGGTCGAGCAGCATCAGCACCGTCTCGGTGACGGTCGACAGGGAGTCGCTGCACGCCGGCGGCGCCGTCAGCGTCAGGGTGTTCTGGGTCGGGCCCTGGACCCCCTGGGGCGTCGCCGTCTGCGCGCCCATCGCATAGAAGTTCGACCAGTCGTAGCCGCTGTTGCCCTGGGTGAAGTAGCCGACCAGCCCGTCGTCCAGGTTCCGCAGGTCGCCGAGGATTGCCGGGAACTGAACCTTGGTGAAGGCGTTGTCGGTTTCTGCCAGCGGCGACTGGCCGGCCAGCGACAGGACCGCCCAGGACTGGTTGAACTGCGGATCGCCCTGGAGGTCGAGGGCGAGCGAGGCCTGGACGACCGCGAGCGGGCGCTGGATCAGCGCGGCGAGGTCGTTGTCGCTCGCCGATTGCTGCGGGTCGATCGTCGCGTCGGCCTGCTCGATCGCGGTCAGGAAGGCGTCGAAGAAGGCCGCCGTCCCGTTGTTCAGGGCGAGGACCAGGTCGCGCAGCTGCGGCTGCTGGTCCTGCATGACGGTCGCCGCGTCCTGGTCGATGGTCCGGTTGTTGCCCGGCGTCGACTGCCAGAGGATCCCGGTGCCGGCGCCGTTCAGGGTCAGCGACCCCAGCCCGGCCCCCTGGCCGTCATAGATGAAGAGCCCGCGCGACAGGTGGTTCGGCAGCAGCCACCCGCAGATCGGCGAGGTCGCCGGGTGGACGTTCATCTCCTCCAGTTCGGTCGCGTCTGACGCCAGGAACCGGAACAGCAGCCGGCCCGGCTGGGCCAGTCGCGGCGGTAGGTAGGTGATGTCCGGGACCGGGGTGCTGCCGTCGTCCAGGGTCATCGAGTCGGCGATGGTCACTGAGGACGGTACGACCTTGCGCTTCTGGCCGAAGATGTCGACCAGCGTCAGGTCGAGCTTCATGCAGCCGGACCGGATCGGGTTGTAGTAGCCGTTGAAGTTCGGGGCGACGTTCGCGGCGCCCTGGACCACTTGGGCCACGGCGGTGGTGATCGGGCCGTATTCGTTGTTGGTGTTCGGCACCGCGACGTTCAGCTGCAGGGTGAGCTGCTGCATCAGGAAGCTCGCGGTCAGACCGCTCAGCGCCTGCACCGCCATCGGATGCGCCTGGAGCGCGGCCAGGCTCGCCTTCAGCGTCGGGTCCTGGCTGGTGGCCAGCTGCTTCGCGAACCCGGCGATGGCGCTGTTCGAGAGGATCGTCTCACCCGCGAAGCTCTGCCAGAAGGCGTCCGCGGTCGGGACGTCGGTGGAAGAAGGGACGATCGAGCCGCCGGTGTCCGGATCGATCGTGAAGCCGCCGGTGAAGAAGTCGTCGCTGTAGTCCAGAAGCTGGGTCTGGTGCCGGTCGGTGGTCGCGAAGGTCGGCGCGAAGGTCACCTCCCAGTAGGCGAGCAGCGGAATCCAGGGCTGCTCGGCGAACTCGGTGACGCTGCCGACGGTCGGAGCCGTTCCGGTGAGCGTCACCGGCGAGGCGGTCCCGAGCAGGGCGTCCTGGATGTCGCCGTAGGAGATCGTGGCGCCGGTGATCGCGGTCAGCAGCGACGCGTTCAGCATCAGGCTCTCGAACACCAGGTCTCCGAAGGCGTCGCTGGCCGGGAGCGCGCCGTTCGCCGGCAGGGCGCTGGCGGCGAAGTTGCCGGAGGTCACGGTGACCCCGTTGGCGGCGGCTGCGGTGATCAGCTGGTCCTGCAGCCGGCAGGGCAGCAGGCCGCCGGCGGCGGCGCTGCGCGCGCGCCCGGTCGGACTCAGGGCGTCGCCGCTCAGCAGCACCGCCGGGTCGCTCGGCTGCCAGTAGCGCGCCGCCGGCACCTGGACCAGGCTGGCGCCTGGCGGGAGCTGAGCGGTGACGACGCCGGTCTGGGTCTGGAGCGCCGACCGGGCGGTCGCGAGGCTGCCGCTCAGCGTGCTGTATCCGTTTAACTTGTTGTAGGCGATGTTGTAGCTGGTCTGCTGGTCGGCGGTGTCCGACATGAAGATCCGGTACCAGTCGGCGAACAGCTGCCACTGGTAGCTGGCGATCTCCGCCTCCAGCCTCTGGACCGTCTGGGCCTTCTGGTTGAGGGTGTTCAGCGCGTCGCCGAGCCGGACGGGCAGGTCGATCGCCTTGCCGTCCGACTGGATCGAGTAGATGTAGCCACCGTTGATCGCCTGGAAGCGGTTCTGGTGCAGCGCCTCCTCGAGCGCCGCGAGCTGGCCGGGCTGGGGCGTCGCCAGCGTCCCGAGCAGACCCTCCAAGAAGCCATTCAGCAGGACCTGGAAGTAGTCGAGATCCGGGTGGACCTGGTTCTGCAGATAACAGGAGACCGCCTCCGGCGGGTTGTTGCCGATGCCAAGGTCCAGCTCCACGGTCGGAAGCGTGCCGGAATAGTTCTGCAGATAGCGCTGGTCCGGGTGCCAGACGACGTCCTCGATCAGCCCGTGATAGAGCGACCGGTCGACCGTCGCGCCACCGGTGTCGGGAAAGGTCCAGAGCAGCTGGTCCTGGACCTGGTCGAGGGTCAGCCCGCCGGACAGCGGATCGTTCGTGCTGTCACTGTACCAGCCGGTCACGGAGTACATCAGCTGGACGCTGTCGCCCTGGCCCACGTGGATGTCCGTGAGCGGGTCGGTGAAGCCGAAGACGCCGCGGCAGTTCGGATAGAACGAGGCGAAGACCGGGTGGCCGTTGGCGACCGCCGTCAGATGCATTCCGGCCAGCGTCTTGAACGTCCGGTCCTCGGGGATGGTCGGCTCGGACCAGCTCGCGTCGAAGGCCTGGAACTCGCCGGAGTACTGGAAGTTCTGTCCCGAGCCCGTGGGATGGGTCGGCAGCGAGATGGCCGTCTGCCCGTCCGGCTCGCTGTCGTTCATCAGGTCGCCGAGAACCACCCAGGACGTGCGCTCGGCGGTGTTTCCCGAGATCTTGAAGCGGTTGACCAGCCAGCGGTTCGGCGAAGGCGGAAAACTGAGATCGCCGCTGCCGCCGGCGTTCGAGTGGGTGAAGTTGGGCGGCAGCGCCCAGTGCAGGTGGACCCCGCTCTCCAGCGGCTGGGCCGGGCTGTCCTTCAGGCTGCGGTTGACGTTGGCGCCGATGAAGGCGTTGCTGGCGCCGGCCTGGTCGGTAAACACCGAATTGGCGCCGGAGAAATACGGGGTCGCGTCGTTCGCGTCCTGCTCGTTCACGGCCAGGGCCGAGACGTCCACGGGAACGACGAGCACCTGGTTGGATGTGGCCATTGACGTCTCCCCCGTTCAGGATTGGCGATTGAAGTTGACCTTCACGACGCCCTTCACCATCTCGAGCGCGAATTCGGCCGAGGTGAACGTCGTGATGCCCTGGTTGAAGTCGCTGTTGAGCTTCGCCTTGATGGTGTCGGCCGCGTTCCTGGCCTCCAGCGTCTGCTGGTCGGACCGCATGGGGGTCGTCACGATCGCCGGCCCGCCCTTCGGATCCGACGTGAACTGGGCGCCGGGGGTGGCGCCGGTCACCGCCCGCAGCGTGGTGCTGAACGGAATGCCGTCGACGTCGAGCTCGACCCCGGAGTGCAGCTGCTCGGGAGGCTGGTGGACGGCCACCTGCTGCACGTCGCCGTCGAACAGGCAGAACAGGCAGGTCGGGCCCAGCAGCGCCAGGCGGAGCTTCTTGATCTCGGAGTCGAGATCGTCGGGCGTGGCGTAGCCGTTCACCTGGAGGTTCGGCCAGCCGCTGAGCACCTGGGAGCGCAGGAAGAAGCCGGTATAGGTGGGCGGCCCGTCGGTGGCGGCGAAGACCTGGCCGGTACGCTGGCGGCGCATCCGGTGCATGGCGGCCCCGGCGGCGGCGGAGACCCGGGGGAACCGCGACAGGTCCTGCTGCTGACGGACGGAGCTGGCCCGGCCGATGCTGAAGGCGCCGTCGACCAGGTAGTCGACCCATGTCATGTCGAGGGTGAAGAACCGCAGCGACTCCAGCGGCAGCATGCTGTCGTGCGGCACCAAGTACTGGAACGGGACGCCGGTCAGCAGCTTCAGCTGGCCGAGCCAGGTGGCGACCACGTCCGGCAGCGGTGGTGGGCTGGCCAGGGCGCGCCGCCGCCGCGCCAGCAGTTCGGCGAACGGCGGCGCGCCGGCGGTGTCGCCGTCACCCGACAGCGCCTGTTCCAGGACCGCCTGCTCGGCGGCGCTGGCTTCGGCGGCGGTGACCGCCTTCTTCCAGTTGTACAGCGCGTTGGCGTAGGCCTTGTTGCGCAGCGCCAGCAGCTGCCCCAGCTGCCAGGCCGCCCCGTAGGAGACGTCGAACAGGCCGGTCTCCGGGTTGTAGCGGTTGGCCGCGTCGCTGGATTTCGGCTGCGTGTAGGTCGTCGCCGACGGCTGGAGGGGCAGGCAGGGGCCGCGATACCAGGACACCCCAGTCGCGCCCTGCCGGAACTCCTCGTTCATCGGCACATAGCCCTGTCCGAAGGCGTTCTGCGCGAGAACCTTGGCCTGGGCGCCGGTGAGGCTGCCCGAGGCCTGGGCGGCCAGCGCCTGCGTCACCTGCGCGCCGGTCGGCGGGGCCTCGCCGGTCGGGAACTGGAGGGTCGTCAGCTTCTGGCCGCCCGGTCCGGGCGCGTTGAGATCCTCCACCAGCTTGAGGAAGTTCTGGTCCAGCGTGTTGGCGGTGAACTGCCACGACCGGTAGCAGATCAGCCGGACCGTCCGGGTCCCGTCGGGGAAGGTCGTCGCCGGCGTTCCGTCGTCGTCCGGCAGGTACGTGCCCATGTTCTCCAGCGACACCAGGCAGGCGTAGGACACTGCATTGTTCTGCCCGATGCGGTTGCCCATCACGACGGCGTAGCTGGTCTCCTCGCTGGTGTTCTTCGCGGTGTCGATGGTGTCGACCTCGCGGATGTGCACCAGGTACTCGAGGTCGTTCACGCTCGGCGCGATCCGGTTGAAGAGCGCGAGGTCGACGTCGATCACCGTGCAGGGCGTGTCCGGGGTCTCGCCGTAGTCGAGCGGGTTGATGCCGGGATAGGAGAAGGTCCCGGACGGCAGGGCGCCGGTCCCGGTCAGAGACGGGTTGCCGTAGACGGTGATGGTCTCGCCCTGCTTCACCAGATCCTTGGCGGTCATCGCTTTCGGATCGGGCTTGCTGTCGGCGTCGAACAGCAGGACCGCGAGCCAGGGTGCGTCCTGGTTGCCTTCGATCAGGTACCGTTCCCAGGGCAGGGTCTGGCGGTTGAACACCACGCATGGCAGGGAGCCGTCGAACTCGCCGTTCGCCAGGTTGGGAGGGAACACCGAGTCGATCTCGCCGGACTGGAAGCTGAACCGCTCGCCGCTGACGGCGAACTGCCGGGAGGTCGAGAAGCTGTTCGGCTTGGCGGTGTTGGTCGTCTGCGTGACCGACAGGGTGTAGTCGCCGGCCTTCAGCGGCGGCTCGTCGTTCTGGATGAAGATGACCTTGCGATCGGGCTTGTCGCCGCCCGTCGACGCCATCGCATTCGGATGTCCGTTGTCCATTCCTGCACTCCCCTACCGGTCCCTGCGGCCGGCGCCGCCCGAACCCAGCCGGGCCGGGTCGGGATGGTTGTCCGTCATGCCGCGGCCTTCTCCTCGCCGAGCAGGCGCATGACCGGCTCGGCCAGCAGCCCGGCGGTGGTCTTGCTCGAAAGCGGTTCCACGTTGACCGTCGTCGACAGCCCGGGCAGGAACGCCTGGAGGGCCGGCAGCAGCGCCGCCCGGTTGGCGACCGCGGTGGTGCTGTCGATCGAGTTCTCGACGGTGTCGCCGGAGAAGCTGTCGGTGGTGGGAACCTCGGCGGTGCTCCACGCGAACGGCTGGATCTGCGGCGCGATCGTGTACTGCAGGACCTGCAGCTGGATCGGCAGCGTGTGATCCGGCGCGTTGACGATCGGCACGAGCCGGTAACCGACCACGACGTTCTGGATCGAGCTGTCGGAGAGCGGGTCGCCTACCTGCGGCACCCCGTTGGAGTCGAAGTCGATCTTCTTCCAGAGCGAGTTGGGCGCGTTCGAGAGGACGCGCACGGCCTGGAGGTTCGGAGTCGCCTGGGCGTGCGGGTCGCTGGTCAGCGTGACCGACAGGTCGAAGGTCGGCGTGAACTGCTGGCTGTCCAGTCCGACCGGCCCGACCCCGAAATCCTCGGACGGAACGATCGTGCTCCCCCCGGAGGCGGGCTGCGCGGAATCCGGGGCCAGCTTGGCGAACCCCGAGAACGTCGCCTGGCTCTCCTTGATGGGAATCGCGGTGGTAACCGAGATCTCGGTACCGGAAGAGGCGACGACGAAGTCGAGCTGGCTCGGATCGTCGCTCAGGCTTCGGACCAGACCCTTCGACACGTTGACGTGGATGCCGCTGGCGTCGTCCGGGGCTCCGGTGCTCGCCAGGACCACGTCACCGCCGCCGTTGCCGCCGGGCTGCAGCATCCCGGTCGCGAAGTCGTTCCACGAGATCGTGGTGTCGGTGCTCTTGCCGGATCCGCCGAAGTCGATCGTGAACGAGATGATGTCCAGGTCGACGGTTGCCCTGCCGGTGAAGTCCGGCCCCCAGATCTCTAGGCTGGCGCCGACATGGATCGTCAGGGTGATGTGCGTGAAGATCAGGCTGATCCGGAAGGACGCCCCGATGTCGACGCTGGCGTCGATGTAGTAGTGGAACGGCTTGTAGACCATCAGGAAGTCGGCCTGGACGTCGAACCAGGCCCGGACCGGGCCGCCGTGCCAGACGGCCGACAGCCCGCCGCCGGCCATCGCCGCCGCCGAGGTGACCGCGAAATAGGAGTCGCCCTTGATCACCAGATCGTCGGTGACCTGCCAGTTGATCGCCAGCCGGGGCACCGTCGGGTAGTAGGAGGGCACGTCGAAATTCGGGTTGTAGCCGCCCATGGTGGCGACGAAGTCGCCGGCGTGCTCGCCGGCGAACCAGAAGTAGTAGGCGAACCCACCGGTCAGATGGCAGTCCTTCGACAGGATGTAGGACTGCGGCGTCAACTGCCCGCTGACTCCCGCGAAGCCCGCGTCCGGTCGGATCGACGCCAGCAGCTCCAGCTCCGCATAGATCGTCGGCGAGTCCTTCGGCAAGGCCACGGTGGAGGTGCCGAGCAGGTCGATCTCCACGTCGTTGCCGAACTTGACGATCCCGAGCGCGAACGAGTTGACGAGATCGAAGGAGGTGAAGCGCACGCCGGCGGCGAACCAGGACTGGCCGGCCATGGGCGCCACGATTCCGTCCGCCGACAGGCGCTGGAGCACGGCGGCGACCTGCGGGCCGATGGACGCGGTCATGTCCATGCCCGGCGGGTTGTCCGTGGCCTGGGCCCATTCGACGAGCGGGAAGTCGGCGATCCCGCCCACGTCCGGAATCTGGAGGTCGCGGTTGTAGCCGAAGCCGGCGGCGAGGCCGGTGACGAAGAAGCAGGCCGGCCCGCCGAGCGTCGCGTTCAGGACCGCGTACAGGAACATCGACGGCGCGCCGTCGACCGAGCCGTAGCCGGCGAGGCCGGCGATGCCGAAGCTCTCGGCTTCGACCATAAGCTCCCCGACGAAGCTGACCTCCGGCTCGATCTGCCCGCGCAGGCCGCCGCTGATGGTGATGCCGCCGCCGGCGTAGGTTACGTCGAGGCCCTGGAGCTGGAACGTCGGGTCGAAGCTGGTCAGCGGGCTGCCGATCCCGAAGCCGAGCAGCCCGATGGTCAGGCCATCGCCGCTCAGGGACATGTTGGTCAGGACGAAGAGCTCCTGGTTCTTGTACTGCAGGCCGATCTTGTCGATCGAGACCGGGCCGAAGGTCTTCTGGACGTTGAACCAGGCGACGCCGTCCGAGGCCGGCGCGGCCGCGACCGCGGCGACGGCCCCGGGAGCCGCGGCCAGCGAGCCCGTCCGGGCCCGCAGCGCCGAATCACCTCCACCGCCAGACTGGCCGGTTTCGAAGGACAGCGGGATGGTGTCGCTGCCGACCGCGACGTTCATCGAGAACCCGAAGCCGGCGGCCATTCCCTGGCCATCCACGTCCGGCACCGTCGGGTAGCCGGATCCGAGCGGCGTGATCAGCGCGTTCACCTGGGTGGCCAGGGTGTCGCTGAACGCCGCCGAGGCGATGACGACGTGGATGTCCTTGATCTCGACCGTCTCGTTCGCGGGCAGGACATCGCCGACCAGCGGCAGATTGCTGATCGGGATCGGCTTGTCGACCGCCATGCCGAAGAAGTACTGCCACTGGTGGGTGTCCGGGTTCTTGACCGCCGCGAACACGGCGTCCCCGTAGGTCGCGGACGCCAGCGCAATCAGCAGCTCGCTCTTGGTGAAGTCGTAGGACAGCGAGGCGCTCTTAAGCGACAGCTCCAGGTCGGACGGGATCGGCGGGATGTCGTCGCCGGAGAAGCCGAACGCCTCGGCGATCTCGGAGAACTGAAGCTGGGCATCGGGGGTCAGGGCCGTCCAGGACGCCGTCATGACGATATCGGAGTCGCCGACGGACTGCTGCCCGCTCTTGCCGAGGTCCAGCTCGAGGTCGAAATTCTCCTCGCCCACCAGGAAGGTGCCGGCGAGCTTCATGGTGTAGTCGCCGCTGTCGTAGGTCGCCTGAACGATCAGGGTCGCCAGTAGCGAGGTGTCCATGATCGGCATGGCGACCTGCACCGTGCCGTAGACCGAGTAGCTGTAGCCCGAGCCCTTCTTCGCTGCGCGCGCGCCGAAATCTTGGAAACTGATGTCGTTGAGAGCGGCCGGAACCTTGGCGGTGCTGCCGACGATGCCCTGGACGATGTCGCCGAGCTTGGCCTCTCCGACGTACTTGCCGGAAATGCTCTGGATCTCCCAGGAGCTGCCACCCGGATTGTCGGTCTCAATGGAGAAGTCGAACGTGCCGGTGAACACGCTCGGAAAGATCGAGGCGGTGGCCGCGAACGACACCGTGGTCGAGGCGTCGGCGCCGCCCGGCTGGAGCATTCCGAGCTCGAGGTGAGTGCTGTCGAGCACCAGTACGTCGTCGATCAGCGTCCAGGTGAAGCCGGGATCGCTGCCGATCGCGAAGGACAACGCGCCGATGCTGCCACTCGACGTCAGCAGGATCGAGAAGGACTGCAGCAGCGCGGCGTTGAAGCCGTCCGCGAGCTCGGACGGGATGTCGTCCTGGAAGCCGGACCCGAACGGCAGCGACAGGATCTGCTGCACGCCGAACTGGTGGCCGGCCTTCGGCTCGGCGAAGAACCCCAGGATCGCGCCATCGTTCGGGATCTCCGCCCCGAAGGTCAGGTCGATGGTCGAGGCCTCTAGCCTCAGGGTGAAGGTCTGGATGCCGAGCACCGGCTCCGACACCGAGATCGCCAGGCCGAGCCCGCCGACCGACAGCTTGTGCGGGACGATGTCGAAGCTACCGGCCACCAGCTTGCAGACGAAGTCGCATACCGGGTAGGCGTTGCCGCCGCTCAGGTCGATGGACCCGGCGAACGTGAAGGTGGTCTGCTGCGACAGGACATTCTGGAGCAGTCCCGCCACGCCGCCCGTCAGGCTCAGTTGCGGTTGGGTGACGATGTTCAGCCCAGCCGCCAGGTCGACCTGCTCATGGGGCTGGGAGGTGTAGGGGGTGAACCCGGCGACCGCGGCGCTGGCGTAGACCGCGCGGCTGTTGGCCTCGGTGATCTTGTCGAACGGGAATGGCGTCAGGCTGGGGAAGCTGTCCGTGAAGGCCCATGAGTCCGCCAGCGTCAGGGTGATCGTGAACTGCAGGGTGCCGCCGCCGTCCACCGAGAACACCACCGCCACCGGCATGTCATCTTGCGACAGGGCCGATACGCTGCCGGCGCTCAGCTTCAGCGTGCCGCCGTCCGGGGCGGGGACATCCGAGGCGGAGATGTCCTTGATTGTGAGGTAGCTCTGCTGGCCGAGACCGAAGCCGCTCTGCACGGCCACAATCTGGTCGCTGCTCAGAAAGCTGCTGTCGAACGCGATCGCGTCGTTCTGGCCCGCCTGTTGCCGAAGGGTGGTTGCAAGTGTGTTGAGGTCCATGTCACTCACATTCCTTTACTTCGCGGGGCGCATCGGTTCTTCAGTTCGTCAGTAGCTTGTCATCATTAATCAACAAATAAATTCGTCATATATTTCAGTATTTAAGATACTTGACGATAAGTTGGGAACCATATGGATTGAAGAAGTTGGGTGGGATCCAGGATGGAGACTTCATCGATGCTGATAGTATCTGTTCAACGGCCTGTGATTGTGCCAGGTTTGGATCCATTTGTTCTTTTTTTTGGGATTTCAGGAAGTTGCTAATGAAGTCCGCAAGATTGCTGGTTCGGCTGGTCGCTATGTCCGATACCGGGATGCTTGCTTCTGATTCGGCAAAATAGTTAATAATCCTCTGTCTGAATGGAATGACATATTTATAGAAACCGATATTACAGGTAGTATCATTAGGATCATATGGATCGGGTGACGCTAGGTATTTTGTTGTTGTTAATGGTTTTATTATCTTTTGTACGCGACCAGTCGCAGTCAGATATGAACTGAGGCTTACATCTTCGTTCGATGAAACAAAAATCGGGGAAAAATTAAGGTTGTTGTTCTTCAGCAATTCCGGTTGCCAAAGCACACATTGCTGTAGGATTCCCGGATTGGAGTTGGCTAAATTGTAGCTGTTCTCATTCATGCTGATGGTTGTGATTTCCGGCTTCGTCGACTTAATGCTGGTTGCAGCGCTGAAACTGAACGCAAAGTCAGTACCGGCCACCATCTGTCCTTCGACTGTGGACACTGCCTGTGGAAACCCGTTGATGTTTACGACGTTGTCGTCGACCGCCCACACCAATGGGAACCGGAGATTGATTGCCAGTTGCATCGCAGCAAACCGGCTGGCCCCGAACCCGACGAGTTGATCGTTCATATCGACGCGCGAGCCGAATTTGTATCCGACGACAAACACGTTATCGAATTCTTTCAGGATATTTGCATAATATTTACATTCGCTGCTATGGGTTACAATTATTGTTTGACGTTTCGATCTTCCTGGAAAATACCAGGGAACCGGTCCCTCATTGAATACTCCGTTGTAGTCGTATCCTGTAATTGAACCTCCGGCATTTACTCGGTTTCCGGCGTTCAGGGTCTCTTGAATCCAGTTAGCCCTGCCGCTCGATACGACGATCAGTGGCGCAAGTAACCGGTTCACGGTGGCCAGGAAGTTATTGGGCGCAAAGAAGAGCAAGTAAAAATGGTCGGTACCGGTGTTGCTGACCGGAAGCAGCCCGCGCGCCGCTAACAGAGACACTCGATTGTTGAGTATCGCCGTCACCTCTTTTTTGTTGTCGCTGCTCAATTGAACTTCGCCCAGCGGGGAATATTTTTGATTGATCAGATTCCCGCCGTAGTTCGGATTTGAATCGATGGCGATCGGGGCGATCGGCATGACCTTTCGGACCTCCTGGGCTGGCAACATCATGTTGTGGAAGTAATTCAATCTACGAGGGTATTCTCGTGACAAAGACCTCCGTTACCGCCGTCGGCGGCTGTGCAATCCGTCCGTCCGGAACATGGCTACGGCTTAGCAGGCCGACCGGCCATGCCCCTTCCCTCTACTGGATGTCGAGTCTGCTCTCCCTTCGACCGACAGCGGACCGGGCATCCTGGCACTTAATGCGCGTGATTTGAGTAGTACTGCAACATTAATCAGTCACTGATAGGTCGAGTTACCGAAACACACCATATACGTGTAATTAATGAAGTCAAATGTTATAATTGCCACATTGTCGGAGAGGAAGGCCGAACGGTTCTCGAAGCTCAGGCGAGTTCCGATCCGGATGCGATCGGCACGGTGCTGGCCAGGGCAGATGGACCTTTTGAACGGGTCGGGTTCGAGGCAGGCCCATTGTCTCAATGACTCTACAATGGTTTGGCGGAAGCGGGCTTCCTGCCGTTTGTATTGAGGCGCGCCATGCGAAGGCCGCGATGGAGGCCATGAACCGCAACAAGAACGATCGCAACGACGCGCGATCGCTGGCTCAATTGATCCGATCCGGCTGGTTCAAATCCGTCCACATCAAGTCGACGGAGAGTCAGGAGATGCGAACGCTTCTGGCGGCGCGCGAGTTCTTGAGGTGACCCCTTATGCGCCCGATCGCACCCGACCCCACAATGGCTGACCCCCACGTTCCAATCAGTCCCTACAGGAATTGCCGCTAAGCCGCTGGAAACGCTAAAAACACGATTCTGACGCCTCGCTTAAGCCATTGAAATCAAAACAACTGCCTACCGCTACTTTGGGGGAATTTGGTACGGAAACCCCGGTACGGTCGATGCTCTAGAACGCCGGTCAAGTTCCCTGCGCCGCTCGACCAATAGCGACCGTTGAACCGCCCTGGAACGACCCATAGCGGCCGTTGGAGCACTACGAGCCGTTCGACCCATAGCGGACACTGACTGTCTATGAACCATTCGATAGAATTCGGACTGAGGGTGGTAAGCTGCTCCTCGATGCGACGCATCACGGTGCCTTCGGTTCGTGCTGCTGCCATCCTGGCAACAGCAGAAGCACGAGCAAGACCGGTGCGCCGATCAGCGCACTAAGTAGCCCGGCGGGAAGCTGCCAGGGGAAATGGATCGTGCGGCCGAGCAGGTCGGCGGTGACCATGATGATCGCGCCGATCAGGGCGGCGGCCGCGAGCTGGGGCAGACAGCAGGCGAAGCCGAGACGGCGCGCGATATGCGGCGCCATCAATCCGACGAAGCTCAGCGGGCCGACGATCAGGGTCGCCGCCGCCGTCAGCAACCCGGCGGTGCAGAGCACGATCAGCCCGCTCCGCGCCACCGGCAGGCCCACCGACCTGGCATGCGCTGACCCGAGGCTCAGATGCTCGAGCTGGCGAGCCAGCACCGGCAGGGCCGGCAGCATGGCGAGTGCGAGGACACCGGCGACGGTCGCCTCCGCTGCGTTGACCCGATACGTCGAGCCGGCCATCCAGCCCATCAGCAGCATCGCCCGCGGATCGCCGGTCGCCGTCACCGCCGAGAGCAGGGCCATGAGGAATGCGGCGAGCGCCACGCCGGTCAGCAGCGCCTGGTTGCCGCCCAGCCCGACACGACGGACGGAAACCAGCAGGGTGCCGAGAACGGCCGCCGCCCCCAGCGCCGCACAGACGGTCAGGATGAGATGATCTGGGGCGGCGAGGAAGAACACAGCGACCAGCAAGCCAAAGGCGCTGCCCGCGCTGACACCCAGCACTTCGGGGCTGGCCATCGGGTTGCGGGTCAGGCGCTGGAGCATGACCCCGGCGACCGCCAGCATGGCGCCGGCGGCGAGCGCCCCCACCATGCGCGGCAGGCGCCAGGCGAGAAACGGCTGCAGTGCCGTCACCAGTTCCATCACCCAGGCACCGCCCAGGTCGCGGCCGACGACCGTTGCGGTCAAGGCGACCAGGACGAGGATGGCGAACAGGGCAAGGAGCCAGACCGACTGGACCCGCTGCAGGACCGGTCCGCGGGCGGTGTGTTGCGGCTGGGCGGCGCGCAGGCGCCGGGCCAGGATGAACAAGGCCGGCGCGCCGAGCATCGCCGTCACCGCTCCAGTCGGCAGGAACGCGCCCGTCGCCGCAGTGAGCATCTGCAGCGTCTGGTCGGTGACAGTCAACAGCAGGGCGCCGACCAGCGGGGCGACGATCATGCGGGTCGCCAGCCGGCGGGCCCCCAGCGCGCGGGCGATGCTGGGCGCGGCGAGGCCGAGAAAGCCAATGACGCCGACCGCGCTCACGGTGAATCCGGCGAGGGCGACGGCGACGGCCAGGGCGGCGGCGCGCACCAGGGCGATGCGCAGTCCGAGCCCACGCGCTGCCTCGTCGAGCTGCAGCAGCACCAGCGGCCGGGCCAGCAGGCCCGCGGCAATGGCGGTCACGGCGAGGCGGGGCAGGAGATCCAGGGTGGGGCGCCAATCCTGCTGGCTGAGCGAGCCGCTGCCCCAGACGAACAGCCCGGCGAGCTGGTACTCGTGCAGCAGGGCCAGGGTGGTCGTCGCCGCCCCCAGGTAAAAACCGACGACCAACCCGCCCAGGACCACGGCGAGCGGGGCGAAACGGAAGCGACCCGCGATCAGGAAGACCAGCCCGACGGCAAGGAACCCGCCGGACAGGGCCACCAGATCCCGGCTCCACCCCAGCAGCGCTGGCAGGTAGAGGGTCGCGGCGGCGATAGCGCAGCCGGCCCCGGCCTCCACGCCGATGGTCGACGGCGAGGCCAGCGGGTTGCGCATCACCTGCTGAAACAGGGTTCCCGACAGGCCCAGCGCCGCGCCGCAGAGCAGGCCGATGCACAGCCGGGGCAACCGGCTGTAGGCCATGACCATGGCGTCCACGTCCTGCGGCACTGGCGCGAGCAGCCGGTCGAGGTCGAGCATGCTCAAATCGGGGGCGAGATTGGCGGCGGTCAGACCGGCGGAAAGGACGGTCATCGCCGCAAGCCATGGGGTGAGCGCAAGGCGGCGATCAGACATGGTCGCGCTCGAACGCCGCCAGCAGTCGGGCGAGGCGGGCGGCGGCGGGTAGGGTCCCGAAGGCCAATACGTTGGGAAAGCGCCGCACCCGATCCGCGCGCACGAAAGGCAGGCCCTGCCACAGCGGGCTGCCGGCCAGGGACGCTTCCACATCCGGCGGTACCGGGTCGAAGACCAGCACCCAACCGTCGCCGATCTCCACCAGCCGCTCGATCCCGGCGGTGGCGAAGCCCCAGCCGTTGGTGGGACCAGGCCAGCCGTTGCGCAGACCGAGGCGGTCGAGCGTGTCCTGGATGACACCGTTCTGTCCGTAGATCCGCACGTGGCGGCTGTCGACGAAATGCATCGGTACGACAGGCAGGTCGCGCAGACGGGAGAGAGCGTCGCGGATCCGGGCAAGCTCCGCCTCGGTCTCCACGATCAACCGCTCGGCCGCCTCCACCCGGTCCGATAGGACGCCGAGCCGCCGCGTGGCGGCAAGAATGTTGGACCAGGGCGATGCACCGACCGCATGGATGGGAAACGATTCGACCGGCGCGACCAGTTCCAGTTGGTGCCGCACGCCTTCCAGATAGGGGGTGGAGAGGATCAGGTCCGGGGCCAGCCGGGCCAGGGATTCCATGTTCGGCTCCCGCGCCAGGCCGAGGTTGGCCACATCCGGTGGCAACGGCGGCTCGACAGTCCATATGTCCCAGTACGGCACTTGGGCGATGGCGGAGAGGTCGGCATCGATCGCGATCAGGGTCTGAGCGAGGCCATGGTCGAGCGAGGCGAAACGTCGCCCGCCACCTGCCCGAGCCGGCCCGGTCCAGGCAACGGCGCCGATTCCGGCCAGCAAGCCGCGCCGTGTCAGGCCCATCGGCGTTTCAGAGGACATAGGTGACCGGCCAGCCTGTGGTCGGATGGGCGAAGATGCCCATCGGCACGCCGTACAGAGTTTCCAAGCGGTCGGGATGGATCAGATCGTCCGGCGCGCCCTGCCCGGCCACCCGCCCGTGCGACAGCACCACCAGCCGGTCGCAGAATCGGGCGGCGATGTTCAGGTCGTGCAGGATCACCACGACCGAGCGGCCATGCTCCATCGCCTGGCGGCGCACGAAGCTCATCACGTCGATCTGCTGGGCCACGTCCAGGGCGGAGATCGGTTCGTCGAGCAGCAGGCACTCGGCGTCCTGGGCCATCAGCATTGCCAGGAAGGCCCGCTGCCGCTCGCCGCCGGACAGGGTGTCGACCTGCCGGTCAGCAAAGGTCATCAGGTTGGTCATGGCCAGCGCGCTCTCGGTCTTCTGCCGGTCGAGATCGCTGACCCGGCCGAATGGCCCGTGCCAGGGATAACGGCCGAGCGCGGCCAGCTCGCGCACGGTCAGGCCATCTGTATCCGGCGCGTGCTGCGGGAGATAGGCGAGCGACCGTGCCAGACGTCGTGGCGCATGGGTGGCCAGCGGGGTTCCGAACAGGTCGATCTCGCCGCTGTCGGGCTTCATTTGACGGGCCAGGATCTTCATCAACGTCGACTTGCCCGACCCGTTATGTCCGAGCAGGCCGGTGACCTGGCCCGCCGGCAGGTCCAGGGTCAGCGGATGCAGCACCAGTCGGTCGCCGATCCGCAGGTCGACCCCGCGCAGGGAAAAGGCGGGGGCTGTCACGCTACCTCCCCCTCCACGGCAAAGGCCGCCTGGACGGCGCGGTTCACCGCCACCGGCAGCACCGACATATGGTTCTCGCCGGCATAGCTCTCGAAATACGCGGCGTCGGTGCGGCCGGCCAGTACGTTGATCTCGCCGGCCCAGTCGCGGGCCAGTCCCAGGGTGCGGATCGTGGTGAGATGCGCACGCCGGCTCGCGGTGTCCTCGCGGTCGCGCTGGAATGGGGCGAGGTCGGCGGTCTCGTATTCCCCGGCGGACAGCAGCACCCGGCCGGTGAAGCGGCACCAGTCGTCGGCGCTCATGGCATCCCGGCTCCGGGCGATGAGGGTGTCTTCCCAGTAGATCGCCGGGCTCGCGGCCACCCAGGTCCGGAAGGCGGTCGTGCGGCGGAACAGGGCGTAGAGCGCGAACAGCCCGCCGAAGGAATGGCCGAACAGGGTTTGCCGGCCTCGGTCGATGGGGAAGCGTGCCTGCAGCAGTGGCTTCAGCGCGTCTTCGATGAACCGGAGAAACACCTCGCCGCCGCCGGTGCGCACCTCCGGCCCGCCCTCGTGGAACGGCGGGTAGGCTCGGCCCGGCGGCGGGCTCAGGTCCCAGGAACGGCGCCAGGGATCGTAGGCCTCGTGAGTCGGGTAGCCGATGGCGACGACCAGTCCATGGGTAACGTTGGAGCCCTTGGGGTAGGAGGCCTGGGCGCGGACGGCGTCGACGGCAGTGGCGAAGACCGCGTTACCGTCGACCATGTAGAGCACAGGCCAGCCGGTCTCGGGCGCGTCGCCGGGCGGGGTATAGACGAACACGCGGTAGGGCAGCACGCCGGCCTCGCCGGTCGGCGCGATGTCGAAAATGCTGGTGCCCGGCAGGGAAGCCGGGCACCGCGTCTCCAGGATTGTGGCGTCGGCCATCAGCCGCTCACCACCGGTAGGTCAGGCTGCCGATCACCACGCGTCCGCGGCCGCGGTAGCAGTAGCCGCTCTCGCAGGTGATGTGCTCCTCGTCGGTCAGGTTGGTGGCGGAAACGCCGATCGACGCGCCCGGAGCGAGCATGTCCAGATCGTAGCTGACCCGGGCGTCGAACATGGCGACGGCATCGTTCTTGTTGGTGTTGGCGCTGTCGTCATAGGTCTCGCCCACGTAGCGCGCGCCGCCCCCGACCTCCAACCCGGCGAGCTTTCCGGAGGTGAAGGTGTAGTTACCCCAGGCGGAGGCCATGTGCCCGGCCACGCCGACCGGCACGTTGCCCTCGTCGCCGTTGTTGCTCTTGGTGATCTCGGCGTCGATGTAGGAGTAGCCGGCCACCAGATCGAAATTCTCCGTCAGCTTCATCGCCGCCTCGAGCTCCAGGCCACGCGATCGCTGCTCACCGGTCTGGATGCTATTGGCGATATTGTCGGGGTCCTGCGTCTTCCGGTTGGTTTCAACCAGGTTGTAAAAGCTCATCGTGTAGATGCTATCGCGGCCCGGGGGCTGGTACTTCAGGCCGATCTCGTACTGCTCGCCCTCGGTCGGCTCGAAGGACTCGCCGTTGATGTCGGTGCCGAAATCCGGAGTGAAGGAGGTGGCGTAGCTGGCATAGGGCGCGAAGCCGCTGTCGAACAGGTACAGCAGGCCGGCGCTGCCGGTGGTGGCGCTGTTCTCGCCGTCGCTGATGCCGCCGGTCAGGTTGTCGGTGGTCTCCCTCTCGGCCCGGTCATGCCGCAGGCCGCCGCTGAACCGCCAGCGGCCCCATTCGAACTGTTCGCTGGCGTAAAAGCCGAGCTGGTGGGCGTCGATGCTCTGGTCGACCAGGATCGTGCCCGGACGGGAGACGTCCTGATGATAGTCCGGGTTCAGCATGTCGATGCTCGGCCCGGTGCCGTAGGCGTACTGAACATTGGCGTCGATTTTCGAGTAGTCGATGCCGATCATCACCGTGTGCTCGACTTCGCCGGTTGTGAAGCGGGCCTCGCCGGCGGTGTCGACCGAGAGGTTGTCCATGTCCTCATAGACGCCGTAGGTCGTGCGCGAGAGCGTGCGGCCGTCGCCGGTCATCGAGCTGGAGAGGTACTGGTTCTCCGTCTCAACCGTGCCGTAGCGGAAGTTCTGGCGCAGGGCGAAGACCTCGTTGAACTCGTAGCGGCCTTCATAGCCGGCGATGTACTGGGTCTGCTTCAGACCGTCGAAATCCTCGTCACCGGCCCAAAAGTGGCTGAGCTCTCCCGAGGCGTACTGGTAAGGACGGGCCGAGCCGGCGGTCTCGAAATGCTGGGCCTCGCCGAGAAACGTGAGACTTAGCTTCTCGGTGGGTTTCCAGGTGGCCGAGGGTGCGATGAACTGGACGTCGTTATTGACTCCGATAAGCTCGGACTCGCTCTCGCGGAGCACGCCGACGAAGCGGTAGAGCAGTTTTTCGTCTTCGGTCACCGGACCGGAGAGGTCGAACTGGCCCTGGCGATGCTCGTCGGTGCCGAGCTGGACCTCGACCTCGCCGCGGGTGTCCTCGGTCGGCCGCTTGGTGACGCGGTTGACCATACCGCCCGGGCTTGACTGACCAAACAGTACCGAGTTCGGACCTTTCACGACGTCGATACGTTCCAACGCGTAGGGCTCGGTGTGAAAATACGACAGCCACCCGGTGTTGGTCTGGCGGAGCCCGTCGCGGAAATCGGCTGTGCTGGTAACCGTGAAGCCACGAACCTTGATCTGGTCGAAGCGCGGGTCGTTGCCATAGCCGTTGACCTGGACGCCGGGGACATAGCGCAGGCTATCCTCGACGCTGATGGTCTTGCGGTCGCTGATCGCGTCGGCGGTTACCACCGAGACCGCGCGCGGGGTCTCGATGATCGGCGTGTCGGTCTTGGACACGCTGCCGCTGCGGGTGGCGACATAACCGTCGATAGGGCCGGTCGCCGTCTGGCCTTCGCCTTGCACCACGACCGCGCCGAGCAGAATCGCGCTGGAATCCGAGCTCAACCGGCTCAGGGTCACCGTGTTGGCGCCGCTGAAGCTGGCGGTGATCGGGAGCCCCGACAGGAGCTGGCGCAGGGCGAGGTCCGGTGTGAGGGTGCCGCTGACGGCGTTGGAGTTCAGGCCCTCGGTCAGCGCCGGGTCGAAGGACACTTGTAAACCCGCCTGCTGACCGAAATCGATCAGCGCCTGCTCCAGCGGCTTTGCCGGGATATCGAAGCTCCTCGTCTCCGCCTGGGCGAGCTGCTTCGCTGCAGGGAGGCTAGTGGTCACCGTACCCTCCGCCAGAGCCGAGCCGGCGATGAGAGAGGCAACGCTCGCCGCGAGCGCCCCGTTCAGTGCTGCGCGGCAGACCCGCCTGTTGCCGGCCCGTGCCGGACCCCGATCCCGCAATGTCATCGTCTTCAGTCCCCTCATCGTCAATCGGCAGCCCGCAGGCGGGCAAACTGCAAATGCGATCCATTCGCAATAATGACGACGAGGCCCGATCCTGGTTTTTCAGGGGGTGGGAAATATTTTTTTGCCAAGTGGTCTCAGTCGGCCACCACGACGGCCAGCAGGGGTGTGATCTCGTAGACCGAGGCGGCACGAGCGGTCGCTGCCGCCCGCAGGGCCTCCCGCGGCCGGCGCAGGTCGAAGACGCCACTGACCGGCCGGTCCAGCAAGGCGGTATCGGTGGTGAGGATCGCGCCGCTGTAATGCGGTCGGATGCGATCGAGCACGTCGCCCAGACGTTCGCCTTCGGCGATCAGCAGATGGCGGCGCCACGCGGCGATATGGCTGGTGGGGACGGCGGTCACCCGCACCGCACCCGTGGTCCGGTCGACGGAGAGCCGAGCGCCGGGTGTCAGCCGAACCGGCTCGGGGCGGCCGGGAGTGGCGACGGCGACCGATCCTTCCTCGACCTCGACCATAACGTCGTCGGCACCGAGCCGGGTGCCGAAGGCGGTGCCGGTGACCGTGACCACCGTGTCGGCAGCCTGGACGGCAAAGGGCCGGGTCTTGTCGCGGGTGACCTGGAAGAACGCCTCGCCCTCGACCAGCACGACCTGGCGGCGGGTGCCGGTGAAGTCGGTGCGGATGGCGCTGTCGGCGTTCAGGATGATGACGCTGCCGTCGGGCTGGGGGCTGGCGACCAGCTCGCCGGTGGGCGAGGACAGGTCGGCCCCGTCGAGTAGCTGCTGCACCGGACCGAGCAGGACCAGGAAGGCCAGGCAGGCGGCCAGCGTTCCGGCGGCAAGCGCGCGACGGCGCACCGGACGCCGGGGTTTGAAGGGAACGACGGTGCCGCTCCCGGGAGCTTCCTGCGTTTCGGGGATTGGGGCGACATCGCCGGTGAGGGTCCAGACCCGCTGCGCCTTGTCATAGGCGGCCCGGTGACGGGGATCGGCAGCCAGCCAAGTCTCCAGCTCGGTGCGCAGCCGGACGTCCTGCGGTCGCTCCTGCACCGCCAGAAGCCAGTCCAGCGCCTGGTCCCAGACGGGATCCCGCTGCAGCCGTCCGTTCTCCATCGAGGACTCTTCGCGTGTCACGGAACCGCCCCTGTCGGGAGCGGCAGCGGGCCGGATGCGGCGCGCCTAATCTTCATGACGAGCGGGGCGCCCGGTTTTTCACCCTCTATTTTCACCGGCCATCCTCACCGGCCTCGTCTTCGAGCTGCTCGGCGCAGACGGTGAGGGCGGTCTTGACGAGCTGGTGGGTTCGGGTCACCGAGATGTCGAGCCGGGCGGCGATCTCCTTTAGCGGCAAGCCGCCCAGCCGGTGCATCTCGAAGGCTTGGCGGGTGCGGTCCGGCAGGCTGTCCAGCGCCCGCTCGACTCGGCCGAGATCCTGGCGCCAGCGCAGGTTCTCCTCCGGGCTGGTCACGGTGCTGGCGGCCCGGGCGAGCAGCCCGTCATCCAGGTCGCCGACCAGCGGCATGCTCGGCCGCCGGCCCCAGTCATAGGCGAGGTTTCGTACGATCCGGTACAGGTAGCGCACCGGCTCCAGGATCCGGTCGCCCCGCGCGCCGAGCGCCTCCCCGCCATCGGCGTGGCGGGCGAAGCGCAGATAGGCCTCCTGCACCACGTCCTCGGCACTGCTGCGGGAACCGAGGATCCGCGTGGCGTATTTCACCAGATCCGCTCGATGCTCGACGAAAAGCTCCGCAGGATCGCGATGTGCCGTCATAGAACTCGGATGGGATAGGTGCGCGCGCGGCGACGGAAACCGGTGAAGAGGGTACTCGGCTCGTCTCTAAATGAAAATGAGTCGCAATACCAGGGTGAAGCTGCCACGGAAAGTTAGGGATTCCTAAGCATTCACTATGTCTATGCCGCGCAGATCGTGGGGTCCGACCCATTGCGGACGTTCGCCCTTGCTGACGCGCCGCTTCAAAGCGGTCGCTCAGTTCAATTGCTCTCCACAGCGCTCGCTGCTTGCCACGGCGCTGGTTACGCACTACATAACTATCGATGATTAGAAGCTTCCGGGACGCGGCCACTCGCACGGTTTTCGAAGGGACCTATGTCCGCGGCTTCGGGCCCGACATCCAGCGCCGGGCGCGGCGGAAGCTGCTGATGATCGATGCGGCCCGGGATGTCGAAGACCTTCGCGTTCCGCCGGGGAACCGGTTGGAGAAGCTCTCGGGAGATCGCGAAGGTCAGTACAGCGTCCGGGTCAACGACCAATACCGGATTTGCTTCAGATGGTCCGATGGCGGTGCCGAGAATGTCGAGTTAGTCGACTATCACTGAGGAGGGAAGCATGAGCTTGGAAGAGAGACCAGGTGCAGCAATTCCCCTGGAGCATCCTGGCGTCATCTTGCGCGAGGAGTTCCTGGAACCCCTGGGAGTGTCGGCCTACAGGCTGTCGAAGGACCTCCACGTGCCGAAGAACCGGATCACAGCCATTCTCCATGGTGAGCGGGCGATCTCCGCCGACACGGCCTTGAGGTTCGCGCGCTATTTCGGCACCTCTGCCGAGTTCTGGATGAACCTCCAGGCTCGGTACGAGCTCGACAGTGCCGCCCGCGAGAAGAAAAGCGATATCGAAGGCAGCATTAGGCCGCTGGCGGCCGCCCACTGACAGGCGACCGCCAGGAGGACCCGCGTCAGCCCTACAGCTCGATCTGCTCGGAGATCGTCAGGGCATCGTCCACTTCGATGCCGAGATACCGCACGGTGCTCTCAAGCTTTGTATGGCCGAGCAGCAACTGGACGGCCCGCAGATTTCCGGTCTTGCGGTAGATCTGGGCCGCTTTCGTGCGTCGCATCGTGTGGGTCCCGTAGGCCGAACTGTCGAGCCCGGCACTCTCCACCCAGGTATGAACGATCCGGGCATACTGTCGTGGCGACAGATGGGGACTGAGCCTCCATCGGCTCGGGAAGAGGTAGTCGCCAGGACGCCTGCCGGCATGGTCGATCCATGCCTCGACCGACTTGCGTGTCGGCTCAGTCAGTTCGAACTGAACCGGGCGTCCGGTCTTCTGCTGGAGGACCGTGGTCCGTTCGCGAATACGGCCGCTGACCTGGACGTCCTCCACTTTCAAGCTGACCAGGTCGCATCCGCGCAGCTTGCTGTCGATCGCCAGATTGAACAGTGCCAGATCCCGCTTGCTGCCGCTGATCTCAAGGCGCACACGGATGCCCCAGACATCCTTGGGCTTCAGCGGACGCTTCTGACCGACCAGACGGCCCTTGTTCCAGGGTGCCGGGCGAACAGCTGATGTCTCTGAAAGGCTGGTATCAGGAAGCATAGTCGTTTCCTCCAATAGGAACGACCTCCCCCACGGCACCATTGAGAACCGATGGAACGACGTTGGCAATCGGCGATCCATCGAATGCTGGCGATCTGCCGTCGACCCAAAGCGGACGTCCGATGCTTTAGGAACGTTCGGCCCAAGGTGAACGTACGAATGATCTCAGAGGAACAAACTGATCAATATTCAAGCCCTGTCGAAAACGACGCCGACGACCTCACGCAGTTGTCGCAAGCCTGGTCGGCCTACCACTTCCTCAAGTTCCAGTACGATCAGACTCTCAAGACCGGTCTTATCCAGGCTTTCGAGCGCGACCATGTTGTCCGCGATCTTGCGGAGCCTCTTGAAGTAGGCGTCGCCGTCTGTCGTCTCCGCGATAACCGGCTTTCCGTCGAGATCCGCTATCGATCGCGACAGGTCCCGTGACGGTGGCTTCGCGAGAAGAAACTGACCATTCAGCGCCAATGGCTCGGCACTGGACCCCTGGACTTCGAACACCTCGGTGCCGGCGACCAAAGTTTGCACGGCTGGGTCCGTTGCGTCCAACGCGGTGGCCTCGGTCTGACCGTCGACGAGGGCTCCTGCGGCAAGGGTCTGGGAAGCGAAAAGGATGCCGGCAATCTTGAAACGCCGTGCACCCTCCATGCGCGATACGACCGCTTTCTGCGTCTCCTTCGGATTGGAGGACGCGGCACTCATCACCGCGAACCCCTTATTGCCGTCGTCTTCCAGCAGTCTTCGGGCGATCAGATGATCCCCCCGGTCCTCGATCACTAAGTTTCGGTGTGTCGTCTTCTGATCCAGTCTGGTGAGAAGGAAATCGCCGACTTGGGCAACCGGTGACAGCGTGTCCTTCTCGAGGCGATAGACTGCTCTCGACTGGAGGTCGATGACTTCGGTGTCACTACTGGGTACTAGCTGCAGCGCCGACGCAAGGCGTCCATCAGAGTAGGCGGAAACCCTACCGACGATCACCGGTCTTACGGACGCCAGATCGTTCGAACGGATCGGCTGATGGTTGGTGTTGGCCGGCAAGCGTACGGTTCCGCCGTCGATGAATACAGTCTTCTGGAGGAATCGATATGATTCCCAAATCGCGTGAAGAGCTGGGAAGAGACTGGTTTTCCAGAATTTGTAGGCCTGGCGACCTTCTCGCACCGTGATCGTTTCCGTCAGTTTGTGGTGAGGTTCGCTCAGCTCGCTGAACCGAATGGTGTTGCCATCCTTGAGTTTGATCAGGCGCTCGAAGACACCGTCGGTAAACGGCGCCTCTCCATTCTGACGACTTTGTGCAATTTCCTCGACCAACCTTCCTATATTTGCGTCTTTTCGTTCCACCCGCTTGGGGTCGATCGCCGACAAAGCGAAGCGCAGCAGGGTCTCTGCCAAGACCCGGATTGCCGAGATTAATTCGCGCGCTTTCGGGTCCGAATTCAACTCCTCCATCTGCTGGAAGCGAATTTCCGCGAAGTCGGCGAGCACGAGTTGTGCCGGGGCGCCAGGTCTTCGGGCAGTTTCTATCGCTCCCATTGTGACGCCCTTTGAGGCCTGCATCTCCTGAGCGAATTCGTGGCCATGGGTTGTGATCACGATGTGGACTGGATGGTCCTTGCGTAGGCCGTCGGACAGGCCGAGCCACTTAACCCAACCCTTCTGGTTACGGGTGTCGAATGTGATCTGCGGATCGTCCAGCATCACCAGCGGAAATGGGCAGCCACCCGCACTCTCAATGGCGCGTTGCCGGATTGCAAAAACAAACGACCAGAGAATTCCCCGCATCCAGGACGTGTTGGCGAGCACGGCAGCATCGATGGTCCAGTCCTGGTCCTTGCCGAGGCGGCCACGGAACGACAGGGATTGTTTGTTCCGCGTCTCCTTCACATCAGTCTTGTCGTAGAGCAGGGCTTCGGAGTTGTAGATTTCAGCGTGGACTTGTTCGACCAAGCCGGAGACATCGTTTATGGTCTGCTGTGTCGTCCGGTTGACCAACATCATCAGTTCTCTAAGTGGCGACAGGCTTTTGGCGATCGCGTCGCGGAGTATCTGGCGTTTGACGATGGCGTTATATTCAGCGATCTCCTTGATAACGTCTTCGAGCTTTTTGCCGGCGGTGCGATACGGAACAATGGAGGCGATGGTTCGTTGCAACGCTCCGATTTCGGTCGTCAATGACAGAGGGGCGGTATTTTCCTCCGCCTCGGCGAACAACCCTGACCAGGCATCCCGGTAAGGCTGACGCGTTTCGTCAGTCCAGTTTTGTGCCGCACTGCAGACATCGTCTAAGTGATCGACTATCCACCGGATCCGCGAGGGCGCGTTCTCCGGCTCAGGCACATTCTCACCGAACTCAAACTCCTCAAGCGGGCCAATAACGGCTTGTAGGATGCCATCCGCGCGCTCCTTAAGGCCTGGGAGCGTATCGGCGGCATCGTTGTCACCGAACAACATCGCGGCGACGTGGGCGCGGAACTCCTCTTTCGCGCGGAAGCGCTGAACTTTCCTGAATGCTTCTGGAACAGCCTCGTCCCGGGCGCGAACTATGTCATCCAGGATACGCCGACATGCATCCTCCAGGCGCGTTTGCGCCGCTTCTGCGTCCTTGGTCAAAACCTTCAGATCCGTCAACAACGTTGTATGCTGCGGAATCTTCAAAGGCTGTTCACACAATGGACACAATGGATCTTCGCAGTCCTGAAAGTGCGGTGCGGCTATGGCTTTCAGGCGAAGCCGAGCATCGGTTTCCTGCTTCTCTGCCCAGATTTCGGCATCTTCAAGGTCCTGCCGCGCCTTCGATAGGGCAGTCAGCAGTCGGTCGATGTGCCCATCGGAGACGTTGCTCGATAGGACTCTCAAGTCGCGAAGAATCGCTGGAGCGTTCGCAGGTTTCCGCAGGTCTTCAACGCCGGTCGCCAGATCGGCGACAGCCTGGCTCACGCGCGCCTGGTGTTCGGTGTTGGCGGGATCGAACTCATCAAAGGCCAGTTTGCGGAGATCCTCGAAGCCATCGGCCTGAAGTTTTTCAACGCGTTCCGCGGCCTCCTGCAATAGGCGCAGATCTTCTTCGGCGACGGGTGTCGTCCCGTCGACCTCCATCTCAATTCCGAGGTCCGGATCCTGCTCCGATAAAACCTCATTGGCTCCCTCGAGGAGCTTGTTGATCCGTTCTACCCGTCCGCCGATATCCTTGTCCTTGGCGTACTTTCGGAATCGCTGGCCGCCATGCCCAAGCGACGTTGCGAGCTCCGCAACATGGATAAGCGGATCCAGGCCAATGAGCTGCCGGATCAGGGCTAGAAGAGACTGGTTGTCGTTCGGGTTCGCCATCCGGATGTGCTGGACGCGCATCGGCATCAGCAGCCCGGCGTCGATCAACGTCCGTACACCGGTGAGTTCGGGGGCAATATTGTGGTCGTCGGCCAAATTATCGGGTGCGCCGTGCAAGCGCCGGATGGCGGTGCAGTCATCGTCTCCGCAGGTGAAGGTCAATGTAACTTGAACATCAACATCCGGCCGGTCGATACCCCAATCTTCTGGGTAAATGGCGATCGGGGGCCATTCGGCGATGGTCTTTCCGTTGTCGGCGGCCACCGGCTCGCAGCGTTTGGCATCGACGAGGCCAAATTGGTCGCGATGGATTTGACCCGTCATGGCGAACAACACAGCGTTGGTGAGCGAGCTCTTGCCGCTTCCATTCTGGCCTTCGATACAGAAGTCCCGGCCTGCCACCTCGAACCTGAAGGTGTCGCCAGAAACTGCGTTCAGCCCACCAAATCCCTGCGTCTCGATCAGCTTGAGGCGCCAGACCTTCGAAGGCTGGCTGGTGGGGCCGCGGACCAAGCCACTCGGATCCTCAGGCGACGCGGGCGATTTGGTGTCCTTATCATCTTCAGCCAAGAACGCGGTCTCGAGTGCCTCGAAGAAGTCATCGTCATTGCGCAACTCGTCCGCCGATGCGCCGCGGAGTTGCTCGAACAGGACGGAGGCGGCCCGCCGCGCGTTCGGTTCGGCCAATAAGATCTCACCGCCGGAAGAATCACCGACCGGAACCGCGCCGCCACGCAACAGGGTGCTTTCGATCTCTTCTCTTGTCACTCGCCAGTCTCCGGCTAAATTGCCCGTCTACGTTGCAATCCTGGTGAAGCCCGTCAAGTAGGTGGTCTATCTTCGGTCTGAACAGATGCGGACTTGATATACGGAGATGCCTATAGTGAGATCGCTTCCATGGCCCCCTCCACGCCTCGTTTCCCAATCCAATGGGGGTTTCCCCATGCCATACCGATCTGGTTGCGTCCGGTCGCCAAATGACAATGCCACATTTAGTGATACTATCAAAAATTGTTCAGGATATGCTTGAAACGCCACTCAAAATCCCCCGCAGGCTCAGAGGTCATGTTCCGCTTCATCCACACCGCCGACCTCCACTTAGACAGCCCGCTTAAGGCGCTGAGCCGGCGGAATGCCGATCTCGCCGAGGCTATTGGTGTAGCGACGCGTGCGGCGTTCGAGCGGATCGTCGATAAGGCCATCGAGGAGAGGGTCGCCGCGCTGCTGATCTCGGGTGACCTATACGACGGCTCGACCAAGGACATGCGCACCGGCCTCTACTTAGCCGAATGCTTGCGCCGCCTCGGCAAGGCCGGTGTTCACACCTTCATCATCCTCGGCAATCACGACGCCGAGACGGTGGCGAAGCCGCCATTCCCCGACGTTGAAACACTGACCGTCTTCAAGCCCAAGGCATCAACCCATCGCTTCGAGGAACACGAGGTTGCGATCCATGGCGCGTCGTTTAGGGACAACAGTGTCACCGCGGATATGACGCCAGGCTACCCAGATCCGGTTCAGGGATGGGTGAATATTGGCATGCTGCACACCTCTCTCGGCGGATTCTCCGAGCATGCCGATTATGCGCCGACCTCGCCAGCCAGACTGGGGGACAAAGGCTACGACTACTGGGCCCTCGGTCATGTCCACAAGAGCCAGGTATTCCAGGAGGGGACGCCTGAGCGGCCTTGGATCGTCTACCCGGGCATCCCGCAGGGACGCGACATGGGCGAGACCGGGCAAGGACGGGCTGTTCTAGGAACAGTGTCTGACGGCCGGATCAACATCGAGTGGTTCGACACATCGGCGGTCGTTCTCGAGCGCGTTCCGATCGATCTCAGCTCAGCCGAGTCTTTCAACGACATCCAGGCCGAGGCGGGAGACATCGCGCGCACTCTGATCGACGCATCGGACCATGGTCGAGCGCTCCTGCGGCCTGAACTCGCTGTGCCGCGGGCACTTGTTCCAGCTGTGCGGCGCGGCCGCGACGATCTCCTCGATCTCATCCAGACAAACATTCAGGCCCGCACCGATCGGGTCGCCGTCGAGAAGATCGGCATCGTTGCGTCCGCCGGCGATAATCAGCGCGCGGAGATTGATAAAGGCACACTTGCGCACCTGACGGACATGATCCGCACCGGTGCGACCGCAGACAGCGACCTGGTGAAGGAGCTGGTCAAGGACTTCGAGGCCATCCTCGCAAAGTTGCCTCCGGGCCTTCGCGCACACCCGGGGCACTTGAACCCACTAACCGACCTGGATCCGGAAAGCGCCGACCACATCGCCGGGTGGCTCGAATCCATGGCAGCGGAGGCGGTGGCTTCCGCGGCGGCTGCGAGCAAGGGGGATGGGTCATGAGATTTGAGACGCTGGAGCTGGTCCGCTACGGTCATTTCGACAGCAGAAGCCTGGAATTCCAGAAATCAGGCATTCCGGGAAGAGAGACTGATCTCCAGATCATCTACGGGCCGAACGAGGCGGGGAAGTCGACGATCCGCGAGGCGATCTCCGACCTGCTGTTCCGCTTCCACAACCAGTCGAAGATGGGCTTCGCCGCCCAGGGCATGCTCAAGGTCGGCGCCCGGGCGACCGTCGCCCAGAGCCAGGTCGAGGCCTACCGGCTGAAGAAACACAGGGATGACATGGTCGACGTGAGCGACCGGCCCCTTGCGGACAACCCCTTCGCAGCGGTGGTGGATGGGTTCGACCGTGCCGAGTTCGAGCGGACCTTCTCGGTCAACCGGGAGCAGTTGGACGCCGGCGGCGAGGCCATCTCAAGGGGAGAGGGAAGTCTGGGCGAGCTCCTGTTCGCCGGAACCACCGGACTGCAGGACCTGCCGGCCCGCCTCGACGCCATGAACGAACAGGCTGCAGCCATCTGGAGCGGAAAGCACAGCGCGACAGCGAAGGTGTTGTCGAACCAGATCAAGGAGATCGACGCCAAGATCCGCGATCTCCAGACGTCGAATAACGCCTATCAATCGACCCGAAAGGAGCTGGAGGCCCAGAACGGTGCATTCGAGCAGGCCAAGGAAGAGTTCGTCAGGCTCGGCGCTCAGATCGCGCGGATCCAAGGCAGATTGTCCGCCTTCAGGCCATACCGCGACCGCCTGCGCGCGCTCAACGATCTCGAGACGCTTGGCGAAGGAGAGGTTGCGAGCGAGGCGGACCAGGACCGGCTCAATGGTGTTGTCCAGGACATGAGCGCACTCCAAGCGAGGGCCGCCGCGGCAAGCGAGAACAGGGCCACCCTCCAGGAGCAACTCGCAGCAATTCCCCAACCGGATTCCGTCACTCTGCACCGGGCGGCGATTGAGGATTTCGCAGCCAGCGCGATCATGATCCGGGATCGCCGACAGGCCCTCCCGAACCGTAAGGACGAGGAGAAGGAGGCGCAGGACAAGATCGAGCGCGTCCTCGGCGAACTGGATGTCGCGATCGAAGGGGGCGGTGCGGATCTCGGCCTGACGCCGCAGGAGGTGAGTCATCTTTCCGGCCTGATCAAGCTGCACACCGAAACGAACTCGGCCCTGCATGCTGCGGAGCGGGAACTTGATAGCGCTAGGCAGAGCCTTGAGGCGGCGTCGGCCGAACTCGATTCCATCGAAGAGGCGGCGGACCCGTCGGCTCTAGCCGCCCTGCTCAAGGCGAGCAGGGAGCGAAACCTCGTGACCGACCAACTAGAGAACGCGAAGTCTCAGGAGATGCTGCGGGAGGAGTTGCAGATCACCCTCGGCGGTGTTGGGATCGGCATCGAATTTGCCGGATGGCTGGATACCCTTGAGCTTCCCCATCATGGAGATGTGGAGGATCTGCAGCGGCGATATGAAGAGGCGCGCAGCGAAGTTGGCCGTATTCAGAGCGACATCGCCCGACGGCGGGATATCCACGTGAATGCCGAGGAGCGCATTCAGTCCTTCGGCGACATGGCAAGGTCGTCCGACTCCGATCTTAAGGCGCTGCTGACCGCCCGCGACGCTCTGATCGCTGAATTCAACGGGCCGCTCACCGCAGATGAGGTCGCCGATCTTCGCGCCCGCCTTTCCGGGGCGGTGGCTGATACGGACCGCGTCTTCGAGGACCGGATCCGCCATGCGGACCGCCTGAGCGAAGTGAACGCCGCAATGCGCGACCGCGACCGGGAAAAGGTGGCTATGAACCGGTTGGCGAAGGAGCTTGAGACCGCGCAGGACGGTCAGGCCGGCGTCGACAAGGAGATCGCGGATCTTATCCCCGACGAGGTCAATGTTAGCGGAATCTCCGGCCTGCGCCGGCTGATCGAAGCGAAGGTGTCTGTCTCCTCCTCATTGAGGAAGATTGAAACGAGGAAGCGAGAGTCGAAAGCGCTGCAGGAAGCGGCTGCAGAGCACGTCGCTGGGCTCACCGAGGCGCTCTCGGCCGTCGGAGCATCGGTGCCCGCGGAAATGAAGCTCTCTGCACTACAGAACCTCGCCGAACAATGCGTGGAGGAACTCAAGGAACACCAGCGCAAGCGCGAGTCAGCCCTCAAGGCAAAGGCGACCGCCGTAGCCACGGTCAAAAAGCGGCAGAGCGAGCTATCAGAGGCCACAGAGACGGTCGAGACCTGGAAAGCGGATTTCGAGGCCGCCTTGAGGGAAACCTGGATCCCGCAGGATAGCGGCCACGATCAGGTGTCGGGCATTCTGAACCGGTTGCCTGACCTGAGCGGCGCCCGCGCCGATCTGAAAACTGCCCGCCGTCGCATCGAGCAGATCGAAGTGGACGAAGCCGGGGTGAAGGAAGGTTTCGAGGCATTCCTTGACGCAACGGATCTCCAAGCGCCTGAGGACCTGCACGGCGCCGACTTCCTACTCGTTATCGATCAGCTGAAATCGCGGCTGGACGCCGCTGACGCCCGTGACAGGAGCGTGGCCGATCTCGAGGAGCGGATCGCTGGATTTGACGAGAGCCTGGGGCAACTGAAGGTCAAGGCCGAGGAGAAGCGATCCGAGTTGGCTGACCTAGCCGCAAAATTCGGAGAAACGGAATTTTCGGACCTGATGTTGGCGGTGCGGGACGGCGTGAAGAGGGCTGGCCTGAACAACACGGTCGGCGAGTGCGAAAGGGAGATCGTCGAGGAACTCTCCGCCACGTCGATCGAGGAGGCGCTCAAGATGCTCGATGACAGTGACGAGGACGAGCTGAACACCGAGCGTGAGCAGCTAAAGGCGGAACTGGACCAAGTCATGGCGCGCCGTGACTCAGCCGGACAGGCGGCTGCTGTTGCCCGGGGGGCGTTTGAGAAAATGTCGGGTTCCGACGAGATCGCGCGCCTGCAGCAGGAGCGCGAGATCCTAGCCTCCGACTTGGTCGAGCAGATCGCCGACTACACGCGCATCCGAGCGGGCGAGAGGGCGTTGAGCTGGGCGCTCGGGCGCTACCGCCAGGAAAACAAGGGACCGATGCTGGAGGCGGCCGGTCGGTTCTTCGCGAGGATGACGCAGAGTCGGTATCCGGAGTTGGTGACCCAACCGGGCGACAAAGGCGACAAGCTCGCAGCGCGAGCGAAAGACGGCTCGCTCAAACTGGTCGAAGCTCTGTCGGAGGGAACGCGCCACCAGCTATTTCTGGCCCTGCGTATGGCGGGATACCTCGAGCTCGCTCGTGCCCGCCAGGCGCCGCCGCTGATCCTGGATGATATCCTCAGTTCATCCGACGACACGCGGACTGGTGCGATGCTCGAAGCGCTGGCGGATCTCGCCGAGGAAGCGCAGGTGATCGTGCTGACCCACCATTCCCATGTGCTTCGTATCGCAGATGACGCGGTCGGCGGCAGGCATGCGGTGGTGCGGCTAAGCGCTGAATAGCTGACTGCTCAAACGACCGCTTCCCACCCATTGCGGTCAGCCTTATCAAGTCGCCGCTTTTTGCAGGGCTGCCAGCCACCGCGCAACCGCCTGAGCTTCGGTTGACCGCGCGCCATGCTTCCAGGCGTTCCGGTTACCCTTTGGAGCGCCGGGATTTGTGCCGCCGTGCATTCGGCACCGTCTCCGTCCTTTCACCGCTGGGGATTGGCAGGGCGTGCCCGCCCGCGTCGTGGCCAAGCATCTTGGCGCCGCTGCCAGTTGAGGCGGTTGCATGGGATTGTTCGGCGGATTCTTCATTCCGGCCCCCTCTGGCGTGTTGGTGAAACTGCTCGGCAACGATGGCCTTGCCGCCGTCGCCCACATGGACATGCCGCACAGTCTGCTCTCGCGGCTGGTGAAGCTTGGCGAGGGCTTCCATGGTTGCCCGGCAGTTGGATTGGGCCTTCAGGGCAAGCCGGGTGTATCGGTCGGCGGCATGCGGGTAGTCGCTCAGGTTAAGGACCGCGCATCGGCATAGCTCGGTGAAGATGCTGTCGAGGGTGATTGTCTGAGCGGTCAGCATTTGGCTGAGCAGAGACATGTCCGCACCCGCTGCCGCCGTCGCCTGAGCGTCGATGAAGGCAGCGCTCTCCATGAGCCGGGGTTTATCTTCCGTTGACGCCATCGAGCGTCCCGCGAAGGTTCCCGCGATCAGCCCATGCCGCACATAGGGTTCGAGCATGGCCCTGGCCAACGCCGCGTCGCCGCTCTCCCCGTCAGCGGTCTGCAATTGCAGCTCGGTCGGCGGTCGCTTCTCGGTGTCGGTCTTGGTCTTTGATCGTCTGGTCATCGACGTGCCTCCCATCGGGCCTTCGGGCCGATGTTCTGAGAGGTGGCGCAGCGTTTCCCGATGATCTTTCCGCCCGGCTCACAGCGGCGCAGTTGGAACGCCGCTACTGCCGCCGGGTCCGCACCCTTCAGGCAGTAGGAGAGCGCCGCCTGAAGGTTTGCGGCATGAAGGGCTGGGTTGGTCGCTTCCAGGCCTACGCGCCCGCCAATGGGTCTGCTCAGGATCACACGCCGCCGATAGGGCCTGCCGGTGATGCGCTTCAGCCATCCCCGCTGCCGTTTGGTGATCGTCCCGACCGCGACCGGCGGAACGTGAGCGAGCAGGTGGCAGTGTGCCCCCTTGCTGGCGCCGTTCTCATGAACCCACAGCCACGCCGTTCCCGCACCGTGTCGCGCTACCGCTTTCGAGAGCAAGTCAACAAACCGCCCGGTCGCTCGCGCCATGGCCTCCAGAGGGATGCCAGCGGCCTCCCAGTGGATCGTTGTCAGGCGATTGAGCGGTAACCCGATCTCCGACGCATGAGCGGCTGCCGCGATCAGGTTGGCAACCTGTGCTTCGCTCAGACAATGGCTTACACGGTCGGCTCGGTTGCGGGCTCCGCCTCTGCCGGTGGGCTTTGGAGCGGAATAGGCTGCCACAACTAAGTTTAGATATCTTATTGCAGCAGCCGTGCCATTCCGTCGGATCGGCGGAAACCTTGGCCTTCTCGGGTGGAGCGGCACGTTTGAAACTTCACCGAAATGCGGCCCACGGTGAAGTTTCAAAAAGAGCGTATGCCGCTCTCCCGGCGACGGTAGGAGCAGGGGGCCGAACATCAGTCGCCCCACCCGTCCGAGAGAGGCGGCAGGCCTCGCTTTTCGAGGATCGAGACGAGCCACCCGTGCTGTTTGTCGGTCAGTTGATCCGCGACGCACACATAGCCAAGAAACCCGGCAGTCTTCAGTCGGAGGTCAGGGAACTTGGTGAGGACGGCCAACGCGGCCTGTCGGGGCGTGGCGAAAGGCAGAGGGACAACCCCACCTCGCTTGTGCTGCGCGCTCATGGCTCACGCTCCCGCCCGGTATTGCGGAAGGCTGGCCAGGTAGGCCTGCAGATCGGCAAACGGTATCAGCGTTCGCCGCCCCGCCTTCCGGGCGGTGATGTCTCCGCGCTTCAACGCCTCATAGATCGATGTGCGGCTCATGCCCGACATCCTCACGGCGTCGGGGATCGTAACAGCGATGGGGTTTTCCATGGTTCCTGTTCCCGCAAGGTCACGGACGGGATTGTCCGGACGATGTGGGACTAAGCTGAGGGAGCGAGCGGATTAGTCCGATACACCCGAAAAAAACCGGTCTCTCAGATGCGGTAAATCTAGGCAAACACTTGCGATTTGCGCTGCCAGGGCCTTGTCTCGGGCTTCAATTTCTTGAGGTGAGGCACGGTCTGGCGCGGTGTCTGTCACTTGGCGCTGCCAGTCTTCCCACCAACCGTCCAACCGCTCTTGAATTATCAGGTCCCTATTCGAACCTTCCTCCCTGCACCAACCTTGCACCAAGCGCCACCGCACAGGTTCAGACCTATCTCTGCCGGTTCTTCCGGTGTTTGTGAGCACTGAGGCAATGTGCTGATAAGCTTCGACCGGTCTAAAATTGTTCTGTATCAGAAGGTTATAAAGAACACGAACCCAGCTCTTAAGCTCGGCTTTGGCCGTTGTGGAGATGTTTGTGCCACCGACGCCAACAACCTGCGTCCACGGGTGGTCTCTACCCTTATCTAGATCAGCAAGAAAGATCAGCAGATCCTTCAACGGCATGTGCACCGAATCACTCTTGAACGGTGGGAACTCCATGAGCGCGGAGACGACATCGCCCAACATCGCGCCCGCCTTGTTCCGCCTCATAAGAACGTCTTCTTCCTCTGTGTATTTTTCATACCGTCCCGCAAGCTGCTGATAGAGACGATTGAACCAATCGTTCGGATCGGGCCATCCAGAAATCGTGATCTTCCCGGGTTTCGGTTCGGTCATGCCATTGCCTCCCGAATGGGAGTGACTGTCGCACCCTCAGGTTTCGGTGTGGCGCAAAAGCGAGCCCACTCGTCCATGAGCTTCCGGCGCTTCTCGAACAGATCGCCGCGCCGGTATGCGGCCTCCGCCTTGTTCCCGATCACATGAGCCAGCGCCATCTCGCAGACCTCATGCGCGTAGCCTGTCGACTCAGCGGACCAATCGCGGAACGCGCTTCGGAAACCGTGAACGGTGACATCGACCTTCATCCGCCGCAGCAGCATGCTCATAGCCATGCCTGAGAGCTTTCCGCCCCGGTCGCTGGGGAACAGCCAGCGGCTGCCGAGTGGCTGGACGGTCTTCAGGATCTCAACTGCGCGCGGTGACAGGGGAACCCGGTGCGGCCTGCCCGCCTTCATGCGCTCTCCCGGAACAATCCAGACCGCGTTCTCAAGATCCACTTCCGACCAGTCGGCGCCGATGACCTCCCCGGTCCGTGCCGCCGTCAGGATCGTGAATTCCAGGGCGAGGGCCGCCATGGCCTCGCGGGTGCGCAGTCGCTCCATGAACGCCGGAACGGCGTCATAGGGCATCGCCTTGTGGTGGCCCCGCGCCAGCTTGGTTCGCGGCGGCAGGATCAGCGCTATGTGACCGCGCCAGCGGGCCGGGTTCTCGCCGCTGCGTTGGCCCCGGGCCTTGGCGGAGTCGAGAACGGTTTCGATCCGTCCACGTATCCGGCTCGCGGTTTCGGCCTTGGTCTTCCAGATCGGCTCAAGGATCGCCAGAACGTGAGCGGTGTCGACCTCCGCGACCGGCAGATCACCGATCACCGGGTAGACGTAGGTAGCAAGCGTGTTGGTCCATTGCTGGCGGTGCTTCAGGTTGCGCCAGCCATCCTCATTAGCGGCGATGTAAGCCTCTGCAGCGGCCTTGAAGGTAATCCCCGCAATCTTCGCCGCCTGAGCCGCTGCAAGGGCCTGTGCGGCCTCCCTGTCGCGTTCCTCGATGGGATCTATGCCTGCCTTCACCTTCAGCCGCAGTGCCGCCGCCTTGTCGCGGGCATCTGCGAGGGTAACCGCATCCGCGCCCGCCGCCGGGCCGAGCCCCACGTCGCGAGACTTGCCGTTGAGCATGAACCGGTAGACCCAGGACCGCGCCCCGCTTTCCTTCACCAGCAGATGCAGCCCCCCGCCGTCGGCGTGCCGTCCCGGCTTGGCGTTCTTCACGGTCAGCGGTGTGAGGGCGTTGCTGAGCTTGCGCGGCATGGGGATCTGCCTCCGTTCCCAAAACAGTTCCCCATAGATGGGTCGGTTTTATGGGAACGCAAGCGGACGCAACGGGACGGCTAGCTGCGATGGCGCACAAAAAATCGCAGAAAATAGCGCATGAATTAGATAGAATCGGATGTGGGTGGATAGTAGTTCGGCGGACCCTCCCTCCGCCAGCTTTCCAAAGACTCCCACTTCGCCCCTTGCGACGACGGCGCTCGCTCGAAGACGCGCGGGATCGGCATGCCGGCGCTTCCCTTGGGCGCGGCACCAAATCGACTGCCAAGAACCACATAAATACCCGTTATTAATAATTTTTTTCGTGTTAATAAAATTTTAGAAACATCAAACATATTATCCTGTCTCGTCGACTGTCGGGAGAGTTCTGGTGTCCGTGCTGATACCCCAATTCGTAGGTGGGCTCGGCCTTCTCGTAATACTGTCCCTATGCGTGGCGTTCATCGAGTCAAAGGCAGCCGTCGGCGCAATGCGCCAACTCCACGGCGTCATCATCGGCACCCTCTTCGGTATCGTGATCGTTACCGTCATGCTCCAGCCGATCGAACTTCCAATCGGCTCCACATTCGATCCGCGCGCGGGACCCACGATCCTCGCCGCCGTGTTCGGAGGACCGGTCGGGGCGCTGGTCGCGGCCGCAATCGGCGCTGCCGGACGATACTATCTGGTGGGCGGTCCGATGGCCCTCGGCGGCGCGGTAGGATTCCTGCTCTACGGCGCCTTCGGCCTGCTGGTCATGGCGGTGTTGCGGCGGGCCCGCCGGGAGATCGGCCCAGGTGTGCTCGTCGCGATCGGCACCCTCGGAACGCTGGCTGTGCTCCCCGCGTTCTTTGTCAGCACGGATGTGGCGACCGGCATCGAGATCATCCGCAAGGCCGGTTTCATCCTGCTCGCCAACAATATCGCGAGCACGGTGATCGTCGGCCTAGCGCTCGGATGCACGCGTCGGCACATGCAGATGCGCGCGAGAATGGCCAAACAGCAAGTGGAGGACTCGAAACTCTCGCTGGTGGCCCGCAAGACAACAAACTCCGTCATCATCACCGATGAACAGGGGCGCATAGAGTGGGTGAACGAAGGTTTCACCCGTACCACCGGCTATTCGCTCGCCGAGACCGTCGGCCTCAAGCCGGGCGATTTCCTGCAGGGACCGGATACCGATCCGAAGACCGTCCGGGAGATGGGCACCTGCCTCTCCCAAGGGGTGGGGTTCGACGTTGAGGTCCTGAACTATCACAAGGACGGAACGCCCTATTGGGTGGAGATCAGTTGCCAGGCCATCCAGGAGCCGGGGCAACCGAAAAAGTTCATCGCGATCGAGAACGACATCACGCTTCGCAAGCGTGAGACGGAAAGAGCAGAGCACGCCGAGAAGGTGCTCCTCATGGCCATCGATTCGATCGACGACGGTTTCGTGCTGTTCGACAAGGACGACCGTTTGGTCCTCGCGAACCGAAAATACAAGGCGCTGATCACCGAGGGATCGGAGATCATCAAACCCGGAGTCCAGTTCGAGACGATCCTGCGCACCTTGGCCGAACACGGCAACTACGTGCAGCCGCAACCAACGGATGGATCGCAGCAGGCCGACCCGGACGCAGATATCGAGGATCAGATTCGCGCCCGGCTGCAGGCGCACAGAACCGGCGGCGAGATGAACCAGAAGCTTCGGGACGGCCGCTGGCTGAAGCTGAGCGAACGTCCGACCCCGGATGGCGGCATTGTCGCGCTCAGGGTCGACATCACCGAACTCAAGGAAGCCCAGGAGGCGGCGGAAGCGGCCAACCAGGCCAAATCCGAGTTCCTGGCCTCGATGAGCCATGAGATCCGGACGCCGATGACCGGGATCATGGGGTTGGCCGATCTTCTCCTGGACGAGGATCTCAAGCCCGAATGGGCGGACAAGGTGCGAAGGATCAAAGGGGCGTCCGCCGGCTTGTTGACGATCCTGAACGAGATCCTGGACCTGTCGAAACTCGACGCCGGGAAGATGCTCGTCGAGGAGATCGACTTCGAGGTGCGCCCGCTCATCGAGGATGTCGTCGGCCTAACGAGGCAGATCTGCCCCGCCCCGAAACTCGATCTGGTGAGCATCTCCGCCACGGTCGACCCGGACGTGCCCCGTCGGGTCAAAGGCGATCCGACACGCCTGCGCCAGATCCTCGTCAACCTGCTCGGCAACGCGATCAAGTTCACCGACGCCGGGTCCGTGGTCCTGCGCTGCGGAATCGATCCGGCCAGCGGCGATCTGAGCCTTCGGGTGACCGATACCGGGATCGGCATCAAGCAGGAGATCCTGCCGAACCTCTTCACTCCCTTCACCCAGGCCGACGCCTCGATCAGCCGGACGCACCAGGGCACCGGACTGGGTCTGGCCATCTGTCAGAGGCTGGCCCACCTGTTGAAAGGCACCATTTCAGCCGAGAGTCGGTTCGGCGAAGGCAGCACCTTCACCGTCCAACTCCCCTTCCACGCGGTTGGCGAAGAGGAAACCGCGGAGATCGTCGATGGACCGGGCCGCAGGTCAACGCCGCTGAAGCATCGGATCCTGGTTGCGGAAGATGTCGAGGTGAACAGGATGATCGTCGAGGCGTTGTTGAACAAACAAGGTCACACCGTCGTTCTTGCCAGCAACGGAAGCGAAGCCGTCCAGGCTGTGGAGGCCGACGACTTCGACGTGATCGTGATGGACATTCGCATGCCGGTGATGTCCGGGCTCGAGGCGGCTCAGCGCATCCGGGAGAGGGCCGACGACAAGGCGCGTATCCCGATCATCGCCCTCACCGCAGACGTTATGGAAGAGAGCCAGAACGCCTGCCGCGACGCGGGCATAGACCGCTTCGTTTCAAAGCCCATTGATCCGGCCGCCTTGAACCACGCGATAGACGAGGCGATCGCATCCCGTCGGTTGGCGACGGTTGCCTGACAGACCGACCGGCCCGCTCACAAACCGTCTTTGTCCCGGCAAGCATGCGCGGCTAGGCGGACGGTCGGGCATGCTCTACCGTTCGTCAGCCCGACCGCCTCGCCTTACCGACTTGTTCGCCCCGGAGTGACCGATGCCGGACTACGCCGTCTACGATCTAGGCCCGAGCACCCTGCAGCGCGGCGCGACGGTTCCGAACCTGCGTCTCGCCTACAAGACCTACGGCACCCTGGCGCCGGACAAGTCCAACCTTGTGCTCTATCCGACCTCCTACGGCGCGCAGCACTATGATACGCAGTGGCTGATCGGCCCGGGCCGGGTCCTGGATCCGACCGACTGGTTCATCGTGATACCCAACATGTTCACCAACGGCCTCTCCACCAGCCCGAGCAACCTGGCGGAACCGTTCGGCCATGGCCGGTTTCCGGTCTTGACCCACTGGGACAACATCCACGCCCAGAAACGCCTTATCGAGGAAGTGTTCGGCGTCGAGCGCATCGCGCTGATCTACGGCTGGTCCATGGGCGGGCAGCAGGCCCTGCACTGGGGATCCTTGTTCCCGGAGATGGTGGAGCGGGTCTGCGCGGTCTGCACGAGCGCCCGGACCTCGCCGCACAACAAGGTTTTCCTGGAAGGCGTGCGCGCCACCCTGACCGCCGACCCTGCCTGGGCGGGCAACCATTTCCGCGACCGGCCGGTCACGGGACTGCGCGCCATGGGCCGGGTGTATGCCGGATGGGCGATGAGCCAGGCCTTCTACCGCGACGAACTCTGGCGCGGCGCGGGGTTTAGTTCCCTCGAGGACTGGCTGGTGCGGAGCTGGGAGGGGAACTTCCTGCGCCGTAGCGGTGACGACCTGCTGGCCTCGCTCGATACCTGGTACCGCTCCGACATCTCCGACAACGAGGTTCACAACGGCGATCTGGCGGCGGCGCTTGGAGCGATCACGGCGAAGTGCATCATCATGCCGTCGACCACGGACCTGTATTTCACCGCGTTCGACAGCGAGCGGGAGACGGCGCAGATGCCGAATGCCGAGTTCCGCCCGATCGTCTCGGACTGGGGCCACCGCGCCGGCAACCCCAACCTGAACCCTGCCGACGAAGCGGTGCTCCGGCAGGCGGTGGCGGACCTGTTGGCCTGACCCCCTTTCGGGCCGTCAGGCAACGGCTAGGCTCAGGAGCGGATATCGTTCAGCGACCAGTCGTAGGCGGTGCCCACGATCTCGCCGTGCGCCGCCAGCAACGCGGCGGTCTCCCCCTCGGCATAGCGGCGGAGATGGGCCAGGATACTGGCCTCGTCGCCCCCGAAATCCTCGGCGAACCAATCGTAGATCTTTGACACGGTCAGGCCCGCCTCGCTACCGACCGACGATGGCCGGACCCCGCGCGGGTGGTTCACGAAGGCCCGGGCCGCCGCGTCGAGGTCCCGGTCGAGGGTCTCGGCCTGCCACGCCGCGGTCCGCAGGTTCGGACAGCCCACCGCAGCACAGTTCACCGCGTAGTGAACTCGCGGGTCCTGCCAGATCGGCCGCAGGATCCGATGTTCTATGTCGTTCAAGCTGAGAGCGACCCCCTCGACCATGACCAGGTCCGCGCTCCAAGGCCCGCCACCGAAGAGGCCGCCGCCGAGGTCGATGTCCCGGATGCTGGCGACCGGATAGTGATCCAGAACGACCTTGAGGGTCACCGCGTTGTACAGATTGGCCCAATAGGCGAATTGCTGATCGCGGTTCACAGCGCCTACCCGAATCTCCTGGAGTCCCTCGATCATCGCGGCGAGTTCCGCCCGATCGCCGGCAGCGATCGCGCCGTAGTCGACGCGATTCACGCCATCGGCGTCTGCAACGACGTTGCGCGCCAACCAGGCGCCGTAGCGGTTCCAGTCGAGTCGCTGGCCACTGTTCGGGTCATGGCCCTCCCAGCGTGGCCATGGCTCGGAATCCGGGGCGAACAATCCCTCAAGGCTGCGGAACCCCGCGAGGGACAGAACCGCGAGTCCGCCGAGCAACGCCCGGCGGGCGACACGGGCCGAAGCCGGAACGCGAGAAGTTCGTCTTACCATCGCTGAAGCACCCCCGTCGGGAACGGCGGTCACCCTAGCGCAGCCACGGCGACGCCGAAGTCAAAACCGCTTGAGCTGCGCCGTGAGGCCGCGGCTCCCGCGTATTGCGACTCAGTCGTTCCGGTAGAGCACGTCGGTCAGGTAAAGCCCGTCGGCGGGGGCCGTCGGTCCAGCGGACGCCCGGTTGCGGGCGGCGAGCGCGGCGGACACATCGTCGGCCGTCCACTTTCCCTCGCCCACCAGCTTCAGCGTGCCCACCATGTTGCGGACCTGATGATGCAGAAACGAACGCGACCGGGCGATCGCCACGATCCGATCGCCCTCGCGCCGGATGTCGAGCTGGTCCAGGGTCTTCTCGGGCGACTTGGACTGGCACTGAGTCGCCCGGAAGCTGGTGAAGTCGTGGTGGCCGACCAACCGCTGGGCAGCGGCGTGCATCGCATCGGCGTCCAGAGGGGCGGCAACGTGCCAGACCCGGCCGGCATCGAGGGCCGGCGGCGGACGGCGGTTCAGGATCTCGTAGCGGTAGCGGCGCTCGACCGCCGAAAACCGGGCATGGAAGTCGTCGCCCACCGCCTCGGCCTCCAGCACGGCGATCGGCTCCGGGCGAACGAGTGCGTTGATCGCCTTTCGCACCCGAAACGCGTCGAACCGGTCGCTCGCGAGATGGATATGGGCAACTTGGCCCGTCGCATGAACGCCCTTGTCCGTGCGCCCGGCCCCCGCAACCTCGATCCGCTCGCGGGAGAAGGCGAAGACGGCATCCTCCAGATGCTCCTGCACCGACGGGCCGGTCGCCTGGCGCTGCCAGCCGACATAGGGCCTGCCGTCGTACTCGATGGTCAGTTTGAAGCGCGGCACCGCGTCACCCGGCGAGTACGGTTCCGGGCGGGACCGGAAAGCCGCGCAGGAAAGCACCGGTCTCCATCGGGCCTTTGCCCGGTCGCTGCACGCGCGTCGGACGAAAGGCACCGTCGGCGCAGGAGATCGTCAGTTCGGGATCGAGCACCGTGCCGGGAATGTTGGAGACCGGGCCAATATCGAAGGCCTGGGCGGACAGCACCTTGATCCGGGTTCCGTCATGCTCGAAATACGCGCCCGGCCAGGGATCGAAGGCACGGACCAGCCGTTCCAGCTCGATGGCGGATCGGGAGAAGTCGAGCCGACCCTCGTCGCGCTCCAGCTTTTTGGCGTAGGTCACGCCGTCCTCGGGCTGCGGCGTGCCGACAAGGGTGCCGGCGGCCAGGGCCTCGACGGCGGGCACGATCAGCTCGGCGCCGAGCAGGCTGAGGGTGTCGTGAAGGCTCTGCCCCGTCGTCTCGGCGGTAATCGGCACCGCGCGGCTCAACAGCATGTCACCGGTATCGAGACCCTCGTCCATCTGCATGATCGTAACCCCGGCCTCGGCATCGCCCGCCAGAATCGCCCGTTGGATCGGGGCCGCCCCGCGCCAGCGGGGCAGCAGGGAGGCGTGGACGTTGATGCACCCGAGCCGGGGAGCAGCGAGGATCTCGCGCGGCAGGATCAGCCCGTAGGCGGCGACCACGGCCAGGTCCAGGTCGAGGGCCGAGAACCGCTCCTGCTCCTCAGGATTGCGCAGGCTCCGCGGCGTGCGGACTTCGATGCCGAGCTCGATCGCGGCCTCGTCGACCGGGGTCAGCCGTTCCTTCTGGCCGCGTCCGGCCGGCCGCGGCGGCTGGGCGTAGACACAGACGACCTCGTCCCCGGCCTCGACCAGTGCGCGGAGGCTCGGCACCGCGAAGTCGGGGCTGCCCATGAAGGCGATGCGGAGTTTATTGGACGGGGTCTCGCTCATGTCCGGCGCGCCATGGCCGCCCTCAGGCCGCCTGCTCGCGGGCGCGGGCCTTCTTCGCCTTGACCATCTTCTTCATGAACATGTTCCGCTTGAGCGGCGAGAGGTGGTCGGTGAAGAGAATGCCGTCGATATGGTCGATCTCGTGCTGCAGGCAGATCGCGAGGAGACCCTCGGCCTCGATCTCGCGCTTTTCGCCGTCGCGGTCGAGATAGGCAACCTTCACCGCTATCGGCCGCTCCACATCGGCATAAAGGTCCGGGATCGAGAGACACCCCTCCTCATGCGGCGCAGTCTCGTCAGACGTCCAGAGCAGTTCCGGATTGACGAGGCAGATCGGCGCGTTCGGCTCGTTCTTCTCGGACACGTCGACGACGATGACGCGCTTGGTGACGCCGATCTGCGGCGCCGCCAGGCCGATGCCCGGAGCCGCATACATGGTGTCCAGCATATCGTCCATCAGGGTGCGGATCTCGTCGTCCACCATTGCAACGGGAGCGCACTTGGTCTTCAGGACCGGGTCGGGTGCCCAGATGATCGGCCGCTTTGCCATGTCTGTCGCCGGTTCGATTCGCCGCTGTCAGGATGGCTTGGAGTTAGGCGATATGGGCGAAAGGGTCAAGAAACCGATGGGTTGCGGGACCGTTTCACCCCCCGCCGCGCCGGCGTGCTAGCGTCGGCTCCATGACAGGAACCGAACTGATTCTCGCCGCCCTTCTGGCCCTCGTCGTTCTCGCAGCCGGCCTTCTGTTGATGCGCCGAGGCGGGGGCGTGGAACTCGACGCCGCGATCGCCGAACGCGACCGGCGCCAAGCGGAGGTCTCGGAGAAACTGGCCGCCAGCCAGGAACAGCTGGCAGGGCGCCTCGCCCAGATCGCCGAAAGCCAGGCCGCGGCCCAGGCCCGCATGGCGGAAGCCCTGCAGGCTCAGGAGCGCGAGATCGCCAAGAAGCTGGAGGAACGCCTCGCCGACGTGACCAAGCGGATCGGCGAGGGTCTGGAGAAGTCGTCGAAATCGACCGAAACGACCATGGGCGACCTGAAGGAGCGGCTCGCCGTCATCGACCGGGCGCAGAAGAACATCACCGAACTGTCGACCCAAGTAGACGGGCTGCAGGCGATCCTGTCGAACAAGCAGGCGCGCGGGGCGTTCGGGGAGATCCAGCTCAACGACCTCGTCACCCAGGCGCTGCCGCCCAGCGCCTACAGCTTCCAGGCCACGGTCGGCGGCAACCGCCGGGTCGATTGTCTGCTGACCTTGCCGAACCCGCCGGGTGACATCGCCATCGACGCCAAGTTCCCGCTGGAGGCCTATCACCTGCTCCAGGCGGCGGCGAGCGACGAGGAACGGCTGGCGGCGCGACGGCGGCTGTCCCAGGAGGTCGGCGTCCATGTCCGCGCCATCGCCGAGAAATACATCGTGCCGGGAGAGACAGCGGAATCCGCGCTGATGTTCCTGCCGTCGGAGGCGGTCTATGCCGAGCTGCACGCCAACCTGCCCGGCGTGGTGCAGGACGCGTTCCGCCGCCGGGTGTGGATCGTGTCGCCGACCACGCTGATGGCGACCCTGAACACGGTGCGCGCGGTGCTGAAGGACGCCTCCATGCGCGAGCAGGCGCATGTGATCCAGGCGGAAGTCGGCCGCCTGCTGGACGACGTGACGCGGCTGGACGACCGGGTGAGCAAGCTCGACCGGCATTTCGCCCAAGCGACCGACGACATCCGCCAGATCCGGATCTCGACCGACAAGGTGACGAAGCGCAGCGAGCGGATTCAGGAGATCGAGCTGGAACAGCCGAGCGCGATCACCGACGCCGCCCCCACGCCGCCGAGGCTGGCGGCGGTGGAGGACTAGCTGGGAACGCCGGAATACCGGATCAGCCCGTCATGCCGTCGATATAGACCCATCCCTCCCCATCGCGTCGAAAGTTGCTGGTCTCGCTCAGGCGGCCCGTTCGGTTTCCCAGGCGCCATGTGGCTGTGAAGCGGACGCGCGCTGTATAGGGTCCCGTCGCCTCGTGCCGATGGATCGTCAGACCGGTCCATTGCTGCGCGGGATCCAACGTCAGTGCCAGCGGCCGAGTCTCCGCCGCCCAGCTTTTCAGCAGGTACCCCGTGTTGCCGCGACTGAACGCGCAGTAGCGCGACCGCATCAGCTCCTCGGCGTCGCGCGCCGGCGCACCGCCATGCAGCCGACCGCAGCAGCCCACATAGCTCTTTCCGCTCCCGCATTCGCACGGTTCGAACACGTCCCCTCCGGACTCTCAGCCCTCTCGCATTCTGCAGGCGACCACTCAGTCCGCCCCGGGCCTCGAGGCGCTCGCGCGGAAGGGACTCATCGGGTAGGTGCCGAGGATGCGGACCGCGTCCGGCGGGCAGAAGAACTTCAGCTCCTCGAGCGCCAGCGCCATGTGCCGCTCGTCCGGATGGCCTTCCGCATCGACGTAGAACTGCGCCGCCTCGAAGGACCCGCCGACCAGATAGCTTTCCAGCTTGGTCAGGTTGATTCCGTTGGTCGCGAAGCCGCCCAACGCCTTGTACAGGGCGGCCGGCACGCTGCGGACCCGGAAGACGATGGTCGTCACCACCTTGTCCGTGGTCACCGGGGGCAGCTTCGGCGTCTTGGACATCACCAGGAAACGGGTGGTGTTATGGGCGAAATCCTCGACGCTGTCCGCCAGGATTTCCAGCCCGTAGACCTCTGCCGCCAGCGACGACGCAATCGCCGCGATCGAGGGATCGCCCCACGCGGCGACGTCCTTGGCGGCCCCGGCGTTGTCGGCATGCTGCATGCGCTTGAGGCCGTGCCGGTTGATGAGTTGGCGGCACTGGGCCAATCCCTGAGGGTGAGCGTGGACCTCCTTCAGCCCCTCCAGCGTCGCACCCTTGAGGCCCAGCAGCATGTGGTTCACCCGCTGAAAATGCTCCCCAATGATGAACAGGCCGGATTCCGGCAGCAGGTGATGGATGTCAGCGACCCGGCCCGCGACGGAGTTCTCCACCGGCACCATCGCCAGATCCGCCGTGCCGTCCTGCACGGCCGAAAGCATGTCCTCGAAGCTGTAGCAGGGCATGGGCTCGTGGTCCGCCGCCGCCGCCACGCAGGCAAGATGGGAATAGGCGCCCGGCAGTCCCTGGTAGGCGACTTTCGGCTGATCGGTCATTACTTCTCTCCGGACGGGGCGAGCAAGGCGCGCGCCTGGTCGAGTTGGCGCTGGGTATCGACGCCGAGCGGAATGGTCTCCACCCGCGCCACTTCGATCCGCATACCGGCTTCCAGCGCGCGCAGCTGCTCCAACCGCTCCCGGATCTCCAACGGCGACGGCGGCAGGGTCACGAACCGGTCGAGAGCGGCGCGACGGTAGCTGTAGAGACCGATGTGGTGGAACACCTCGCCCTCGCCCCAGGGCACCGGGTGTTTCGAGAAGTAGAGCGCACGGCCGAACTGACCGTCCGGCTCCCAGGCGGCGACCACCTTGTTGACACCGCTGCCCGGGTCCAGGTCCTCCGGCTCGGCGATGGCGCAGGCGGCGGTGCCCCAATCGGCTGCGTCCGTGCGGGTCAGCGCCTCGAGGGTCGCGCGCACGGTCTTCGGCTCCAATACCGGCAGATCGCCCTGGATATTCACGATCACATCGTGGCGGCGGTCCGGATCGATGCGCTCCAACGCCTGGTGGATCCGGTCCGTGCCGGACGGAAGGGCGGCATCGGTCATCACCGCACGACCGCCGGCGGCCTCTACTGCCTCGAAGATCGCCCTGTCGCCGGCGGCCACGACCACTGGACCGACATCGGCTTCCTGGGCGCGGCGCAGCACATGGACGATCATCGGCAACCCCTGGATATCGGCGAGCGGTTTGTCCGGCAGCCGAGAGGAAGCCATGCGGGCGGGGATCATGAGGATCGGGTTCATCGGTATCGTCGGGTCCCGTCGAACAGGTGTTTTCGCGGCCGTCACGGCCATTTGCGGCGATATGCCACGCGAGCTTGCGGTGATACGCCTTTCGCGCGGAGTTGCGCAAGCGCGCGGGGGAAGGTAAGTCGTGTTCCGCGTGGATCGGAGCGGGCGCCGCACAGTCGACAGTGCCGGGCCCGGCAAGTATGGTGCCGCGCAAAGCTTTTCGCGGGGAACGCCGGTACGGATCGGTCGGCTTCCCGGGTGGGATACGAAGAGGGCAGAACACCATGGCGACGTCGCTCGAAGGCAACAAGATCATTGCAGGCGTTCTGTGCGCCGGACTGCTGGCGATGGTGACCGGAAAGATCGCGGTTGCGCTCGTCCATCCGACCGAGTTGGCCGAGAACGCCTACAAGATCGAGGTCGCCGAGAGCGCCACGACCCAGACCGCCGCTCCCGCCGGTCCGGAGCCGGTCGAACCGATCGTCGGCTTGCTCGCCAACGCCGATCCGGCGGCCGGCGAGACCCTGTCGAGGAAGTGCGCGGCATGTCATACTTTCGACAATGGCGGCGCCAACAAGGTCGGCCCCAACTTGTACGGTATCGTTCTGGCCGATAAGGGTCATCTCGACAGCTTCAGCTACTCCGACGCGATGGCCAATTTCGACGACCCGTCGAACTGGACCTACGAATCACTGAACAAGTTCCTGCACAATCCGAAGCAGTACATCGCCGGAACCAAGATGAACTACGCCGGACTGAAGAAGACCGCGGATCGGGCCAATATGATCGCCTACCTGCGCAGCCTGGCCGACGCGCCTGCTGCCCTGCCGACCGCCGAGGAGATCAAGCAGGCCGAAGACGCGTACATTGCGGCTTCGGGCAGCTGACCTGAGGCGCGTCTGAACCGCGCGCCCGGTCACCCGGCATGACCGATCTCTCCATCGACGACGCGTCCGCGTTCGCCGCCGAACTGGCGGACGCCGCGCGGCCGATCATTCGGGAATACTTCCGTACAGGTGTGTTCGTCGACATCAAGGCCGACGACAGCCCCGTCACGGTCGCCGACCGGACGGTGGAGAAGACCCTGCGGGAACTGATCGAGAAACGGTTTCCGGATCACGGAATCGCCGGCGAAGAATTCGGACCCAAGAATCTGGACGTCGAGTACGTATGGTCCCTCGATCCGATCGACGGGACAAAAGCCTTCATCACCGGCCGACCCACCTTCGGCACGCTGATCGGCCTGCTGCGCAACGGTGTCCCGGTGCTCGGCCTGATCGACTGTCCGATCCTGGACGAGCGTTGGATCGGCGGTCCAGACATCGGGACCCTGCTGAACGGCGGCCCGCTCATGGCGCCGGTCACCAAGCCTTTGGATAAAGCGATCCTGACCGCGACCTCGCCGGACATGTTCGACGCGGACGAAGCGCCGCGCTTCGCCGCCCTGAAACAGGCCTGCGGCCTGACCCTGTTCAGCGGCGACTGTCACAATTTCGGTCTGCTGGCGCTCGGCACCATCGATCTTGTGGTCGAGTCCGCGCTCAGCGACTACGACTACCTGGCACCGGCCGCCGTGATCGCCGGCGCCGGCGGCATCCTGACCGATTGGAGCGGCGCACCGGTGGCACTCGGCTCCACCACCCGGATCGTCGCAGCCCGGAACCCCGCCCTGCATGCCGCTGCGATCGCCATTCTCTCAGCCTGATCTGCGCCCGGCGCTCGACTTTAGCCATCGAGCTGCCATGTTTCCGCCAAGAGCACGTTGTTATTGGTGAGCGCCAAGCCGACATAGGGGAGAGACTGTTCGATGACGATAGCCCGCTTCGCCGCCACAGTGGCCATCGCGACGACCTCCGCAATCGCGTCCTTTGTCGCGCCGCTCCCGGCCGCCGCCGCGACGGAATACGCCGCCGAGCCGCGCCACGGCATCGCGATGTTCAGTGTCCTCAAGTACGGGCCGGACTTCGAACAGTTCGACTATGTGAATGCGCAGGCGCCGAAAGGCGGAACGCTGACGCTCGAAGCCGGGGGCGCTTTCGACAATTTCAACCCGTACATTCTGCGGGGTACGCCTGCGGCCGGTCTGAGCCTTCTCGAGTCGAACCTGATCTTCGAGTCTCTACTGGAACGCTCGGAGGATGAACCGTTCGCGAAGTACGGACGGTTGGCGAAGACGGTCGAGGTCCCCGAGGACCGCTCCTGGATCGCCTTCAACCTCGACCCAAACGCCCGGTTCCACGACGGCATGCCGGTGACGGCGGAGGACGTCGTGTGGTCCTTCAACACCCTGGTCGAGAAGGGATCGCCACTCTACGCGTCCTATTGGGGCGACGTGCAGGAGGTCCGGGCCACCGACGAGCGGCGCGTCCTGTTCATTTTCAAAACCAACGAGAACAAAGAGCTACCGCTCATCCTCGGCCAGTTGCCAGTGCTCCCCAAGCATTTCTGGGACGGCCGCGACTTCGCCGAGCCGCTCACAGAGCCGCCGGTCGGCTCCGGCCCCTACAAGATCGAGAGCTTCGAGTTCGGCCGCCGGATCGCCTACGAGCGTGTCGAGGACTACTGGGGCGCGGACATTCCCGTGAATCGCGGGCGCTACAACATCGACCGTATCGTCTACGAGGTGTTTCGGGACCGCGAGGTCGCCACGGAAGCCTTCAAGGCGGGCGCTTTCGATTTCCGGGCGGAGAATTCGGCGAAGCGATGGGCCACAGCCTATGAGTTCCCGGCGCTCGAGGCCGGCATGGTCGTCAAGGAAGAGATTCCCAACAACGCCTCCGGGGGCCTCCAGGGCTTCGTCTTCAACCTGCGCAAGCCGATCTTTCAGGACCGGGTCGTGCGGGAGGCGCTTGGCTACGCCTTCGACTTCGAATGGACCAACCAGACGCTGATGTACGGCGCCTACAGTCGGACAAACAGCTTCTTCACCAATACCGGCCTCGCGTCCTCCGGGCTGCCGGGCCCGGAAGAACTCGCGCTCCTGGAACCTCTGCGCGACCAGCTTCCTCCCGAGGTCTTCACCGAGCCCTATTCCGCGCCGGTCAGCGACGGATCGGGCAGCGACCGGCGCAACCTGCGGACCGCGCTTAAACTGCTGCGCGATGCCGGTTGGTCGCTCCAGGACGGGGTCATGACAAAGGGCGATCTGAAGCTGGAGTTCGAGATCCTCATGAGCCAGGCGAGCAGCGAGCGCCTCGTGCTGCCGTTCATCGACAATCTTGAGAAGATCGGCGTCCGGGCCACGCCGCGGCTCATCGATCCGGTGCAGTACCAGAACCGGCTCCGCGACTTCGACTTCGACATGACGACAGCCGGCTTCGGTCAGTCCACGTCGCCCGGAAACGAACAGTGGGAGTATTGGGGATCGCCCCTGGCCGACCGTCCCGGTTCGCGCAACATCATGGGCATCAAGAACCCCGCCATCGACGCCTTGATCCGCCACATCGTCGCCGCCGGGAGCCGTGAGGAGCTGGCGGTGGCGACCCGGGCGCTCGACCGGGCGCTGCTCTGGAACCACTACGTCATTCCGCAATTCCACAGCGACAACTTCCGCCTGGTCTACTGGAACAAGTTCGAACACCCCGCCGTTTCCCCGGCGTTCGGCCTCGGCTTCGCCAGCACCTGGTGGGTCAATGCTGACAAGGCCGCAGCCGTGCGCGCCTACCAAGGCAAACGGTGATCTGGTCCCAGACTCCCGGCCGGATTGACGCTCGCATGGACGGACCCGAATGACCGCCTACATCCTGAAACGCCTGCTGCTGATCATCCCGACGCTCTTCGCCATCATGGTGTTGAACTTCGTGATCATGCAGGCTGCGCCGGGCGGACCGATCGACCAGATCATCGCCCAGATCGGAGGGCAGAATACCGACGCCACCGCCCGGATCAGCGGCAACACCAGCGGCGCCGGAGAGGCGCCGGCCGTGAGTTCGGATGGCTCCGCGGCGACGCGGGGCGCCCGGGGCCTGGACCCTGAACTGATCGAGCGTCTGGAACGGCAGTTCGGCTTCGACAAGCCGATGCACGAACGCTTCATCGACATGATCGGCAACTACATCCGCTTCGATTTCGGCGAGAGCTTCTTCAAGAGCGGCTCGGTGGTCGATCTGGTGCTGGATAAAATGCCGGTGTCGATCTCGCTCGGCATCTGGACGACGCTGCTGGTCTACCTGATCTCGATCCCGCTCGGAATCCGCAAGGCGGTGCGCGACGGGTCGCCGTTCGACGTTTGGACCAGCGGCGTGATCATCGTCGGCTACGCGATTCCGGGATTCCTCTTCGCCGTGCTGCTGATCGTGCTGTTCGCGGGCGGCAGTTTTCTGCAGTGGTTCCCGCTGCGCGGCCTCGTCTCGGACAATTGGGAAGAGCTCACTTGGGGCGCCCGCATCCTCGACTATCTCTGGCACATGGTGCTGCCGGTCACCGCCATGGTCATCGGCGGTTTCGCCAGCCTGACCATGCTGACCAAGAACTCTTTCCTGGACGAGATCAACAAGCAGTACGTGCTGACGGCGCGGGCCAAAGGTCTGGGCGAGCGTAGCGTTCTCTACGGCCACGTGTTCCGCAACGCGATGCTGATCGTCGTGGCCGGCTTTCCGAGCGCCTTCGTCAGCGTGCTCTTCACCGGCGCGCTGTTCGTCGAGATCATCTTCTCGTTGGACGGACTTGGGCTGCTCGGGTTCGAGGCGGCGATCAGCCGCGACTATCCCGTGATCTTCGCGACGCTGTACTTCTTCACCCTGCTCGGTCTTCTGCTGAACCTCCTCGGCGACGTGATGTACACGATCATCGACCCACGGATCGATTTCGAGAGTCGGGAGGGCTGAGCGGTGGAGACGTCGACGCACCTCACCGCAGCCGGCGCCGACCCGGACACCCGGCGTCGCCCGACGATCCTCGGCGTCGCCGTATCGCCGATCAACCGGCGCCGCTTCGACAACTTTCGCGCCAACAGGCGCGGCTGGTGGTCCTTCTGGATCTTCCTGGTGCTGTTCACGCTCAGCCTGGGCGCCGACCTCATCGCCAACGACAAGCCGCTGCTGGTGATGTACGACGGCGGGCTCTATACGCCGATCACGACCGCCTATCCGGAGACCACCTTCGGCGGCGACTTCCCGACCGAGACCGACTATCGGGATCCGTTCGTCCAGGACCTCATCGCGGAGAAGGGCTTCATGATCTGGCCCTTGATCCCGTACTCCTACAACACCATCGACCGGGAGTTGACGGTGCCGGCCCCTTCGCCGCCCGACGCGCGGCACTGGCTCGGCACGGACGACCAGGCGCGCGACGTGACGGCGCGGGTGATTCACGGTTTCCGGATCTCCATCCTCTTCGGGCTGGCGCTTACCCTGGCGGCGTCGGTGATCGGCGTGGCGGCCGGCGCGGTGCAGGGTTTCTACGGTGGTCTGGTCGATCTGGCCTTTCAGCGGTTCATCGAGATCTGGGGCGGCATGCCGTTCCTCTACATCCTGATCATCCTCTCCTCGGTCATCGTGCCCGGCTTCTGGACGCTGCTTTTCCTGCTGCTGTTGTTCCAGTGGACCCAACTCGTCGGCGTGGTGCGGGCCGAGTTCCTGCGCGCCCGCAACTTCGACTACGTCCGAGCCGCCCGCGCGATGGGCGTCGACGACTTCACGATCATGCGCCGCCATGTGCTGCCCAACGCCATGGTGGCGACCCTAACCTTCCTGCCGTTCATTCTCAACGGGTCGATCACCGCGCTCACGGGGCTCGACTTCCTGGGCTTCGGTTTGCCCCCCGGATCGCCGTCCCTCGGCGAGCTCCTCAATCAGGGCAAGCAGAACCTGCAGGCGCCGTGGCTCGGTCTGACCGCCTTCTTCACCCTCGCCATCATGCTCAGTCTGCTGATCTTCGTCGGCGAGGCGGTGCGAGACGCCTTCGACCCGCGCAAGACCTTCACCACGTGAGCGCGATGCCGGATACCTCTCAACGCCCATCCCCGCTTCTTCGGGTCCGCGACCTGTCTGTCACCTTCGGACGAAACGACCCGGCGGTGCGCGGGGTGTCCTTCGAGATCGCCAAGGGCGAGACCCTGGCTCTCGTCGGCGAGTCCGGGTCCGGCAAGTCCGTCACCGCGTTGTCGACGGTCCGCCTGCTTCCCTATCCGCTGGCCAGCCACGACGAGTCCTCGAGCGTGACCTGGAAGGGCGAGGAACTGATGGGGGCCGACGAAAGGACGCTCATGCGGATCCGCGGCAACGAGGTCGCGATGATCTTCCAGGAGCCGATGACCTCGCTCAATCCGCTACACAGTGTGGAGAAGCAGATCGGCGAGATCCTCGCCCTGCACAAGGGGCTTAAGGGGACTGCCGCGCGGACCCGGATTCTTGAACTCCTGGATCTGGTCGGTATCAAGGATCCGAAGAGCCGTCTCGCCTCCTTCCCGCACCAACTCTCCGGCGGCCAGCGCCAGCGGGTGATGATCGCCATGGCGTTGGCGAACGAGCCCGATCTGCTGATCGCCGACGAGCCGACCACGGCCCTGGACGTGACCATCCAGGCGCAGATCCTCGCTCTGCTCGACAGGCTGCGCCACGACCTCGGCATGGCCATGCTGTTGATCACCCACGACCTCGGCATCGTCCGCAAGGTAGCGGACCGGGTCTGCGTCATGACCGATGGCCAGATCGTCGAGCATGGCGACACGGAGCGGGTGTTCACCGCGCCGGAGCACCCCTATACGCAGAGACTTCTGGCGGCGGAGCCCAAGGGCGCGCCGGAGCCGGTGGCGGAGCGGGCCGGAACCGTACTTCAGGCGTCGGACGTCCGTGTCTGGTTTCCGATCCAGCGCGGCTTCCTCAAGAAGACCGTCGGTCATGTGAAGGCGGTCGACGGGGTGACCGTCGGCGTGAAGGAAGGCGAGACCGTCGGCATCGTCGGCGAGTCCGGTTCCGGCAAGACCACGCTCGCCATGGCGATCCTGCGGCTGCAGTCCTGCACCGGCCGGGTTACGTTTCTCGGCCGCGAGGTGCAGGGCATGGGCAAGCGCGAGCTGCGCGCCCTGCGCCGCGACATGCAGATCGTTTTTCAGGACCCCTATGGCAGTTTGTCACCGCGCCTCTCGATCGCCGAGATCGTCGGCGAGGGCATGGGCGTCCACGACCTGTCCGAACTCGGTCTGAACAGCGAGGCGGATAAAGACCGGCGGATCAACGAGGTCCTGCGGGAAGTGGGGCTCGATCCGGCTGTCCGCGACCGCTACCCGCACGAGTTCTCCGGCGGCCAGCGCCAGCGGATCTCCATCGCCCGCGCCATGGTGCTGCGCCCGAAACTCGTCATCCTGGACGAACCGACCTCGGCGCTGGACATGAGCGTCCAGGCGCAGATCGTCGAGCTGCTGCGCGACCTGCAGCGGTCCCACGGCCTCGCCTACCTGTTTATCAGCCACGACCTCAAGGTGGTCCGCGCCATGTCCCACAGGGTCTACGTGATGCGCGACGGCATGGTGGTGGAGCACGGCCCGACGGCGCAGGTGATGGACGCGCCGAAGCGCGACTACACGAAGGCGCTGATGGCGGCCGCCTTCAACCTCGATGTACGGGAGGACGGGGCGGTCAGGACCTAGCCTCCGGCACCGGCGCTGCACCGCACCACGACCGTCGACAGATCCGGCCGTCGTCCTTAGTCTCGCTGCATCCAGCCCGCAGGCTCCACGGCCGACTTCGAAGGAATGCCCATGCCCGCCGTCCTGTTCCGCACCGACAACGACAGCCCAGACCAGTGGCGCGAGGCCCTGACCAAGCGCATCCCGGACCTCGACTTCCGCGTCTGGCCGGACATCGGCGACCCGGAGGACATCGGCTTTGCTCTGGTCTGGAAGGCGCCGGCCGGCGCGTATCAGGGCATGACGAACCTCAAGGCGATCTGTTCGCTCGGCCAGGGCGTCGATCACATCTTCGCCGAACCGAACCTGCCCGAGGGCGCGCACATATTGCGCATCGTCGACCCTTGGATGGCCCAGGCGATGGCGGAATGGGTGCTCCTCCAAGTGCTGCGTTTCCACCGGCAAGGCATGGAGTACGAGCAGTTCCAGCGCGAGAAGCGTTGGGCCAAGCTGCCGGCGCCTGAGACATCGACCCGCAGGATCGGCATCCTCGGTCTCGGCGCGCTCGGCGCACAGGCGGCGACGACGATCGCCGCCCTCGGCTTCGACGTTGCCGGCTGGTCGCGGACGCGCAAGGAGATCGAGGGTGTGCGGAGTTTCGCTGGCGAGGCGGAGTTCGATGCCTTCCTCGCCCGGACCGATATCCTCTGCTGCCTGCTGCCGCTAACTCCCGAGACGACGGACATCATCGACGCGGGAACCCTCGCCAAGCTGCCGAAGGGCGCCTTCGTGGTGAATTCGGGGCGGGGCGCTCAGCTCGTGGAGGAAGACTTGCTGGCAGCGCTCGACAATGGCCACATCGCCGGCGCCGCGCTGGACGTGTTCCGCACCGAACCGCTGCCCGCCGATCACCCGTTCTGGGATCATCCGAAGGTGCAGGTCTGGCCGCACGTCTCGGCCCAGACCAACGCCGAGAGCGGCGCCGACCAGGTCGCCGAGAACATCCGTCGGATCTTCGCCGGTGAGCAGCCGGTGAACACCGTCAGCCGCGAGCGGAAGTACTGATGGGCGCAGCAACACCGGAGAACCCGATTGTCGCCGTCCACAGCACCGGCGACGGCCCGTCCGCCTGGGTTGCGGCACTCAAGGAGGAAATGCCGGGAGTGGACGCCCGCCCGGCGCTGGAGATTGCCGGCGACGACCTTGCGCGTGTCGACGTGTCGATTTCCTGGCGCCTGCCGCACGGTGTGTTGGCGCGCTTCCCGAACCTGCAGCTGGTCCAGTCGATCGGCGCCGGCGTCGACCACATTCTGGAAGACCCGGATCGCCCCGGCCACGTTCCGATCGCCCGGCTCATCGACCCGTTCATGGCGACGTCGATGACCCACCACATCGTCATGCAGATCCTCCGCTGGCACCGCCAGGCCGACAAGTTCGAGGGCTACAAGACCGAGCATCATTGGCCGATGAGCGAGGCGTTCGATCATCGTCATCTGCATGTCGCCATTCTCGGCCTCGGCACCCTTGGGGAGCATCTGAGCCGGGCGCTGACGGCGCTGGAAATCAGGAGCACGGGCTGGACGCGCTCGCCGCGCGCAGTGGGCGGCGTGGCATCGGTCTCCGGTCCCGCGGCTTTGGACGACCTGCTGACCCGCTCCAACGTGGTGGTCTGTCTGCTGCCGCTGACGACGCAGACCGAGGGAATCCTTGGGTCAGACCTGTTCGCCAAGCTGCCGAAAGGGGCATTCCTCGTGAACGTCGGCCGCGGCGGCCATCTGGTCGAGGAGGATTTGATACCGGCTCTGGACAGCGGTCGTCTGTCCGCCGCGGCACTCGACGTCTTCCGTCAGGAGCCGCTGCCGTCCGACCACCCGTTCTGGGACGACGAGCGGATCTACATCACCCCGCATATCGCCGCCGAGGTGAATCCCTCGACCGCCTCCATCGTCTTCGCCGAGAACATCCGGCGGATCCGCACGGGTGGAACACCGACCGGGCTGGTTGATCTGGGCCGGGGGTACTGACGGGGGTGCTGTCGGGCGCCGGGATCTTCCACCGACGCGCCGCTACTCCGGCCGATCCAATCCGACCGCTTCCAGCGCCGCCTGCTGGCGTGCGGCGAGGGCGTCGACGTCGAACTCGCCGATCAGTTCGTGGAACAGCCGGTACCAGTTCACCTCCGCCTTGAGGTGCATGAAGACGGAGCCGAGTCCCAGCGCCGCGCGGTCCATCAGCACGAACTCCCGAGGCGGACGCACGCCGTTCAACCGCTTCAGCTCGCCATGCACCTTCTCGGCGATCTCGCGGCCGTAGAGCCCGGACCCGCTCTCCTGGATCTTGCGGACCCGGTCCTCCATCAGCGGACCGTAGAGGAAGCGCGCCCAGACGTTCAGCACGTCGATGGTCTCGCGATCGAGATCAGTGAAGCCCCAGCTCGCATAAGCCTCGACCGCCAGTTCCTCGTCGTTGTCGCGCAGCGCCCGATACAGGTCGATCACCCCCTTCACGAACGGCGGGTGAAACACGCGGATGCAGCCGAAGTCCAGCAGGTTGATCGTGCCGTCCTCCCGGATCGTGTAGTTGCCGAGATGCGGGTCGCCATGGATCACACCTGAGAAATAGAACGGCACATACCAAGTGCGGAACATGTTGTGGGCGACCCTGTTTCGGGTCTCGATGTCCGGGTGTTCCTCCAGAAACCTCATGAACGGCGTGCCGTCCAGCCAGGTCATGGTGATGAGCCGGTTAGTGGACAGCTCGTCGACCACGTCGGGCACATGAACGCCCGGCTCGTCCGCCAGCATATGGCGGTAGAGCGCCATGTGCAGCGCCTCGCGGCCGTAGTCCAACTCCTCGCGCAGCCGGGCCGACAGCTCGGTATGGATCAGCGACGGGTCGATCGCCGAATCGTAGCGCCGGTACAGCTTGAAGACCCAGTCGAGTTGACGCAGGTCGGCTTCGACCGCCGAGGCCATGTCGGGGTATTGCAGTTTCACCGCCGCCGCCCGTCCGTCGTGCAGCGTGGCCCGGTGGACCTGCCCGAGGGACGCGGCCGACACCGCCTCTCGCTCGAACTCGGCGAACCGGGATTGCCAGCCGGGTCCGAGTTCGGTCGTCATCCGCCGTTTCACGAACGGCCAGCCCATGGCCGGCGCGTTCGCCTGCAGGTGCGCCAGCTCGTCGACATACTCCTTCGGTAGCGCGTCCGGGACGGTGGAGAGAATCTGGGCGACCTTCATCAGCGGCCCCTTGAGGCCGCCGAGCGCCGCCTTCAGATCGGCCGCATGCTCCGCCTTGTCGACGGAAAGGCCGAGATAGCGCTCGCCCGCCAACCGGGCCGCGAGGCCGCCGACGGCGGTGCTGACTCGGGCGTAGCGGCGGACGCGCCCACCCAACGAATTGCGTTCGGAATCGATGTCGCTCATAGCCCGATAGATAAGCCGCCGCGGCGGAAAGGAAAGGCGATTCTCCGATGGCTCACCCGCGCCAGGGCGAAGTGTCGCGGTCGTAGTCGCGAACCACCTCGGCGACACGGATCCGGTAGCGCTCGAACAGGCTGTCCCGGCCGGCCGTCTGCGCGGCGTAGTGGGCCGAGCGCTCGCGCCAGCGCCGGATCGCCGCCTCGTCCTCCCAGGTGGAGAGCGAGAGGATCTTGCCGGGCGTCACCAGGCTCTCGAAGCGCTCGACCGAAATGAAGCCCTCGACCGTCTCCAACTCGGACCGGAGCGCCGCGGCGGTCTCGAAGTAGGTCTCGTGCCGGCCGTCATTCGGCTCGACTTCGAAAATCACCACATGCATGTCAGTCTCGACCCCTGTCGTCCGGCGTCAGCATCACGCCGGGATTCAGCCGTCCGATCGGATCCAGCGTCCGCTTCAAGCGCCGCATCAGATCCAGATCCAGGCCCGACTTCAAGCGGGCCGCCGCCGCCACCTTCGTACGCCCGAGCCCGTGCTCCGCCGCGATCGATCCGCCGAACGCCGTCGCCACGCCGTCGATGGCGGTAACGAGCGCCGGCCAGTGCGCCTTGAACGCGTGGCCGTCGGCGCCGCGCGGCGGATTGACGTTGAAGTGAATATTCCCGTCGCCGAGGTGACCGAACGGGATCGGGACCGCCGCGGGCGCAATCTCCGCGACCGCCGCAGTCGCTCGGGCGATGAATTGGGGAATGGCGGCAATCGGCACTGCCGTATCGTTTTTCAGATTGCCCGGCGTGGCCACCTGGGCGCTCGCAAGCCCCTCGCGCAAGGCCCAAAGCGCGGCGCGCTGACCGTCGGACCGCGCCTGCACGGCATCCGTCACTTCGCCAGCCTCCAGCGCAGAGCCAACAGCCTCCTCCAGCGCCGCGTCGAGGTTGAAGTGCCGGCTCGACGATGCCAATTCGACCAGGACCTGCCAGGGATAGACGCCGCCAAAGGGCTCGTGCCGGATTCCGGCATGCGCGAAATACAGATCGAGCCCGGCGCGGGGGATCAGTTCTGCGGCGGTCAGCGCCTCCCCCGCCTCGGACCGCAGCCGCGCGAGCAACGCCAGCGCGTCCTCCACCGATCGGACCGCAACCAGGGCTGTCGCGCTAAACCGTGCTGCCGGAAACAGACGCAGGGTCGCGGCCGTGACGATGCCCAACGTGCCCTCGGTCCCGATAAAGAACTGTTTGAGATCGGTGCCGGCATTGTCCTTGGCCAGGGGCGCCAGGCCGTCCCAGATCTCTCCGTCGGCCAGAACCACTTCCAGACCCAGGATCTGCGCCCGCGCCATCCCGTAGCGCAGTACGTTGCTGCCGCCCGCATTGGTCGACACGTTGCCGCCGACGGTCGAGGAGAGGCCGCCATGCTGGATCGCAAGCTGAAGTCCCCGGCGATCGGCCGCCGCACGCGCCTCCGCCAGTGTCACTCCCGCCTCCGCCACCAAGGTCGAACCGACGGGGTCGACCGACCGTATCGCCCGCAGACGTTCGAGCGACAAGACGATCGCGCGTCCATCGTCCGGCGGGGTGGCGCCCTGGCAAAACCCCGTGTTGCCGCCCTGCGGCACGATCGGGAGTCCGATCTCGGCACAGCGCCGAACGGTCGTCGCCACCCCGGCTGTATCGCGCGGCCGAACCACGGCAAGAGCGCGACCAGTCCGGGTCTTCAGAAGGTCGGTCTCATAGGAAGCGCGATCGCCCGGATCGGTGAGGACGGCGTCCACACCCAGCTCGCGCCGCAGGCCGTCCAGGAGCGCCCCGTGTTCGGTCACCCTAGGCGTCGTCGCGCAGCCAGGGGATGCTGCCGACCTCGATCCCCTCATCCGCCAACGCCTCGCGCTCCTCCGGCGTCGTGTCACCGTAGATGCCGCGCGGATCCGTATCGCCGTAGTGGATCTTTCGGGCTTCTTCGGCGAAACGGTCGCCGACATTGTCGAAATTCTCTTCGATCTTGCGGCGAAGGCTCAAGAGCTGCTGCTTAAGGACGAGCGCGTTGGTCGCGACCTGCTTCTGTTCGCCCTCCGCCGCACCGATAGGCGGAGGCGCGGGGACGGGTTTGGAGTCCCGATGAGTCCCCTGCAGCGCCGGCGCCATAAGCGCCCGCGACACTTCGGACGACCCGCAATCCGGACAGGACAGGAGGCCCGATTCGGCTTGTTTCTCGAATGCCGAACTGTTCTGGAACCACGCCTCGAACTCATGCTCGGCGCTGCAACGCAGGCGGTATCGGATCATCGGTCACTCAAGCTCCCTCATGGCGGTAATATAGCCGTCACGAACGGACGTACCAGTGTTCCGATATTCAAGGGACACCTGCCGTCCCAAGACAGAGGCCCACGATGACCGCGACCCCGTCCGATCTGGCTCGCCTCGACAGCGCGCACCACCTGCACCCCTTCACCGACCCGAAGGTGCTCCTGGACGACGCGCCCATCGTGATGGCTGGCGGACGGGGCTGCACACTTTGGGACGAAGACGGCAAGCTTTACCTCGACGCGCTTGCCGGGCTCTGGTGCGTGAATGTCGGCTACGGACGGACGGAACTGGCCGCAGCCGCCGCCGAGCAGATGGAGCGGCTCGCCTACTACAACACGTTCTTCAAGACCACCACGGCGCCGACGGCGGCGTTGGCGGCGAAGCTGGCGGCTCTGACCCCGGCCGGGCTGGACCATGTTGTCTTCGCCAATTCCGGCTCCGAGGCGCTGGACAGCATCGTGCGGCTGTCGCGGCTGTTCTGGGAACTCCAGGGCCGGCCTGAGAAGACGATCATGATCGGCCGGGAGGAAGGCTATCACGGCTCCACCCTGGCGACGATCAGCCTCGGCGGCACGATCGCCATGCATGCCCAGGGCGGGCTGCCGCTCCCCGGCTTCGCCCATGTCGACACCGCCTACCGCTTCCGCCACGGCGCCGCGGGGGAGACGGAGGACGCCTTCGCGGAGCGGGCCGCCGGTTGGATCGAGGCAAAGATCCTGGAGATCGGTGCGGACAGGGTCGCCGGGGTCGTGGTCGAGCCGGTTCAAGGCGCCGGCGGCGTCATCATCCCGCCGGCCGGGTACCTGGCGCGAGTTCAGGAGATTTGCAGACGCCACGACGTTCTGTTCACGCTCGACGAAGTGGTGAGCGCCTTCGGTCGGCTCGGTGCCTGGACGGCGGCGGAGAAGTTCGGTCTGACGCCGGACTTCATAGCGCTCGCGAAGGGACTGTCGTCGGGGTATCAGCCGATCTCGGCGGTCATGGTGGGCAAACGGGTCGCCGAAACCCTGATCGAGAGAAGCGGCGGTATCGCCCACGGCTTCACCTATGCCGGCCATCCGGTCGCCGCCGCCGTGGCACTGGCCAATCTGGAAATCATCGCCCGCGAACGTCTGGTCGAGCGGGTGCGCGACGACCTGGCGGAACACTTCGCCGCTGGTCTTCGACGATTGGCGGACCATCCGATGGTCGGCGAGGTGCGGAGCGTCGGCCTGATCGGCGCGGTCGAACTGGTCCAGCAGCGCGATCCGAGGATGCTGTTCGAGCCGGAGGGGATCGTCGGCGCCGTCGTACGCGACCAGATGCAGAATCGCGGCATCATCGTGCGGGCCGTGCGCGACGCGGTCGTGATCGCCCCGCCACTTGTCGTTACCCATCGGGAAATCGACCGCATTGCCGACACCCTGCGCGCCGTCCTGGACGAGATACTCGATCAGATCGGCGTGGTCGGCGACGACAGGGCACTGGCCGACATCACGGCCGGCGGCGGCGCCCTCAAGGGCCTCACCTGCCTGATCACCGGGGCGTCGCGGGGCATCGGCGCTGCTGTGGCCGAACGTTACGCCGCCGAGGGTGCGCGGGTGGTGCTGGCCGCCCGATCGCAAACGGAAATGGACACCGTCGCCGAACGTATCCGAAGGGCGGGGGGACAAGCGGCGACACTGGCCCTCGACCTGTCCGACCCGAACGCCACCGAGGGTCTGGCGAAACGGATCGGCGAAAAGCTCGGGCGGCTCGACGTGCTGGTGGCCAACCACGGCGTGCTCGGCGACATCGGTCCACTGGCCGACACCTCGGATGCCGCCTTCGACCGGACCATCGCCGTGAACCTGACCGCCACCTACCGTCTGCTGCGCGAATTGGATCCTCTCCTGCGCGCCGCCCCGGCGGGACGCGCCCTGCTGGTGACCTCTGGAGCCGCCCAGGGTGCCTTGCCGGACTGGGGACCCTACGCGGCCTCCAAGGCTGGGCTGGAGGCGCTGGCGCGCGCCTACGCGGCGGAGACACACTCCTCGACGGTACGCGTCAACTTGGTGGACCCGGGCGAAGTTCGCACCGCCATGCGGGCGTCGGCCTTGCCCGATGAGGATCCGACCCGTTTGCCGCGGCCCGAGGAGATCGTGGGCGTCTTCGTCCGCCTCGCCTGCCCCGCCTGCGCGTTCAGCGGCGCCCGCGTGCCGGCGACGGTGGAGGTCTGACCATGGCCGCCGAGGCGCTTTCGCCCGTTTCGCATCCGGACCCCGCACCCTGGGTCGCTCGTTTCGCGCCAATGGTTCCGGCCGGCGGCACGGTGCTGGACGTCGCCTGCGGCACCGGCCGCCACGCCCGCATGTTCCGCGACCGGGGCCATCCGGTCGTCGCTCTCGACCGGGACGTGGTCCGGGTCAGCGACATGGCCGGAGAAGCGGATGTCGAGATCGTCGCCCGCGATCTGGAGAACGGGCGACCCTGGCCGTTGGAGGGGCGGACCTTCGCGGGCGTGGTTGTGGTGAACTACCTGTATCGCCCCCTGTTCCCAGCGCTGGTCGCCTCGGTGGCGCCGGGTGGGGTTCTGATCTACGAGACCTTCGCAGTCGGCAACGAGCGGTTCGGCAAGCCAAGAAATCCGGACTTCCTACTGCACCGCGAGGAACTGCTTATCGCCGTCCGGCCGGAACTCCAGGTGATGGCGTACGAGGACCTGGAGGAGCACGTTCCGACGCCGGCGGTGAAACAACGGGTGGTCGCGGTTCGGCCGGCCTGAGCTGGCTACCGCGCCGGAGATCTATTCGCCGGCCTGGCGCAGACTGCCGCCGTAGAGGACGGGGTCGCCCAAGGTCCGGTCATGGGTCAGCGACGGTACCTTGCCGCGCGCCTCGGCCACGCGGGCAAGGTCGATTTCCGCCGTGATCACACCGACCGCCTCGCCGGCATCGGCCAAGACCTCGCCCCAAGGGCCGACGATCACCGAGTGCCCGTAGGTCTTGCGCCCGTCGGCATGCTCGCCGGTCTGGGCGGCGGACACCACAAAGCAGCCGGTCTCGATCGCACGGGCGCGCTGCAGCACATGCCAATGCGCCTGGCCGGTGACCTTGGTGAAGGCGGCGGGCGCGAAGATCACCTCGGCACCGGCCTGGGCGAGCTTGCGGTACAGATAGGGAAAACGGATGTCGTAGCAGATGGTCATACCCATCCGGCCCCAGGGCGTCTCGGCGATGACCGCCTCGTCACCGGCGCGATAGGTATTGCTCTCCCTGTAGGTCTGGCCATCGCCGACCTGCACGTCGAACATGTGCAGCTTGGAATATCGGGCGACGATCTGGCCGCGGTCGTCCAGCAGGAAGCTGCGATTGGCCATCTTGTCGTCGGAAACCTTGATCGAGATCGACCCGACCAACAGCCAAACACCCAGTTCGGCGGCCAGTCCACGGAAGGCGGCGAGAACCTCGTGGGTTTCTTCGGGCTTCGCTTTGGACAACGCCAGATCGCGTTTCGGCTCCAGCATGCCGACGATTTCGGGCGTGGTGATGAGCTGCGCGCCGCGCGCCTTGGCTTCCCGTATCATCGGGCTGACCCGCTCGATATTCTCAAGCGGGTCGCGGGTGGTGTTGGTCTGAACGCAGGCGACAGTCAGACGGGTCATTTCGGCTCTCCGGTACGCGGATCGAACGCTCGGCCGCGAGTATCCGGTCCGCCGCCAACCGGCCTCAGACCAGGGAAACACCGAGCAGGTGATCCAGCTTACCGGTCCGCTCCAGTTCCGCAAGCTCGTCGGAACCGCCGATGCCTTCGCCGGCGATGAAGATCTGCGGCACGGTATGACGGCCGTCCGCTCGGTCGCTCATTTTGCGGCGCGCCTCGCTCGATCCGCCGACGTCGTATTCGACGTAATCCACGCCCTTGGTCGCCAGCAGCGACTTCGCGCGATAGCAGTACGGACAGAACATGGTCGTGTAGATTTCAACCTTGGCCTCTTTGGCCATCTTGGTCCCCTCCTATGAAACAGCGCACGTCGCTCGAAATAAATAAGAAAAGTCCGGTCTTTTTGCAAAGCGCTCTGATTTGGCAGCCCTATGCCACACGGGCAAGAGTCAGCACATCGACCGCCCGCGCACCCCCTCGTTTGAGCACGCGCGTACACGCGGAAACCGTGGCTCCCGTTGTCAAAACGTCGTCGACGAGGAGGACCCGGCGGCCCTCGATCACTTCCGCGTTCCCACCGCAGTTATTCCATAACGCGAATGCTCCACGCACGTTTGCCGCACGTTGAGCGCCGGTTTTTCGCCCCTGACTAGGCGTATGGCGGGTCCGAACCAGTAAACTGTCGACAACCGGAACACCGGAAATCCCGGCCAGAGTCCTGATTAATATCGCGCTTTGGTTGTATTTTCTGCTGATCATCCGCCATCTATGCAGGGGAACGGGGGCGATCAGGTCGGCCGTGTCGAGCAGATCGGCGCCGGCGGCGCGCATCCAGGCGGCGAAAAGCGGGGCCAGCGTCAACCGGTCACCGTGCTTGAACGAAAGGATCATCGGCCGCGTAGCGTCGTCGTAGAGCACGGCCGACCGGGCTCTATCGAACGCCGGCGGATCGGCCAGACAGTCGCCGCAGACGGCCGCGCCGAGCGGCTGGATCTCGAACGGCACACCGCACACCTCGCACATGGGCTCGGCAATGAAAGTGACCGCTCGCCAACAGTCCAGGCAAAGGGCCGCGTCGGCGGAGACGTCGACGCCGCAGCCTCCACAGCGCGGGGGCAGCAGCAGATCCAGTAGGCCGCGCCCAATGGCGCGAGGGATGGCGAAACCGGTCACGGGCCGGACATGGGAGAGCGGGGCGGGTTTTCCCTTTCCCTATTGCGGCGTGTGGTCCATATGGCGGCCATGGCCCAATCCGCGACAACCGATGCGATGCGCGTCTTTGACCGTCTCCTGCTCCGTCGCCGGCGCGAGCGGGCAGCGGACGGGTTCGGCGACTTCGCCTTCCTCGAAGAGGAGGTCGCCCATCGTCTGGCCGAGCGGCTTGAGGACATCCGCCGCCGCTTTCCATTGGCACTCGAGTTGGGAGCCCGTTCCGGGGAATTGGGACGCGCCCTCCGGGCAAGCGGCAAGGTCGGCACCCTGATTCAGAGCGACCTTGCCCCGCGCTGGGCGGCGGCACGTGGAGCCGAGGGTCCTGCGCTCGCCCTGGATGAAGAATTCCTGCCCATCGCCGACGGGTCGCTCGACGCCGTGTTCGGCGCGCTGTCTCTCCATTGGGTGAACGACCTGCCGGGCGCTCTGACGCAGGTACGGCGAGCGCTGAAGCCCGACGGGCTCCTGCTGGTGGCGCTGCTCGGCGGCGAAACTCTGGTGGAACTGCGCGACGCCTTCGCCGAGGCGGAGGTCGAGGTCACCGGCGGCCTGAGCCCGAGGGTGTCCCCTTTCGCCGACCTGCGCGACGCGGGCGGATTGCTTCAGCGCGCCGGCTTCGCTCTACCCGTCGTCGATGCCGACACCATTACCGTGACCTACGACACGGCCCTGCATCTGATGCGTGACCTCCGGGGCATGGGAGAAACCAACGTGGTGCTGGAACGGCGCCGGGCACCGATGACACGCGCACTGCTGAACCGGGTGGCAACGGTTTACGCCGACCGTTTCGCCGACGCCGACGGGCGGATCCCGGCGCGCTTCCAGATCCTCTACCTGACCGGTTGGGCGCCGGCGCCAAGCCAGCCGCAACCGCTGCGTCCGGGATCCGCCCAAGGCCGGCTCGCGGCGGCCCTCGGCGGCGCGGAAGTCGGCACCGGGGAAAAACCCGGGAGCGGATAGTCTTCGGACAGCGGCGGCCCTCAGCCGAACGTTCCCTTCCCGCCGGACCTCGGCAAGTCAGTCCAGGTCTCCTCGCCGATCTGTTCCAGGATGAACTCCCGAAAGGCGACGATGTGCGGTTCGTCCGCTCGAGCCTTGTCGTAGACGAACCAGTAGCCCGCATCCTCGTCCAGATACGCGTCGTGCAGCGGTAACAGCAGACCGGCGTTCATGGCCTCCCGCGCCAGGGCGAAGCGACCGAGAACCGCACCATGACCGGCCAGCGCCAGATCGAGAATCGACCCGGCATCGTACAGCACCGCACCCGACGACACGTCGGCCTCCGGCAGCCCGTTGTTCTCGAACCAGCGCCGCCACCACAGCCGCGTTTCCTCGTGGTGCAGCGGCAAAGAGGCGATGATTTCCGGGGACAGGGGCAAATCCGCCGACGACAATCCATGCTTCGCCAGGAGTCCCGGCGACGCGATCGGCCGGGCATGGCCGCTGATCAGCCAATGCTGCTCCAATCCTTCCCAACCGCCTTTGCCGTATCGCAGTCCGACGTCGATCGCCCGCTCCCGCCGCAGATCCACCATCTTGGTGGAATGCTCGATGCGCACGTCGATTTCCGGATGGCGGGAACTGAACGCCGGCAGACGCGGCACGATCCAGCGATAGGCGACAGACGGAGCCGCGGTGATGGTGAGCATGCGACGGCCGCCGGTCGCGCTGATATCGGCAAGACGGGCGTCGATCGTGTCGAAGGCCTGCCCCAGCACCGGGAGAAGGTCCGCTCCCGCCTCGGTAAGCCGGATACGGCGATGCTCGCGGCGGAACAGCGGCTGGCCGATCCATTCCTCAAGTGCCTTGACCTGGTGGCTGACGGCCGCATGGGTCACCGAAAGCTCATCCGCCGCCCGGCTCATGCTCTCCAGACGGGCGGCGGCCTCAAAAGCGCGGAGTGCGTTCAGCGGTGGAAGTCGGCGCCCGGACATATGATACTTTTTCTAACACATAAGGTGAGAAAGGATCGTTTGAGATAACCGCAGAAAGATATCATTTTCAAGTCATCGAACGGCGCAATAGCCGTGGGTTTCGTGAAAGGACACCTAAAATGACCGGAAATCATCTTCTGCTGCTCGCCCATGCCGCAACCGGCGGTGCCGGTGACCAGATCGAGCGTCTTATCAAGGGTCACAACGCCGTCCAGCGGCGGCACCCGGAACCGCAGGCTCACCCGGCAGACGGTCGGCGCAACAGCCGCCGCCGCATCCTGGGCCTGTTCTGATCGCTCCGGTCCGACGGACAGAGGATCAGCCGATGATGTCCTGGATCATCGCCACCAACGGGGCGTCGGCCGGCGGCATGGGATAGTCTCTCAGCCGAACCGGCCGCACCCAAGCGAGGTCCGCATGCTCGCGCCTCGCCACGTCGCCTTGCCAGCGTCGGCACACGTAGAGCGGCATCAACAGATGAAAGTCGTCGTAAGCGTGACTGGCGAAAGTCAGCGGCGCAAGGCAACTCTCGTGGGTGTCGATCCCCAATTCCTCGCGAAGCTCTCGGATCAACGCCGCTTCCGGGGTCTCTCCGGGGTCGACCTTGCCCCCGGGAAACTCCCAGAGCCCGGCGAGCTTCTTGCCTTCCGGTCGTTTGGCGATCAGCACCCGACCGTCGACATCGACCAGCGCGACCGCCACCACCAGCACGATAGGAAGACTGTTCTCGGCCATAAGGCGCCTAGCTGCGATAGTCGGCGTTGATGTCGATATAGCCATGGGTCAGGTCGCAGGTCCAAACCGTCGCCCGCCCCCGGCCGACGCCGACATCCACCTCGATATCGATCTCCCGGCCCTTCATGTGGGCCGTCACCGGAGCCTCGTCGTAGCCCTCGACCCGCATGCCGTCGCGTGCCACGGCCACGCCGCCGATGGATATCGCGAGCTTGTCGCGATCCGCCTTCTGGCCGGACTTGCCTACCGCCATGACGATGCGCCCCCAGTTGGCGTCCTCGCCGGCGATCGCCGTCTTCACCAGAGGCGAGTCGGCAATCGTCATGGCGATACGCTTGGCCGCACGTTCGGACGCAGCGCCATTGACGGCAATGCGGATGAGCTTGGTCGCCCCTTCGCCGTCGCGGACCACCTGCATTGCGAGGTCGTGCAGCAGATCCTCGAGCTTCGTTCGAAAGTCGCGCAGCGCCGGGTCGCCGGGCCCGTCCAAGGTGACGTGCGCGCGCCCCTGTCCGGTGGCGAACAGCAGGACGGTGTCGCTGGTCGACTGATCGCTGTCGACGGTCACCGCGTTGAAGCTGCGGTTCACTCCGCGGCTCAGCAACGTCTGTAGGATCGGCGCCGGAAGCGCAGCGTCCGTAACGACGAAGGAGAGCATGGTCGCCATGTCCGGCGCGATCATGCCGGATCCCTTCGCGATACCGTTGATGGTGACCGGTACTCCGCGGATATTGGCCATGCGGGTCGCCGATTTCGCGAAGGTATCGGTGGTCATGATGGTCGCCGCCGCATCTCTCCAGCCGTCGCCCCGTAGATCGGCCTTGGCCGCCGGCAGGCAGTCGACGATGCGTTCGTAGCGCATCGGCTCCCCAATGACGCCGGTCGACGCCAGCATGATCTCCTCAGGAGCACAACCGAGCGCTGCCGCCGCCGCCTTCGCGGTTTCCGCACACGCCTTGGTCCCGTGCGCTCCGGTGAACACGTTCGCGTTGCCGGCGTTCACGACCAGCCCGCGCGCGGTGCCGGATGGCAGTCGCGCCCTGCACCAGTCGACCGGCGCGCCCGGCATCTGGTTCCGGGTCAGAACGCCGGCGACGGTCGTCCCCGCCGCGAATTCCATCAGGAGGACGTCGCGCCGACCCTTGTATCGGACCCCTGCTTCCCGGGCGGCCATACGGCAACCGGGGACGGGGGGAAGAGCTTGCGTGTGGGTGGGCGCCAGGGGGGAGACCGGCAGCGGCTTCATCGTCGTGTCCGTAAAGTTGACGGGAACGGGGCGGTCGGCGCCCAGGCGCCTACTGCGCGGCCGGCAGCGGCAGACCCGTCGGCCCGAACCGCTCGACCACGGCGGCGCCGCGCAGCTCTTCCAACCGGGTCTGGATGAGTTCGCGCGTCATTTCGGCGGCGATCTGCTCTTGGACCTGCTCGAAGCTCGGCGCATCGGCGGTCCGTTTGTCTTCCAGCAGGATGACATGCCAGCCGAACTGGCTCTGCACCGGATCCTTCGTGTACGCGCCCGGCTCGAGCGCGAAAGCCGCATCGGAGAACTCCGGGACCATCTGCCCGGCCTGGAACCAGCCGAGATCGCCGCCCTGCGCGGCCGACGGGCCGGTGGACCGCTGCTCCGCGAGCTCCGCGAAGTCGGCGCCGTCGTCGAGTTCGGCGATCACGTCGCGGGCATCCTCCTCGCTCTCAAGAAGGATGTGGCGGGCCTTGGCCTCCTCCTCGCCGACCTGACTGCCGATCGTCTCGTGATAGCGCTTACGCAGGGCCTCCTCAGTCACCTGGGAGGCAATGGTCTGAGTCAGGTACGCCTCTGCGATCACCTGGTCGGCCGCCTCTTCGATACGCGCCTTCACCTCGTCCTGGTCGGCGACCCCACTCGCGCGAGCGGCATTGGTGATCAGGATCTGATCGATGGCACGGTTCAGCATCGGCTCGTAGATCGCCTCGATCGGCACCTGTTGGTACTGGGCCGGAAGCTGGCTGCGCATCACCATCAGTTCACCCAACGTGATCTCCCTGTCGCCCACCCGTGCAACGACGGTCGACATATCCGCCGGCGCCTCGGCCGCGGGCGCTGTCGGCGCGGCGGTTTGCGCGACCGCAGGCATGGACAGCGCCAAGGAAAGCGCCATCGGAGCGGCGATGGAGAGGTTACGCAGGGTCAGCATGGAAAGTCCTTTCGCAGCGTTTCCGAAGGGCGTGCGCCCCGAGCAATCCGTCGGCCGAGGCGTATCAGATCAACCGGGAAGTCACAAGGAAGCGGTCGGTTGCTTCTGGAGCGTTATCCACATCGATGCGGCGACAATGAGGCCGAAATACGCAAGGACGATTTCCCGACCGACGGCAGCGGCTCCGTCCAGCACCGTCAACCGGTCCACGCCGGGTCGAAGGGTACATGGACGTCGAGATCGATTACCCAGCCGCCATCCCGCGCCGGATCGAAATCGCTGCCCTCCGAGCGGATCAACACGCAAACGCCTTCGGTATCCTCGCTGATGCCGAAGCGCGGCAGATCCCGGCGGACCTTTTCGACGATGGCGGTCGCGGTCGCCGCCTGGCTGGCCGTCTCACCGGAGTCGACGAAGAAGCCCGGGCTCGGTTCGCGCACGGCGCCCGATGCCCGAATGTCGAAGACGACGTTCTTCGTTCTGAACGTGAAGGACGTCCGAAAGTGAACGTTGCCTACGTCTATCGACAGACCGCCGTGACCGGCGTCCACAGTGATCCGAACGTCCTCGAAGGAGATCCCGACCGGCAGGCGCTCATGATTGGCGGAATAGCTGCGGTACTGGGCGATGGCGACGCGCACCCATTCCAGCGCGGCGGAACCGAAGGCCTCGACGAGGCCCGCCGTCTTGTCCGGGGCCACGCCGAGGAGGGTTTCGGCCATCTGCCGCAGCGCCTGACCCGCCCGCCGCAGGATCGCCTGAAGGTCCCCGCCACCGAGAATGGCCGCCGCCCGCGACATGACCACGTCCGGCTCTGCGACGGTGGCGCCCGCACCGCCATAGGCCCGGTTGGCCCGCCGCATCGCGGCGCGCCGGGCCGGTGACAGGCGCCTGGGTGAGCGCCCCTCGCCGCCAGCCTCCTCATCATTGTCGCTGGAATCGCGCGCCGCTTCCTGTCGCTCGTCGCGACGCTGCACACGCACCGACCCCGCGCCGGAGACGTCTTGAATTGCCACCGGAGTTGATGGCGGGGGAGGAACAATGCCGTCGACCATGATTCGTTAACAATGAGTTAACAATCCGTCAAAGGCAACAAATCCGGCGGCATTCCGGGAAAACTCACACTTTCCACCCACGTTGACAGGGCAGGGCGTGCCGCCTAAATCTCCTGCTCGAACCGCCGCGTCGGCTGGCGCGCGCTCATTTCGGGGACCATCCATGTTCGGCGGCATTGCCAGAGCCCTATTCGGCTCCCAAAACGATCGTATTCTCAAAGGCTTGCGCAAGCACGTCGACGCCATCAACGCGCTCGAAAGCGAGATGGAGGCGCTGACCGACGAGGCTCTGCAGGCGAAGACCGTCGCTTTCCGGGAGCGGCTGGCGGCCGGTGAAACGGTCGACGATCTGATGGAGGAAGCCTTCGCGGTGGTGCGCGAGGCCGCCAAACGGGTGCTCGGCCAGCGTCACTTCGATGTCCAGCTCCTGGGCGGCATCGTACTGCATAAGGGCAAGATTTCCGAGATGAAGACCGGCGAAGGAAAGACGCTGGTCGCGACACTGCCGGTCTACCTGAACGCGCTGTCGGCCAAAGGCGTTCACGTAGTGACGGTGAACGACTATCTCGCCAAGCGCGACGCCGCCTGGATGGGCCGCGTCTACAATTTCCTGGGCCTGTCGGTCGGCTGCATCGTTCATGGGCTCGACGACGCCCAGCGCAAGGCTGCCTATGCCTGCGACGTGACCTATGGGACGAACAACGAGTTCGGCTTCGACTACCTCCGCGACAACATGAAGTTCCGGCTGGAGGACATGGCCCAGCGGGAGTTCCACTACGCGATCGTCGACGAGGTCGACTCGATCCTGGTGGACGAGGCGCGGACCCCGCTGATCATTTCCGGACCGGCCGACGACAGCTCCGACCTGTACCGCAAAATCGACGTGTTGATCCCGAACCTTAAGGACGGGCATTTCGAGAAGGACGAGAAGCAGCGCACGGTCACCCTGACGGACGAGGGCGCCGAAGAGGTCGAGCGGCTGCTCAGGGACGCCGGAATCCTGGAAACAGGGGCGCTCTACGAAGTCCACAACGTCAGCCTCGTGCATCACGCCAACCAGGCCCTGCGCGCCCACAAACTGTTCTCCCGGGACACCGACTACATCGTGAAAGACGACAAGGTCGTTATCATCGACGAGTTCACCGGCCGCGCGATGGAAGGCCGCCGATATTCGGACGGTCTCCATCAGGCGTTGGAGGCGAAAGAGAACGTCACCGTCCAGAACGAGAACCAGACGCTGGCGTCGATCACCTTCCAGAACTATTTCCGGCTATACCCGAAGCTTGCCGGCATGACCGGAACGGCCATGACCGAAGCCGCCGAGTTTCAGGAAATCTACGACCTCGAAGTGGTGGAGATCCCGACCAACGTGCCGGTCTCACGCGTGGACGAGGACGACGAGGTCTACCGCACCGCCAAAGAGAAGTACGACGCCGTCATCGATATGATCGAGGACTGTCGGGGGCGCGGACAGCCGGTGCTCGTCGGAACCGTGTCCATCGAGAAGTCCGAAGCGGTTTCCGCCGTTCTCAAAGAGCGCAAGATTCCGCACGAGGTGCTCAACGCCCGGTTCCACGAACAGGAGGCCCGCATCATCGCGCAGGCCGGCCGCCCGGGTTCGGTGACCATCGCCACCAACATGGCCGGTCGCGGCACCGACATTCAGCTCGGCGGCAACATCGAGATGCGACTGTCACAGGCGCTGGACGGGATCGAGGACGAAGACCGCCGCAAGCAGATTACCGACGAGATCACCGCCGACGTGGCCAGCGGCAAGGCGCAGGCGCTGAAGGAGGGCGGACTCTGCGTGATCGCCACCGAGCGTCATGAGAGCCGCCGGATCGACAATCAGCTGCGTGGCCGATCGGGCCGACAGGGCGACCCGGGACGGTCGAAATTCTTCCTCTCGCTGGAAGACGACCTGATGCGGATCTTCGGCTCCGACCGCATGGACGGGATGCTCAAGAAACTCGGCCTTCAGGAAGGCGAGGCGATCATCCACCCCTGGATCAACAAGGCCCTCGAGAAGGCGCAGCAGAAGGTCGAGGCGCGGAACTTCGAAATCCGCAAGCAGCTTCTGAAGTTTGACGACGTCATGAACGACCAGCGTAAGGTCGTCTACGAGCAGCGCCGAGAGATCATGCGTCAGCCGGACGTCCAGGAAATGGTCACCGACATGCGCCAGGAGGTGATCGAGGAACTCGTCGCCCGGTCGATTCCGGACGGTACCTATGTGGAGCAGTGGGATCTCGACGGATTGCATGCCGAAGTCATGCGGCTGCTTGGCCTCGATCTGCCGATTCAGGAGTGGGGTCGGGAAGAAGGCATCGCCGAGCGCGAGATCCTGGAACGCATCCGCGACGCCTCGAACCGTCGGATGGCCGAGAAGACCGTGAACTTCGGGCGCGACCTGATGCGCATGGCGGAGAAGCAGCTGCTTCTGCAGATCCTGGATCAGCAGTGGAAGGATCACCTGCTGTCCCTCGATCATCTGCGCCAGGGCATCAACCTGCGGGCCTATGCCCAGAAGGATCCGCTCAACGAGTACAAGCGCGAAGCCTTCTCGCTGTTCGAGGCCATGCTGGCCGACCTGCGCGAACAGGTGACCTCCGTGCTCTCGCACTTGGAGATCCGCACCCAGTCGCCGGAAGAGATCGAGGCGCGGATGGCGGCCGAGCGGATGGCGCACGAGATGCACGAGACACGGTCCGATCCGGCGCTCGCCAGCGACGTGATCGGCACGATCGAGGACGATCGGGAAATGCGTGGAACCGGGACCGACGGCCTGGCCGCTCCCGCCCGCACAGCGACCGTTCGGTCGGCCGCCGGGCCCGCGGATCCGAACGATCCCTCGACCTGGGGCAAGGTCCAACGCAATGCCCCCTGCCCCTGCGGCTCGGGCAAAAAGTACAAGCACTGCCACGGCGCACTGAACTAAGGCTGCTTGCGATCATATCGACGGACAACGCGACATCCTTGAGGGGATGGCCACCCTGTCGGCGTGTCCGGGCCATTGCCGCGACGCGAATCCGCTCTGGGCGGGCTGAGGACCAAAGGGCAAACGATACGCGTTTCACGGTGCGGTCTGTGACTTGTCCGCCGGTGTCGCCCGCCGCATGATCCTCAAAGAGGATCTAAAAAGAACAAACAAGACGATACCCGGAGGAAGCACATGAACGTCGACGCTCCGACGTCCGCTCCCGCGCAGGCCATCACCGACGCCATCGCAGAGATCAAGCGCGTGCTCGGCGACAAGGGTTGGCTGGAGGCGCCGTCCGATACCCTTAAATACCGGACCGACTGGCGTGGCGGCGATATCGGTGAAGCGCTGCTGGTCGCGCGACCGGATAGCACCGAGCAGGTCTCCGAGGTCGTGAAGGTCTGCCATCGCGCCGGTATCGCCGTTACCGCCCAAGGCGGCAATACCGGCCTGGTGCTCGGCTCGATCCCGACGGAGCCGGTGCCCTCCATCGTGGTCTCTCTCGATCGCATGACCCGGATCCGGTCGCTGGACGCCGACAATTTCGCCATGATCGCCGAGGCCGGTTGCGTCATCCAGACACTGCAACGGGCCGCCGCCGAGGTCGGACGCCTGTATCCGCTGTCCCTCGCATCGGAGGGCTCGTCCACGGTGGGCGGCACACTCTCAACCAACGCCGGCGGCAACAACACCATAAAGTTCGGCAACGCCCGAGAGCAGGTGCTAGGTCTCGAGGTGGTGCTGCCCGACGGAACCGTTTTCGACGGCCTGAACACCCTGCGCAAGAACAACACCGGCTACGACCTGAAGCACCTCTTCATCGGCGCCGAAGGGACGCTCGGCATCATTACCGCGGCGGCGATGCGGCTGATGCCCGGCCCGAAAGTGCGCGAGACGGCGATGCTGTCGGTACCAAGTCCCGATGCCGCGCAGGTGCTGCTGTCGCGCGCCAGGGAGCTGTCCGGCGACACGGTCATCGCCTTCGAGCTGATGCCGCGACGGTGTTTCGATCTTGCGCTCAAGCATATCGACGGGATCGTCGACCCGATCGCCACCCCGTCGCCTTGGTATGTGCTGATGGAGATGGCCACCTCGTCGGAAATCGACGATCTGCGCGCCAAGCTGGAGGCGATCTTCGGCGAGGCGATGGAGCGGGGGCTGGTCACCGACGGCGTGATCGCCGAGAGCGAAACCCAGCGGGCGCAGATCTGGCGCATTCGCGAGGAGCAGGCCGAGGCAGGCCGGCGCGAGGGCAGCGCCATCTCCTGCGACGTGTCGGTGCCGGTCAGCCGGGTCGCCGAGTTCCTCGCCCAAGCCAAGGCGATGTGCGAGCGCGAGCTCGAGGGCGTGGTGCTCAACACGTTCGGCCATATGGGCGACGGAAACATCCACTACGGCATCCGCAAACCTGACGGCATGAGCGACGAAGCCTGGGATCAGCGCAAGGGCGACATGTCTGACCGCATCAGCGCGCTCTGTGCCGAATTCGGCGGCAGCTTCTCGGCGGAACACGGCATCGGCGGTCTGAAGCGCGAGGACTTCCGACGCTACACGCCGGAGAGCCGGATCGCGCTCATGCGGGCCATCAAGGCCGCGATCGATCCGGCCGGCGTGATGAACCCGGGCAAGATCTTCTGACGGACGATACGACCGTCCCGACGCCTCACTCCCCCGGTTGCGCCGCCGCGAGCGGGCGGGTGCGGGGAAGGAAGGCCACGGCGACAACGATGACCGCGGCACACCCGGCGCAGATCAGGAACAGGGTGGAGAACCCCGCGCCGAATGCGTGGAGTCCGGAGATCGCCGGCACCGCCGTCGCCGCGATGGCGAAGGACAGCACATACTTGATCGCGTAGACCCGACCGCGCCAATGCTCCGGGGTGTGGCGGGCGACCAGCGTGTCGGTGATCGGAATTTGCCCGAAGACCAACATCATCATCGCCAGCGAGATGGCGAGCATCGCCGATCCGGTCGCGTTGGCCGCCGCCAGGAAGATGGCGACATCGCCGATCACCAGAAGGAGAAAGACCAGCTTGGTCGAGTATCGGTCGATCAGGTGGCCGACCGCGATCTGCGTGAACGCGGCGACCGCGTAGACCAGGGCGATCAGCGATCCGGCCTGGGTGCCGCTCACCGCGAGCGACGCCACCTGCTTGTCATCGAACACCTTGGGCAAGGAGATCGTGGTCGCGTTGAAGATGAAGCCGCCGAACGCGGTCGCGACGAACACAACCGCCAGCACCGTCTTCCAGTCGGATGTCGGCTGGGCGCCGGACTTGCGCGCCGCCGTTCCCGCCTGGGTCGCCGCCTGCCCCGCAACGGAGCGGCAGTGAAGGATCCAGAGCAGACCGATGCCGACGGCGATCGCGCCCGGTACCACGAAGGCGGTGCGCCAGCCGGCGACATCGGCCAGCGCCCCCGCGACCAGCGCGGATGCCGCGACGCCCATATTCCCCCAGACGCCGTTCACGCCGAGTCTCCGACCGATCTTTCCGCCCGCCGCCGCCGCCCCCTGGCTGACCATGGCGATGCCGACCGGATGATAGATCGCGGCGAACATGCCGATCAGGAACAGACAGACCGCGATCTGCCATCGTTCCTCCGCCAGCCCGGTGAGCGCCGTCGTTGCGCCGATGCCGATGAAGAAGATCGCCATCATCGTCTCCCGACTCCACCGGTCGGCCAGCCAACCTGCGGGAAGCGAGAATGCCCCGAAGGCGATGAATCCGCCGGTGGAGAGCACAAGTATCTCCGCGTAGCTGGCGTCCATCTCCGCGGCCATGATCACCGCCACCGCCGGAAACAGCAGCATCATCAGGTGATCGACCGCATGGCCGACATTGAGAAACAGGAAACGGCTGTCGAGACGCATCGCGGATCCTCCAAAGGCATTGATACCGCTATCCTGTCCCTTGCAGCCCTTGCCGTCCTTCGACAAACTGTCAATCGATGTCTCAATTCGGACAAGCGAAGAAAACCACGGCCGCGCCGGAGGAGGTTCGCCCCGGCGGCGCCAGCCCCGACGTGCGCGACCGTCAGCACTGGCCCAAGGCGATCGTCGGCTATGCCGTCGACTACGTGCCAGGCCATTCTACCGGCCGGCACCACCATGATCGGGACCAGCTTGTCCACGGCGAACGCGGTGTGATGACGGTTCGGACGGACGACGGCGCGTGGATCGTGCCGCCGGGCTACGCGGTCTGGGTGCCCGCCGGCGTGGTTCACGAGGTCCGAGCCGCCTCCGCCGTCGCCATGCGCACGCTCTATCTGCGCCGCGATGCCGGCGTGCCTGTCGGGCCGCGCTGTCGCGTGGTGGCGGTTCCGGCGCTGGTGCGCGAACTGATCGGGCGCGTGGTCACGCTGCCGCGGGAGTATCCGGAGTCCGGCGCCGAAGCGCGTCTTGTCGCCGTACTGGCGGACGAACTCGCCGGACTGCCGTCCGCCCCGCTCGACCTACCGCTGCCGCGCGACCGCCGGGCGCTTGCGGTGGCCGAGGCGTTGATCTCCGATCCGTCCGACGGACGGGAGCTTGCCGAATGGGGCAGGGAGTCCGGCGCGAGCGCTCGCACCCTCGCCCGGCTGTTCCAGACGGAAACCGGAATGTCGTTCGGACGCTGGCGACAGCGGCGGCGGCTTCTGGCCGCTCTGGAACGGCTCGCCGCGGGCGAGCCGGTGACAGGCGTCGCCCTCGACCTGGGATACGCCAGTCCCAGTGCCTTCATCGCCATGTTCCGGCGCACCCTCGGCGCCCCGCCGACCCGCTATCTCAAGGACCCCACCGCCATCTCTGGACCCCTCGGATGACAGAAACCCGCTTCCGCAACGCCCGCCTTCCGGACGGCCGGACCGTCGACATCACGATCCGCGAGGGCAGCTTCGCCGCCTTCGACGACCCAACGAACGGCGACGGCGAGGATCTCGGCGGCAAGCTCGTTCTCCCGGGCCTGGTCGACGGGCACATTCATCTGGACAAGACTTTTCTCGGCTTGCCGTGGCGGCCGCATCGGGCCGGACCGACGGTGCCGCACCGGATCGCCGCGGAGAAGGCGGGACGCGCCGATCTGACCCTCTCGGTCGAAGACCGGGCGAAACGCTTCCTGGCACGGGAGGTCTCCCTCGGCACCGTCGCCCTGCGGAGCCATGTGGATATCGACCCGGACAGCCGGCTGGATCATCTGCACCAGGTGATGGCCGCGCGCGACGCCTTCGCCGGCATCGTCGACGTACAGCTCGTCGCCTTCCCCCAATCCGGCGTGCTGATTGCGCCGGGAGTCGCGGCGCTACTGGACGCCGCCCTGTCGGAAGGGGCGGAATTGGTCGGCGGCATCGATCCGGTCGGCATCGACGGGGACATGGACGGCCATCTCGACGTGATCTTCGCTCTGGCCGAGAAGCACGGGGCGGGCGTCGACATCCATCTGCACGACCCCGGCCACAAAGGCGCGCAGGAGCTGCGGGCGATCGCCGCGCGAACTGCCGCACTGGGCATGCAGGGCAAGGTGACAATCAGCCATGCGTTCGCACTTGCCACCATCGACGACCGCACCCTGGACCTGACCATCGGCGACCTGCGGGACGCGGACGTGGCGATCCTGACCAGCGCGCCGGGCACCGGCAATCTGATCCCGGTGGCGCGGCTGCGCGACGCGGGTGTGCGGGTCTTCGCCGGTTCCGACAACGTGCGCGATGCCTGGTCGCCTTTCGGCAACGGCGACATGCTTGAGCGGGCGATGTTGGTGGCGTACCGGGCGGGCTTGCGGACCGACGAAGGGTTGGCGTTGGCCTTCGAGCTGGCCACCGGCGCCGCCGCTCAGGCTTTGGACTACGGGCCTTACGGATTGGAGCTTGGAGCCAGGGCCGATTTCGTCACGGTCGCGGCGGAGACCCTGGCGGAAGCGGTGGTCGAGCGGCCCGTGCGGTCCCTGGTCGTCAAGGGCGGCCGGATAACGGCGCGCGACGGCGCCCTGGTATAGCGCCCGGATCAGGTCGAAGATCCCGACCGGACGTCGCCGCCACAGCGATCGGCACCGGCCGACGTCGCATCCCTGGGTCCCGGGCGGCGTGGGGCGCGCCCGGGACAACGGGATTGATCGGCGGCTCGATCAGCGCTCGTAGGGATAAAAGCTCACGTCGTTGAACAGGCTGTTTTCCTGCTTCTCCAAAGCGCCGAGCTTGGCGCTCTCCTGAGTGTAGGCGATCCAATCCGGATCGCTCCACATGGCCGCGCGTTTGGTCTCGCGATCGCCCGCGCTCTCGTAGGCCCAGATGTGGATGTAGCAGTTCGGATCGCCGGTCTCGCATTTGGCGTAGAGAACAGGCTGACCCAGATGCTTTGCCTGGGGCGCCTTGCCCATCTTCTCGTACAGTTCGAGATGCTTGCCGATCGTTCCGGGGCGGCAGGTGTACTTGCGCACGTCAAACAGCATGGTCGTCTCCTCCTGGATTGGTTCTGGCGACTGCCGGCGCGAGAGTAGCGCAGCCGAGCGACTGCGAAAGCCCCGGTATTCACTCGGGGCGTTTGTGCGGGTGCGAAATGCGGGTTGCGCCGCCGCGCCCCGATACCGTCAACTGGACCCTGCGAAACAGGAGGACAAGCCCGACCCATGTCCCGATCCGACTCCCCGCCAGCCGGCCGTCTCCGCGTCGCCGTGATCGGTCTCGGTGGCATCGGCGGCGTTGCCGCCGGAGCCCTGGCCCATGCGGGTCACCACGAGGTGATCGCCTGCGGCCGCCGCCGATTGGAGCGAATGACCGTCGACCTTCCTGATGGCAGCGTCGAGGTGGCGATGACCGTCCTCACCGATCCAGCAGACGCCAAGCCGGTCGACTGGGTGCTGCTGACCACCAAGGCGCAGGACACCGACGGCGCCGGCGCCTGGCTCCGGACGCTGTGCGGACCGGAAACTGTGGTCGCGGTGATGCAGAACGGGATCGACCATGCCGAACGGATCGCTCCCTATGCCGGCGAGGCCAAGGCCCTCCCGGTGATCGTCTACTATAACGGCGAACGGATCGCCGACGATCATGTGCGCATGCGCCATATCAGCGATGCCGACATAGCCCTGCCCGATACCGCAACCGCCAGGGCCTTTGCCGACCTTCTAACGGGAACGCCGATCAATCCGCAGATCACGCCGGACTTCACGGCTCGGCTCTGGCAGAAACTGCTGATCAACATCGTGGTGAATCCGGTGACGGCGCTCACCCGGCAGCGCCAGGGCGTGCTCCAGCGCGAGGATATCCGTGCGCTGACCACGACCCTTCTGGAAGAGGCCGCCGCCGTCGCCGAAGCCGAGGGCGCCGGGCTGCCGAAAACCGCCGCCGCCGATACTCAACGGCTGGTTCTGACGTTTCCCCACGATGCAGGATCGTCGATGTATTTCGACGCGCTTGCCGGCCGCCGGCTGGAGGCCGACGCGCTCACCGGCGCGATTGTGCGGGCGGGCGAGAAACACGGGATTCCGACGCCGATGAACGCCGCCATGCTGGCCCTGCTGCGGGCACTGAGCGACGGGATCGACGGGTAAGACCCCGGCCGTCATCCTGACGTAAGTCAGGACCAAGCCGCGCCACCTCCTTCCTCTCTAGCGCTTCCCGGCCTTGTGCCGGGACCCACCTCTCCACCGCACAGACACCGACACACGATCTCCAGGACCTGGACGCGCCCGACCGTAGGCCCCGGCACAGGGCCGGGGAGTGTTCCTAAAAAGGAATAGTCGGGAGACCGTCCAACGCACGATCGGCTCGGGACCGTCGCGTGCCCCTTCACACCAGCCCGATCGCCTTCGCCTCCGCCGCGAGGGAGTCGCGGAAGTCGGGATGGGCGATGGCAATCAGCGCCCGGGCGCGTTCGCTCAGCGACTTTCCCTTCATGTCCGCCATGCCGTACTCGGTGACGATGTACTGGGTGTCCACCCTTGGATCGGTGATCGTCGTGTTCTCGAGCTGCGGCACGATCCGGCTAAGCGTTCCGCCTTTGGCCGTCGAGTGCAGGGCGATGAACGACTTGCCGTTGGGCGCCAGATAGGCGCCGCGCACGAAATCGAGCTGACCGCCCGTGCCGCTGAATTGTTGGCCGTTAAGCGCCTCGGAGTTGACCTGCCCGGTCAGATCGATCTGCAGCGCGGCATTCACCGAGATCATGTTTCGGTTCTTGCGGACCACCGCGGGATTGTTCACCCAGGTCGCCGGATAGCCGACGATGGACGGGTTGTCGTCCATGAAGTCGTACATGTCGGCATTGCCCAGGGCGAGAGTGAAGACGTGCTTGTAGCGCATTGTCGTCTTGGCCTCCCCGGTGATCACCCCCCGCCGGATCAGGTCGATCATCGGCGGTGACAGCAACTCGGAATGCAGGCCCAAACGCTTGTGACCACGCAGTTCCGCCATCACAGCCTCCGGCACCCCGCCGACACCCATCTGCAAGGTCGCCTCGTCCGGGATCAGTCCTGCGATCGTTCTGCCGATCGCGACATCCTCCGGCCCCGGCGCATGGGCGGGCAGTTCCATCAGCGGCGCGTCGTGTTCGATCACCGCGTCGACCTGGCTGATATGCAGAAGGCTTTCGCCGAAGGTGCGAGGCATGTTGCGATTGACCTCGACGATCACCCGCCGCGCCCGGCGCACCAACTCGGCGGCGTAGTCCGGGTTGGTGCCGAGGCTGAAATGGCCCGAACGGTCCATCGGCGAGACGGTGGTGACGAAGGTGTCTGCCCGGATCTGCTCGGTCAACAAGCGACCGACCTGATGAAACATGGAGGGCACGAAGTCGATCCAAACCTCACCCCGCTTGCGCCCCTCCTCGGCGAACGCCCGGTCATGACCGCTCATGAACAGAACGTGCAGTTTGAGGACATCCATCAGATCGGGGCTCAGGATCGTATCGGCCGCCGCCCGACTGCCGTGCATGTAGTAAACGGCCACACGGCTGAGACCGCGCCGCGCCCGCGCCCGCTCGGCCAGTGCGGCCATGAAGGCCGGCGGCATCGCGACCCCCATGCCGAGCACGAGGTTGGACCGATCGTCCAAACTGTCGGCCGCGGCGGCGGCGGTCATCGTCTTGCCAGCGAGATCGGCGTCGTATTCCATCGGCGGGTCTCCCGGCTCAATCCGTCACGTCTTCGCCGGGCAATAGAGCGCGGATCGCCCGGCGCGACGCTGATCGAGATCAAGAACGCTTCACTTTCACGCGGTCCGCGTGTTCATTTAGCGGTGATGGTATCCATATCCCACGGCGACTGGCTGGAGGCGCCGAAGCCCGCCGCCGCCGATCATCTCATCTGCGCCATCGGAGACGTTCACGGACGCGCCGACCTGCTGGAGGCGCTGCTGGAGTCGCTTGCCGAGGACGTCTCAGGTCCCGGCGTCGAACGGGTCACGAACATCTTTCTCGGCGATCTGATCGACCGCGGTCCGTCGGTGAAGGACACGCTCGGACTCGCCGCCGGCGGGCTCGCCATGTTCTGCGACGGCCGGGTGCCGGTGGAGGACGTGCTCCTGCTCGGCAATCACGACGCCTGGCTGAAGGCGGCGCTCGAGGACCGGCTGCATGTGGACGAACTCCATGTGTGGCAGTCCAACGGTGCGATCGAGACCTGGCACGACTTCGCGGTCGCCGCCGCCGACCGGCCGGACCGGATCGTCGACACGCTGCGTCGGAATATGCCGGAGATTGTCACCGAGGCGGTCAGCCGCATGGTCCCGATGCACCAAATCGGAGACTGGGTCTTCGTGCATGCGGGACTCGATCCGCGCCGGTCGATCGACGACCAGCCGGAAGAGGTGGTGACCTGGATCCGCGACGCTTTTCTGGAGCCAAGGGACGGCTGGCCCTTCGACGTGATCGTGGTTCACGGCCATACGCCGGAACAGCCCTACGAGTCGCCCACCGTCAAACGGCACCGGATCAATCTCGACACCGGGGCGGTGTTCACAGGTGTCCTGTCGGCAATTCAGATCCGCAACGATCGCATGCGCTTCGTCCAGGCGGTGGGATAGCGCGATCGGAAAGGCCGCTAGGTGGCGCTTCCGCCGACGGCGACCGTGGTCGCCCCCCAGATCGTTCGGTTGTCGATGCTCTGGACCAGGATGGCGATGCCGCCCTTCACGTCGGCCCAGGGGTCGGCCGATACGGAGATCGTCCGGCCGGGGCCATGAAACTCACCGATCCGTTGGATCGCCCGAACCACGTTGAAATCCTCGAGCCGAAGACCGGCATTCTCGCCCCGGCGGATCTCGGTGAGGTGATATGCGTCGAAGGCGACGGCCGTCACCTCGGCCGGCCCCGGCATACCAACATCGTCGATTTCAACGCGGATTTCCCCGTTCACGAGACCGGCCCGAAGGGCAACGGTGTGACGGTCCGAGGCACGGCGCCGCTGGATCAGCGCATCGACCCGGCGCGAGTCCGACCCGACCGCGTCGACCGTCCCATCGATCACCATCTGCGGCGTGTAGAGCGTGCGATTGCCGAGACTCTGGCGATAATCCTTCTGACGGGCCGTGTAGGCGGCGTCGGCGAAGGGATCGCGCCAGCCGATATAGTCCCAATAGTCGACGTGATAGGCGAGCGCGACCACGCCCTCCCGCCGGGCCAACCGTCCGAGATAGGCGTCCGCCGGCGGGCAGGAACTGCAGCCCTGGCTGGTGAACAACTCGACGACGACGGGGCCGGCGCCCCCCGCCGCGGCCCGGGCGGCACCGGATTCGGACGGAACGGGCATGGCGGCGCCGGCGAGACCGGCAGCCGTAAGGGCGGAAAAAGAGCGGCGCGTGATCATAAGGCGAGAATAAGCCCTACCGATCGCTCACCGGAACTGAACAGGCCGTGATCGCGGTCGAAGCCTGGGCAAGATGAGGCCGGCGCCGGCGCCGACCGACCGGGCATCCGGACAAGAGAGGCGGCCGGAAACGAGAACGGGCGCCCCCTGAGGGGCGCCCGTCGCAGGCTCTAGCCCAGTGCCCCGACCGTCAGGCAGCCTTGGTCAGGGTCCGCAGGACGTAGTGCAGAATGCCGCCGTGGTTGTAGTAGTCGACCTCGTTGGCGGTATCGATCCGGCACAGCAGCTCGACCGTCTTGGTCGTGCCGTCCGCGTAGGTGATGGTCATCGGCACCGGCATGCGCGGCGTGATGCCGTTCGAGATGCCGGTGATGTCGAATGTCTCCTCGCCGGTCAGACCGAGGGACCGACGATCGACTCCCTCGGGGAATTGAAGCGGCAGGACGCCCATGCCGACCAGGTTGGACCGGTGGATACGCTCGAAGCTCTCGACAATCACCGCCTTGACCCCCAAGAGGCGCGTACCCTTGGCGGCCCAGTCGCGGGACGAGCCGGTGCCGTACTCCTTGCCGCCGATTACGACCAACGGGGTACCGGCCTGGGCATACTTCATCGCGGCGTCGTAGATCGGCATCTGCTCGCCGGTGGTCACCAGCTTCGTCATGCCGCCGGAAACGCCCGGCGTCATCTCGTTCTGGAGACGGATGTTGGCGAAGGTGCCGCGCATCATGACCTCATGATTGCCGCGCCGGGCGCCGTAGGAGTTGAAGTCCACCGGGCGGATCTGACGCTCGAGAAGATACTCACCGCCAGGGCTGTCCTTCTTGATCGAGCCGGCCGGCGAGATGTGGTCGGTCGTGATCGAGTCGCCGAGCATCGCGAGCGCCCGCGCGCCCTTGATGTCGCCGATCTCGCCCGGATCCTTCGGCATGCCGACGAAATACGGCGGATTCTGCACGTAGGTCGATCCGTCATTCCAGTCGTAGGTCAGCCCGCCAGAGACCGAGACGTTCTGCCACTCCTTGCCGCCGTGGAACACGTTGGCGTAGCGCGACCGGTACATCTCCGGGGTCAGCTTGGCCTGGATTGTCGCGGCGATCTCGTGGTTCGACGGCCAGATATCGCGCAGATAGACCGGGTTACCGTCCTTGTCCTCGCCGAGCGAATCGTTGTTGAGGTCGACGAACATCGACCCGGCCAGGGCATAGGCCACGACCAACGGCGGCGAGGCCAGATAGTTGGCCTTCACATGCGGGTTCACCCGGCCTTCGAAGTTGCGGTTGCCGGACAGCACCGAACAGACCGCCAGATCGCCGGCCTCGACCGCGGCGGCGATCGGATCGGCGAGCGGGCCGGAGTTGCCGATGCAGGTGGTGCAGCCGTAGCCGACCAGGTTGAAACCGAGCTTGTCGAGCGGGTCCTGAAGACCGGCCGCCGCCAAGTAGTCGGTGACGACCTGGGAGCCCGGAGCCAACGACGTCTTGACCCACGGCTTCACCGTCAGGCCCTTCTCGACCGCCTTCTGAGCGAGCAGACCGGCGGCGATCAGCACGCTCGGATTGGAGGTGTTGGTGCAGCTCGTGATGGCGGCGATCACGACGTCGCCGTCGCTCAGGTCGTAGTTGGCGTCCTCGACCGGGGCCGAGCGCTTGGTGCCGGTGCCGTCGCCGAGCGTCGACTTCAGCGCCGACTGGAAGTTACCGGAGGCTTCGGTCAACAGAACCCTGTCCTGCGGACGCTTCGGACCGGCGAGCGACGGCACGACCGTCGACATGTCCAGTTCGAGGGTGTCGGTGAACTCCGGATCGGCCGCATCGTTCTCGCGCCACATGCCCTGGGCCTTGGCATAGGCCTCGACCAGCTTCACCCGATCCTCGTCGCGGCCGGTGAAGCGCAGGTAGTTGATGGTCTCGGCGTCGATCGGGAAGAAGCCGCAGGTGGCGCCGTATTCCGGCGCCATGTTGGCGATGGTCGCCCGGTCGGCGAGCGGCAGATCGGCGAGACCCGGCCCATAGAACTCGACGAACTTGCCGACGACGCCCTTGGCGCGGAGCATCTGGGTCACGGTCAGCACGAGATCGGTGGCGGTCGCGCCTTCCGGCATCTTGCCGGTCAGCTTGAAACCGATCACTTCCGGAACCAGCATGGAGATCGGCTGGCCGAGCATGGAGGACTCGGCCTCGATGCCGCCCACGCCCCATCCCAGCACGGCCATGCCGTTGACCATGGTGGTGTGGCTGTCGGTGCCGACCAGAGTGTCCGGATAGGCAAAGGTCTCGCCGTTCTCGTCCTTGGTCCAAACGGTCTGCGCGAGATATTCCAGGTTCACCTGATGGCAGATGCCGGTTCCCGGCGGCACGACGCGGAAGTTGGAGAACGCCTGCTGACCCCACTTCAGGAACTCGTAGCGCTCCTTGTTGCGTTCGAACTCAAGGTCGACGTTCTTCTTGAAGCTTTCCGGATTGCCAAAATCGTCGACCATCACAGAGTGGTCGATGACGAGATCAACCGGCGACAGCGGATTGATCTTAGTCGCGTCGCCGCCAAGCTCCTCCATGGCGTCGCGCATGGCGGCAAGATCGACCACGGCCGGAACGCCGGTGAAATCCTGCATCAGAACGCGGGCCGGACGATAGGCGATCTCGCGTGCAGACTTCCGGGTCTTCGCCCAGTCGGCCATCGCGGTGATGTCCTCGCCGGTGACGGTCACCCCGTCCTCGTAGCGCAGCAGATTCTCGAGCAGGACCTTGAGAGAGTAGGGAAGGCGCGCGACATCCGGGTGCGCGACCTCCAGCTTGCCAAGGTCGTAGTAGGTGTAGGTCTTTCCGGCGACGTCGAGGGTCGCCTTCGTCTTGAAGCTGTCCAGGCCTGCGGTCATCGTGTTTTCTCTCCTCGATTCTATGGCAGCAGCCAGTTGGCGGCGAAGTCTCGCGACTGAAATAAGTCTCTAGACTGCGCGGCCGTCCGAGGTGCGCCTCGGCCCGGTCGGCTAGATGCGGGCCGACGCCCGTCTTGATTTGGCGCCGTTATATCTCCGCCTCCCGCAGACGCAAAGGGATTCAAACGATTCAATGGTCGAGTTCCGGACGCACTGCGACTGCGGCACGCCATCGCGGCCCTGCCGATCGGGGATTGCCTGGCAGCTCCGCTGCACCCATTCTCCCGGCCATGGAGACGATCTGGGGCAATGTTCTGTCGATTGATGGGCGCGGCGTGCTGCTGCGCGGTCCGTCCGGCAGCGGCAAATCCGATTTGGCCCTACGCCTGATCGACGCGGGGGCGCACCTGGTCGCCGACGATCGCGTCGCGGTTGCCCGGGAAGGCAACAGCCTGGTGGCCCGCGCGCCGGAGGCGTTGTCGGGCAGGATGGAAGTGCGCGGCATCGGCATCGTCTCGGTCCCGGCCGTCCAGCGCGTCGCCCTCGTTCTCGTCGTCGACCTCGTGCCGCTCGAGCAGGTGCCGCGCATGCCGGATCCCGGCCGTTGGACGCACCTGGGAGTGAGCATCCCTCTGATCGCGCTGCACGCGCTGGAAGCGTCGGCGGCGGCAAAGGTGCGGATCGCCGTCAGACAGGTCAGCACAGCATGAGCGCCCTGCTCTCCGTCGTCCTGGTCACCGGCTTGAGCGGAGCCGGCCGCACCTCGGCCCTCAAGGTGCTGGAGGATGTCGGCTACGAGGCGGTCGACAACCTGCCGCTCAGTCTGATGCCGGCTCTCATGGCGGCGCGCGATACCGAAGGGCGGATCGCGGTCGGCGTCGATCCCCGGACACGAGGGTTCGCGACCGAACCTCTCGCCGACGCCATCGCCGAGTTGGAGGCGCGGGACGATGTCGATCTGCGCGTGGTGTTTCTCGACTGCGACGACGATGTGCTGATCCGGCGTTTTACCGAGACCCGGCGCCGCCACCCGCTGGCGGCCGACCGACCGGTGGCCGACGGAATAGCCATCGAACGTCAGATGCTCGCCCCGGTACGGGATCTCGCCACCGCTGTTATCGACACGAGCTCCTCCAGCCTCGCAGCATTCCGGGAGAACCTGATCTCCTCCCTCGCCCTCCAGGGCGACCGGGCGATGACGGTAACGGTCGTGTCCTTCGCCTTCCGAAGCGGCCTGCCGCGCGAGGCGGATCTCGTTTTCGACGTGCGCTTTCTTGCCAACCCGCACTATGTCGACGTGCTGCGGCCCCGCGACGGACGCGACCCGGAGGTTGGAGCCTTTGTCGCCGGCGATCCCGGCTTCGCTCCTTTCTTCGACTCCCTGACCCGCCTGATCGGCCCGCTGCTTCCGCGCTACGAACGGGAGGGTAAGAGCTATCTTACGGTTGCGGTCGGCTGCACCGGCGGCAAGCATAGATCGGTTCACGTCGCGGAACGGCTGGCCGAGTGGTTGAAGAGCACGGGGACTCCTGTCACGCTCCGCCATCGCGACCTGCCGCGCGAGGCGGGCGGCGCGCAACCGACATCGATCGAACAAGCACGGAAAACACAGTGATCGGTATTGTTCTGGTGACCCACGGTCGTCTCGCCGATGAACTCAAGGCGGTTATGGAGCATGTCGTCGGCCCGCAATCGCACTTGGCTACGGTCTGCATCGGCCCGGAAGACGACATGGAGAAGCGCCGCAGCGAGATCATGGATCGGGCCAAGGAAATGGATAGCGGCAGCGGCGTGATCGTTCTGACCGACATGTTCGGCGGTACGCCGTCGAATCTGGCGATCTCCATCATCGACCGGCCAGGCGTCGAGGTAATTGCCGGCGTCAACCTTCCGATGCTGATCAAGCTGGCCAGTGTCCGGGAAGAGGCCAGCCTTACGGAAGCGAGTATGGCCGCGCGCGATGCAGGCCGGAAATACATCTCGATCGCGTCGGAGGTCCTGGGCGCCACCGGCGCATGACGGTGACCGCGATGTCGATCGAAGAACGCAAGCTGCTCATCACAAACAAGCGGGGTCTCCATGCCCGCGCGGCGGCCAAGTTCGTGAAGTGCGCCGGCGCCTTCGACGCGGAGGTCTCCGTGGAGAAGGACGGGCAGTCCGTATCCGGGCGCTCCATCATGGGACTGATGATGCTCGCGGCGGCCCCCGGCTGCTCAATCCTGGTGCGGGCCACGGGATCGGACGCGGGAGAAGCGATGGATGCCATCGCCCATCTGGTGGAGTCCAAGTTCCATGAAGACCACTGACCGGACATCGCGGACACGCAAGGACCGGGGCGGCAAGCGCGGGCTTCTAGAAGGCATCGGGGTCTCGCCGGGAATCGCCATCGGCCCCGCCCATGTGGTCGATACGGGCGTCATTCAGGTGCCCGAGTACAAGATCGCGGCCGGTCAGATCGAGGCGGAGGTCAAGCGTTTCGACGCCGCACGGGCACGCGCCGACAAGCAGGTCCGCAAGCTCCGGCGCAAGGCGGAGGCCCTGCCCAGCGGGGTGCTCGATGAACTGGGCCCGCTGCTGGAAGCCCATGCCGCCATGCTCGGCTCGTCCCGACTCGCCGGCGGCGTCACCGACGCGATCCGCGAAAGGCGGGTCAATGCCGAAGCCGCCGTGCAGAGCGTGGTCGGCGACATGGTTCGCAGCCTATCGGCGGTGAACGACGCCTATCTCGCATCCCGCGCCCAGGACGTGCGTGAGGTTGGCGACCGCATCCTGCGCCAACTTACCGAAACGCCCTACCAGGCCTTCGCCCATCTGCCCGAGGGGGCGATCATCATCGCCGAGGAATTGAGCCCGGCGGACACGGCGCTGCTCGACCCGGCGCGGGTCGGCGGCTTCGTCACGGCCCTCGGCGGCACCGACAGCCATACCGCCATCATGGCCCGGTCCATGGGGCTGCCTGCGGTGCTCGGGGTCACGGTCGCGCCGAAGACGATCCGCTCCGGCGAGACCATCATCGTCGACGGCGATACCGGCCGGATCGTGCTCGACCCCGACGCCGACCTGCTGGCCGAGTACAACCGCCGATCCGCCGCCCGCGAGCGCCTGGAACGCGAATTGACACGCCTGCGCGCGCTGCCGGCGGTCACCCAGGACGGGGTGGCGATCTCGCTGTTCGCCAATCTGGAACTGCCGCGCGATCTGGACATCGCCACCGATCGGGGCGCCGAGGGCGTCGGTCTGTTCCGAACCGAGTTCATGTTCATGAACCGCGACGTGCTGCCCGACGAGGACGAGCAGTACGCCGCCCTGCGCCAGGTGGTCGAGGGCATGGCCGGGAAGCCCGTGACCATCCGCACCCTCGATGTCGGCGGCGAGAAGCTAGCGACGGCGTTGGGAGACCGCATCGCCGACAGCGCCAACCCGGCGCTCGGCTTGCGTGCCATCCGCCTGTCCCTACGCGAGCCGAAACTGCTTGAGACCCAACTCTCCGCCATCCTGCGTGCCGGCGCCCACGGACCCGTACGCATCCTGCTGCCGATGATCTCCTCGACGGCGCAGGTACGGGCCGTGCGCACGATCCTCGCAAAGGTCGTGCGACGGCTGAAGCGCCGCAAGGTGGCGATCGCCGATCCGGTCCCGCCGCTCGGCGCGATGATCGAAGTGCCGGCGGCGGCGCTTTCGGCCGACGCACTGGCCATGGAATGCGATTTCATGGCTCTCGGCACCAACGACCTGACCATGTACACCCTCGCCATCGACCGGGGCGACGAGCAGGTGGCGGACCTCTACAATCCCCTGCACCCGGCGGTGCTCAGACTGATCCAGTTCACCGTGGATGCCGCCAACCGGCACGGACTGCCTGTCAGCATCTGCGGCGAGATCGCCGGAGATCCGCGCTACGCTCCGCTGCTGGTCGGCCTCGGAGTGAAGGAACTGTCGATGTCGGCCACCGCCCTGCCGCGGGTGAAGCAGCGCATCCGCCGCCTGTCCTTCGCCCCGGCCACCCAGCGCGCGCGTGCGATCATGGACGAGCTCGACGAAGGGCGGATCGCCGTCCTGCTCGACGATTTCAACGACAGCCTATGACACCGCTTGGACATGCCTTCGGCCGGCTGGCAAAAAGCGAAAATCCAAAATCGATCAAAATAAAATTTTATACAGAATCAAACGTTTCTTATGAATTCGATACATCCACGGTTGTAAATAGCGTCGCCGTAAAGTTGATTAACAATAAGTAAATGATCCGCCTGCCGCAGCGGCGCGTAGACCGTCGACGGAAAAATTGGAGTTGCGGGGCAATCATGTTCGCAGGCTTTAGTAAAGACACGAGTGCATAATCGGGAAAATTCGACCATAAGATTTGGGAGTCTATGGTCGAAGACATGCCGTTGAACGTCATGGTATGCGATATCAAGACGTTCAACATCACATATGCGAACAAATCGACTCTGGATACGCTGAAGGAGATCGAAGACGCATTGCCGATCAAGGTCAAAGACCTTGTCGGGTCGTCGATCGACGTCTTCCACAAGAAGCCTGAGCATCAGCGCCGGATGCTCGCCGACCCCTCCAATCTGCCGCGCAAGGCCCGGATCACCATCGGAGGCGAGACGCTGGATCTTCTCGTGTCCGCGATCCGGGACCGTCGCGGAAACTATGTGGCGGCGATGCTGGCCTGGTCGCTCGTCACCAAGCAGATCGAGCAGGAGGCCTATAACGCCTCGCTGCTGAACATGCTCGACGAGATGCCGATCAACGTGATGATGGCGGATCCGAAAACGTTCAAGATCACCTACGCCAACAAGACCACGATCTCGACGCTGCGCGAACTCGAGCATCTGATTCCGATCAAGGCGGATGAGCTTGTCGGTTCGTCGATCGACGTGTTCCACAAGGTTCCGACCCATCAGCAGAATCTTCTGTCCGACCCGTCGAACTTGCCGCACCACGCACGTATCAAGCTCGGTGACGAAACGCTGAGCCTCAAAGTGTCGGCCATCCGGAACCCCGCGGGCGACTATATCGGCGCGATGCTGAACTGGGCCGTGATCACCAATCAGGCCACTCTGGCCCAGGAGTTCGAAGAACAGGTCAAGTCGGTCGTCGACAGTATCGCGGCTACGTCGCAAATGATGCAGGTCACGTCCGAAACCCTCTCGACGAACGCGCAACAGACCAGCGGCCAGTCCAACGCCGCCGCCGCGGCCACCGAGCAACTGTCCTCGTCGATCAAGGAGATCTCGGATCAGGTCGCGAGCTCGGCCAGCCGGTCGGCCGAAGCCGTGTCGGAAGCGCACCAATCCACCGCCAAGGTTGCGGAACTGGCGAAGCTCGCGGAGAACATCGGGGTCGTCGTCCAACTCATCAACGATATCGCGGCGCAGACCAACCTCCTGGCGCTGAATGCCACCATTGAGGCGGCGCGCGCCGGCGAAGCGGGCAAGGGGTTCGCGGTGGTCGCGTCCGAGGTCAAATCGCTTGCCGGGCAGACCGCGAAGGCGACCGAGGAGATCTCCGCACAGATCAACCAGGTGCAGGCGGCGACCCGCGACACGGTCGGATCGATCGAGCACATCACGAAGACCATCGAAGACCTGAGCGATATCGCGGTCAGCATTTCCTCCGCCGTGGAGGAACAATCGGCGGCGACGGAAGAAGTCTCGCGCAACGTGGTCGGCGTCAGCGAGGGAAGCAATCAGACAGGCGACGCGGCGAACGAAATGAAGTCCGCTTCGGCGCAGCTGCATTCGGACAGCGGAAAACTGGCCGCTCAGGTCGACCGCTTCCTGAAGATGGTCAAAGACATGTGATCGATCCGGCGCGCTACGGTCCGCGGTCTCTGGACCGCGGATCGAGCGTCGCCTAATGTCCGGGGCTGCCTCTCGGAGCCCCACCATGACCTTCACCGTCAATCCCGACGTCGTTTCCGTCGTCGAACCGCCCATAGCCGAGGCTAGAGCCTGGGTCGACGGCCGCCCGGCGATTCCCGGCAAGCCGTTGCTCGACTGCTGCCAGGCGGTACCGAGCTATCCGCCGGACGAAAGTCTCCGCGCCCATCTGGCCGAGCGCGCCAAAACGTTTGAGGCGGCGCAGTATGCTCCGATCACTGGCATCCCGGCGCTGAAGTCGGCCCTGGCCGAGCATATGAGCGAGTTCTACAACGGCGACGTGCGGCCGGATAACGTTCAGATCACCGCCGGCTGCAACCAGGCCTATTGCCTGGCGATCATGGCGCTCGCCCGGTGCGGCGACGAGGTGATCCTGCCCCTGCCCTATTACTTCAATCACCAGATGTGGCTCGACGCCCTGGGCGTGACGGGCGTCCACCTGCCGTTCCGGGCCGACCGCGGCGGCGTGCCGGATCCGGAGGAGGCGTCGAGGCTGATCACCGACCGGACCCGCGCCCTGTTGCTGGTCAGCCCGAACAACCCGACGGGCGCCGTCATTTCTCCCGAGGTGATCGCCCGGTTCCGCGACCTCTGCGCCGAGCGCGGCATCGCCCTGGTGCTGGACGAGACCTACAAGGATTTCCTCGACCCGTCCGAGCCGCGCCACACTCTGTTTGGCGATCCGACCTGGGGCGACACAGTGATCCAGCTCTACAGCTTCTCCAAGGTGTTCAGCCTGACCGGCTACCGGGTCGGCTCCATCGTCGCCGGCACCGCCTTTATCGAGCAGGTGGCCAAGCTGATGGACACCATGTCGATCTGCGCCGCCCGCATCGGCCAGGACGGCGCGCTCTACGCGTTGCGGCACCTCTGGGGCTGGGCGGCGGAGAAGCGGGAGATGATGGCCGGCCGGCGCCAGGCGCTGCTGGACGTGTTCAGCTCGGGCAACCTCGCCTTCGACCTGGTCTCGACCGGCGCCTATTTCGCCTATGTCCGCCATCCCTTCGACGGCGAAACCGCCCACGCGGTGGCGAAGCGGCTGGCCCAGGAGCATGGCGTCCTGACCCTCCCCGGCACGGTATTCGGACCCGGCCAGGACCCGTATCTGCGTCTCGCCTTCGCCAATCTCGAGGCGGAGCGCATGGGCGAACTGGGCGACCGGTTGCGGGGGGCGGTGTGACGGTCGACGTCGAGCCCGCCCGCCCGGCCGATCTCCCGGAAGCGGTCGCGGTGATCCATCGCGCCTTCGCCACACTTGCCGACAGGATCGACCCGCCCTCCTCGGCGATGACGGAAACCGTCGATACGCTCGCCGCCCGGGTCGAGCGGGGCGGCCGCGTCTTTATCGCGCGCAGGCAGGACGGCCTGATCTTGGGGGCGGTCTGCGCCGCTCCGAAACCGGACGGATCGGTTTATATGGACCGTTTGGCCGTGGACCCGTCGGCGTGCGGGCAGGGCATCGCCCGCGCCCTGACCGACGCGGTCGAGGATTTCGCCAGAGCGGACGGCCTGGGTCCGATTACGGTCGGGGTGCGCCTGCGGCTTCCCGACAACATCGCCCTGTTCCGGCATCTTGGCTACGTGGAGACCGGGCGCAAGGCGCATCCGGGGTTTGCCGAGCCGACCTCGATGGATCTGGCGAAAGCGATCGGGCGCCCCTGAGCCTCGCCTTGCCGATCCGGCACCGTCTTGTTATACGCAGCGCGAGGCCGACATTCATGCGAGGAAGCCCAGCGGGCGCGGGAGACTTCGCCGCCCGGCGGGCGCCGCAAAACCAGGAGACGAGGACATCCATGGCCGAATTCACCGACTATAAGGTCGCCGACATCTCGCTGGCCGACTGGGGCCGCCGCGAGATTGCGATCGCCGAGACCGAAATGCCGGGCCTGATGGCGATCCGCGAGGAGTACGGCCCGTCGAAGCCGCTCAAGGGTGCGCGGATCACCGGCTGTCTGCACATGACGATCCAGACCGCCGTGCTGATCGAGACGCTGATCGCGCTTGGCGCGGAAATCCGCTGGTCGTCCTGCAACATCTTCTCGACCCAGGACCAGGCCGCCGCCGCCATCGCCGCCGCCGGCATCCCGGTCTTCGCCTGGAAGGGCGAGACCGAGGAGGAGTACGAGTGGTGCATCCGCCAGACCATCGAAGGTCCGGACGGCTGGCGCCCCAACATGCTGCTGGACGACGGCGGCGACCTCACGATCATGATGCACGAGGAGTATGCCGAGCTGCTCGCGGACGTGAAGGGCGTGTCGGAAGAGACCACCACCGGCGTCCACCGTCTCTACGAGATGGCCAAGAAAGGCACCCTCAAGGTCCCGGCGATCAACGTGAACGACAGCGTCACGAAGTCGAAGTTCGACAACCTCTACGGCTGCCGCGAAAGCCTCGCCGACGGCATCCGCCGGGCGACGGACGTGATGTTCTCGGGCAAGGTCGCGTGTGTCGCCGGCTACGGCGATGTCGGCAAGGGCTCGGCCCAGTCGCTGCGGAACGCGGGCGCCCGTGTCATCGTGACGGAAATCGACCCGATCTGCGCCCTGCAGGCGGCGATGGAGGGCTTCGAGGTGGTGACGATGGAGGATGCCGCCCCGCGCGCCGACATCTTCGTCACCGCCACCGGCAACAAGGACATCATCACCGTCGACCACATGCGGGAGATGAAGGACCGGGCGATCGTCTGCAACATCGGCCACTTCGACAACGAGATCCAGGTCGACGGCCTGCGCAACATGAAGTGGGAGAACGTCAAGCCGCAGGTCGACGAGGTCGTCTTCCCGGACGGCAAGCGGCTGCTCCTGCTGGCCGAGGGCCGTCTGGTGAACCTGGGCTGCGCCACCGGCCACCCGAGCTTCGTGATGAGCGCCTCCTTCTCCAACCAGGTCCTGGCGCAGATCGAGCTTTGGAAGAACCACGACCAGTACGATCGACAGGTCTACGTCCTGCCGAAGAAACTGGACGAGCGCGTGGCCGAGCTTCACCTGAAGAAGATCAACGCCAACCTGTCGAAACTGTCGGAGGAGCAGGCCGCCTATATCGGCGTCACCCCCAACGGCCCGTTCAAGCAGGAGGCCTACCGCTACTGAGCGCGGCCTTCGGTTCCGCAAACGGAAAGACCGGGTCGTCGCCGACCCGGTCTTTATGGAATGGCCCGCCCCTTTTCCCTGGCATCAGATAGGATGCCGGTGCTTGAGAAGGAAAGGAACGGACCGATGAATATTGTGATCCTTGGGGTTGATCTGGGCAAGAATGCTTGCAGTGTGGTCGGCGTCGATG
>JANSYS010000076.1 GCA_024742275.1 Alphaproteobacteria bacterium | reverse complement strand
GGAGTTGGACGCGGCCCTCCTCCCGATCCAGCGGGACGCCGTCCGGGGCGGGCTCAGCAGCGTCTGGGCCGAGAAGATGCGGCTCCTCGCCAAGCCGGCCGTCACCGAGCAGTGGAAACGGGCCCAGGCCCGCCTGTTCGGGCGTCTCAAGCACGTCTCCGCTCGTGCGGAGACGCCGGCGAAGGACGGGACCCGGCGCCTCCTCAACCTGCCCGAGGCCTGGGCCTCCCGGCTCTCGGAGGCGGACGTCGCCGCGCTTCAGGCGCTGGCGGATCCGCTCGACTTCCGCGCCGCGATGGGCCTGTTCCGGGACCTCCGGTCCGGGGACGCCGGGCTCACGCCGGTCCGGGCGGAGGCGCTGCGCGCCATGGAGGCGGCGGTGAGCGCCCGGTTCGGCTGCCCGGTCTGGGGCGACGAGGCCGCGATCCAGCTGCACCTCGACCACCGCTGCGTGCGCGGGGGCGCGGAGGCGCTGAGCGCCGCGCTCGCCGGTCTCGCCTCCGGCCTGGACGGGTCCGGGGACGGGACCGCCGCTGTCGAGATCTCCTCGCACCGGCCCCGCGGCCCCGCGATCCGGGTCCCGTTGCGGCTCCCGCGCCCGGTCGCGGCCCGGCATCAGGATGACCCGGATCAGACGGTCCGGTCCCTCGTCCTGGAGCTCGGCCCGGACCGGCTCCGGCCGAAGGCGGTGCTGCTGCGTCAGCCCCGCGCGCCCGAGATCGCGGGCGCGAAAACCGTCCTCGCGGAGGACTTCGGATACGCGAACACCTCCAGCATGGTCGTCGTCCGCTGCGCGGACGGGGTCTCGCCGGAGCGGGTCGCCTTCGCCGGCTCGAATCCGGGGAAACGGGAGACGAGAGCGTTCCTGGAGACGCACGTCTCCGGGGCGGAGGTGGAGGTGCTGGAGCGGGTCCAGCTCAGCGGCCGCGCCTTCCTGGCCCGGATCGCGGAGCACGCGGACCGGATCGATGCGCTCCGGTCCGAGATCGATCGGGGCTACGCCCGGCTCGGGCGGCTCAAGGGGGAGCTGAACCGGCTCACCGGCGCGGACCCGAGAGCGCCGATCCCGGAGGCGCTGGAGGAGGTGACCGGTCCGGAGGCGGCCCGGTACCTGAGCATGCACGGCCGGTTCTTCCGGCTCCTCGGCGGGCTGGGGCGGCTCAAGGCGCGGCGCCGCGCCCTCTACCAGCGGATCGACGGGCTCAAGAGGAGCTGGTTCGGCCATGTCGCGAACATTCGCGCCGCCCTGGCCGAGAAATACGGGGCGGTGGTGGCGGCGGAGGCCCTGTCGGTCCTCGCCGTCGAGAAGACGGATCCGGGCTACAGGGGTGAGAACCGGTCGGCGCAGCCGATTGGACTCTCCAGTGGAGAGGTCAAAGGGTCGAACGCCCTCGGACCAGCTCCGAGGGCGGGAAAGGCCTTCAACAAGCTGATCAACAACGGCGCGAAGGGGAGATACACCCGGCTCGCCGACGACACCTTGCACTGGAGAGGGATCGCGACGCTGAAGCTCCCAAGCTTCTACTCGAGCAGCACGGACTGGCGGACCGGG
>JANSYS010000059.1 GCA_024742275.1 Alphaproteobacteria bacterium | reverse complement strand
CCATCGACAGGCCCTGGCTGTGCAGAACCTCCGCCTGCCGCAGCTTGCCGACGATCTCCTCAGGTTTGTACCGCTTCATCGCCATATCAGGTCCTCCTTCCAAAACTTCAGGATGGACCAATTCATTGGGGGAGGATCACGCCGACGACACGTTGTGGATCGGGGAGATTGGCCGTACCCGTTACAAGGCGTTCGTCAGCCGCAGTCACCCTATGGCGAACCGAAAGAAGATCTCTCTGGGAGATCTGGCAACGGAAACCTTGATCCTTCCAGAAGACGGGTCGCTGACCCAAACGCTGGTTCGTCAAAGAGCGGCGGACCTGGGGGTGGCTCTGCAGAGAGTCGTTCGAACCACGACCTTCCCGGTTGTGAAGGAAGCCATCCTCCACGGAATTGGTGTCGGCTTCATGCTAGAAGACGGTCAGTTCGACTCCACCAACCTCGTTTCGCTGGAGATTGAGGAGATGGGTGAAAGCTATCGCAACTGCCTCGTCACGCCGCGCGAGAAGCGGGACTTGCGGCTCGTGAGCAGCTTCTGTGATGCGGTTTTGGATAGCATGTGAATGGGGCCGAAACCGAGAGGCGCCGATCAACCGTCGTTGGCGCTCAAGTTGCTGCTCCGACAGTGCTCGTTCGCTACCCGAACCTAGAGGCCGCGGGGGGACTGTTCCAAACGTGGGAGTCGGACGGACTTATGGGTTCTCGCGATCGGTAAGATGTGAGTGATCCATGGATCGGCCGGAACGGGAGCGTTGGATGAGTTGGAAGCTCGAACTGGTGGAAGTCGATCCGGGGCACAGTCTCACGGCGCATCGCGGTTGCGCGGCTCGGTGAGATCGTCGCATCTGGCCCAGCGCCTGCAGATCGCGAAGACCACGGCCAAAGAACCGCGCGTCCTCACCGAACGAGAGTACCACGCTCGGCTAGCGATCGCGCAGATCGAGCGCCGGCTGCACGCCTTTGATGCAGATCGGGCACGATCCGGCCGAACGACAGCGCCAGCCCGTCGACTGCGCACCGCCCTCGGCAGTCTCGGGGGCTACATCAATGGCCAGAGCTCCTATCTGGTCGATTTCGCCGGGCGCCAGCGGGCCGGGCAGCCGGTCGGTACGTCAACCTCGGAGGGTTTGGCGACCGTATTGGCGAACTGGCGCATGAACAGACTGCAGCAGATGCGCTGGTCAACCGCCGGCGCACACGCGATCGTCACCTTGCGTGCGAAATCAATGAACGACGCCTAATACAAGATGGCAACGACAAACTGGAAAGCCGCCTGACCCCCACGTTCCAATCAATCCCCTACTTTTGGGGAAATCTGGTACCGAAACCCCAATTGAGGTCTTGGCCCGAAGGGGGCCTGAGCCTCTACTTTGAACCGACTTGCCTCGCCGTAGCGCCGCCCGGCGTGCGTCGGAACTGACGGATCCAACCATAAGAATAATGCGGTGGAGGAAATCGCTTTGGAGCAACCTGCGGGAAGCCGGCGCGGCTGGCTGCTGGCCGAGCCGGACTACCGGCGCCTGTGGCTGGTCGGTTTGGTGGTGTTCGTCGTCCGCTGGCTGGAGATGCTGGCCGTCGGAGTATTCGCTTATCAAGCGACGGAATCGGCCTTCCTGGTCGCCATGCTCACGATGCTTCGGCTGTTGCCGATGGGGCTGTTCGGCGCCATTCTCGGCGCCATCGCGGAGCGGCTCGAGCGTCGCAGCGCCTTGATCTTCGTCGTCTTGGCGATGATGGCCAGCTCTCTCGCCATCGCGATCCTCGGCTCACTGGGTCTGCTGCAGGTCTGGCATCTGGCCGTCGCCAGTTTCGTGAACGGGCTGGGCTGGGCGACGGACAATCCGGTGCGGCGGATGATGATTGGCGACACTGTCGGCCCTGACCGGATGGGTCCGGCGATGTCGCTCGACGTCGGCACCAATAATGCCAGTCGCATGCTGGGGCCGACCGTTGGCGGACTGATCCTGGCAACCGCCGGGATCGCCGGCGTATTCTGGCTTGGCGCCGTGCTCTACGCGATTGCGCTGGTAGCCGCACTCCGCATCGGCATCCGCAGCCGGATCGGCGCCACCGATACCGCTCCAGTGTTGCAACGGGTCCGTGAGGGCTTCGCGTGGGTACGCGCAGATCGCCGGATGACCGGTGTGCTGCTGGTGACCGTGATTTTCAACATCTTCGGCTGGCCGTGCCTCAGCATGATCCCGGTGCTCGGCAAAGACCATCTCAATCTCGGGCCCGAGGGTGTCGGGCTATTGGCCGGTATAGATGGTGTCGGCGCATTTCTAGGCGCCCTGACGATCGCCGCGGTTTCGCGCGCACGCTGGTACAAACGGGTCTATGTCGGCGGCATCACGCTTTATATGACGGCCCTAATCGCATTTGCGACGATCCCCTCAGTGACGCTTGCCGGAGGCGCCCTACTACTGGTGGGCATCGGCGGCGCCGGGTTCAGCGTTATGCAGGCGACCCTCGTCTACGTCCACGCCCCGACCGAGATGCGCGCCCGCCTGCTCGGCCTGCTGTCGGTCTGCATCGGGATCGGGCCCATTGGCTTCTTCTACCTGGGCTTCCTTGCCGAGGTTGTTGGAGCCCAGACGGCGACGGTGGCGCTCGCCGCCCAGGGTCTGTTTGCGATCCTGGTAGCGCGCCGCTGGTGGCGGGCGATCGCATAGCCAAGATATCTCCCGTCATCTCTTATCGCGAGCCGGCCAAAGGGATGGTTGATCGACGGGCGCGGAAATGGCCCCTCTCCTGCCCTCCTAACATCCCGCCAGAAGCTATCCGGGCCGATTTCGGGTCGTTTCGCCGGCGAGGCGCCCGTTTTCCCAAGTGCGCGACAATGGAGCATTGACGGACGCGTCCCGGCGCCGCCTCGACAAACCCCTAGTCGGACGTCTTTCGCTTACCGCCCATCACCAGGGCCGACGCGCTGCGATCGACGCGGCGGGTGGATTCGACATAGCGGAGCGCGGTCACGGCGGACTTCTACCGGCCGGCCTCCTGAACCGCCTTCACGTCGCCGTCCGTGGCTTCGGCAACCGCGGTCGCGATCCCGCGCCGCAGGCTGTGGCCGCCCCAGCGGACCTGCTCGGTGACCGTCCGCCCGCCGCGCTGGGTCCGCCGCACGTCGAGCCCGGCCGCGGCCGCCCGCTCCTTCATCACCAGGCGCACCGCCTGGTCGCTCAGCGCCGTCGGCCGCAGATCGCCGTTCGGCTGGAATCCCCGAAACACCGGCCCCTCCTGAAGGCCCGAGCGGTCCAGCCAGGCGTTCAGCGCGCCCACAGGGCAGATAGCGGTCCCGGTCGCCCTCGTCCGTCTTCGTGGTTCCGAGCCAGATCTCGTAGCCGCCCTCCACGGCCGTCATGTGCTCGACCTGGACCGCCACCAGCTCCGAGCGCCGCAGGCCCGCCGCGAACCCCACCAGGATCAGCGCGCGGTCGCCCTCCCGACATTCGCCGACTTCGGCGCATCATAGATCGTCAATTGCCAGTAGTCGCCATTTGGCTCGCGAATAAGAGCATAGACGAGCACGTCTTCTTGCAGAGTGCCCTGTGGACCGCCCCTCAAGGCGGCATGATGCCAAGCCAAATCGGTTCCTGGATTTGCTACAATGATAGAGTGGGCATTGGCGAATGTCGCGGCCAGAACATCAATATGACTGTTGATTGAACCAAGATCGTTGCCAGAGAAGACCACGTGCTTCGCATGTTCGTCAGGAGTTTCTCCGGACGCATGCCGGCTCAACTTTTTTTTGCGATCTCACTATCCGCCGCTCCCAAATTTATAAGATTTTCCGCGACTTTTACCTTACGAAAAAAAGTACAAGTATATAAGTATAGTCGCATAATATATTTCTGTTTTCACTTAATTTTTGATTTTTGACATATCGTTCCTCTTTCACGAGGGCTTTCTGTCGTGAAGGGTGATTAGCGCTTCTGATCCGCGGTGCCTTCGCTCGACGAGCGCTTCCGTCGGGCAGTCTCTTGGAGTTCAGCATTGTTTCGGACGGTTTCCCGAATGCCGGTCCGTATCGGGACGCAAGGATCCTTCGATAGAGGGCGCCCGGCTGCGTTCTCGGACCGCGACCAATGCGGATAAAAAGAGACAAAAACCCGCATTGCCCAGGTGAGAACGCGATTGTCCGTGGGCCGGGAGCGATTCATAGTTTCATATCATGATGTTGTGGCGATTGACGCGGGGTTTTAATGGCGCACCCGGAAGGTGACTCGTCGACTGGACCTCTTCGGGTG